>ACYB01000047.1 GCA_000175855.1 Raphidiopsis brookii D9
GGGAATTATGGCGCGTCTAGCATTGCTGAGTGTATCAAACAAAACAAATATAATTAATCTGGCTCGAACCCTAGTAGAAGAATTTGATTTTGATATCATCAGTAGTGGAGGAACTGCTAAAACCCTCAAAAATGCTGGGATACCTGTTACTAAAGTTTCAGAATATACTGGGTCACCAGAAATATTAGGTGGTCGGGTAAAAACCCTCCATCCTCGGATACACGGTGGGATTCTGGCGCGGCGAGATGTTGCACAAGACCTCACAGATTTGGCAGCTAATGAAATTCGTCCCATTGATCTGGTAGTCGTCAACCTTTACCCTTTTAGGGAAACTATTGCCCAACCAAGTGTTACCCTCGCAGATGCAGTAGAACAAATTGATATTGGCGGTCCGGCAATGTTACGCGCTGCATCTAAGAACTTCCCTAACTTAACTGTGTTGTGTGATCCTGAGCAATATAATGAGTATTTACAAGAATTACGTCAACATGGGTCAACTTCCTGGGAATTTCGTCGCAAGTGCGCATTGCAGGGTTTTTTGCACACAGCTAGTTATGACCATGCGATCGCAACTTATCTCTCAGAGATAGAAAATCCCAGTTTATCCAAAAATGACTTGACAGAAAACTACAATATTTCGGGTAGGCGAATTCAAACACTACGTTATGGTGAAAATCCTCATCAACCTGCAACTTGGTATGGGACAGGTAGTAACCCAACTGGTTGGACTACAGCAATAAAGTTGCAAGGTAAGGAACTTAGTTATAATAATTTAGTAGATTTAGAAGCTGCTAGACAAATTATTGCTGAATTTACAGATCTACCAGCAGCGACAATTATTAAACATAATAATCCCTGTGGAACTGCTGAAGCTGATACTATTTTTGCCGCTTATCAAAATGCCTACAATGCTGACAGTATATCGGCTTTTGGTGGAATTGTTGCCCTCAATCGCCCTATTGATACTCCAACCGCATGGGAACTAACTAAGACATTTTTAGAGTGCGTAGTTGCCCCGGACTGCGATCAAGAAGCACAAGCGATTTTAAATAAAAAGGGTAATCTCCGAGTCTTAATTTTACCAGATCTATTAAGTGGACCAAAGGAAACAGTCAAAGCAATAGCAGGTGGTCTTCTAGTACAAACTGCTGATGACACAATTGCTGATAGTTCTAAATGGCAGGTTGTTACTAAAGTTAAACCTACTTTAGAAGAATTAGCAGAGTTATTATTTGCTTGGAAAGTTTGCAAGCACGTCAAATCTAATGCTATTGTAATCAGTAAACAGAGAACAACTTTAGGTGTGGGTGCAGGGCAAATGAATCGGGTTGGTTCAACCAAAATAGCTCTAGAACAAGCGGGAGCAGGAGCTAAAGGAGCTGTTTTAGCTAGTGACGGTTTTTTCCCCTTCGATGATACAGTGAGAACAGCTGCTGCTGCTGGTATTACTGCTATTGTGCAACCAGGAGGAAGTTTACGAGACCAAGATTCAATTAAATCTGCTGACGAGCTGGGTTTATCAATGGTGATGACTGGTGTAAGGCATTTTTTGCATTAGCATGACAAACAAAAATTAACACTAGGTCAAAATTGCTCCCCCCATTAAACGCTTATACCTGTACTGTAACTCATCCTTCATTAACGGCCAACGCTCTAAACTAACATCCATGTCAATCACCTTCTCCGCTGCTTGTCGCGCTAAGAGTAATACTTCCTCATCTTCCACTAAACTAGCGAGAGTAAGATCTGCTACTCCAGATTGACGAGTTCCCATGACCTCTCCTGGACCGCGAAAGCGCATATCCATTTCAGAAATAAAAAACCCATCTTGTGACTGCTCTAAAACCTTCAATCGTTGTTGAGCATCTGGGTTTCTGGAACTACTCATTAAGAGACAATAGGACTGGTCCATACCTCTACCTACGCGCCCCCGCAGTTGGTGTAACTGGGATAGTCCAAATCTCTCCGCATGTTCAATTAACATTACAGTAGCATTAGGTACGTCTACCCCTACTTCTACCACAGTAGTAGAAACCAAAATTTGGGTTTGGTTATCTCGGAACTTATTAATAGCTTCTTCTTTTTCTGTGGAAGTCATTTTTCCATGTAATAATCCCACTTGAAAATTGGGGAAAACAGTTTCTTGTAATTTTTGATATTCATCTATAGCTGAACGTAAATCTAATTTTTCTGACTCTTCCACCAGGGGTAAAACTACATATACTTGTCTACCTTGGGCAATTTCTCTTCTAATTAAATCGTAAGCTTGTGGTCTTTGATGACCTGTGAGGAGAGAAGTTTTGATTTGTTGTCTTCCCGGTGGTAACTCATCAATTTGACTTACATCCAAATCTCCATGTACTGTTAATGCTAAAGTTCTGGGAATGGGTGTAGCAGTCATGGTTAGGACGTGAGGTTGTTCACCTTTTTGTTGTAATTTAGCCCTTTGTTCTACCCCAAATCGGTGCTGCTCATCAATTACAACTAAACCTAAACGGTGAAATTTCACCTTGTCTTGAATTAAAGCATGAGTTCCCACCAGAAGAGGTAATTCTCCGGTTTCTAATTGGGAGTGAATTTCTCTTCTTTTGCTAGTTTTAGTGGATCCCGTTAGTAATTCTACTGGTAAGTGCAAAAGATTAAACCAAGTTACTAATTTTCGATAATGTTGTTCTGCTAATACTTCTGTAGGTGCCATTAAGGCTGCTTGATAACCTGATTGAATGGCTGCTAAAATGGCAACTACAGCAACAACGGTTTTACCTGAACCTACATCACCTTGTACCAAACGGTTCATGGCTGTGGACTTTTGTAAGTCATTGAGGATATCATTAATTACTCTTTCTTGGGCTTTAGTAAATTTAAAAGGTAAAATTTCATGAAATTGATCCAATAATTTGCCACTAGGTGCAAGAATAGGACCAGTTTGGTTAGCTTTGGCTTGTTTTTGCCTTTGTAATAAACCTACTTGTAAGTAAAAAAATTCATCAAATACTAACCTCCTCTTAGCCATTTTCAGGGTATCACTATCTTGGGGAAAATGAATGTTAGGGATTGCCTGTTTTAATTCAATTAAGTTGTATTTTTTACGTAGACCAGGTGGTAAAGGGTCTTGTAAACTTTTGACAGATGGTAAAACTGCCATTACTGCTTGTCTGACTGCGTTAGCAACCACACCCTCTGTTAAACCATAAATTGGTACGACCCTACCAATGGTGAAAGAGTCTATAGCATCCCCGGAATTGGCTAAGACTTCTATTTCTGGATTATCTAATGTTAGTCCATATTTACTAGGCTTGACTAAACCACAAGCTGCAACTAAAGTACCAGGCGTATAACGTCGCTTTAAACCTTCTTGCCAACCTTTACTACTAAAGCGAGAACCAGCGTAAAATCTACTAACCTTTACTTGTCCGGTTTGGTCTTTTAACATCAGTTCTAAAATGGACAATTTCTGGTTTTTGGGACTGGTAAAACAATTACAACGTCTGACCTCCCCAATGATGGTTACTGTTTCACCTCCTTTTAATTCTCTAATATTTACCTGACGTGCATAATCAATATAATCCCGTGGATAATAAAACAGCAGATCTCTGACGGTTTCCAATTCTAACCGGTACAGATTTTCTGCTCTTTTAATGCCAATTTCGGCTAAGTCACGAAGTTTTTGATCGATTTTTGGAGCTGGTTTCTGGTTAACTTCATTGACAATGGGAGTGGTTTTCACCAATTTGGTGGTAGTTGGTTGATTTTCCCGTAGGAATGATTCCATATCTGGTTCTAGTTGAGATTGTAATCGGTCTTGTAACTCACCCAGATAGGTTCCTAAGTCTTTGACTAGTTTCTCTCGAATTTCTATAGCTAAATGGGGATATTGGATAAATTGAGAGGTTATATAATCCCAATGTAATTTCTCTTCCCCTGGTAAACCCTGTGGAAACTGGCTAAAGGTTAAACTAATAAATTCACTAAAGCGGTATTTTTTACCTACCAAATCCCCAAAACCGGAATCGGCTTCTATTGATAATGCCTTATACAGTCTTATCCAGTCAGGTGTTTGATTAGTCATAGTTATCAATTAACTTAATTGATTCAATATCATCATCAAATATCGTCAAACCAACTAGCGCGCCAAGCGGACTCTGCTTGGGCTATTTTTAATTCTTGATGTTTTTTATTATACTCCTTAGCTAACTTGTTAATTTGCAGCAAAATAACACGAATTTGCTTACTCTTTTCCAAGAGTTTCTGATCGGCAAATTCAATATCTCCCAATCGCAAATTGACGGTAACTAACTGGGTTAAGGTGGAATCTTCCGATTCTTTTTCATTAGTAATTTCTATGACCAAGTTTAACAAATTTGGTGGTCCTGCTATTACTTCTGTGGTTGCTTCTGAAGCTGCTGCTGCTAAAATTGGTTCTGGTAATTTCTTGGGTAAAAGTCCTGCTTTTTGCAGCAGAAGGTTAGCTTCTAAGGAAACTGTCTTTAGTGTGTTTTGTATTCCCTCTTCTACATTCCGATGCCATTGTACCACTTCTATGGGATTAGAAAAATCTAAGGATTTTACCTGGGGAACCTCCAATGGTGGATTTTCTGTATTTTCCATATTCTCCGGTCTCTTGATTTCTAAGTAAACCAGTAGTTGTTGGGCAGCTTTTCTTCCCAGTTGACGGGCACTTTGTTGTAGTTGTTGACGTTGGTTAAGGGATAGATGTAAGAACTTCTCTGCATATCCCTTGGTACATAAATGGTAAACAGCTAAAATTAATTGTTTGTGTGTGGATTCTCCTAATTGAACTAAATAATCAGCATAATTTTTTTGCAGTTCTGTTGCCACAGAACTAAAGTTTTGTTTTAACTTGTTGATGTCTTCTTCTATTCGCTCTACTGTTCTTGTCATACATATAATAAGTCATAATAAGTCGGAGTTACCCCCCAGATCAATCCGGGAGGTTTCAGTTTATCCTAATATAATCTAGGGTTTGTTTCGGTGCAGTTAACCTGATATGGGTTGGTGTGGAGCAAGTCTTGATATTGCTCTACTCACAACCAAATTACTTAGCACCAATTTGAGCAGCTACCTCTTGGGCAAAGTTGCTTTCTTGCTTCTCAATGCCTTCACCTAAGATATAACGCACAAACTGATGTACTATGATTGGTTCTGACAGTTTTGATTCCACTTGCTTGATTAGTTCTGCCACGGAAATATTTTGATCCCGGATATAAGGCTGATCTAACAAGGTCATTTCTTTCAGACGTTTGTCAATTCTTCCTTGGACAATCTTCTCTTTAATGTTTTCTGGCTTATTACCCAGATCTTCCTTACCCATTTCAATCTCTTTTTCCTTTTGGACAACCTGGTCAGGAATTTTATCCACACTTACATATTCAACATTGGGACAAGCTGCTACTTGCATAGCGGTGTTCCTAGCCAAGCTTTGCACTTCTTCGTTTTTTGCAGCGGTTTCTGTGTAAACACCAATGGAAACTAACACACCTACTCTACCACCAGTATGAATATATCCATCTATCACTCCGGGTGCACCTTCTAAAGAAAAGTTCACAAAGCGACGCACCTGAATATTTTCACCCAAGGTGGCAATGGTCTCCTTTATATAGTCATCTACCGTCACATCAGTATTTTCAATATACGGTTGGGCCAGCAAAGAGGTCACATTGTCAGCATTTACCGCCTGTTTAGCTAAGTTCTTAACTAATAACTTAAAAGCGTCATTCCTAGCTACAAAATCTGTTTGGCAGTTAACTTCTATTAGCACTCCCCCACTTCTATCCGGTGTGGTGTAGATGTCTACTAACCCTTCTGCAGTCACGCGATCGCTTTTCTTTCCTGCTGAAGCAATACCTTTTTTCCTGAGCCAATCTATAGCTTCGTCTATATTGCCCTGAGTTTCATTTAGAGCTTTTTTACAGTCCATCATGCCTGCACCAGTTTTCTGGCGTAGATCTTGCACGAGTTTTGCTGATATTTCTGCCATGTTCCCTCAATTTTGTTGCGATTGAATACTTAGTTAATTACGTTGTTAATTGTCACGACAAGAGTTACCAGGTTGATAAGTTTTGGGATTATGGGATCAAGTGATCTACCTGATCCCAAACTCTCAATTTTTTATTATTCTTCATCATCGTCATCTGAGAAATGATCTACATAACCCGGTTCCTCATCTTCGTAATCTTCCTCAGGAATGTCGTAATCCTCATAATCAGGTTCTACTTCCAGTTGACCATGACGACCTTCATAAATGGCATCCGCTAATTTGCCTACAATCAGCTTAATAGAGCGAATAGCGTCATCATTAGCTGGAATAGGAATATCTACCGTATCTGGATCACAATTGGTATCCAGCATAGAAACAATGGGAATACTCAGTTTTTGACATTCCTGAACAGCATTATACTCCCGTCGTTGGTCAACAATTATCACCACATCGGGTACTTTTCGCATATTCTTAATGCCACCCAGGTATTTCTGTAACTTAGACATTTCTCGCCTCAGCATTGATGCTTCTTTCTTAGGCAATAAATCTAAGGCACCATTTTCTTCTCGTCGCTCTAAATCTTTTAGACGGTCTGCTCTGGTTTTAATCGTTGCCCAGTTGGTGAGCATTCCACCTAACCAACGCTGGTTAATATAGTGAGAACCACAACGGTTAGCTTCTTGGGCAATAATCCCTGCTGCTTGTCTTTTTGTGCCTACAAACAGGAACTTTTTTCCTTGCTCTGCTTGACTTCGCATATAATTGTATGCATCATCCATCAACTGTGCTGTTTGCACTAAGTCAATGATATGTACTCCATTACGAGCAGTGTATATATAGGGAGACATTTTGGGGTTCCAACGTCTGGTTTGATGACCAAAGTGAACTCCTGACTCCATCATTTGAGCCAAAGAAACTACGGGCATGTTTAATCACTCCTATTCGGGTTAAACCTCCATCCAGGCGTATTTCTACAGCGGAAACACCCGAATCCCTGGATGTGCGGAATTTAATCAACTAAACTAGGATAGCACAATCTTGGCCAATTGTGCCACTCCTGTCCGGGAATTCCAACAATTTTCATTTTTAAAACTAGGTTTAAAAATCAGAAAAACCACCTCCTTTTCATACTGTTTATGTTACCATCTGGAATAGGGGTTATTTTTACGATACTAGCGGTAAGGTTAGTACAGCTTGAGTCGGTAGTCCATCAACATCTCAGACTTTTTGCCTGTGTGCAAAATTCCTACTATGACAAAGCTTTTATATGATTTGCAACTGTATCTCAATTGTCTAATCCACATCAAACTTTGCATATCCACTCCAATAAAATCTAAATTAATATGACCAATCACAGATCTCCCACAAAAAACAAACAGGCCGATCTTCTTGAAAACTACCTAAAGTTATCTTCTGCTCATCAGAACATACTGCAAATACTTTCCATAATTTATGAAAAAATAGACAAAAGCTCGATTTTACCCTGTTTGGTTGCTGCTAGTTTGTCCGACGAGAGAAATGTTCCGTGGAATGCTAAGTCTCTCAATCGCCAGGTTGATAGCCTAGCAGAGCAGGATCTCTTGGTGCAAGGACCTAAAAATATTGTTGAATGCCATCCTCTGATTAAAGAAGGTGTGATTCGTCATACCATAGAAACGGAAAATTTTGAACTATTAGTTGCAGCTGTAGAGGAGAAACTACCAATTCGTAACGCCCTTATAAAAGGTAGGAGAAGTTTTGCCAACCTGCACCAGTGTGTTAGAGAAATTCGCATTGGCATCTATCGTGGAGACACGGATTTTGTCTATAAACAAATTGATGACTATCATCATCTAAAAGGTGAATACGAATCTACAAAAAAACTCATTAATTATGTATCAGAGGAAGTGTGTAACAATCCTTTTGATCCCACGTGGTTTGTTAAGTTGCCACCGGAACTATATGAGATCTTCATGACCAATATTCTATTTAATTCAGCACTAAATTTATCTAATTGTCAAGAGGTTTTTTGTCTCTTAGAAGAGGAATGTGAGAATTCGGGTAAACACTCGTCGAATCATACATATTCAATACTAATAGAGCAATTTTTGCTCAGGGCCTGTACAGAAGAAGCAGAAGAAAGTTTAAAACATATAAAGGATGTTTCTATTACCAGGAATAATGGTTTTTGGGGTTGGTTAAGTTTCCTGCAAGGAAAAAATGATCAAGCCATTCAATACTATTCCGATGGACTAGAAACTCAACGAAAAATGATTGGCAAACACCAAATATATTTTAATTCCATAGCGGGATTATTCTTTATTCTAGCCCTGCTAAAGGAGGGTTCAGCAAAATCTCTGAGCAAGGCAGAGGAGTATGCAAATATACTGAGTCAGTCAAGTCATTTTCTGAGTTTAATTTATAAAAACCTAACCGTCTTACTGCAGGTTCATCAGGGCAATATCAGTGCCAAAAAAACTTTACTCGAAGAAGCAAATTTTACATCCCTGAAGGGAAAAAACAGTTTAGAGTTACTATTCTACTCACTATGTATCTACTGGCTAGATATTGAAGTTGCCAGAAAGCTTCTACCCAAGGTATTACAAAAATTATACAGCAGTGCTGTCTTCTCTGGTTATCACTGGTTAGCCATAGAAGCGGCAAATTTGTTAGCTCGAATTGACCCTCATAGTAATTACCAAATAAGAGCACAAACTCTACAGGAATACACCAATATTGAAACTATAGTCGATATATTACAACCCCAGGAAGAATGGGAGATTCGCCTACAAGCTTTGGCAGGGATGCAAAAAGAATCCCAGACTATCAACCAATCGGACACAGGAACGCGTTTGGTCTGGTTAGTAAAATTTGATTCTGGCAAATGTTTTTTACAACCCAAGGAACAGAAAAATACTGTGAAGGGAGAATGGAGTAAAGGTCGTCAAATCGCCCTGAGACGTTTGAGTACAAACTTATCAGAGCTAAACTATATCACATTCCAAGATGTAAAAGTCTGTAGCTGTATTGAAGTCTCTAATTATAGAAGTTACCACAATAAATCTGAGTATCAGTTCAACGAAAGGGCAATTTTAGCTTTAATTGGACATCCCCTAGTATTTTGGGAAGATGCTCCTAATATTCGGGTAGAAATAGTAAAAGGAGAGATGGAATTTTTAGTAAAAAAAGATGGTCAAGATCATTTAACCATAGAATTATCACCCAAAATAACAACCGACAATATTACTTGTATCAAGGAAACTCCCACCCGCATTAAAGTCATTGAAATTACACCTGAACATAGGCGCATAGGAGAGATTTTGGGTTATGAAAATAAGTTGACTGTTCCTAGGATTGCTGAGAAAAATATTTTGGCAGCTATCAATGGTGTTTCTGGGATTGTTACTGTTCATTCTGATATCAGTGGGAATGTGGAGGGTATAGAAGAATTGCCCGCTCAAACTCTACCCTATATTCATTTGTTACCCACTAATACGGGTTTAAAGGTTAGCCTACTATCACATCCCTTTACTGAAGGTGGACCATACTTTCATCCGGGTATTGGTGGAGAGACGGTAATTGCGGAAATAGGGGGTAAACGGTTACAAACTAGACGTAATTTATCTCAAGAAAGGGAACTGGCCCAATATGTTATTGATAACTGTCCTACTTTAATGAGTGTTAACGAACAAGGGAGCGAATGGCTAATAGAGGACCCAGATAACTGTTTGGAACTGCTACTGGAATTACAAGCATTAAAGGATAAGATAGTTGTAGAATGGCCTCAAGGTGAAAAAATGCGTGTTAGCTATCATGCTGACTTGAAAGACTTTAACCTATCTATTGAACGCCAAAAAGATTGGTTTGCTGCAACTGGTGAATTGAAATTGAGCGAAGACCTAGTTTTGGATATGGAGCAACTCTTACAATTACTTGAGAAAACCCCTGGTCGGTTTATTCCTATGGGTGATGGTGAATTTTTAGCGTTAAGTGAAGTATTTCGAAAACAACTGGATGAGCTACGACTTTTTTCAGAAAAACATGGTAAGAAACTGATGTTTCATCCTCTAGCTGCATCTAACCTAGAAGAATTTGTGGATAATGTAGGTAACTTGAAAGCAGATAAACATTGGAAACAGCATATCAGCCGTCTTAAAGAAGTGCAAAGCCTGCAACCAGAACTACCATCAACATTTCAAGCAGAACTGCGGGACTATCAGATGGAAGGTTTTTGCTGGTTAGCACGATTAGCCCATTGGGGTGTAGGAGCTTGTTTGGCTGACCAAATGGGACTGGGCAAAACCATACAAGCATTAGCTATTATTACTAGAAATGCCTACGCTGGACCAACCTTAATTATTGCCCCAACTTCTGTGTGCATGAACTGGGTCGTGGAAGCAAATAAATTTGCTCCTACCCTCAATGTTATTCAGTTCGGTGCCAACACTCGTATTAGCGATCGCATGTTACCTGACAAAGATTTAGATGGAGAGGAGATACCAGTTATTTCTAGTCGGCAAAAATTATTGGACCAGTTACAACCCTTAGATATGTTGGTATGTAGTTATGGTTTACTGCAACAGGATGATGTGGCTAGAATGCTATCTCAGGTAGAATGGCAAACCATAGTTCTAGATGAAGCTCAAGCTATCAAAAACCTGCATACTAAACGTTCCCAAGCTGCAATGGGTCTCAAAGGTAATTTTAAGTTAATTACTACTGGAACCCCCATTGAGAATCATTTGGGTGAATTATGGAATTTGTTCCGTTTTATTAATCCTGGGTTATTGGGTTCTTTTGATAGCTTTAATCAGCGGTTTTCTACACCAATTGAAAAACATCAAGACAAACAAGCGAGAAATAAACTGAAAAAACTAATTCAGCCATTTTTGCTGCGGCGGACAAAAAGTCAAGTGTTGCAAGAGTTACCTTCTCGTACGGAAATTCTCCTTCATGTAGAATTGAGTCGGGAGGAAAAGATGTTTTATGAAGCTTTACGTCGTCAAGCCATTTCCAAACTGAATGAAAGTGATGCAGATCCGGGTAGAAAGCATTTGCAAGTTCTGGCAGAAATTATGAGATTACGTCGCGCTTGCTGTAGTCCCAGTTTGGTCATGCCTGATATTAATTTATCTAGTTCTAAATTACAGTTGCTGGGTGAACTGCTGGCGGAACTGCTGGAAAATCATCACAAAGCATTAGTATTTAGTCAGTTTGTAGATCATTTACACATCATCCGTAATTATCTGGAGAGGAAAAGTATTAAATATCAATATCTAGATGGTAGTACGCCCATGGCAGAAAGGAAAAGAAGTGTGGACAGTTTTCAAGCTGGAGACGGGGATGTATTTCTCATTAGCTTGAAAGCAGGAGGCACAGGATTAAATTTGACAGCTGCTGATTATGTGATTCACACAGATCCCTGGTGGAATCCAGCTGTTGAAGATCAAGCTTCTGACCGCGCCCACAGGATTGGACAGGAACGCCCTGTTACTATTTATAGACTAGTAGCAAAGGATACTATTGAAGACAAGATTGTAGAATTACATCATCACAAGCGAGACTTGGCGGATACTTTATTGGAGGGTACTGATATGAGTGGTAAGATTTCCATGGAGGCTCTATTACAATTGATTAATGATAGTTAAGTAATCATTCTGTATTACTGGCAATATTGAACAGGTTTACCGGGGTTTAGACTTGACTAAACCATGTTATTTCTAAATAGCTCTCTTAAATATATCATTGTAAGCCTGATAAACACCTTTAACATTGTACCAGTTCAGAAAGATTCTGGCTATTTCTAAAGCAAGCTGTGGCTTACCTAAATCAATTAACCACTGCAACAGGGGAGCCATTGGTTTTTTCATTTAATAGCCCGTTTAAAGATAGTAATCCCCATAGCAACCGGTGAAAGAACGTCATTTGAATCATCATTTTCACTTCCCAGGTGGGATGTTTCTGATAAAACAAAACCCCCATCTTTCCCCTTTGAATTTCCTTGTCAATTAAATTGTGAATTTGTTGCAAATTAAAGGGTGGGTGCCAATGATAACCTACTGCTTGGGGACATTTGATTAGTTGTAAACCCAGTTTTTTTAACCTCACACCTAATTCTAAATCCTCCCAACCATATAACTGGAAACCTGTGTCAAACAAACCTGCTTTCTCTAACCAGTGTTTGGGAATTGCTACATTACCCGTGGCAAAAAAAGCTGCGGAAAAATCCGTGATTTTATAAGGTTCGGCGGTGGGATCCTCAAAATTACAAGTGTTAATTACCGCACCATAGGTAAATAGGCGATCGCCACCTAGTCTTTTCCTTCCTTGAGTTAAAGCATCACTATGAGCATCTAAGAAGTTTGATAGAACTACTAAATCGCTGTCAATAAAAATAATTGTATCCCCCATAGAATTTTGCACTCCTAAGTTTCGTGCTGCTGCTGGACCTGCATGATCCTGTTGAAAGCAGCGAACATGGGGAAATAGGTCTTGATGTTTTGCTAACCAGTCCAAAGTGCCATCAGTGGATCCATCATCTACCAGAACCACTTCGTAACCTGTAACTTGACTGGTGTAACTCTGGTTTTCTAAAGCGGTAAGACACTTTTGTAAAATTGGTAGTCGGTTGTAAGTGGGAATAATAACACTAAAGAACACTAGTTCACCTAGAATGTGATTTTAATGGCAACCAAAGTCAGGGTTTGTTGATGGATAATAAACGCTCTAATTATAGTAAATTGTATACTAAAATGGCAATGTTTTAAGAATCATCAATCAATGTTGTTCTAACTGGAGAAATTAATGGGTCGCGCCAAAAAGGTTGTTTTAGCATACTCCGGTGGAGTAGATACCTCCGTTTGTATCCCCTACCTACAACATGAGTGGGGAGTGGAAGAAGTTATTACCCTAGCAGCAGATTTAGGCCAGGGAGACGAATTAGAGCCAGTCAAAGAAAAGGCCTTAAAATCCGGTGCCAGTGAATCTTTGGTAGCAGATGTTAAAGAAAGTTTTGTCCAAGACTACGCATTTCCCGCGATTCAAGCTAATGCTCTCTATGAAAATCGCTATCCCCTGGGAACAGCTCTCGCTAGACCATTAATCGCTAAGGTACTAGTAGAAACTGCCGAAAAGTATGGTGCAGATGCGATCGCTCATGGTTGTACTGGCAAAGGTAATGATCAAGTTCGCTTTGATGTTTCCTGTGCTGCACTGAACCCGAGGTTAAAGATTCTGGCACCTGCTAGAGAATGGGGAATGAGTAGGGAAGAAACCATTGCCTACGGTGAAAAATTCGGTATTCCAGCACCTGTGAAAAAATCCTCCCCCTATAGTATTGACAAAAATCTACTAGGTCGGAGTATAGAAGCTGGTATATTAGAAGACCCAGCTAATGAACCGCCCGAGGAAATTTATGAAATGACTAAAGCTGTAGGTGATGCTCCCAATGAACCGGAATATCTGGAAATTGGCTTTGAAAAGGGCATTCCCGTTACTATTAATGGAACCGTCAAAACACCAGTACAGCTAATTCAAGAAATCAACGCCATAGCTGGCAATCATGGTATTGGACGTATTGATATGATTGAAAATAGACTGGTGGGAATTAAATCGCGGGAAATTTATGAATCACCAGCTATGTTGGTATTGATCAATGCCCATCGAGATTTAGAAAGTCTGACTCTGACTGCTGATGTGACACAGTACAAGCGTGGTCTTGAAGAAACTTATACTAAGCTCGTATATAATGGACTTTGGTATAGTCCATTAAAAAATGCTATAGATGCCTTTATACAGCAAACACAAACCCAAGTTTCTGGAGTAGTACGTCTAAAGCTGTTCAAAGGCAATGCTACTATAGTGGGACGTTGGAGTCAAAATACTTTGTACACACCAGACCTAGCAACCTATGGAGCGGAGGATCAATTTGATCACAAAGCTGCGGAAGGCTTCATTTATGTTTGGGGTTTACCAACCCGAATTTGGGCCCAACACAGCAGGGACTAGTAAGTATGGGCAGCAGGTGACAGAGATATAATCTCTCATCACCTTGTTGCCTACTCGCCTAAATGTTTAACTTGACGTGACTCCCACCAAATGGGGAGTACAATCACTAAAACCATAATAATTAAGGCCAATATAGCAAATTGGCTCACCCAAGCAACCAATTGTTCCAGAGAAACTATTTTGCCCGCAAAAAATGCTAAGGTGACCATTACAGTAGCCCAAGCGGAAGCACCAGCTAAGTTATATACTAAAAATTTGCCAAATGGCATTTCCGCAATACCAGCTAGGGGAGAAGCAAAAATCCTCAATAAGGCAAAAAATCTACCAAAAAACACCGTCTTTCCAGCATTTTCACTAAATTGGTCCTTAATACTAACTAGTCGCTCTTCAGATATGCGGAATATCTTTCCCGCTTGTACTAGTAATGACCAACCACCAAGTTTACCAATCCAATAACCACAGATGCCACCAATTACAGCACCTGTAACAGCATCAACCAAAACTAGCCAGTAATTAAGCTCATCACTACCGGCTAAGAAACCTCCCACCAAGGTTAGGGTTTCACCGGGTAGAGGAATGCCCAAATTTTCTAGCAAAATTCCCACGAAAACTGCCCAGTAACCGTAGGTTTGGGCAAATTCTTGGATTTTTTCCAGTGAAAATAATTCCAAAGACATCCAACACCACCGACTTTATACAATTCTACATCTTAGAATATTTTCTTACTTATTTGTCAAATTACCATTGGTTTCCATCCTTGAATCTTCGAATCGTTAAGTTGGCTACTGAAATTTGGCAAATTTTATGCTTATACTATGTATCAGTCAATTTGAAATCCAAATTTATACTTTTTATGTTTTTCCCATGATCAGCAAATATTATAATAGAATTATTCCCAATCGATCTGAGAACCATTGAAAAACAGTGTAAACATTGTAAATACTTTCGGACATTTCAACCCTCCCGTTCAATTATCCAGTTAAAATCATGACTCTTACACAAGAACGCCAAGTGATTTTGTTCCAACCCCAGGGAAGCATCAACTTACAAGTTGGTACTGACCTGAGCCAGAGGATGGCTAAAATTCTCCCTAGCCCTGATCAGCTATGGGTTATAGATTTAGCTAAGGTTGATTTTATGGATAGCTCGGGTTTAGTTCCCCTGGTTCAAGCACTGAAAATTGTGCGTGAGACTGGTTGCCGTTTGGTGATTTGCAATGTACAAGCCCCCGTTAGGCTAGTATTAGAACTAACTCACCTAGACTCCGTGTTTGAGATAGTTAACAATTACCATATACCCGACTCAATTCCTACTCTTGTCTCTAGTACACTCTAGAATGTGTCATAATCATCCAGATTTTAATTAAACACTTTAGATCAAAACTACACCTGCAGCTACCTATAAATAGGCGGATGGGAGCCAGGAGGACTAACCAACAACCACTTTTGTCCGTCTTTCTTATAGAGTAGCTATTTTCAAAAACGAATTTAAGGTTGCGCAGGAGAATTATGTAAACTAGTATCAGTAAAATTGGGTAGGTCTATACCACTATGGGTTGAGTGGCGAGTTTTTAAGGCTAGTCTGTAACTAACACTTTGCAACTCTGCTTGCAGTTGGCGATTTTCTGTTTCTAGCATAGCCATTTTTTCCTGTACTGGATTCATTCTTTCTTCAAATTTTTGACTATAAATTTGTGGTAGTTCCTGTACCACCTGCTCTAACATGCGGCTGCGATCAGTTAATTCTTGAACTGACTGTCTTAGCTGATGAATCTCAGCATCACGGGTAGAAATTTGTTCCTGATAAAATGTTACCTGCTCCTCCATGGCTTGCAGTTGATTTTGCAATGCAGTTATTTGTCCGGTATTACCCTTTAATTCTTTCTGTTGAGGTGCAAAATTGCTATTACCTTTGACCAGTCGAAATAATTCTTGGGATAACTGCTGTACTAATTGATCTCTCAGTTGCAGGTCTTGACGCAACTGTAACACTTCCGTAGCCAGCTGTTGAATGTTGGGATTCTCGGATTCAGTCACGGTGGTTTATATCTCTTAGGTTGTTAAAATTAATTACCACTTAGTTATACTTGGCGTTTTCTGGCGTTTTCCCGCCTTTTTAAGGCGGGTAATTTAGTCTGTGATTAGATTCGTTTGTAAATGCCCGTCTAATCGATTAGGATAATGTTCTATTCGACATTGGTTAGGTCGTCACTGCTTCGCTGCTAGGCGCTATAGCTTTCACTCCCTGTTTAACAGTTAGGTAACGAATAACATCTTCATTTAGACGCATGCTACGCTCAAAAACAGCAATAGCACTTGCAGGAGCTGTATAGTTAAACTGGACATAGACACCATCACGATGGCGATTTATTTCGTAAGCAAGACGACGCTTGCCACGGTTTTGAACTTCTAAATTCTCTGCGCCCTGTTCGTTCAACAGGTTTTGGTATTTAACGATGGCCTGGTCTACCTGGTCGTCTCCCAAATCAGAACGGAGAATGTAGGTCGTTTCGTAAACTGTAGTCATGTGTTGTTATTTTCCTTATGGGCAACAAAGGCTGCTGATGTAGACATGCGTGCTGAGTAACCTGATAGGTTACCGGACATCCCACATCGGAAGCAACAAGGAATTACAATGGTAGCAGTTTTCAGTTCCATTGTCTAACTCAAATTATGGCATAAATTATGGCACAACGGTACGTGCGAGTTAAAAGTCAGGAAGGAAGGATTTACTACGGGTCACTAGAAATATCCCTGAGTGTGATAGTTTTAGATGGCCCCCCTTGGTTGGAGGGAGAACCGACGGGGTTGATTTTGGAACCAGGTAAATATCAATTGCTGGCCCCCTGTTTGCCTTCTAAGGTTGTTGCTGTAGGTAAGAATTATGTTGACCACGCAGCTGAAATGGGTGGATCTGTTCCCTGTGAACCCCTGATTTTTTTGAAACCACCCACCACGGTCATTGCTTCGGAGATGGATATTCAATATCCCCGTCAGTCACAACGGGTAGACTATGAGGGTGAGTTGGCACTAGTTATTGGCGATCGCACTTGTGATTGTTCACCACAGGATGCTCAAAGCAAGATTTGGGGTTATACCATTGCTAATGATGTCACTGCTCGGGATTTACAAGGTAAGGACTCCCAATGGACTAGAGCTAAGGGTTTTGACACCTTTTGCCCTCTGGGTCCTTGGATTGTCCGGGAATTAAATCCTGGTGCTAGATTACAAACCTTCCTCAATGATCAGTCTGACCCCGTTCAATCTGCTTCTATTGATCAAATGGTCTTCCCTCCCGATATGTTAGTTTCTTATATTAGTCAAGTTATGACCCTTATACCGGGTGATGTAATCCTGACTGGAACTCCATCCGGTATAGGTCCATTAAATTTGGGCGATCGCGTGTCCGTGGAGATTGAAGGAATTGGCAGGTTAGAAAATATAGTTGTTGCCAGGTATAGTTAATAACTGAGTACTAACGTACTTGAATGTGAACCGCTTCTGAAATAGCTGGTATTTCTGGATAGCGACCATTTAAGGACTGAAATACGGAATAGACAACACAGGCAAATATCCCTAAAAATATGGTATTTTCCAGGATTTCCCCTGCAAAGTCGCTGCTGGGAATAGTCCCAAATATTCTCAGTAGTATGGAAGACAAAAATATAACTATATCTAAAAGGATTGCCTGCATGGCATTAAAGCGAATAAAATGGCTAACTTTTTCATTTCTGACCACAAAAAGGAACAGGGCGAAAAACACTAGGATTTGACCATACCCGGATGCCTGATAAACCGTAGCAATTGGTAGTATTGGTAACAAAAGTACTCCTAGGATGGGAAAGTGTTGCAGTAAAAACCTGCTGAAACCCAGACTATCAACTAAGGGTAGTAAATAGGGTAAACAGGCAAAGATTCTGTCAGGAATAGTAATGGATCCGCGCCAAGACATTGTGATTTCTCCCGTGTTGCAATTTTGATAATTATGTTGACTTTGATAATTTTATGCCAACTTATGGTTATGGCATAATTTCTTTTAGCGATCTTTTAAGATTGGGATATTGGGATATTAGGAATAAGAATCTATATCTCCCGATTGTTCAAATTTTCTTAACGAATATTAGCCAGTCTAAAGCCCATTACACACTCATACTGTTCCGCTTGGTGTTCTGTAAACTTTTTTACAGCTTGCCCACAACTTAACCTACCTTCATGCCAACGGGGTTGACCGCCATTATCGGCAAGTAGGCAAGATTGACAAACTTGCCCCGGGGGAAAGATTTGATTGTCTGTTATAAAAAGATTTGATTGTCTGTTATAATAACTAACATTACCCACACCTCCATCGCTTTAGTATCAGGGACCAGAGGAAATTTTTTCGCACCCGTTCCTATTGTATACTATAATCGCAATGTATGAAAGAATCTCAGCGTTATCGCACCCTAATTTATGGCTGGTGAGGTTTTGGTAGTACGATTGGGATAATTAAGGATAATTATTGTGAATAAGACCAACTCAGAAATTCTCAAATCTGTTGACCCTACTATTAGTAATTTAATCAACCAAGAACTACAACGGCAAAGAGATCACTTAGAATTGATTGCTAGTGAAAATTTTACCTCCGCTGCTGTTTTGGCTGCGCAGGGTTCTGTGCTAACTAATAAATACGCAGAAGGTTTACCTAGTAAAAGATATTATGGCGGTTGCGAATTTGTCGATGCAATTGAACAAGTAGCTATTGACAGAGCTAAAGAATTATTTGGTGCTGCCCATGCTAACGTACAACCCCACTCCGGTGCTCAAGCAAACTTTGCTGTATTCCTCACCTTGTTGCAACCAGGAGACACCATTATGGGCATGGATTTGTCCCATGGTGGACACCTAACCCACGGATCACCAGTTAATGTTTCTGGTAAATGGTTTAAAGTATGTCACTATGGAGTCAGTAAGGAAACAGGAAAGTTAGATTATGACCAAATTCGTGACTTAGTAATTAAAGAACGTCCTAAACTGCTCATTTGTGGTTATTCCGCCTATCCTAGAATTATTGACTTTGAAAAATTCCGTAGCATAGCGGATGAGGTAGGAGCATATTTACTGGCAGATATAGCCCACATAGCAGGTTTGGTTGCCACAGGTCATCATCCCAATCCCCTTCCCTACTGTGATGTAGTCACAACAACTACCCATAAAACTCTACGGGGTCCCAGGGGAGGTTTGATTTTAACCCGGGATGGGGAACTAGGTAAAAAGCTGGATAAGTCGGTTTTCCCTGGCACTCAAGGTGGCCCCCTAGAACATGTGATTGCTGGTAAGGCGGTGGCCTTTGGAGAAGCATTAAAATCCGAGTTCAAAACCTATTCCGGTCAAGTAATTGCTAATGCTCGTGCCCTGGCTAATCAACTGCAAAGTAGGGGACTAAAATTGGTGTCTAACGGTACAGATAATCATCTTGTACTAGTAGATTTACGATCTATTGGCATGACAGGTAAAAAGGCAGACCAGTTATTGAGTGGTGTTAATATCACAGCTAATAAAAATACAGTTCCCTTCGACTCAGAGTCACCATTTGTTACCAGTGGTTTGAGATTGGGTTCCCCAGCTATGACCACGAGAGGTCTAAATGTAGTAGACTTTACTGAAATTGCAAACATAATTAGCGATCGCCTGCTTGATCCAGAGTCCCAGAGAGTTGAGAGGGATTGCAAACAGCGGGTAGCCGCACTATGTGATCGCTTTCCCTTGTATCCGCACCTAGAAGTGCCCAGTGCTGCGCTAGTGTAGTAATATTGAGGGCATAAGTGGTTATGCCCTCAGTACTAGACCAACTGAAAACACACTTTTTTAGGACTTGTGTAAACGGTCGATTAATATTCTTATATTCCCAATATTCCCATATCCCCAAACATGAGCGCGGAAATTATTTGTGTTGGTACAGAATTACTGTTAGGAGATATCCTCAACAGTAATGCCCAATTTATTGCCCAGGAATTGGCACAGCTAGGTGTTCCCCACTACTATCAAACAGTAGTGGGAGATAACCCGGAAAGACTTAAAAGAGTAATTGAAATTGCTGCTTCCAGGGTAGAAATTCTAATTTTTACTGGTGGACTAGGTCCCACACCAGATGATTTAACCTGTGAGACCATAGCTGATTACTTTGGTGTTCCCCTGATTGAAGACCCGGAAATAATTGAGGATATTAGGGAGAAATTCAGCCAAAGAGGAAGAGTAATGTCTCCCAGTAACCGTAAACAGGCCTTAATTCCCCAAGGGGCCAAGGTTTTACCCAACCTCACGGGAACTGCACCAGGTATAATTTGGCAGCCTAGATCAAACTTGACGATTTTAACCTTTCCAGGTGTTCCCAGCGAAATGCACCAAATGTGGCAAGATACAGCAGTACCTTTCCTCAAAAGTCAAGGTTGGGGAAAGGAAATTATCTATAGTCGCAGTTTAAAATTCTGGGGTGTGGGTGAATCAGTACTTGCGGAGAAAGTTTCTGATTACCTGAGTTTATCTAACCCCACGGTTGCCCCTTATGCGGGTAAGGGAGAAGTGAGACTGAGAATTTGTGCCAAAGCACCGGATACTGTGTCCGCACAAGAGCTAATTGCTCCCGTAGAAAAGAAGCTTAGAGAAATTGGTGGATTGGACTATTATGGCGTTGATGGGGAAACATTAGCATCTGTTGTTGGTAACTTACTCCGTCTTTCGGGAACAAGTTTATCAGTAGCTGAGTCCTGTACTGGTGGAGGGGTCGGACAAATGCTGACGGAAATTCCCGGTAGTTCGGATTACTTTTGGGGGGGAGTGATTGCCTATGATAATTCGGTAAAAGTGAGATTATTGGGAGTTGATCCTGGCGATTTAGACCAATTTGGTGCTGTGAGTCCTGTGGTTGCCCAAAAAATGGCTATTGGTGTGAAAATAGTTTAGGAACTACCTGGGGGTTAAGTATTACAGGTATTGCTGGACCAACTGGGGGTAGTGAGACCAAACCTATAGGTTTGGTGTATATTGGCCTTTCAGGTCCTAATCATCAGGTATATAGCTACGAGTGTAGATTCGGAACCATGAGGTCTCGTACTCTAGTCCGTTACCTAGCTGCTGCTAATGCTTTGGACTATCTCCGTCGTTTGCTTTTGACTGTGTAAACTCTTGCTTTAATCGGACAGCCTTGTATTATATACTACGATCAGTCCACTAGGTTTATTTTTTTAAGGTGAAAATAAATATTGCATGATTTGTGTTGTCCTCAAACAGTTCTTATTACACACCCGATTAAACTTATGAAGTTGATTGCTATACAAAATGTGGAAGGTTTTGATATCACTGGTGTGTTATCCTAATTATTTTATGAACACCCACGGTTGGCAAATACAAACAGAAAACTCGGTAGTTTTTATGTAAAAACTACCATAAGTTTATCTGACTGTAATCTTTTTGTATCAAATTGATTGAGCGAGGACCAAGTGCAAAGAAGGTGTGATAGGAATCGGAACCGTTCCAGAAGAAGGGCTATATACTGTCCTGTTCATGATTGTTACCTTGACAGCGTCAGTCAAAAATATAGACTTTTTGCGGATCAACCAGGTCAGTTACAAAAAAGAGGTTTTGGTCGTCGTACTGCTTCTTTAGTCATATCTCAATACACAGCAGTAACTATTCAAGGAGAGTGGTTAGAGGCATTTTGGTGTCCGGAGTGTGAAGAAAAAAAATGGTATTACGTCCGTCAGTCTAATAATGGTATATATGAAATTTCTTTAGCTCCTATGGACTTGTGGAAGCAGGTATCAGGTGTAATTGATCCCTATGGAAATCCATCTGTTAGTGAATTTACTCGATTAAGTGCTAAACAAACAAACTACAGGGGTATTAGTGCTTTCTATTCTCTCTAAAACTCAGAGATTAATCCAGTTTTTTGATTGAACCACTGGATCTAAAGTCAAAACTCTGTTATTATGATCTTTCAGTTGGGGTGACTAGCTCAACGGTAGAGCATCGGACTCTTAATCCGCTGGTTCTGAGTTCGAATCTCAGGTCACCCACTGAATAGATATGATTGCCATATATTACCTCAACTGGATCTAATAGTCCGGATGTAATTCCTAAATATGAAATCTACTATGTTGGTAAATGGTGAGTTGAGTCGCTATTTTTAGATAGTGTTCCAATCAGCATTATTTAAGTCAAGCAAATTTTGGAGAAAATCGGATGTTAAACTTCAAAGCTATGGTGGATGAACTATTGACTCCTATCGAAACTGAAGCTGCTGCTAATATAAATGGAGGCGATGAAATGATTGATAAAACCGTTGAAGAAGGCGCGGTATTGTTCAATCGTAATAGATATTTGCAAGCGTTGGGGGTAGCTTATTTAGCACCTCCAGGAATTGGTGAAATAACCAATAAAGAAGCCTTGTTAGCACAGTACGAAGGTTGGAGAAGCTAGTAAATTAGAATCTTCGCCTTGTTGAGTCCTAGGTTTTTCATTCCTAACTTGATAGTTAACATTCATACTGCTCTTAATCCAATTGCTTAACTCACAGACCCTGAAATTGCAGAAGCGTTTCCAGGGTCTATTTATTTAGATACTTATTCAAATAATATCAAAACAACAGTTGATAGCAAGTTCTGCATGATCAACTAATATCTGTTTTTCTAGGGGAAAAACCTCATATTGGGGAGTTTTAGTTAACAGTTGGGCAATTCTGTTATGGGAGTTTTCTATCACCGATGGACTTAGAGAACCATTGTGCAAACAAGCAATGAAGTTTTCAGCTATTTTATAGGTTTTTTCAATGGATGAAGAGCTTATATTGCGAGAAACTAAAAATAAATCACACCCAGCATTAAAAGCACGTGCTACTGTTTCAGGATAAACAAACATATCTGCAACTGCTTTCATGTCTAGGTCATCGGAAACCACTACCCCAGAAAAATTTAGTTCCTGTCTTAAAATCTGATGAAGAATAGTAGTTGATATTGTAGCTGGAAGATCCGAGTCAATTCGTGGAAACAGTATGTGTGCTGTCATCATCAGTGGTATTTGTTCCTGAATAAGAATTTCAAAAGGTATTAACTCTCGATTCTTTAAATCTTCTAAACTCAAATTCAAGACTGGTAACTCCAGATGAGAGTCTTGACTAGTATCTCCATGACCGGGAAAGTGTTTAGCACAACCAAGAATACCCGATTCCTTCAGTCCACGGTAGTACTCTCTAGCGTTTTGACCAGCTAGTTTAGCTGTTTCACCAAAAGCACGTAAACCAATAACAGGGTTTTGAGGATTAGAAAAAATATCCGCCACGGGAGCAAAAGAAAGGTTGATCCCTAAAGATCTTAATTCCAATCCAGTTGCTTTTCCTACTTGATATGCTCGAGATCTAAGTAAATGAGCAACAGGGAACCGTGTGATGGGTAATGGTGTTCTAATAACCTTTCCACCCTCATGGTCTAGTCCAGTAAACAGTAATTCTCGCTCAATATATTCACGAATACTACGAAGTAGTTTATTAAACTCCTCTAACCAAATGGGATAGGGTGTACCATCGAGAAAGTTTTTGGCGAAAAAAATCACACCAACGGGTTTTAAATCGCTTAGTACCCGTTTGTCATCATCCGTGAGAGTTGTACCAGAGACTCCGAGAATTAAATGATTACCAAATTGCTGTAGATATTGAGACATGGATTGCTAAAAGCATGGGGATGCAACGGGACTTTTTCCCCAAGCCAGGTTAAATGTAACAGAATGCAAAGTATAATGAAAACGTCAAAACAATTAAGAAATATTGAAAACAGTAGGGTTAAATGCGAGTAGTCATCGCCGGTGCTGGTCTAGCAGGACTTTCCTGCGCAAAATATCTAGTAGATGCAGGTTACACCCCCATTGTCTTGGAGCGTAGGGATGTATTGGGTGGTCTAGTAGCAGCGTGGAAAGACTCCGATGGTGACTGGTATGAAACCGGTTTACACGCCTTTTTCGGGGCATATCCCAACATGCTACAACTGCTCAAGGAATTGGGCATTGAGGACAGACTTCAGTGGAAACAACACACGCTGATTTTTAATCAACCCGATAAGCCTGGAACTCTATCACGATTTGATGTTCCTGATATTCCTTCACCTTTTAATATCATTGTCTCGATTCTACGTAACAATGACATGCTGACATGGGAACAAAAACTTCGTTTTGCTGTTGGTTTGTTGCCCGCTATAGTCCGAGGTCAAGAATATGTGGAGGAAATGGATAAATACAGCTTTGCTGAGTGGTTAAAAGGACAAGGTATAGGTGAAAGGGTGGCTAGTGATGTATTTATTGCTGCATCTAAGGCTTTAACCTTTATCAATCCAGATGAGGTTTCTTCCACAATTTTACTGACTGCCCTCAATCGGTTTTTACAAGAACGATATGGCTCCAAAATCGCCTTTTTGGACGGATCTCCTACGGAAAGGCTTTGTCAACCTATTGTGGATTATATTACTCAAAAGGGAGGTGAGGTTAGACTTAATGCTCCCTTAAAAGAGATTTTGCTCAATCCTGATGCAACTGTTGGGGGCTTTTTGTTACGCGGGTTAAATGGAAAACCTGATGAAGTCATTACAGCTGATTTTTACGTTTCCGCTATGTCCGTTGATCCTCTAAAGGTCATGTTGCCAGAACCTTGGCGACAAATGGAATTTTTCCAAAAGCTCGAAGGTTTGGAAGGTGTTCCGGTAATTAATCTCCATTTATGGTTTGATCAGAAATTGACGGATATTGATCACCTACTTTTTTCTCGGTCACCATTGCTTAGTGTTTATGCTGATATGAGCAACACTTGTCGTGAATATTCTAATCCTGATCGATCAATGTTGGAACTAGTTCTAGCTCCAGCCAAAGATTGGATTGATAAGTCCGACGAGGAAATAGTATCAGCGACAATGACTGAATTACAAAAGCTCTTTCCCCACCACTTTGGGGGAGAGGAACCAGCCAAACTGCTGAAATCTCACGTGGTGAAAACCCCCCGTTCAGTTTACAAAGCAACCCCCGGCCGTCAAAAGTATCGTCCACCCCAAAAAACTCCCATCACCAATTTCTTTCTAAGTGGGAGTTACACCATGCAACGTTATTTAGGCAGCATGGAGGGAGCCGTACTTTCCGGTAAACTGACAGCTCAGGCCATCTCCCAGATTACAGTGCCATCAACACTAGCAACTTCCTCCCATATCCCAACGCTAAATCGACCGCCTGCAAAGAATGCTGCAACTGCCTGATTCCCCTCCGCGCATGAAAACCCTGGTCTCTGTCCATGAGTCCTATAAACTTTGTCAGGAACTTACAGCCAAGTATGCTAAAACCTTCTACTTGGGTACCCTGTTGATGAGTCCGACAAAGCGTCAATCTGTTTGGTCAATATACGCTTGGTGTCGCCGTACAGATGAACTAGTTGATGGCCCTACGGCTACTAAAACTACTCCAGAAACTCTCGCACAGTGGGAAAACCAGTTAGATTCTATTTTTGCTGGTTGCCCATTGGATGATTATGATGTGGCCCTGGTTGATACTCTCCAGCACTTTCCCCTGGACATTCAACCCTTTAGGGATATGATTGCTGGACAGCGCATGGATCTCTATCGCAGTCGTTATGAAACTTTTGACGATTTATATCTCTACTGCTATCGTGTGGCCGGTACTGTTGGTTTGATGTCAACTACTATTATGGGTGTAGATACTAGTGTCTATTCTGCCCCTTGGTATCGAGATATACAACCCTATTTTCCCGTTGAGGAAGCGATCGCTTTGGGTATAGCTAACCAGTTAACCAATATTCTCAGGGATGTGGGTGAAGACGCTCGCCGTGGTAGGATCTACATACCCTTGGAAGACTTGAAAAAATTCAGCTATTCTCCAGAAGAGCTGTTGCAAGGGGTTTTGGATGACCGTTGGCGTTCTCTCATGCGATTCCAGATTAAACGCGCTCGAGAATTTTATACTAAGGCTGACCGTGGCATTAGCTATCTGGCCCAGGATGCTCGCTGGCCAGTTTGGGCTGCTTCTATGCTCTACGGAAAAATTCTGGATGTAATAGAGCGTAATGACTATCAGGTGTTTAGCCAACGTGCTTACGTTTCTCAGCTGCAAAAGATCAGTACCTTGCCTTTGGCTTGGATGCGATCGCAAGTGTTGTGACATTTACTAAGAATTGGAATGGGACAAGTATGACAGAGTAACTTCCTGTTAAACCGATTGCATGCCCATTCCCTAATTTGCTGGTTTAAGGTGATTTAGTTTATTTTTTGCAGTTGTGCTACCTTGGGGTCGATAATTTTTTGACCCAAACTAGTAAATTTAATTGCCAGGGATATTTTGTCATCACTGGCAAAAACATGAGTAATTACGCCTTTGCCAAAAGCTTTGTGCAGTACCTGTTCGCCAACACGCCAGTTGTTAGTTTCTCCAGGAGTTTCTGGCATGATTGTTGTGGATTTAGTAGACCTAGCAGCATGGATTTTTGACTTAGTGGTTAATAGGTCCTGGGGTAGTTCTCCCAGAAATTGTGATGGTAATGCTGGTTCTCTAGAGCCATACAACCTTCTTTCTCTGGCATGGGATAGGTACAATCGCTCTTGGGTACGAGTGATTCCCACATAACATAATCTTCTTTCTTCTTCTAAAGCTTTAGGATCTTGTAGAGAACGATAACCGGGAAATAGTCCCTGCTCTAAACCAACTAAAAACACTATGGGGAACTCCAACCCTTTAGAAGCGTGCAAGGTCATCAGAGAAACCGCATCCCTGGATTCGCTTAAATTGTCTAAGTCTGAACTTAGTGCCGCACTTTGCAAAAATGCTTGTAAAGAAATATCATTTCCCCTATTTTCGTCTTGGAACTGGGATACAGCATTATATAGTTCCTTAACATTGCTGATTCTATTATCAGCTTCATCTGTTCCCTGGTCCATTAAATCCCGGAGGTACCCAGAATCTTCCAGAATTCCTTCCAAGACTTCTGATGCGGGAACTTGAGTGGTTTTTTCCTGCCATTTTTTCATTATGCTAGTAAAACCAGTTACAGATTTCGCTGCACGTCCGGTCAAGGTGTTTACAGAAGTTTCATCACTCAATATCTCCCATAGGGTAGTACCCAATTGTTGGGAAGCGTTAATTAAAGCGTCCACGGTAGATTTGCCGATGCCTCGTCGAGGAGTGTTAATGACCCTTAATAAACTTACCGTATCTGCAGGATTATTAATTGCTCTTAAATAGGAAATAACATCTTTGATTTCCTTCCGGTCATAAAACTTCATGCCTCCCACCACAGTGTAGTGGATTTGATATTTTACCAGCAGTTCCTCAAAGGGTCGAGACTGGGCATTAGTGCGATAGAGAATGGCAAAACTTCCCCAAGTAATATCAGGGTTATTAGTTGTTAAATTCCGAATTTGATTGATAACAAAAATCTGCTTCAGCGACTTCATCATCGGCTTTATGAAAATAAATAGACTCGCCCACATCTCGCGTAGGTTTGAGAATTTTATCAATGCGTTCGGTATTATTTTCAATCAGTTCATTGGCAGCTTGCAGAATATTTTCACAGGAGCGATAGTTTTCCTCTAGTTTCACCATAGTCCTGGTGTCATCATCATCTAAACCATCTCCAAAATCCTGCTGAAACTCCAATAGAATGGTAAAATCAGCCATCCTAAAACTATAAATTGACTGGTCCGCATCACCAACTACAAACACCGAACGATTGTCCCAATTCCATTGGTTTTTGCGACATTCACCATTCGTAACTAATAAACGCAGTAGTTCATATTGAGTCCGATTGGTATCCTGATATTCATCTACTAGAATATGACGGAACTTGTTATGCCAATAGGCCAAAACCTGCTCATTTTGACCAAATAGTCTAGTGGGAACTAGAATTAGGTCATCAAAATCCAAACTGTTATTGACCGCTAGTTGATCTTGATAAAGGTTATAAACTTCGCCAATTACTCGACCACGATAATTAGGTTGTTGCTCTTCAAATTCTCGTGGTGATAAACCTTGGTTTTTAGCATTACTAATGGCATACCTAACGGATTTAGGGTCGAACTTTTTACTGTCTAGGTTAAGTTGTTTGGTGACAATTTCTTTAATTAAAGTTTGTACATCAGATTCATCGAAGATAGAAAAGTTCTTCTGCCAGTGTCGGCCTTTTTCGTCTTGATATTTTTCAACATCAAACCTCAAAATCCGGGAAAACAAACTATGGAAGGTTCCACACCAGATGTTTTTAATGTAGGTACGGTAAACACTGGATATGACCTCAGTTTGTTGTTGTGCGGGCAATAAATCTAATTTCTGACCATATTGATTTATGGCAAATTGATCCGCGAATAATCTTTGGATCCGGTCTTTCATTTCCCTTGCAGCTTTATTGGTGAAAGTTACTGCTAAAATGTTCTCGGGATGCACACGGTTTTGTAAAATTAGATTAGCAATCCGATAGGTTAGGGCGCGGGTTTTACCCGAACCTGCACCAGCAACAACTAGTAAGGGACCGCAATAATGCTCAACTGCTATACGCTGGCTAAAGTTGAGCTGACTAGTAAAGTCATTATTCGTGTTCATAGGCATATTTGTTAGTTTACTAAGAATTAAGTTTTACTAGTTAGACAAGTCTAATTTTATTCAAAATCTTGTATTTAAGTCCAGTTAAGTAATTTTAGGAAAGTTACTGTACAAGGCTTATTGTTTTAATACTAGTCCAGATGCAAAAAACATAACTATGTTTAACCGTTACCTTGGAAATAATTATGAGTAGATCTTAATTCATTGCCTAATCAACGATATTGTTGTCATAATTATACGAATTAGCAAACCCAAATTTGTAAGTTATGGAAGTCGAAATGCAAGAATCACAATACACAGAAACTAAAACCAAGGAAACTCCCATTCCAGATCTTAGTACCCAAACAGGGAGCATAACTAAACTCCAATCCCCGCCTAAATCCCAGGAACAATGGCTTAAATACGGTCAAGAGGTTTCTAACTTTTTAGGGACGCTGCCAGAATATTTAGTTGGGTTATTTGATAAGTATAAACAACCACTTCTTACCCTGGGATTAATTGTTACTGCTGGAGTAACTGTTAAGGTGATACTGGCTGTGCTAGATTCTTTAAATGATATTCCTTTAGTAGCGCCCACTTTTGAGCTAATTGGCATTGGCTACTCTGGTTGGTTTGTGTATCGCTATTTACTCAAAGCTTCTACCAGAGAGGAACTCACAAGTGAAATTGACACTTTAAAATCACAAGTTTTTGGGCAAGACTAACCATTAGAAAACGCAAAAGCCCATATAGCATTAGTTGGGTATGTAGGAGTGGTATATGAGCTTATCAGTAAGCACCACTTCTACATAATGGATATTTAGTCCCTAAGTTTAGTCGGTTTAATATAGATTTTTAAAACCTAGGTTAAAGCACCCGTAAAATGCTAGGAATGCTATCTATGGCTTCCATGGTGTGGATTTCGTCTAGGGATTGTCTGAAATCACCTTCTTTGACATGGTGGGTAACAACAACAATTTCTGCCATTCCCCCCTGAAAACCAGTTTGCACCACAGATTCTAAACTTACTTCATATTTACCAAAGCAAGTCCCCAATTTACCAATCACCCCTGGGTGGTCTTTAGTCAGAAATCGAGCATAGAACCGGGTAACTAGTTGGGATATGGGGGCTATGTGACAGTATTCCTTATGTCTACAGGATAAGAGTGGATTAGCTTGCGCAGTATTAGTCTTGATTGTTGCTACTAGATTTAAGATATCTGAACAAACTGCACTCCCCGTAGGACCAGCACCAGCTCCCGGTCCGAAAAACATCACTTGACCTATAGGTTCCCCCTCTACTAGAATGGCATTGTAAACACCATTGATACTAGCTAGAGGGTGGGTTTGAGAAACTAGGGTGGGGTGAACTCTCACTGACAGCGAGGATTTGTCACCTGTTTGATTTTTGGCAATGGCTAGCAGTTTAATCACAAATCCTAATTTGCCAGCGTAGGTAATGTCTGTTTTCGTGACTTGACGAATCCCTTCACAATAAACATCTTGTAAGTTAATCCTCTCCCCAAACCCCAATGAGGCTAGAATAGCAATCTTATCCCCAGCGTCTAAACCATCAATATCAGCAGTGGGATCCGCTTCCGCATATCCCAGTCTTTGTGCATCAGCTAGTACTTCTTCTAGTTCACTCCCTTCCGTCTGCATCCTCGTGAGAATGTAATTGGTAGTGCCATTCACAATACCAATAATACTATAAACCTTATTGACACTTAAAGACTGCTTTAAGGTTTTAATGACAGGAATGCCACCAGCTACGGCAGCTTCAAACATAACATATACACCAGCAGCATTGGCAGCAGTAAATATTTCTTCTCCAAATCGTGAAATTACAGCCTTGTTCGCTGTTACTACGTGTTTACCATTTCTAATAGCCTCCAGAATGAGCGATCGCGCAGGTTCCAATCCACCCATCAGCTCAACAATGATATCTATCTGAGGGTCATTGACAATAGCTGATAAATCCCCACTGAGGATTTCTGGGGGTAAGGTCACTGGGCGTGATTTGTCTGGCGATCGCACACCTATGCGACATATTTCCACTTCCTGTAACAGTGGGTGACGACCTTGCAAGTCCTGTAACAGTTGTACAGTTCCCGTTCCCACCGTACCCAATCCTAAGATTCCTAATTTTACGCCCACGGATTTGGCATCCTACTACATACAAAACACCATAAAACAATTGTAGGTGGGATGGAACTCCACCTACAAACTTGCACACAAAAATTGGGAAACAAGGTCAAGAGTAGATTAATAGGTTTCTACATGCCAACGTCCTTCTTTTTTGTATTGCCTTTTGATAATCACTCCAAGTGACACCCTCTTGAGCAGCGGCCTTAGATAAAGCAGCGTCAATGCCATCTTCCATACCACGCAATCCGCAAATATACGTATGGGTCTTGGGATTCTTGATCAGTTGCCACAGTTCATTGGCATTTTCCGCCACACGATCTTGGATATACATTCTACCACCTTCGGGATTTTTTTGTTCCCGACTGATAGCATAGGTAAGACGGAAGTTATTGGGATATTGAGCTTGGATTTCTTCTAGTTCCTCCTTATACAAAATATTAGGAGTAGTGGGTACACCGAATAATAGCCAAGCAAATCCGTTAAACTGGTATTCTGAGTTAACAGATCTTTCCACGTCCTTGAACATCCGCCATAAATAGGCTCGCATAGGAGCAATACCCGTACCGGTTGCCAACATAATTACATTAGCATCAGTGTTATCGGGTAGCAACATTTCCTTACCTACCGGACCGGTAATTTTTACATTATCACCTGGTTTAAGGTCAGTTAGATAGGTAGAACAAACGCCATAGACTATTTCGCCACTTTCTGGGTGTTTATATTCCAGTTGACGCACACAGAGTGATATTGTTGTGTCATCCACATCATCACCGTGACGTGTAGAAGCGATTGAATAGAGTCTGAGTTTTTCTGGCTTGCCGTTTTTGTCAATACCGGGGGGGATAATACCGATACTTTGACCTTCTATATACTTGAGTTGGCTACCAGAAAGGTCAAATTTAACATGTTGAACCTTACCTATTCCGCCTTGTCTAACTAAGGTTTCATTGGAAATACACTTGCCAATAAAGGGAGCGTTAGGACGATAAGTGTTCACTGGAACATCAGCGTGTTTAGTTTTCGCTTGGGTCATGGTGCCGCCTTTTTTATCCTTAGCTGGTGGTTTAGCAAAACCTTGAGCTTCGCTACTAGTAGCTGGTATGGTGTTCTGTTTTTTCTCAACACTTGCAGGTGCTGGGATGCTGATATCACTCTCGGTATTGGTGAGAAGAGTTCGATTAGTACCCTGCTCTAAAGCTGATACCGGGTAAATACTAACAATTTTGCCACCCAGACGTGTAATTCTTCGCATTTCTTGATTCATGCGGTTGTAAGGTACTCTGATGAATACACTGCCACTTTTGCGAATTGGGTAGTTCGTTTGGTCAGATTCCCGGTTCTGACGCAGACCCACCACTTCGTACACGAAGACACGGCTACCTGATTCCATATTGGCAGCACCCTCAACAGGACCTTGATTGTTCATTCGTTCTACCACTCCAATATTCACTAACCGTTTATCAAAAATAATTCCCATCACATTATCAGCTTTCAGCTTACCGGATTTTCGTTGCACAAAACTGACTGTCTAGGAAAACCACATCGTTAACGGTTAGTGTTATCTGTTAAGGTGAACCAACAAGTTAAAGAATATACTAGCGTGTCCTTTTTTGGTAAGTTTCCGCCATTGTATAGCTACAGGCATCTGGCGATCCCCATGACTAAAATTTTTGGCAACAGTCACCACATATATGTTCAAATATAATTAGTACACTAATCTGGCAACTTTAACAGCAAATTTGGTTACAAAATACGGTTTTTCTATTTTTTTGTTTATCGCGGGGGGGGTCAATAGTCTGATATGCTTTTTTTGTGACGGTCAGCCAGGAAAAGGATATTACCTTCCAGGTAAACAAACTCCTAACTGCAAAAATCTGTTGTGAGAAAAAATATTTGGTTTATTCATTCTGTTTAGTATTGAGAGGAGATTTATGACAAGTAAGCCGGAAAGGGTGGTCTTAATTGGGGTAGCAGGGGACTCAGGATGCGGCAAATCTACGTTTTTGCGCCGGTTGATTGACCTGTTCGGTGAAGATTTTATGACGGTGATCTGTTTGGATGACTATCATTGCTTGGACCGCAAACAACGTAAAGAAACTGGTATTACTGCCTTAGATCCTAGAGCTAATAACTTTGATCTCATGTATGAGCAAATTAAAGCTCTAAAAGAAGGTCATGCTGTTGATAAACCAATTTATAACCATGAGACCGGCATGATTGACCCGCCGGAACGAATTAAACCCAATCACATTATTGTGGTTGAAGGTTTGCATCCTTTATACGATGAAAGAGTCCGATCTCTTTTAGATTTCAGTGTTTATTTTGACATCAGCGATGAGGTGAAAATTGCCTGGAAGATTCAGAGAGACATGGCAGAGCGTGGGCATCGATATGAAGATGTTTTGGCTCAAATTAACTCTCGCAAGCCCGACTTTGATAAATTCATTGAGCCTCAAAGAGAATTTGCCGATGTAGTTTTACAGGTGTTGCCTACGAACTTAATCAAAAACGACACTGAGCGCAAGGTTCTGCGGGTAAGAATGCTGCAAAAAGAAGGTAAAGAGGGGTTTGCACCCGTTTATCTATTTGATGAAGGTTCAACCATCAATTGGACTCCTTGTGGAAGGAAGTTAACCTGTTCCTATCCTGGCATGCAAATGCACTACGGTTCTGATGTTTATTATGGTCGCTATGTTTCTGTTTTGGAAGTAGATGGCCAGTTTGATAATTTAGATGAAGTAATCTATGTGGAAAAACATCTGAGTAATACATCCACTAAATACATTGGTGAAATGACCCACTTGTTGTTGCAGCATCGTGAATATCCTGGTTCTAATAATGGCACTGGTTTATTCCAAGTCTTAACCGGGTTGAAGATGCGCTCTGTTTACGAAATTCTGACAGCCAAGGAAGCAAAATTAGCAGTTAAAGCCTAAATTTTGCCATGTTGGTAAACTCAAAAGGGGAACATCTACTGGGTGAACCCCTTTTTCATATCTAGCTAATTAATAAGTAAAAGTTATGACTAATATAGACTCTAATAAGCACAAAAAGTCAAAAGCACTGAAACCTGGTAGTCGTCGTCCAGCTAAGGAACTTTGTAGCGAATGTGGACTGTGTGACACTTACTATATCCACTATGTTAAAGAAGCTTGTGCTTTTATAACTCAAAGAATAGAGGAGTTAGAAGTAAATACTCATCAGCGTTGTCGAGATCTAGATAAAGAAAATGAACTTTACTTTGGTGTACATCAAGAAATGATGGCAGCTCGGAAACAAGTACCTATCGTTGGTGCCCAATGGACAGGAATTGTCAGTACCATAGCTATAGAAATGTTAAATTGTGGTTTAGTGGAAGGGGTTGTCTGCGTGCAGAATAGCCAAGAAGACCGCTTTCAACCCATGCCCATCATTGCCCGCACCCCTGAGGCCATACTGGCTGCCAAGGTCAATAAACCTACCCTTTCACCCAATCTCTCGGTTTTAGAGGAAATTGAGCAATCGGGGATGAAAAAGTTATTGGTTATCGGAGTAGGTTGTCAAATTCAGGCCCTGCGAGCAGTGGAAAAACAACTGGGACTGGAAAAACTCTATGTTCTGGGTACACCATGTGTAGATAATGTTACTAGAACGGGACTGCAAAAATTCTTAGAAACTACTAGTCATTCTCCTGGAACGGTTGTTAGTTACGAATTTATGCAGGACTTTCGAGTGCATTTCAAACATGAAGATGGGTCAGAAGAAAAAGTCCCCTTCTTCGGTTTAAAAACCAACATCCTCAAGGATATATTTGCTCCCTCGTGCATGAGTTGCTTTGATTATGTTAACTCCCTAGCAGATTTAGTGGTAGGGTATATGGGTGCACCCTATCCTTGGCAATGGATAGTTGTTAGAAATAATACAGGCAAAGAAATGTTAGATCTGGTGAAGGAACAACTAGAAATTCAACCAGTGATGTCTCAAGGTAACCGTCAACCTGCTGTACAGCAGGGAATAAAAGCCTACGATGACGCAGTGACATTGCCGATGTGGGTAGCCCAATTAATGGGGATCGTAATAGATAGAATTGGGCCCAAAGGTTTAGAATACGGAAAGTTTTCCATAGACTCTCACTTTGCCAGAAATTATTTATATGTCAAGCGCCATCATCCTCACAAGCTAGAAGCCCACGTCCCCGAGTTTGCTAAGCGGATTGTAGCTCAGTATGATTTACCAGGAACTGATTAAAATTCTCCTACTGCTTCCATAGCTGCTTCTAGAGCTAAGGATAGGTGAGTCCAATGAGTACCACCTTGGCAATATACAATATAAGGCTCTCTTAATGGACCATCAGCGGATAACTCCAGAGTGCTTCCCTCAATGAAAGTTCCCCCCGCCATAACAACCTGACTTTCATAACCTGGCATAGCATCGGGAACGGGATCTAAATAGGAGCCAACAGGAGAAGATTGTTGAATGGCTTTGCAAAAGGCAAGGAGTTTTTTGGCCGAACCCAGTTTAATAGCTTGAATCACATCTCCCCGGGGTGCTAGGGGTGGGGGATTAACAGGATATCCTAGCTTATCAAATACGTAACCAGTAAGATATGTTCCCTTCATGGCTTCCCCCACCATTTGAGGTGCTAAAAATAATCCCTGGAATAACAACCGATTTTGATCGAACGTTGCTCCTCCCGCACTACCAATACCAGGAGCAGTCAGTCTACAAGCTGCTGCTTCCACCAGGTCAGCTTTGCCCGCTATATAACCTCCTGCTGTAACAATTGTGCCACCGGGATTTTTGATGAGTGACCCAGCCATAAGATCCGCACCCACATGGGTGGGTTCCCTAGTATCAATAAATTCGCCGTAACAGTTATCTACAAAACAGATTGTCCGGGGGTTTTGTTGTTTAACTATCTCAACTACCCTTTTTATTTCATCAATAGAAAGACTAGAACGCCAGGAATATCCACAGGATCTTTGAATCAAGACTAACCGGGTGTTTTCCTGGATAGCAGTGCTTAGTTTCTGCCAATTTATTTTTCCCTGATCTGTTAGTTCCAGTTGGCGATATTTTATGCCAAAATCAATCAGGGAGCCTTGGTTTTGCCCTCGCAAACCAATGACCTCTTCCAGTGTATCGTAGGGAGAACCAACCACTGCCAACATCTCATCCCCAGGACGGAGTACCCCATAAAGCGCACAGGCAATCGCGTGAGTACCTGACACAATCTGTACTCTCACCAAAGCTGACTCAGATCCCATAACCTGAGCAAAGACTTGATCCAATGTATCCCTTCCCAAATCATCGTGTCCATACCCGCTCACACCTGCGAAATGGTGTGATCCTAGATGATGATCACGAAAGGCGTTCAAGACTCTTTGAAGATTATGCTTGACCTGGGCGTCAATACCATAAAAAATTTCTAATAGTGCCCGTTCTGCTGCTCGCAGGTGTTCTAAGTTGTTCATTGTTTCCTCATTCAAAAAAACATTTAAGAATATGCAGATTCTTCAATCGAGCATATTAGTCTGGACAATTCCTATCAAGGTTACTGCATGACAATTGCTACTTCAACTAAACCTCAAATCAACTGGGTGAACACCCTGTTTTTTATCTTCCTGCACATTGGTGCCCTATTTGCTTTTATTCCCAGTAACTTTAGCTGGACAGCAGTTGGTGTGGCATTATTACTCTACTGGGTCACTGGTGGTTTGGGGGTTACCCTAGGTTTTCACCGTCTGATTACCCATCGTAGTTTTCAAAGTCCAAAATGGTTAGAGTATTTTTTAGCCTTGTGTGGTACCCTTGCTTGTCAAGGCGGGCCTATTGAGTGGGTAGGAACACATCGTATTCACCATTTACACTCTGACACTCCAGAAGATCCCCATGATTCCAACAAAGGTTTCTGGTGGAGTCATATTGGTTGGTTAATTTTCCATTCTCCCGCACATGCTCAAATTCCCCGCTTTACAAAAGATATTGTGGAGGACAGGGTTTATCAGTTCTTGCAAAAATATTTCATTCCTATCCAGTTCTTCCTAGGTCTGTTCCTATTAATGTTAGGCGGATGGTCTTTTGTAGTTTGGGGCATTTTTGCTCGCATAGTTTGGGTTTACCACTGCACCTGGTTAGTTAACAGTGCTACCCATAAATTTGGATATCGTACTTATCCTGAATCTGGAGATAGGTCGACTAACTGCTGGTGGGTGGCCGTTCTAGTGTTTGGTGAAGGCTGGCATAATAATCACCATGCCTTTCAGTATTCAGCTCGTCATGGACTGGAATGGTGGGAAGTTGACCTAACATGGATGACCATTCAACTGCTACAATTTCTGGGTCTAGCTACAAATATTAAACTAGCGCCCAAAAAAGCATAAACCATAACTTAGGTCTAATGTCAATAGTTTTGAGGTCATGAAACTATTGGCTTTTTGTTAATAAATTTCAGGTTTCGGATTTTCAAGTTGAGAATTTCGATTCTGATAATTGTCGTTGATGGAAACCTAATTTATTTGCTTTATAATATAATTTAGTTAAAGTGGCAAAAGTTGACTTATCTGCTGTAAAATGATTTTGCCGGCGGATTTACATTGGTTGTTTCTCAGGTGTTCATGACTACATCACTTATTAAAGACCAGGAAAATCTCGTTTATCCCACCCTGGGTGAGGACGAGATCAAATTAAAACACATTATCAAAAGTCTCCCAAAGGAATGTTTTCAGAAAAATAGCCGCAAAGCATGGACTAGAGCGATCATCAGTTTAACCACAGTTGGGTTAGGCTATTATTTTTTGGCAATTTCTCCCTGGTTTCTTTTACCCGTAGCATGGATTTTCACGGGGACTGCTTTAACCGGATTTTTTGTCATAGGTCATGATTGTGGACATCGTTCTTTTGCTAACCGTCATTGGGTGAATGACCTAGTTGGGCACCTGTTCATGATGCCTTTAATTTACCCCTTTCACAGTTGGAGAATTAAACATAATTATCACCACAAGCACACCAATAAACTGGAAGAAGACAATGCGTGGCATCCCATAAGAGTGGAAGTTTTTGGAAGTTGGGGAAAAATCCAACAGTCCGCATTTAAATTATTCATACGGAAGCGCCTATGGTGGGTAGGTTCTATCGGACATTGGGCCGTGGTTCATTTTAATCCCGGTAAATTCCAGAAAAAAGACCGAGCTAGTGTCAACTTATCTGTAGGTGTGGTGATAGCTTTTGCCGTCATAGTTTTCCCAACATTGATATTCACGACTGGGTTATGGGGTTTTATTAAGTTTTGGTTTATCCCCTGGATGGTTTATCACTTTTGGATGAGCACATTTACCATTGTTCACCATACAACTGCAGATGTTCCCTTTAAAACAGCAGATAAATGGAATGAGGCTCTAGCCCAATTGTTTGGGACAATTCACTGTGATTATCCTCGCTGGGTAGAGATACTCTGTCATGATATTAATGTTCATGTTCCCCATCACATTTCTACGGCAATTCCTTCCTACAATCTACGGTTAGCTTACAAAAGCATCAAGCAAAATTGGCGACCATTTCTTCATAACGAATGTAAGTTTTCCTGGGATTTAATGAAGAAAATTACTAACGAATGTCAACTTTATCAAACCGATATTGGCTACATCACGTTTGATGAGTATTACGCCCAAAACCAAACCGCTCGCAAATAGTCCCCAAATAAGTTTTAGGACAGGCACTTTGCCTGTCAACTATCCAATTGTGACCTTCATTTAAGAAGAAAAAATCCAGTGCAATTAAAAACTGTTCAATCAAACCAAAATCTTGACATTGAATCTTCTCAAGGTGAAGACAAGTTACCATTTACTCTTCAAGATTTAAAAGCTGCCATTCCCCCTGAATGCTTTCAACCCAGTGTAGTTAAATCACTGTATTATTTTTTTCGTGATATTGCGATTATTATCGGGCTATATGCACTGGCAACTTATCTAGACTCCTGGTACTTTTGGCCAGTTTTCTGGATAATGCAAGGCACAATGTTTTGGGCCTTATTTGTTGTTGGTCATGATTGTGGACACCAGTCTTTTTCCAAGTATAAATGGCTAAATGATTTGGTAGGTCATCTTTCTCATATCCCTATTCTTGTACCCTATCATGGTTGGAGAATTAGTCACCGAACTCATCATAAAAACACCGGTAGTTTGGAAAATGACGAGAGTTGGTATCCATTGAGTGAGTCTAGTTATCAAAAATTACCTTTTTTGCAAAAGTTGATTCGCTACTATCTGTTTTTACCACTAGCTTATCCTATTTATTTATTCCAACGTACCCCTGGAAAAAGTGGTTCACACTTCAATCCTCAAAGTGGTTTGTTTAAACCTTCTGAAAGAGGAGACATTATTACCAGCACTACCTTGTGGATTTTAATGGTGACTTTATTGGGTTTCTTGACCTATCAATGGGGTTGGCTGTGGTTATTGAAATACTATGCTGCTCCTTATATTGTATTTGTAATTTGGTTGGATTTAGTCACCTATTTACATCATACTGAACAAGATTTACCCTGGTATCGTGGTGACAATTGGAATTTCCTCAAGGGTGCAATTTCCACTATTGATAGGGACTATGGAGTTTTTAACCACATTCACCATGATATTGGTACCCACGTTGCCCATCATATCTTTTTGAATATGCCTCATTATAATTTATTGAAGGCAACAAAGGCGATTAAACCAATTTTAGGTGAATATTATCACCAGTCTCAGGTTCCTATTTGGAAAGCATTATTACATTCTGCAATAGTTTGTCATTTTGTTCCCGATCAAGGTAGCAAGGTTTATTACACCTCTTATGGAAGTAATAGGAAGTAATTCTTAGATTATTGATTTTGTAGTTTTAGCCAGAACGTCAATGGGATTTAGGCGTTCTGGTTTGCTTTGCCTGGGTCACAATAAAACCATATTTTTTAAAAACAGTTTTTGAGGGATTACTCACTAAAAATTTAGAGAACTTTTTGGCAGCGTCAATATTTTTACTTCCCCTAATTATTACTAAGGGATAGATGATAGGAGAATGAAATTTTTCATCAGCTACAAACACCACTTTTACCTGTCCAGAAATTTTTGCATCAGTTGCATATACTAATCCCGCATCAGCATTGCCACTTTCTACAGCAGCTAAAACCTGACGTACATTATTGCCATAAACCAGTTTGGATTTTATATTTGACCAGATTTTTAACTGCTCTAAAACTTGTTTTGCATATTGTCCAGCAGGTACGCTCCTAGGTTCACCAATGGCAATCCTTTTTACTTTTTTATCTTGAAGACTGTAAAAACTATTGACACCGGAACTATTCTTTTGTGTAATCAAGACTAACCGATTTTTAGCTATAATGACTCTACTCTCAGGAAGTAAAAGATCCTTTTTTTCTAAAGCATCCACTTGTTTTTTAGCAGCAGATATAAAAATATCTACGAATGCCCCCTGTTCTATTTGTTGTTGTAATGATCCGGAAGCACCAAAGTTGAAGCTGATGTTCACATTCTTCTGCTCTTTTTGGTATAGGGGTTTGAGTTCTTTTAATACATCTTGCAAACTCCCAGCAGCGGACACCAGTAGTTTGGTAGTTGACTGATCTACTGTCCAAGTTGGTACACCAATGGCTATGAACATCGTGATTAACGCTGTAGCAATTAGTATGAGTAATTTTCTCCGTAATATAGTAAAATCGATTTTAAGCAATTTTATTCTCATTACTCCGTATTTTTGCTGGCATAATTCACGGGCGATGCTTAATTACTTGGTTTTGTATTATACAATTTAGCTGCGCGACACAGCTTACTCTAGTGTTGTCAAAAAGTTAACCCTCTTATACAATTGCTTTAATGGTAACTTTAGCTTAATTGATGCTAGATTTAAAATCGCATCTTCTGTTTCATATTCAGTCAAAAACCACTGATTTTCATTATTCTTTACGTATTGCATTACATAATGCCTAGTCTGATCAATTAAAATATATTCTTTGAATTGCGGAATTGAACGATAATAAAGAAATTTATCTCCCTGATCATAATCTTTTGTGGATTTGGATAAAACCTCAGTTATTAATAAGGGATTGGTAATTATAGTGGTATTATTTCCATAATAAATAGGTTCACTCTCAACTAGCATCAGATCAGGATAAGTAAATTGGCGATATTTTGGTATCCACAATTTGATATCACTAATATAAACTTCATAGTCTAAGTCATTTAGTTCTAAATTAAGATGAAAATAAAAGTTACCTGCTAGTTTGTTATGATTTGTTGTTCCACCAGCCATATTTATAATTTCTCCATTTCTATATTCATTTTTACAATTAGATTTTTCCTCCAGTTCTAAATATTCTTCTGGTGTATAGTGGACTGTAACTATTTTGATTGCTTGTATAATAGTTTCTAGTTTCATACTTCTTTTATGGATTAATATTTTGTCGATCTTAGACATAGTGTATACTTATAGGCCACCTAATGTCAATTAAGCAGAATATACAATGCGCCCAAAGGTAATTTATCTCTCGTGAACTTTTGTTGAGCAATGTCTAGGAATTTGTTAAGCTATCTAAACTACTCTGGTTTTTTTCCCCCTGACCAGTTATTGTCCAAAATATGGGAAATCTCAAATTGAGGATATAGATGACCAAAAGATTTTTTTTGACTGGTATCACATTATTATCACTGGTTTTATTGGGCTTATCCCTATTTGCTAGTTGGCAAAAACCCCAGTTTCAAAGTATTTTAGAACTATACCAAACCAATATTGTTCTGCAAGCCCAAACCTGGGAAGCATACAATAGCAACGATAACCAATTATCCGAAGTTCTGCAAGTAATAGTGGGCGATGGTGCTATACAGAGGGCAAATAAACAGTATGAAGAAACACGGAATTCCGTACAAGAAAGTATAGATAAAACAGTTCCAAATTCTATTCAGAAGACCTCAAAAACTAGACTGGAAGAATTATTTAAGTTGCGGGACGAATTAAATCTACAACTGGGAATATTACAAGCAAAACAGAGCAATATTGAAACTGCTATCAGCACTTGGAATCAAATCCAACCTAGCGAAAGAAGAGAACTTACCAAAACCGCTCAAGTGCTTATTGGAATATGGAATACCCCTCCTAGATTACTCCCCAATGCTCAACCCCTGATCCAAAAAAATTTGACAGGTTGGTTTCGCTATACTGCCTTAACCCAGTTATATGAAGTTCAGCAACGTCTTGATGCTTTGACAGATCTTCAAGCTGGACAGGAAGAAGTCGCAAAGGAAGCAATATTTAAACTAGCTATAATCACCGTGGTCCCTGGATCCATATCTTTGATTGGCATTATACTACTGGTATCCCTGATTATTCAGCGTCTCATCAAAGGTAGGGAATCAATCTTAGCTCAAAATGCCCAAAGGGTATGGTTAACTCCCTGGAATTTGGAAATAGTCCTTCAAGTGTTTATCGTGGGATTTTTCCTCATGGGACAAGTATTTGTACCCACAATACTCCAACTATTACCTATTTCTCCCTATTCAGAAAACTTGCAAATTCAGGCTTTTTCTGTTTTGATTAGTTACATACTAGTATCCTTTGGCGCAATATTAGTTTTATATAGTTCCATTAAGCGTTATTTACCCTTACCGGAAGAGTGGTTTAAGTTCCGCTTGTTCGATAATTGGTTGTTATGGGGAATAGGTGGGTACTGTGCAGCAGTACCCATAGTGATTATAGTATCATTGATAAATCAAATTTTGTGGAAGGGAGAAGGTGGAAGTAATCCGCTCTTACAAATGGCATTGGAAAACAGGGATGGTGTAGCTTTAGGAATATTTTTCTTCACCGCTGCGATCGCAGCACCCCTGTTTGAGGAATTTTTGTTTCGTGGGTTCTTATTGCCATCCCTTACTCCCCATTTACCAGTTTCGTGGGCAATAGTAGTTAGTAGTTTTATATTTGCCATTGCCCACCTGAGTTTATCTGAAATGCTCCCACTGACAGTGTTGGGTATGGTTTTAGGTGTAGTTTATACCCGGTCTCGCAACCTTTTGTCTCCTATGCTTCTCCATGGATTATGGAACAGTGGTACTTTGGTCAGTTTATTCATTTTGGGTGGTAGTAATAATTAGGGGCGCATAACAATACACGCCAACCTAGGTTCTATGAGCTTTGCTCCAAGGATTTCTATTCCGTTAATAGGCTAAGGTTTCTAAAGTTTCTCTTAAATACTTTTGCACTTGCTGGTCTAATCGCAAGCCTGTTAGCTTTGACTTGCTTTCTAGTTGCCAGCGTTGAAAACCAGAGGTAGCAGAGATGGCATATTTTAGGTTTTGCCAAACTTGATCGTCATCAGCAAGATTTGGACTGTTAGGTGGCGAAATACGAATCATAGTTTATCACTCTTCTCCTGAAACTTATATGTACGGTGTTTAGCTTTTTGTAGTCTACCTAGGGTGGAGTAGGATTTAACTAGTATGGGATTGCCAAAAGATAATGAGGGCAAGAATTTTATTTAATCTTTTCTCAAGATAACCTTTTCCCTCCATTAAATTCTGTGTAACGGATCACTAAAACTCAGAATATGTCGGATACTTAACATAGGAATAATAAGCAGGTAAGTGCCTGGTTACAGGCACTCTAACCGCAAGGCCTACTTAGTTAAGGTGAGGGTACGACGTTTAGTTACCATTTGATAAGCCTCGATTATATCACCTTCGATCCAATCATGAAACTTTTCAATACCAATACCACATTCGTAACCAGAGTTTACCTCTCGAACATCTTCTTTCATGCGTTTAAGAGAGTCTAGAACTCCTTCATAGATGACCTTACTATGGCGACGAATTCTTACCTTACAATTACGCAGCAGTTTTCCAGATTGAACATAACAACCAGCAACCGCACCGCGTCCCACGGGGAAAACAGCACGCACTTCCGTTTGTCCGAGGGTTTCTTCCACCAGCTCAGGTTCTAGCAGACCTTCCAGGGCTCCTTGGATATCTTCCAATAGTTTGTAGATGATATTGTATTCTCTTACATCTACACCTGCTTCATCAGCTGCTTGTCTGGCACCACTAGCATAAGTAGTGTTAAAACCAATAATTACCGCATTACTAGCCGCAGCTAGGTCAATATCAGTCTCTGTGATTTCCCCTGCTGTAGCCAACAACAGACGAATTTGTACTTCATTTTGAGGTATTTGCTTGAGGGAGCCAATAATCGCTTCCACAGAACCCTGAACATCCCCCTTGAGAATTAAGTTCAGTTCCTTCAACTCACCCTCTTGAGCTTGAGCAGATAAGGTTGTGAGAGTAACCCTACCTTGTAGTAATCGGGACTGACGTTGCTTGTCTGCACGTTCACCGGCGATCGCTCGTGCTTCCTTCTCATTTTCAAAGACTTCAAACTCATCTCCTGCAGCAGGAACATCGCTTAAGCCCAGGACTTCCACAGCGGAGGAGGGGGTAGCAGCATCTACTCTACGACCCCTGTCATCAACCATGGCTCGAACCTTACCGAATGCGGATCCTGCTACTAACATATCCCCCACATGGAGACTACCATTTTGAATTAATAAGGTAGCCACAGCTCCCTTAGCCTTATCCAAATGAGCTTCAATCACCGTTCCCTTAGCAGCGCGATTGGGATTAGCGGAAAGTTCAGCCACCTCTGCTACCAGTAAAACCATTTCCAGTAGGGTGTCCAAGTTTTCACCCTTAATGGCGCTAACAGGAACCATAATTGTTTCCCCACCCCAGTCTTCTGCGGTTAATCCATAATTAGTCAACTCCTGTTTAACCCTTTCTGGTTGGGCACCCTCTTTATCAATCTTATTAATTGCCACAATAATAGGTACGCCAGCTGCTTGAGCGTGACTAATAGCCTCTATAGTTTGAGGGCGCACACCATCATCAGCAGCTACCACTAAGATAGCAATATCTGTTACCCTCGCCCCCCTAGCTCGCATGGCAGTAAAAGCTTCGTGACCGGGAGTATCCAGGAAGACAATTTGTTGAGTTTTCCCCTCATGTTCCACATCTACATGGTAAGCACCGATATGCTGAGTAATACCACCAGCTTCCCCAGCAGCCACCTTAGTTTTACGGATAGAATCCAAAAGAGTAGTTTTCCCGTGATCCACATGGCCCATAATAGTTACTACGGGAGGACGACGAATCAGATGGTCCAGATCCTCAATGTCAATCATTTCGGTGACCTTGCGGGCCTCGGCTTCAGGTTCCGCCGTTTCCACTTCTACCTCTAGTTCTTTAGCCACCAGGGTGATAGTAGGAATATCCAGACTTTGGGTGATGCTGACCGCCATAGCCTTCATAAACAGAATTTTGACTATTTCTGTATCAGCGACTAGCAGGGCTTCTGCTAATTCTTGTACCGTCATCGGACCTGTCACAATTAGCTTGTTAGGTCGTTCTTGAACTTCAACCTCAGGTGATTGTTGGCGACGATTTTGGTCACGCTGAACACCGGGTTTTTTATGGCGACCTGTTGGGGGAGCAACTGCCAAAGCTGGTTGTTGTGCAGCCTTGGGTGCTTTTGGTTTAGGTGGACGAGCTATAGATAAGCTAACTTGAACACTGGCGGGAATTTCCAATCCCTGTTCATTCAGTAGATCCTCATCCTCAAAATCATCCTCCAAAATGGGTTTAACCCGTTTACTCTTAATACCAACTTTGGATTTTTCCTTCAGCTCATCAATTATTTCCTCTTCTTGCCACTTCTTACCAGTTTTAACACTGCGTGGCGGGATTGGACGCTTTAGATCCAGTAGTGGTTGTGCTATGACCTCTTCCACCAACAGATCCTTTTTCCCTCCTCCGACCACGGGTCTTAATGAAGTGTCGGGGACACCTGTTTCTGAAGGTTTGGTTGGTCTAGTGGGGCGTTGGATATCACCCGGAGTAGATTTAGCCCCCCGATGCTCCGATCTGATTGGGGGTGGGGTGGGGCGACCTGGTTTTTGGGGTGGCGCTTGGTCCGTAGGGGATTTACTGGGTCTGGGTTTGCCATGTTCCTCCTCCCGACGCTGTTGACGCTCCCGTTTGAGGATGGGTTTTTCTGCTGTGGATGGGGGTTGTTCGGTGTCCGAAGTTTTTTCCCCTGCTGGTCTGGATGGGGGAATGACCAATTGGGTTTTTTGTGGTTTTTCCGGTCTAGGTTTGGGCGCAGGCGGTTTTTCCCCCTTAATTTTTCTGGCGCCGGAGTATTGGGCTTATGATCTGTGTCTACCACCGATTTATGTGGGTTCTCAGATTGATTCTTGGGTATGGGTCGAGTTGGTGCCGTCGGTTTCATGAGTGAGGCTGATGTAGCAAAAGTTCGTGGTTGTGATGGAAGTGTGACCGATGGGTCGGTCATATTGGCATCTTCAATGCCATTGACACTGTCAGATGAAGCAAACTGTCCATTGGTAGCAACTGATGCCTCTAGGGCATTTGAGGTAGTGTTTTTGAATATTTTGGGTTTACGAATCTCCAAAATTTGTTGTTGACGAGGTGCAGCAGATCGGTTTCGGAAGCCAGGTTTCTGGGAATTTGGTTTATGGTTATTTATACCTAATTCTTTTTTTTGCGTCATTCTCGCTGCTGTCAGCTTTTGTGACACTTCGCGAATTTGTGTTGCTTCTGTTTCAGAAATTGTGCTGCTGTGGCTTTTGACCGCGATGTTGAGCTGGTCGCAAATTGCTAAGAGCTCCTTGTTATCCAAATTCAATTCCTTTGATAATTCGTAGATTCTAACTTTGCCGTTGTTCATCCACTCTTTCCCCTTTAATTTACAGTTTTAACGGACGGTTGCCTGGTTTTCGACATCTCCATCCTTTGATCACTGTTTTTTAGGTTGCCCTTGGTGATGTTGTCGGTACCTCCAAATAGTTAGGAAAGAGAGATGTTCCGGGTTCATACTGACATCCCCACCAGTAATGATGGTTGAGCCGAACTGCCCTTTGACGCTACCAGGTTGCCATGGTTTAGGTTTTGGTTTTGCTGATTCTGAGTTTTCCACAACAAAGTCGAGTAAAACTTATTAAGGTTTTCCGGGCGTTTAGGCTTCGCGGAGTCCCCACTTACCATATCGAATGTTCCATATAATTCTAGCAACTGAATGCTATCCTTTTTGGGGATAACATCTGTGGGTAGCTGGAAGATAACTAACACCAAGATTTTCCCTTTGTTTTTTGGTCAACCCTGGTTGTGGTTATTTTCCTGACCGAGTCTTTGCCACAATGTTTCATAGACTGTTTCTGGAACCGTTCCCTTTAAGGAGCGTACTAGCTTATTTTTTTTCTGTGCCTTATGCAAGCATTCAGCTTGCGGACAAATATAAGCAGAACGCCCCATGCCCTGATCCAATTCTACCTTGCCAGATGGAAACAGACGAATAATCCTCCAAAACTCTGTCTTTCTTCCTACCCGACGACAGCTAATGCACCGCCGATAGTTTGGTTTCATTTGCTATGTCCTTTAATTTTCTTCCTCCATTGAGTTAAAGTCATCTTCCCCTTCGTCTGGATCACGCTCATATTCTTCCTCTATAACTTCAAATTGATTACTCTCCTCCTGATAGTTGGCTCTGACTGCTGCGAATTTGGCATCCTCCGCTCCATAATCATATTTGGCCTGGTCTTTAATATCTATTTTCCACCCGGTTAACCGTGCAGCTAATCTCACGTTTTGACCTTCTTTGCCAATGGCTAAACTCAGCTGATCTTCAGCTACTAAAACGTGGGTCTGGCGACTTTCAGGATCCATTAAGCGTACCTCATCTACCCTGGCAGGACTCAACGCGTTAGCAATATAGGTGGCTGGATCCGGGGACCAGCGAATTACATCTATTTTTTCACCGCGCAATTCGTTAACTACTACTTGAATTCTTGATCCCCTAGCTCCAATGCAGGCCCCTACCGGATCCACATCCCGATCTAAAGTATCTACTGCTATTTTAGTCCTCGGACCAACATAACGGGAAGGAGGATTAGCCTCCCGAGCTACTGCTACTATTCGCACTACCTCATCCTCTATTTCTGGCACCTCGTTGGCGAATAAGTAAACTACTAATCCTGCATCCGCACGAGATACTAGTAATTGTGGCCCTCTTTGTTGTCCCTGAGAAACTTTTTTTAAGTATACTTTGAATGTTGCATTAGATCTATAAGTGTCATTTGGCAATTGTTCCCTTTTTGGTAGCTCTGCCTCCACTTCTGGCTGCCCAAAACTACTACTAACTGCTAATATTACAGACTGTCTTTCAAACCTTAAAACTCTTGCTTGTAAAACCGTACCTTCTAAGTCTTGAAATTCTTCCTGCACCATTTGACGCTGCTGATCCCGCAGCTTTTGCGCTAAAACTTGTTTGGTTTGCATAGCTGCCATGCGTCCAAACTCCCCTTGATCCGGTGTAACATCTAAGACTACTGAATCCCCAGATTGGGCTTCAGGCGCTACCTGTTGTACTTCATCTAGGGAAATTTGATGATCAGAATTAGTAACTTCTTCTACTATTATTTTGGTAGAAAGAACTCGAAATCCCTCCCCGTCAATATCTAGTTCTACCTCGAAGTTATCAAAATAATTTTCGTCAAATTGTCTGCGCTCTAAATTCTGGGCGCGGCGGTAGCGTTCATAACCTTTAAGTAGTGCCTCTCTAATGGATGATTGTACTGCTAAACGGGGTAAATTTCGCTCTAGGCTAATTTTTTCAATTAAATCTTTTAATCCGGGTAAAGTAACCATTGACATAAGCAGTCTCCTTAATCCTTAGTTTTTATCCGTGCAACTGCTGCAATTTTGCACTGTTTATGTTGCCAATTTTTAGGTGAGGAATTTTTGGGAAAATCATTGACCAATTTTATAGCTTTGGCGAGAACACTTAAAACAGCGTTATGGCGTGACTGCTGGATAGATGTTCTAGATTGCTATATCTCCATATTTTCTCAATCACATAAAAAAATCTCAATTTCATTAGGGGTGATCATCTAATTGCACCTTGGTAACCAGGGATCTGAGAATTCCTACTACACGACCCTTTTGGTTTAAGTAAATTTTTGTTTCATCTCGACGAATCAACTGACCTTTCCATTCTTTTTCTCCATCATCGGGATCGCAGGTAGATACAACTACAGGAAATCCTTTAAAAGAAATAAATTCCCTGTCGGTTTCCAATTGCCGCGAAATCCCTGGACTAGATACTTCTAAAACATAAGTGTCTGGAATAATCCCGGCTGCGTCTAGGTAACTTTCTAAAGCACGGCTCATCTTTTCACAATCGTTTAGACTAGTATCTTGTTGAGGATTGCGAATATCTACACGCAAAATGGGAGGACACTGGTTCGTATGAAAAACCATGCCAACAACCTCCAGTCCTAGTTCTGCTGCTAGTGGAGTCGCTAAGTCAATAATTTGTGGAACTAAGGGATGAGTCATGCGATAATTCAATAAAAAAAAAGTGGGCACCCACCCACTTCCGGCGATAGGGATATCTTCCCAGAAGTCTGAGTCGAACTTTTTCAGATTCGTCTCTCCTGCTAGTGTAATCTATTTTTTTGCTGTTGACACTCCGCTACCAATTAACTGGCAAGAAAAACTCTCCGATCGCCTGATTGGGATCACAATGCTCTAGATCTCATTTCTCTCGTCTGCTCTATAATTTGCTCTATGTCTTCTTGAGACAGTCGCTGCACGTAGTTAATTTTTACCTCTTCTAAAAGGTCATTTAGCAAACTTTGGAGTTCTACTAGTATATGTTTTGTCTGTATTTCTCCTGATAGTGTAGTTGTAAACTTAGCGATTAAATCCTTAGAAAGCTGGGCAGTTAGGGGATCTTTACTGACTTTAGTCATTATTGAATAAAGGTTTTTGCTAATTTGATCAGCTATCTCTCCACTGAGTTTATTTTGTACCTGGCTTAATCCTGGCAGCTGTAACAGGTTACCATAAATTGGCACTTGTGTTAAAGCTCCTCCTATACTACGACTCAAAATGGCATTGATTTCTGGTTGAACTTTAGGCATAACACTATCAATTAAAATACGTATTAATATTCCTGATATTGCCTCCAGTTCATTAATATTATTAATGTCTATATATTCACGTTTATTTTGGTTAGGGGTAACCCAACGAGTAATATCACTATGTTTAATCGATAACTGAATTTGATTAATTACCCGCACCACAACAATTTCCGTGATTTCCTCGGCAAAGTTAGCGACTATACCTTGATGAATTTGTTTTCTTACCAAATATAAATTTACAAGATTTGATTGGTCTAGACGTATAACTACTGGTACAATACGTAGCCAGCGCCAAAGGGGAAATAACAGAAATAGATCATACCAACGCCATAAAATTGCCTCTAACCAACTAAGATGGGAGTTTTGACGCTTAATATAAAAAGCCCGCCATAACAGTTCCAACCCAAATACAGCTACAAATGGTAAATCAATTAACCAAAAATTATTGATTAACTCCCCATTTTCCCCAATTCTCCGGTAGTAATTACTAGCAATACTAGGGAGAATTTGCCGATTAAAAAAGTCAATTTCTTCTACCCATCGTCCCTGGGATAAATATTCCGGACTCCAGAAAATTGTAAAAGCGCCCTTGGATGACTCCTGACCTACTCTTTCCCGCATGCGGTTTTTAATTTTTTCTAGGGTTCCACTTTTCCCAGCTCCCGCAAAGGGGTTACTATCAATCATATCCATGCTCAGACGGCGAATTTCTGCTAGTTTAGTTTTTACAGCAGGGGAACCTAAACCACTTTCACTCACCTGGACTTGTAAACTGGCTATATTATTTAAATAGTTCACCGTATCTCGATGAGGTTCAATACCTTTAATCGGATCATAGATGCGACTAAGTTGAGGTAAATTGCGAAAGTAAAAATCTCGCCAGGGTACGTAACTCCAGTCAAACATCACCAGACCCAAATTAAGGGTAGCAGTGATTGCCATCAACCTTTCTAACCATAGATGTTGTTTGGAAATTCTCAACTTACTCATATATAATTGGGTTGCTCACTAGAAACTAGATGGTAATCTTACATGTAGTTAAATACACAAGAATGTTATAAATCTTAAAGGTTTCTCACCTCAAGTTATCTATAGAAATTCAACCAGTCCTAATTGCATTTAATATGTCAAACTACCAGAAAAATGATCTACCAAATTTACTAGTTACCGGTGGTGCGGGATTTATCGGGTCTAATTTTGTCCTTCACGCTAGAAAATTAGGGTATGGTAACGTAATTAATCTAGATAAGTTAACTTATGCCAGTAACCTACAAAACCTAGTTGAGATAGAACGGAATGAAAAATATCAAGACGGTTATAGATTCATCCAAGGAGATATTGGTAACTATGAACTAGTTAGTTACCTATTAGAAGAATATGAAGTAGATGCAGTCATAAATTTTGCAGCAGAAACACATGTTGATCGTTCTATTTTAAGTCCTGGGAATTTTATTGAAACTAATGTGGTTGGCACTTTTAAGCTTCTGGAAGCCATTAAAACCTACTGGCAAAAACTGTCATCTAAAAAACAGGAATCCTTCCGATTTTTACATATATCTACAGATGAAGTGTATGGTTCTTTAAATACTGAAGATCCAGCTTTTCGAGAAGATAGCCAATATGCGCCCAACAGTCCTTATGCAGCATCTAAAGCATCCGCAGATCATCTTGTTCGTTCTTACCATCATACTTATGGACTACCAACCTTAACCACCAATTGTTCTAATAATTATGGACCATTACAATTTCCTGAAAAACTGATTCCCTTGATGATTATCAACGCTATAAATGGTAAGTCCCTACCCATATATGGTGATGGTCAAAACATCCGGGATTGGTTATATGTCACGGATCACTGTGATGCCATTTATCTAGTTCTGCAGGAGGGTAGAATTGGTGAAAATTATAATATTGGGGGAATGAATGAAAAAACGAACTTAGCAGTTGTGAATAAGATTTGTGAGATATTAGAAAGACTAGCGCCCAAACCCAACTATGAATACTCATCCCTAATTACCTTTATTAAAGACCGTCCTGGCCATGACCGTAGGTATGCCATTGATTGTAGTAAAATCTCCAAAGAATTAGGTTGGCAACCCAAGGAGAACTTTGAGAGTGGATTAATCAAAACAGTGCGGTGGTATTTAGATAATGCAGCTTGGGTAGAATCCATTCTTACTGGAGTATACCAAAACTGGATAAAACAGAACTATGAATCTCGTGAAACATCACAGTTAAAGGGGTAAGAATGAAAGGAATTATTCTAGCAGGTGGTTCAGGGACAAGACTTTATCCCCTGACTCAGGTAGTTAGTAAACAGCTGATGTCTATTTATGACAAGCCGATGATTTACTATCCTTTATCCGTATTAATGTTAGCGGGAATTAAAGAAATTTTGATTATTTCCACTCCCACAGATTTGCCACTATTTGAAAAACTGTTGAAGGATGGTAGTCAATGGGGATTGAAGTTTAGTTATGTGGAACAGCCAAAACCAGAAGGATTGGCCCAGGCTTTTATTTTGGGTAAGGACTTCATCAAAAACCAGCCTGTTTGTTTAATTTTAGGAGATAATATATTTTATGGTCATGGGTTAACAGAAATTTTAACTCGTGCTGTGCAACTAGAGCATGGAGGGTTAGTATTTGGTTATAAAGTCACCCAACCAGAAAACTATGGTGTGATTGAATTTAACCATTTAGGAAAGGCAATTAGTATTGAAGAAAAACCAAAAGTTCCCAAATCAAAATATGCTGTTCCTGGCATTTATTTCTACGATAGTCGGGTAGTAGAAATCGCTGGTAGTTTAAAACCTTCTGCGCGGGGTGAATTAGAAATTACAGATATCAATTTGACCTATCTCCGACAAGAGCAATTAAGGGTAGAAATTTTGGGACGTGGATATGCTTGGTTAGATACGGGTACCCATGAGTCCCTACATCAAGCTAGCAATTTCATTTATACTTTAGAAGAAAGACAAGGGGTAAAAATTGCCTGCATTGAAGAAATTGCCTACAATCAGGGATATATTGATCGTCCCCAACTCCAGTTTTTAGTAGATTCTATGGGTAAAAGTAGTTATGGGACGTATTTGCGACGAATTTTACAAGATGAAATTAGTTTTAAATAGTGTTTATTAAATATTTTTGAGTAATTTTTAAATAATCAAATAAAGCCAGGAGAGTTTTATGAAAGTAAGCAAGACAGAAATTCCAGACGTGCTACTAATTGAACCGCAGGTTTTTGGTGATGAGCGGGGTTTTTTCTATGAGAGTTTTAATGAAAAGCTGTTTGCACAAAAAACGGGAATATCACCTCACTTTGTTCAGGATAATCACTCTCGCTCTGGCAAAAATGTGCTGCGAGGGTTACACTATCAAATTCAGCAACCGCAAGGAAAATTAGTTCGTGTTACAGCTGGTGAAGTTTTTGATATTGCTGTTGATTTAAGGAAGAGTTCCCCTACCTTTTCTCAATGGGTAGGTGTGTATATATCATCAGCTAATAAGCATCAACTTTGGATTCCACCAGGTTTTGCCCATGGTTTTTTAGTCCTATCAGAATATGCAGATTTCTTGTATAAAACTACGGATTACTACGCACAAAAATCTGAGCGGACTATTTTATGGAACGATCCAGATTTAGCTATTTCTTGGCCAATTGGGGATGAACCAATAGTTTCTTCCAAGGATAAATCTGCTCAATTATTTTCCCAAGCGGAGGTTTACCCATGAAAATTCTTTTAACTGGTATTTCTGGTCAGGTAGGTTGGGAATTACAACGCAGTTTGATGACTGTGGGGGATGTGATTTGTTTAGGGAGAAATGAATTAGACTTATCCCGATGTGAAACAATTACCTCCACAATTAGGGAGATAAAACCAGATTTAATTGTCAATCCTGCTGCTTATACTGCGGTGGATAGAGCAGAATCAGAACCAGATTTAGCTATGTCTATTAATGGTGTTGCTCCTGGTATTCTTGCTGAGGAAGCAAAAAGGTTAGGAGGTGCTATCATTCACTATTCTACCGATTATGTTTTTGATGGCAATCAAAATACTCCCTATAAGGAAAATGACTCAACCTTTCCACAAAATGTTTATGGAAAAACTAAGTTAGCAGGGGAAAAAGCTATTCAAGCTGTTGGCGTAAATCACCTGATTTTTCGTACTAGTTGGGTTTATGGTTTAAGAGGTAATAATTTTTTATTAACTATGCAAAGATTAGCCAAGGAAAGAGAAGAAATTCGAGTGGTTGATGACCAAATTGGATCACCTACTTGGAGCAGAATGATCGCAGAAGTAACCGCCCAAATGATTGCCCAAATTCGCTGTCAAATGGTGATTTCAGGTGGTGATTATCTGGCTAATTTTATGGCTGAGAAAGGGGGAATATATCACCTATCCTCTGAGGGAAAAACCAGCTGGTACGGGTTTGCCAAAGCTATTCTCATCGATAAATTTGCTGATGATCAATATGGTCAATACAAGTTACAAAGGTTAGTCCCAATCACTACACCAGAATATCCCACACCTGCACCTAGACCTGGTTATTCTCTATTAGACAACCAAAAATTATTTGATACTTTTGGTTTGAAAATATCAAATTGGCAACAAGTCTTAGGTTTGGCTCTCGATGGTTAGTTTATTAATCTTTTCTAACAATCTTTTAGTCTTCATCCTCCTCCTCTAAATCCAAATCACCATTTTCTAGAGACTGATGGGGAATAGCTGCAATAATAGCATCTATAACTTTAGAAACTTCTAATATTTCTATCTTTAAATCAGGAAACTTCTGTCCCTTGGGTATGATTGCTCGTTTAAATCCTAATTTTGCAGCTTCCTTTAATCTCAGCTCCATTTGGGATACTGACCTTACTTGTCCCCCTAAACCTACTTCCCCTATTAATACTGTTTGCGGGTCAACTATTCTATCTCGAAAACTAGCAACAATCGCAACTGCAATCCCTAAATCAACCGCAGGTTCTTCTACGCTTAAACCACCCGCAGACGCAACATAGGAGTCTAATTTTGACATGGGCACTCCCACTCGTTTTTCTAATACAGCTAAGATTTGTACCAATCGGTTAAAATCCACACCTGTTCCAGCCCTGCGGGGTGAAGGATAACTTGTAGGACTAACTAAGGCTTGTAGTTCCACAACTATTGGTCTCGTACCTTCACAAGCAACTACAATAGCAGTACCAGGAGAAGGTTCATCCCGGTTTCCCAGGAATAACTCCGAGGGATTAGGGACTTCTCTTAACCCATTAGACACCATTTCGAATATACCAATTTCATGGGTAGCTCCGAAACGATTTTTTACAGTTCTTAATAATCTATGGGAAGCAAAGCGATCGCCCTCAAAATATAAAACCGTATCGACTAGGTGTTCTAAAACTCTTGGTCCAGCAATAGTTCCCTCTTTGGTAACATGACCCACAATTAACATGGTAATATCTTCATGTTTAGCCACTTTCATCAAAGCTGCGGTACATTCCCGAACTTGAGCTACAGAACCAGGAGCAGATGTGAGTGCAGGAAAGAAAACTGTTTGTATACTGTCAATTACTGCAAGATTTGGCTTGAGAGAGTCAATTTCTCGGAGAATTTCCTCTAAATCTGTTTCCGGAAGGACATACAAGTCAGAGCTGATGGTGTGGTGTTCCACGGTAACCCGGTGGTTATCTTCCACAGCATCCCCGACATTATTCCCCGGATCTGTTTCAGGTAGTGGGTGAGAACTTTCCGAGCTGGTATTGCTATCCTCCATGGAAACCACCTGGAGAGGTTTGGACATCCCTAAACGAGAAGCGCGTAATTTTACCTGTTGTCCGGATTCTTCTCCGGTCACATAAAGAATACGATATCGCTGGGATAGTTCATTAGATACTTGGAGTAATAGAGTAGATTTGCCAATACCTGGATCTCCACCAATGAGAACCATAGATCCCGGAACCACACCACCACCAAGCACCCTATCCAATTCCGAATATCCCGATTCCCATCGAGCAATTTGGCGATCGCTAATTTGGTCAAAAGTCAGTGATGCTCTGGGTTTAGAAGGCTTAGTGGATTTAGCAGATGGTTGGGCGCTGTGCCAACCACCCACACCGAAGGAATTGGCATTTTGTTCCACGAGGGAATCATAAGTGTCACAATTAGAACATTTACCAAACCATTGGGAAAACTCAGACCCACAATTGCTGCAAATAAAAATTGTCTTTGGCTTTGCCATGGGTAATATTAAAAAACATTAAAATTTGGTCAGACCTAAGAAAAGGTAAAAGAGGCAAAACTAGTAAGTAGTAGAAATTGCTTTTTTAGCTTTTTTGAGTTAATAGGTAGAATGATATCTTAATATTATGTATGGTATGAAAATTCCGCAAAACAAAATTTAACGGAGAGTAGGAAAACTTGGAAAGTAATAAGGAAAAAATCCTCGTAGTGGACGATGAAGCAAGCATTCGGCGGATTTTAGAAACACGCCTTTCCATGATTGGTTATGATGTGGTAACTGCAGGTGATGGAGAAGAGGCTTTGGAAACCTTCCGCAAAGCAAATCCGGATCTAGTAGTTTTAGACGTGATGATGCCTAAACTAGATGGATATGGAGTATGTCAAGAGCTGCGTAAAGAATCTGATGTCCCCATTATCATGCTTACAGCTTTAGGGGATGTAGCCGATCGGATTACAGGTTTAGAATTGGGTGCAGATGACTACGTAGTCAAACCCTTCTCCCCCAAGGAACTGGAAGCGCGGATTCGTTCAGTTTTACGTAGGGTTGATAAAAATGGGACTACTGGTATTCCCAGTTCCGGGGTCATTCATGTTGGCAATATCAAAATAGATACAAATAAGCGACAAGTTTATAAAGGTGATGAACGGATTCGACTAACTGGTATGGAATTTAGTCTATTAGAATTATTAGTGAGTCGTTCTGGAGAAGCATTTTCCCGTTCTGAAATCTTACAAGAGGTGTGGGGATATACACCAGAGCGTCATGTAGATACTCGGGTGGTAGATGTTCATATTTCTCGGTTGCGGGCTAAATTAGAAGACGATCCCAGTAATCCAGAATTAATCTTAACTGCGAGGGGAACAGGTTATCTTTTTCAACGCATCCTGGAACCAGGGGAAGATTAATGACTACTAAATCTGATCCAAATAGAATTTTACGCCTTCTCCCCCTAGTAGTTGGAAGTCTGGGTACTGTACTGTTATTGGTCAATCGTGTGTTGACACCCCAGCTGACAGAATCTCAAGCTAGGGGGGATGTTTTGGGGGTGATACTCAGTGCAGTTTTAATCCTCACTGGACTAATTTGGCAACAAGTACAACCCAAATCCCCTGATACTGTGGAGTTGATTGGGAAAGAAGGATTTATTCTAGCATCAGATTTACCAGAAACAATCAAGACCGAATTGGCTTGGGCATCCCGTTTATTATTAACTAATACAGTTACGCGATCGCTCGTTGTTTATTATAAAGGTCAGGTTCTGTTAAGACGTGGAATTTTAGGTTCTAAAGCAGAGGTAACACCCGGACCGATATTAGAGAGAGTTCTGGGGACTCAAAAACCAATTTATCTAGTTGCGCTCAGAGTTTACCCTGGCAAAATTGAATTTGATTATTTACCGGACAACACACAGGGTGTAATTTGTCAACCTATTGGTAAAGAGGGGTACTAATCCTAGGAGCAAATGCTCCCCGTAGCTATACAAAACAGGATGAAAATTGGATTGAGGGTATTGCGGACAAATTAGCAGTTACCCTGGAAAACAGAACGGAGTAGCAAACAAGCTAATTAGGTCTTGCTAAATAAATATAAAACCCAAAGCAACCGTCTATCTTATTCTCGACTTTTTCAGCGAACCCCAGGTATCATATAATTTTACCTGGTCTGCTATAGGCAAATCCTTCCCCGGTTTTATCTACTGGGGTTAGCCCTTATTATCCACTCACATTAGTCAAGGAGAATATCTAGTGTTAACCTCCACCCTACTTGCTGTTACCGCAACTGCTCCCCTAACCTGGAGCCCCAGTGTTGGCATTATTATGTTGGTGGCCAATATTTTTGCTGCTGCTTTCGGTAAATTTACTATCGAGTACCCCAGTGCACCACCCTCTACACCATCTGCTAATTTTTTTGGTGGATTCGGCATACCAGCGGTTCTGGCAACTACTGCTTTTGGCCATATTCTGGGAGCAGGTGTAATCTTGGGACTTCACAGCATCGGTAAAATTTAATTCCTAGCACTTCCCAAACATTGATAGCAGCTCGACAATACTCTAATCATTAGTTTTGCCCTGTCCACTATCAATGCTTGGGGTATTGAACCTAAATATCTCCTGAGCAATGGCTGGATCAGGACATGGACTGAATGATATAATCAAAGTACGGTTCGGTAGCTGCTGCATCCTCACCACTTAATAGGTCTAAGGATGCTTGTTTGAGGCAGTTAATAGCTTCTACCATACCTGGTACTGGAACACCCAGGGAATTGTACATTTCCCGTACACCAATCAGACCAATTTTTTCAATTGGGTCCTTGTCCCCAGCTAGAACTCCATAAGTGATCAGGCGTAAATACCATCCGAAATCACGGATACATAGAGAACGCTGTTTATCACCGTAGGCATTGCCACCCGGAGAAATAAAGTCAGGGCGCTTTTGCCAGAGTTTTTTGGTAGCTTCCTGAACAATCTTTTTTTCGTTTTCCGCTAGGGTAGCAGCGATTCTTGTTCGCTGAACTCCTGTTTGAAAAAAATCTTTGATGCTTTTTAGTTCGCCACTGCTAGGGTAACGCAGTTCATCATCGGCTTGTAGAATAACTTGGCTAATTACGGTCATGATTATGTAATCACGGAAAATATATTATTTCCTATTTTAACCATTTTTGGGTGCAGAAGTGAAGGGTGAACCTGAGTATGGTTGGTATTGTAAAATGTAGTAATAGTGATAGTAATGAATGATATAGTTTGGCAACAGGGGAAAATTATAGAGCTGGAAATTTCCGATCTCAACGACGATGGGGAAGGTGTGGGAAGGTTTGAAGGTAGAGTTGTTTTTGTCCCCCATACTGTGGTGGGCGATCGCCTGCTGGTTCGTTTACTCAGGGTGAGGAATAAATATGCCCATGGGGTTGTCACGGCTATATTCCAACCTTCTTTGCAAAGAACTCGTCCCCAATGTATTGTTGCTGATAAATGTGGAGGTTGTCAATGGCAACACATAAGTTATGAATATCAATTACAGGTTAAGCAAAACCAGGTAATTCAGGCTTTAGAAAGAATTGGCAATTTTGTTAACCCACCAGTAGCACCAGTTTTAACCACAAATTCACCCTTGGGTTATCGTAATAAAGCTACTTATCCTATAAAAACTTCGTCTACAGGACAAGTTCAAGCTGGTTACTATCAAAAAGGCACTCATTTACTAATTAATTTAAATCAGTGTCCAGTACAAGACCCTCGATTAAATCCCCTATTGACGGAAATTAAACAGGATATTCAAAAGCAAGGTTGGTCAGTATATGATGAGAATCGTCATCAAGGGGAAATTCGCCATCTGGGTTTACGGATTGGTCGTTATACAGGGGAAATTCTGTTGACCCTAGTAGTCAAAAATGGTCAGTTACCGGGAATTGAAATCCAAGCACAGGAATGGTTACACCGTTACCCTCAATTGGTGGGAATTTGTTTGAATCATAATGGCGATCGCACAAATGCCATATTTGGAAGGGTAACAACCTGCATTGCAGGAGTCCCCTATCTTAGGGAACGATTTGCTGGATTGGAATTTAAGGTGCGACCGGACACTTTTTTTCAAGTTTACACTGAAACAGCAGAAGCACTTCTAGAGGTAATTCAATCACAACTGAATTTACAGGGTGATGAAATTCTTGTTGATGCTTATTGTGGTATTGGTACTTTAACTCTACCACTAGCAAAACAGGCACGTCAGACTATTGGCTTAGAAATACAACCAGCAGCAGTAGAGCAAGCTATATGCAATGCTCAACATAACGGAATCATTAATGCCAAATTCCAAATAGGAGCAGTAGAGGATATTTTACCCAAATTAGAGACAGTGCCAGACATTGTCCTTCTTGATCCACCACGCAAGGGATGTGAATCCATCGTACTAGAATCCCTACTAAAGCTAAAACCTAAGAAAATAGCTTATATAAGTTGTAAAGCATCCACTTTAGCTCGTGACTTGAGCTTATTATGTGCCAGTAGCGAGTATAAGCTAAAAAAGGTGCAACCAGCGGACTTTTTCCCTCACACACCCCATGTAGAAACAGTGGCCTTTCTAGAAAGATGAACCAACAAAAAAGAAAAATAATAATAATGAAAAAACAGCTTGTCTATTGGGTGATAGTGATGCTAGGATGAGAGAAAGATAAGGAATGAAGTCCTTGCATATCAGCAGGATTAATTAATTATCGAAAACATTAGAAATTGGCTCCAACCAGGTGCAGTTTTCCTATGAATGACCAATTACAGTTATCTAGTACAGAGTCTAATTATGAATAAGTTTAAATAGGTTTTGTGTAAAGGTGAGCATCGAAACAGCGAGTATCGGAAAAGCGCGTATTAAAACAGAAAATTAATGTCTAGCTAACCAAAAGCTACGGGGTTTCTCTTGTGATTACCATTTCTCTCAGACTATTGGGGCGTTCTTGGGGCACTATTAGTTTTGCCTCAACCCTTTATTTATGTCCGATACTGGATCTACTATTAGCAGATATTCCGAAAAATCTACAGCCAGAAATTAGGCTAGGACTACAAGAAGCCCTAGTGAATGCAGCCAAGCATGGAAATAATCTAGATCCTGGTAAGTTGGTAGTGGTGCGTTTTTCCTTTACAGATAATCAGTATTGGTGGACCATATCAGACCAAGGTAATGGATTTACACCCTGTTATCATAAACTAAGCGATTCCAGCGATTATTTGCCACCAGATGAATCAGAGAGCGGGAGGGGTATGAGCTTATTACATCAAATATTTGATCAAGTAGAGTGGAACCATAAAGGAACAGAACTAAGACTGTGTAAGCAGGTAGAAATTAGGAGGTTTTGGCATGCAAACCTGGTTCCGGTTTTGGGCTATAAGTGACGACTGGGACAAGGAGGAGCAGATATGGACTTATCCAACCAACCCACAGCCTGATTTAACCTAGCTTGAGCTTCCAAGGGTTCATTTTTGACCAAAAACACCATTGCTGCAGCCACAAGCTCACTGGCCCGGGCATTGCGGTGGGATTTGAGACGATGCCAATCATCGGGAGAGATGCTTAATTTTCCCATCAAAGCCTGAGCCAATTCCAGGGTGCTGTAATTATTTAACTCACTGTTTAAAGACATAATACTTAAAGCCTAATAGATACTAGCTATTATAGCGAACAATCCAACACCAGTCCATAAGTAATGACTAACCCAGAGGGAAAAGAGATTGAGCAACAACTAGAGCAGTTAGAAAACGAACTAATGCTGTTAAAACAAAGATATAGTCAAATAGAAAGGGATCAACAAAAAAAAAGCTGAATGGCAACAAAAAGCCAAAGATATCCAACAGGCTAAAAACCGGACTGAGGAGATGAGATTTGAGCTTAGGCGTATAGAAAAAGAGATAGAACTAATAGAAATTAATTTAGAAAGTAAATTAATTTCTTGGAGAAGTCTAAACAAACCCTTTTGGCAAGTTATTCGATTTGGTGGACTAGGCATTCTTATAGGTTGGTGGTTAAAATCATGGATGTGAATTAGCGAGTTCCGTAAGGTGTCAGATCATAGTTGCAAATCAGGAATCTTTATCACCTCAACAAGAATTAGTGGAAGACCTAATGGCAATTATCCACTGCTTTTCTTGTCGATTGTACGAATTGAGGAATTACTCCAAATAAATTAAGGATAATCTCAAAAATGCTATTGACAAACCTGCACGAGATATGTCAGGTTTAGAAAACAAAGAAATACATTGCTAAGGATGAGTAATGCTTTTATCTATCAAAACAAAACTCAAGTTAAATAAAACCCAGGAAATATTAATGGCTGTTCAGCCATTAATAGCAAGTGCTAAGGCGCACAGCAAAGCTATACATAGTAAAAGAACCCAATTGTAGAAAATGATTGAACATCGAATTGCCACAATACTAAGAAGTAGTCAACCTGAAGAAACGCTAGTAGTACGAGGGTGGGTAAGAACTAAACGAGAACTCAAGGGATTTACCTTTTTAGAAATCAATGACGGTTCATGTTTAGCCAATCTACAGATAGTTATTAATCAGGACTTACCCCAGTACCAGACAATAATAAAACAAATAAATACAGGTGCTTCTGTGGAAGTTGGGGGAGTGTTAGTTGCATCTCAAGGGAAAGGACAGAGAATAGAGCTAAAAGCGGAAGGTGTAAAAGTATATGGAGATGCAGATCCAGAAACTTATCCTTTACAAAAGAAACGTCATTCCTTTGAGTTTTTGAGAAGCATTGCCCACCTACGTAGTAGAACCAACTCCTTTGGGGCGGTATTTCGGGTGAGAAATGCTTGTGCGACTGCCATACATCAGTTTTTCCAACAGAGAGGTTTTATGTGGGTGCATACCCCCATTTTAACTGCTAGTGATTGTGAAGGAGCAGGAGAATTATTTAGTGTCACCAGTTTGAATTTGAAAGATATTCCCCGGAAAGAAAACCAAGAGGTTGATTACAGTCAAGATTTTTTTGGCAAACCGACCTATTTAACAGTGAGTGGGCAATTAGAAGCAGAAATCATGGCCATGGCATTTACTAACGTTTATACCTTTGGTCCAACATTTAGAGCGGAGAATTCTCACACTTCTAGACATTTAGCAGAGTTTTGGATGGTAGAGCCAGAAATGGCCTTTTGCGACTTAGAAGGTGATATGAACTTAGCAGAAGACTTTCTTAAACATATTTTCCGATATGTAATGGAGAACTGTGAACAAGATATGGAGTTTTTCAATGAAAGAATTGACAACACCGTATTAGAAACAGCAGAAAATATTGTTAACAACCAGTTTGAGAGATTGACCTATACAGATGCCATCCAAATGTTAGAGAAAGCAGAAGTCAAATTTGATTACCCAGTAGAATGGGGCTTAGATTTGCAGTCAGAACACGAGCGTTACCTAGCAGAGCAGCTTTTTAAAAAGCCGGTAATTGTTACGGATTATCCCGCACAAATCAAGGCATTTTATATGAAACTAAATAACGATGAGAAAACAGTACGTGCCATGGATATTTTAGCTCCTAAAATAGGGGAAATTATTGGGGGTTCCCAAAGGGAAGAAAGACTAGATATTTTAGAGAGAAGGGTCCTAGCTCAGGGCATGAAACCAGAAGATTTATGGTGGTATTTGGATCTACGTCGTTACGGAACCGTACCCCATGCGGGGTTTGGTCTAGGATTTGAAAGGTTAGTGCAATTTATGACGGGTATGGGAAATATTAGAGATGTCATTCCCTTTCCACGTACACCACAAAGTGCAGAGTTTTAATTTGGATACAACTTATTACTTTTTCCTCCCCAATGTTGATTATGGCATGGGTAATCCTGACTCCGATCACCAAACTGTCTAGGTAGTTGTTTTATACTTTGCCATCATGCTATTCTTGATTGGTGGGGGGAAATTAGCTTTCTCCTCTTGATTTTTTGATAAAAATTACAACCTGGGAAAATTATGACAGCTGAATTGCCATTCTTTACAGCAAAATTACTAGCAGCTAAAAAAGCCAAGGGGTTGGGCTTTGCGGATCTAGAAAGGTTAATAGGAAAAGATGAAGTTTGGATTGCCTCTTTGTTTTATGGTCAAAACAGCACCAGTGTGGAAGAAGCGACCAAAATCGCCGATATTTTAGGTTTAGATCAGGATATAGTCGCCGCTTTAACCTCCTTTCCCAGCAAAGGTTTGGGTCCTGTTGTCCCAACGGATCCTTTAATTTATCGCTTCTATGAAATTATTCAAGTTTATGGTTATCCTATGAAAGAAATAATTCACGAGAAGTTTGGTGATGGTATTATGAGCGCTATTGACTTCACTCTTAATATTGAGAAGATAGAGGATGAAAAGGGTGACCGTGTACAAGTAACAATGAATGGTAAATTTCTACCATACAAAAAATGGTAGTAGTTCATAACTAGACTCTTAAGTAATCTCTGACTACCTCATTCTAGCATGGTCAAGAACAGAATTTGCTTAGTTGGTACTGAAAAATCTGACCAGGTGATCCAAAAGTTAATTCGGGTCCGTCATTAAAATAAAGGAAATAAAAACCTTAAGTCCCCTACCAACTAAGTTTGTGTTATGAACTGGAAGAAGTTTTTGCCAACTTACCCTTTATGGCAACGTCGCTGGGTCTACCCTGTAATTTCATCAATTGTTGCTCTAAGTCTGTGTTTGAGTACATCCCTACCCAGTCGCGCCATTGATCTGTTGCCTCTCTTACTTCGAGGTGCACAAATACTACAACTGTCCAATTTATCCACTAATCAAGAAGTGGAACTAGGAAGACAGATGAATGACCAGATAAGTCGAGAAGTCCGAATTTCCCGTAATCAGCAACTAACTAACTATGTGTCCCAGGTGGGTAGAAGGTTGGTACTTAATGCTAACCGGGCCAATATTCCCTATACCTTTCAAGTTGTGGAAGATGAACAAATTAATGCTTTCGCTACTTTAGGTGGTTTTGTTTATATTCATACTGGATTATTAAAAGCTGCTGATAATGAAGCTGAGTTAGCTAGTGTGATTGGACACGAAATGGGTCATATTGAGGGTAGACATTTAATCGAGCAAATGAAACAAAGGGCTATTGCTAGTGGTGTGGCTAGTATAACTGGTTTAGATCGTAGTCAAGCTGTAGCTATTGGTGTAGACCTAGCCTTAAATCGTCCTAGAAGTCGCAAGGATGAGTTTGATGCTGACGCTAGGGGGTTAAGAATTTTGACAGGGAGTGGTTACTCACCCACAGCAGCAGTTTCTTTCATGAGAAAGCTTCAGTCACAGGGTTCCACACCTACTTTTTTGAGTACCCACCCTGCAACTGGGGACAGAATTAATCGGCTACAACAACAAATTAATCAATTTCCACAAATCAATTCTAATGATGGATTAGACAGTACTAGTTACAGAAACAATCTGCAAGTACTATTCCGATAGCTGTAGCTAAGTGCAGGTGAGCCAGAACGCTTATTTATTTAAACCTGTCTATCGCGTTCTGGCAATGGGAAGTCTAACTAATCTAACTAACTTGTTTATAGCGACCACTGAGTTTGATTTCTTGTGGATTGATTTTGCTTAGCGCTTTTTCCAAGGGTAAACAGCGAGTGCTGTTTTTAAAAACATTCACCTGGTAAACTAAGCTGTTAGTTATATCCAGTCCAGTCAACCAACCACTGCGGGGATGATATGCACCAGTGTCAATATCTAGCCACCCCTGACCCTGTGCTAAATCTCCAGGTTTCACCCCTGGTAAGGTAAAGGTGATTGTGTGTCCTGTAACAATTAGTTTGTTTGTAAAGTATGGAGTTTTCATACTATGAAACTCCTCTCTAATCCAGCATAGATCTCCTTCTGTTTGCTCAGACAAAGACTTGTTTGGATTAACTCCCGCATGGGCTAACAAAATATCTCCCAAATCAAGATATGTAGGTAAACTGCCAAACCAGTCCAAATCTTCTTGGGGTATTCTTGCCGATCTATAACTGGCCATGGTAGCTTGTCCCCCACTATATAACCATGATTGTACAGCTTTACTTGATGTGTAATGATGAACCATCACATTCATAATCATTTCCTCATGATTACCTAGGAGACAGGGATAATTATTTTCCTTAACAAATTTGACCACCTGAGCACTTTGTGGACCTCGGTCTATTAAGTCTCCCAGGAAATATACCTGATCCCCTGAGTTAGGTGCAATTTTCTCCATGAGCAGCATTAGACCTTGATAGTGACCGTGCACGTCCCCGATAATAATTCGCCGTGAATTAGTTGCGCTCATAAGTGTCTCAATTTGTCTAATAAACTAAAAGTCATTAAGATGAATATCTTAAATTAAACGTGGTATTTTTACTCTGCTAATTTTAAACTACACAGTTGTCAGTTGGTTTTCAGATATAGCGGTTTATTTTTTCCCCAAAATCATAGTCAATGTTAAGTGATATTACAAACTTTAGAAAAATATTGAGAAATTAATCTCAGAGCAATCATGATTTTAAGGTAGAACTTATAGGATAGACGCGAGGCAATGATGAATAAGAATAATATTCAAAACTATCGCTTTGTTTGTACCCTCACATTTGGTGATATCTACGGTCAAATTGTTGCTTGGTTAATCACAATTACACTTAGTCTAGCTTCAGCTTTAGCATTGATAGGTGCTAGAAGACCTGTATATGCTTTAGCTGCAGTAGGACTTGTGGTTGTTTTTACTCTCCCATTTCTGTTGTTTGCTTTTGTCACCACTCTATTAAACCATATAGAGCTAAATGCTGTCGAGTTAGAAACAAAAACACAAACGATAGCGGATGGTGTTCCGGTGCAAAAACCGATTCAAGCCAACAGTTGAAATCAGTAAAATATGGGTGGTGCTTACTGGTCTAATGACGACTGAAAATAACATCCCTGTTCCCAAACAGGGTATTTTTTTCCAATAGGGAGTTGATGACGATGATAGAACATGATGTAGTTATTGTCGGTGGTGGTTTAGCTGGATGTCGAGCAGCATTAGAAATTGCCAGAACTGATCCTAGCTTAAAAGTAGCACTGGTGGCCAAAACCCATCCTATTCGTTCTCACTCAGTAGCTGCTCAGGGGGGAATGGCAGCTTCCCTGAAAAATGTGGATACTCAAGACAGTTGGCAAGCCCACGCTTTTGATACGGTCAAGGGTTCAGATTACTTAGCAGACCAAAATGCTGTGGCCATTCTCACTCAGGAAGCACCTGATGTGGTGATTGATTTGGAACATCTGGGAGTGTTATTTTCTCGTTTACCAGATGGGAGAATTGCTCAGAGGGCTTTTGGTGGACATTCCCATAATCGCACCTGTTACGCAGCTGATAAAACCGGTCATGCTATCCTCCATGAGTTGGTTAGTAATTTGGGACGCTATGGGGTACAAATATATCAAGAGTGGTATGTGACTAGACTGATTATGGAAGATAATGAAGCCAAAGGTTTAGTTATGTTCCACTTACTAGATAGTAGAATTGCCGTTCTACGCGCCAAGGCAATTATGTTTGCTACCGGTGGCTATGGTCGTGTTTACAACACTACTTCAAATGATTATGCCTCTACAGGTGATGGTTTGGCAATGACCGCATTAGCTGGACTACCTTTGGAAGATATGGAGTTTGTCCAATTTCATCCCACCGGTCTATATCCGGTGGGAGTGCTGATCTCTGAAGCGGTTCGAGGAGAAGGTGCCTATTTAATTAATGCCCAGGGCGCCCGTTTTATGGTTAACTATGCTCCTAGCCGCATGGAGCTGGCACCTCGTGATATTACATCCAGAGCGATCGCCTACGAGATTCGCGCAGGTAGAGGTGCTAATTTAGACGGAACTGCTGGTGGACCCTTTGTTTATCTAGATTTAAGACATCTAGGAAGGGAAAAAATCATGAGTAGAGTACCTTTTTGTTGGGAAGAGGCCCATAGGTTAGTGGGCGTGGATGCGGTCACCCAACCTATGCCAGTGCGTCCCACTATTCATTATTGTATGGGTGGTATTCCGGTGAACACTGATGGACAAGTACGTCGCAATAGCAGTGAGTTAGTCGAGAGCTTTTTTGCTGCTGGAGAAAGTGCCTGTGTATCTGTTCATGGTGCTAATCGTTTAGGTAGTAACTCTCTATTAGAATGTGTAGTTTATGGCAGACGTACTGGAGCGAAACTAGTCGAATATGTACAAAACCGTAAACTACCAGTTATAGATGAACAAAATTATATAAGAGCGGCCCAGGAAGAGATTGAGAGTTTACTGGCACAACCGGGAAAATATCGTATCAATCAAATTCGTGAACAGCTTCAGGACACAATGACAGATTTTTGTGGAGTATTTAGAACTGCAGAACTAATGAAGGAAGGATTAGAAAGAATTGAAGAAATTGAAGCTAAGTCTTATCAGATACACTTAGATGACAAGGGCAAGTGTTGGAATACGGAATTAGTAGAGGCTATGGAGTTAAAGAGCTTAATGGTAGTCGGTAAAACCATATTAGCATCAGCATTTAGTCGTCAAGAAAGTAGAGGTGCCCATTTTAGAGAAGATTTTCCCAGTCGAGATGATCACCAGTTTTTAAACCATAGTATGGCTTACTACTCACCTCTACAAATTAGAATAGAGTATATGCCAGTAGTAGTAAATATGTTTGAGCCCCAGGAGAGGAAATATTAATATAATGTGAGAAGATGAGAGTAAAACAAACTATGCTGATCCAAGATAAAAAAGAAATAGATTGGAAACCAATTATTAAAGAATTCATAGCCGTGCTAGGTGAAAAAGGTGTAGTTCAACGGAAAGAAGAACTAATAACCTACGAGTGTGACGGCCTAACCAGTTATCGTCAAAGACCAGCAGTGGCAGTTTTACCCCGTACCACTGAACAGGTAGCAGCAGTAGTAAAGATTTGTAACCGGTATTCCATACCCTTTATTGCCAGAGGTTCGGGTACAGGGTTGTCTGGTGGGGCTTTGCCATTAGAGAATTCAGTATTAATTGTTACTTCTTTAATGCGGCAAATTCTCAACATAGATTTAGAGAACCAACGTGTTATTGTCCAACCTGGAATTATCAACAGTTGGGTAACTCAGGCGGTTAGTGGTGCCGGTTTTTACTTTGCTCCGGACCCTTCAAGTCAAATTATCTGCTCTATTGGTGGTAATATTGCGGAAAATTCCGGAGGTGTACACTGTTTAAAATACGGTGTGACTACTAACCATGTGTTGGGTCTAAAAATAGTTCTTCCTGATGGGTCAATCACTGATCTTGGGGGACAGATTCCAGAAATGCCAGGTTACGATTTAACGGGAGTGTTTGTCGGTTCAGAGGGAACCTTAGGCATTGCTACGGAAATTACCCTGAAAATCCTCAAAACTGCCGAATCAATTTGTGTATTACTAGCGGATTTCACCAGCGTAGAAGCTGCTGCAGCTAGTGTGTCTGATATAGTCAGTGCGGGGATAATTCCCGGTGGCATGGAAATGATGGATAACATTAGTATTAATGCTGTAGAAGATGTGGTGGCTACTAATTGCTACCCCCGTGATGCAGCGGCAATTTTATTAGTGGAGGTGGATGGACTAACAGTAGAAGTTAATGCTAATAAACAAAAGGTGACAGATATTTGTTTAAAGAATGGAGCGCGTAACATCACAGCTGCATCTGACCCGGAAACGAGATTGAAATTGTGGAAAGGTAGAAAAGCTGCTTTTGCTGCAGCAGGTCATGTCAGCCCAGATTATTACGTTCAAGACGGGGTTATCCCTCGCACCCAACTACCTTATGTTCTCACAGAAATTGAGGCTTTAAGCCAAAAATATGGTTATAGAATAGCCAATGTTTTTCATGCAGGAGATGGTAATTTACATCCTCTGATTTTATTTGATAATTCCATACCAGGAGAATTAGAAAAGGTGGAAGAAGTGGGAGGAGAAATTCTCAAGTTATGTGTGAAAGTTGGTGGTAGCATTTCTGGAGAACACGGTATAGGAGCTGACAAGAAGTGTTATATGCCAGATATGTTTAGTGATACGGATTTAGAAACTATGCAATGGGTAAGGGAGGTTTTTAACCCTCAGAGCCTAGCTAATCCAGGGAAAATTTTCCCCACACCGCGTACCTGTGGAGAAGGTGCAAAAGCATCTTCAAATGCACAATTTTCTTCACCACTTTCACCTCATATAGAAAGGTTTTAAACATGATTAAACTGGATCAGTTTTTAAAATTTCTAGGCATTGTCTCCACCGGTGGTCAAGCCAAAATCATGATTGTTAATGGTGAGGTGAAAGTTAATGATATGATTGAAACTCGACGGGGGAGAAAATTACTAGTTGATGATATAGTAACTGTGACTGGGAAGACTTTTAAGGTAGGAGATATTATTTCCTAACTGTTTTCCCAGAACACAATCAGTGATGATGCTGCAATTACTTATAACCGTAGATCCATCAAATATGAGATTAATCAAAAAATCTGAAAAGTTGCTTCTGGAACAGCTCAAGAACACGGAGGTGCAGGAAGAAAGTTCTGAACCTGATATTATAGATAATTTGGAACACCTACTTCCAGAAGCAGTCCTAATTGAAACCGATAGTTCTTACATCAATTACATTCCCCTGCGAGATAATCCCATAGTTTATTCTGTTGGTAATACGGGTTGGCAGGTTTCCGAAATTTGGAAAGAAATCAGATTGGATGATTTCTATCACAGTTAAGAAAAACGGAGCAAGAATGGCGATCGCCGTTATATCAACAGTTTTAGGATGGGTGTTAATTAAAGTCATAGGTATTGGTACAATAGACTGGTTTGTCTTGTCTGTACACAATTTATATAATCGTATTCTAATTAGTATGATTGATTCTGGTAACAGTCCTGTTTAGCCATTTCCCCAAAAATGTCCGTGGGTATTTGTGAATGCTATTAACTGTATACTAGACTTTACTATTGGATATCTAATTGGTATCTTAACTTGTAAAAGCTCATTTTTAAGTGAAGTGTTTGGTTTTAGCATTGGATGGTTAATAGTGGGAATTTTAACTAGTATTAGTGCGAACAGGTTTTTAAAAATAGATCAGGCCGAGTACTAGTAAATCGTCAATCTTTTCCTTCTTGACTCCAATTTTTGATTAATAATCCGGGGATCTCTTGCATAATTCTTCACAATTTGTTACAAAAATATAAAGAACTTCTAGAGACCCAGAATCTAATGTTAAGCGGACTTGCTGGTTTAACAGATCCCAAAGGTAGCGACTGGGGAGAGCGAATGCTCAATACAGTTGCCAGTCAAACGATTCGCCACTTATTTACCCAGAGCGAGTCAGTAGAAGTCCTTGTGCGTTGCTATCCTTCCAGCAAACTTTTGCAGGGGAGTATTGATAGTTTTAAGATGACTGGACAGAGCCTAGTTATTCGTAGAGACTTCGCTATAGAGGAAATGTGTTTCGAAACCGATGCTGTGTCTATTGACTTTAGCTCGGTTTTAAGTGGCAAACTTAAACTAAAACAACCAACACAAGCTGTGGCACAGGTAGTATTATCACAGACTGGTATCAATCATGCTTTCAAGGCTGAATTGGTGAAAAAGCGTTTAATAAACCTTTCTGAACCAGCTTTAATGGCAATATCTAATGGTGAACCAGTTTCCTTTCCCGAAATTAAAATACAGTTATTACCTGAAAATCGCTTACATCTTATAGCTAAAGCTGACATTAACAATGGCGAACTTGTACCATTAAGTATGACAATTAGTATCAGTATTGAAAAACGAAGACGGGTTTCTTTCAAAGATGCCAGATTCCAATTAGATGAAGTACCGGATCAACAGCGAGACATTTCTCAAAGATTAGGCGCAGCTCTGGTCACAATTTTAGACGGGATGGTAGACCTAGACCGTTTTGATTTAGATGGGGTAAAAATGCGGTTAAATCGTTTAGAAACCCAAGGTGAAAAGTTAATTTTTAGTGGATATGCTGAAATAGACCACATTCCCCAAAGTGGATACTAAAAGAATAACCGACCATAGTGGTCGGTTATCCTAGAAGTGGGAATGGTTGGCATTAGGCATACCCAAAACGGGCGAGGAGGGATTCGAACCCCCGACACCGTGGTCCGTAGCCACGTGCTCTAGTCCACTGAGCTACACGCCCTTAATCAATGAATATTATAGTAGCATACCCTTTGGAAATTATGCAAGAGTTTTTACCAAAATCTTCTGATCTTTCTCACCTCACCACCCAAGGAGAGGTGCAAATGGTTGATATATCAGGAAAAATCCCCACGATTAGGGAAGCGATCGCAATGGCCAGGGTGCGGATGTTACCAGAAACTCTGGCTGTGATTGAAGCGGGAAATGCATCGAAAGGAGATGTGTTAGCTACCGCTAGGATAGCTGGCATTATGGCTGCTAAACAGACCCCAAATTTAATTCCTCTTTGTCATCCTTTACCTTTGCAAAAGGTCACAGTGGAGATTAGACCGGATGAGCAACTACCTGGGTATGAAATTTATGCCACAGTTAAAACCAAGTCAGAAACTGGTGTAGAGATGGAAGCTCTCATGGCTGTTTCTGTAGCTGCTTTGACTTTATATGACATGGCTAAAGCTTTAGAAAAGTCTATTCAAATCCAATCTATAGGTTTAGTGAGTAAAACGGGTGGTAAATCAGGTTCTTGGCAAAGTTGATCCTCTAATTTTTAATAAATGATATTGAATTAGCATATTGAATTTTCTTGCTTGTTATATACTGGAGAGAAAACAGCCAAATTAATATCAAATAGAGTAGATACAAAGTAATTATGAGTAAGCAAGTACAAACTCTCACCCTTACCAAAAATTTAAATTCTGAAAGTGCATTAGAATTTCAGAGAAATATTGCCAAAATTGTAGAGAGTAAAACCGAAGTGGTTTTAATTGATTGTCAACATGTTACCTTTCTAGACAGTCGCGGTTTAGGATATCTAGTTTTGGCCTTTAAAAATTTACAAAAAGCGGGCATTAAAATGGTACTCTGTTCCCTGAGTGAACAAGTAAGAATGATATTTGAATTAACCAGTATTGATGAGATATTTGAAATATTTGCTACCCAGGATGACTTTCATCAAGAATTGGTGAATAAGACCTAATCAAATTTAATCTGGATGATGGCTAAGTCATCATCAAAAGCTTCTTTGGAGTTTAAATTAACCAAATATTTTATTACATATTCAAGTTGGGAGTTAGGTAGATTATGTGACCTAACTAATAATTGAACAAACTGCTCTAAACTCCAAAGAATTCCATCAAAATTAGTAATTTCATAAGCTCCATCACTGAAAATATAAAGACTACTTAATTCTCCAATTTGACAAATTTTATCCACATATTTACCTTGGCAAAACATACCAATGGGCATACCCGGAGTTTTTAGAAGGGTTATATGAACATTGGGAGATTTTGGTGACAGTAAAACTGCTGGTGGATGTCCTGCACTAGCATAGGTTAATTGTCGATTTATATGGTTATATACGCCATACCAAATTGTGAAGTACTTCTCGGTTTTATCATCAGTTTGAAAAGCATCATTTAAGGCTGATAATACCTGACTAGGTTGATAATAATTTACTCCTTTGAGTGCGCGAGAACGAAGTAAATTTAACACGGAAATTGCCGGGAGAGTGGCCCTAAGTCCATGACCAACAGCATCCAATAGATAAATTGCCAGGTGATCATCATCTAACCAATAATAATCAAAACAATCTCCTCCTAATTTTCGAGAAGGTAAGAACGTATAATCAATATTCACTGGTTGATTAATAGGTAGTGGTAAAAGTGACTTAACATAGTCCGTAGCTTCTGACAGCTCTGTTTCTAACAATAGCTTTTGGATCTGTAAATCTCGATTTAACTGATGTAGACGTAGTCCAGCTCTAACCCTAGCTTGTAGTTCATTTTGTTCAATGGGTTTGGAGATAAAATCATCTGCTCCCGAGTCTAGTCCCTTAACCCGATCTGATACTGAATCTAAGGATGTTAATAAAATAAAAAATGTACTCGATAAATTTGGGTGATTTTTAATAAAATTGCAGACCTCTAAACCACTTAATTCAGGCATCATCCAATCACAAATAATCAGAGCGGGAGGAGAAGCAACAGCTTGTAAAATTCCCTCTCTCCCGTTACTGGTTGTGATAACTTGATAATGCTGTTTTTCTAAGATCCTTTTCAGAAGGATTTGGATTGAAGAATCATCATCAATTACTAAAATTTGGAACATAAAGTGAACATAAGGTTTAGAAGATTTACATCATCAGTATTCTATTTACATTATGTCCATAAATTAGGAATGTAGAATGAAAAGCTGATAAAAACTTGAGCTATTTATGTTAATCCGATAAAGACTCCAGAGGGTTAAGCCAGAATAGCATTACTTTTTGTAGCTGATGTAAATCTCTATAAACTTCTTGTTTAAACCATTGGGCTATAGCATCTAGGGGAGTAAAGGAATTTCCTGATTGCCATTTAATGTCTTGACCTAAAGGAGTTGTATGGTTTCCGGAGAGAGTTTTACGGTAACCATTTGGGAAAAACGGTTTTTTAAAATTTTCGTTAACTCTACTGATTGATCTAAATTGTCATTGTGGAATTTGATTAATAGGTTGCGTCGAATCTGATAGGATTCTTTGATAATTTGATTAGTTTCTGTGGGTGTGGGACTAAATTCAATCATTAAATCACTCATGAAGGTAGAATTTAGTTGCTCCACTAGAGGAATAGCATCTTTAGCAGTGTAGTTGTTAAAGGAAATCAGAATGTTACCCGCTCGCTCTACTGGAAAAAGACTGCCAATCAGTAATTGCAGCTTACAACCCATACTGTGCCCAACTCCATAAATTGGTAAGTATAATTTATGTAATTCCCCATAATAATGTAGACGTTCTAATGTCCTTTCAAATTTCAGTAGAACTGATTGGGCGATCGCCTGGTGATCTAGTCCATTGACAAATGGTGTAGCAATTATGACGTAACCTTTGTTAGCAAACTGCTCTAATAACCAACGGTAGGTCAAATGGGGTGCACTAGCAACAAATGCACCTCCCAAAAAATGAATGATTCCAACAGGGTGACGGGGAACAATTACCCAATTACCTCTTATTTCCTTCCATTCCATATAAATAATCTTCTATTGCTTAACATCCATAGCGATTTGTAATGCTTCATTTAGCAATCGGTCGTGTTCTGGGTAAGTTAGTTAGGTCTCGCAATTCTTTATGTGTAATTCGCAGACTCTTCAAATCGTCACGCACAAACCCTCCAACTCTACCAATTTAGGACTGATCAAATTATTAATAACTCTTGTAGATTTGTCAATAAAACTGTGAACTGTGGTACATTAATTGTTGAGTTTTCAGTACCTAAACAGCAAAAACACTAACCGCAGGACCATGATAATCATAGTCATAGTTTTCCTGACTAATATCGTGATTTCACTGATGCTAGTATACCTAGCTTGGCAAATGTGGCAACTTAAACACAAGTTAACCATAATAGCCAATACTCTAGAAAGTAAGGAATCAGCTAGTTATGGGGTTCTAGCCAGAATAGGGGATAATATTAATGTAGAACGAGAACAAATTTATTATTGGAGACAAAAGCAGCAAATGCTAAAACAGCAACTTCAACAAGCTTGGCAAACCTTTCAACTGTTGAAACTTCTTACCACATCCGGTTGGAGATTATTAGCTCAGAAAGTGCAAAAATAGCCCATTCAACCGTAAAAGAATTATACTGTTCCTATCCCTAGCTCAAGACTGGGAGTTTTTCGCAAGTTTCTGTTATAAAGAATTAAAATGTCTTAAAATGTCTAATAATCGTTCCGGAATATTTATTGGTGGTGTAATGCTGGGAGCTACAATTGGAGCTTTAGCAGGCTTGCTTGTTGCACCCCGTACGGGCAAAGAAACCCGTAAGCTCTTAAAAAAATCTGCGGATGCTTTACCAGAATTGGCAGAGGATATATCCACCAGTGTGCAAATCCAAACAGATAAACTCTCCGCTAGTGTGGTTAGAAACTGGGATGACACCTTAGATAGGTTGCGAGATGCGATCGCATCGGGAGTGGAAGCTACACAAAGGGAAAGAGAGTCATTAAAGAGAGTAAAATCTCATAACGCTGATGAAAATCCAGATCATCTCAACCAAAATCCAGAAAGTCTATAAATTCTAGTGTCACCGTGATTGATCCTCTATTTTGGCTGGGACTATCTTTACTATTAGTAGCTACTAGTCTGAGTGTGGTATTAGTAGTAGCAATACCCGCTGTGCAAGAATTAGCACGAGCTTCGCGTAGTGCTGAAAAGTTCTTTGATACTCTTTCTCGGGAGCTACCCCCTACCCTAAAAGCTATCCGTAATACGAGTTTAGACATCACGGATTTAACTGAAGATTTCAGTGATGGAATTAAAAGTGCGGGTCAAGTAGTTAGACAAGTAGATCAAGGTTTAAATACTGCTAAAAAACAGGCTGATAATGTGCAAATTGGCACTCGCAGTCTCTGGGTTGGTGTGAGAACTGCCTGGAAAACCTTTACCACTCAAGGATCTAATAAACGTAGCCTACAGGAAACCCGCACTAAATTATGACTCATGACTGTACGTATCTACCCTATAAGTGGCAATTTTTAGGAATATTGGTTTTTGATGGTTTAGGGTGATCAGATTAGGGTAAAGTAAACAATTGTAAAGAAATATCACTTTTCTCGTAATCTACAAATAGCACTTGTTTACCCTCACCTTTAATATTCGTATAGAAAATTCCATGCAGCGTTCTTTTTGCCAAAAAATTCTAGTATCCATTGCAGTCTTTGTCTTTGGTGCATCCATTTGGGTGATGAACTCACCATTAGCTCTAGCATACGAAAATCCCGATTTGCTACCTGATACCTTTACCCCAGTAGTTGACCTGGCGAAAACTTTACCCGATCCACAGGAAGAAAAGTTAGTAAAGGAATTAGAGCAGTTTGAGGTGGATACTGGCTGGAAGTTACGGGTATTGACTCAATATGACCGAACTCCAGGGAGAGCAGTAATTAAATACTGGGGACTAGATGATAAAAGTATTCTCCTAGTTGCAGATGCACGTGGTGGTAACATTCTGAGTTTTAGTGTGGGAGATGCAGTTTATGAGCTCTTACCGCGTACATTTTGGATTGAATTACAAACTCGTTTTGGCAACCTCTATTTTGTGAGGGAGAATGGTGAAGATCAGGCTATTTTACAAGCACTAAATTCGGTTAAAGGTTGTTTAGCTCAGGGGGGTTGTAATGTGGTTCCCGGATTACCCAAAGAGCAATGGATACTTACGCTCATTACCTCAGCCATTGGCGGGATAATTTGCGGATTTGCAGCCCAACCTCGCAATGATAAACAAGTGTTTGCTTGGCAATGGGCGTTAATTTTTTCACCCTTGTGGGGAATTTTGTTTATTGCTTTTGGTATCGCTCCTGTGATTACCCGTACCAGTGATTGGGTTCCCTTGGTCCGCAATATTTCTGCCTTTTTGATAGGTCTGCTGGTGGCTTATCTTTCCCCCGTTTTTAGCCGTCCTGTTTCTAGGAATGAGTCTTAAATTTGGGAATGGTGAAGTTGTTCATTTTTTCCTCACCCTGAATTTTGCCATAATTCAGTGTTTGTATTAATGATTGAATTTCACCATGCCGCCTGTTTTTAAAAACTATAGTTTAAAAAAGGCTATCAATAGTTTCGTAGTCATACTCTGCTAGAACTTCATTAAAAACTTCTGTAGCTGTATCTCCATCTAGTTCTAAATCTCCTGCTAATTGAGACCAATATTCATATTCTTCATCGGTGAAGTATTCATCAGCAAGAGCAAACTCCACAGACATTTGAAAAGCTTCTATTGCTGCATCTTCAGCAAGAATAATTTGTATGGCAGCATTATATAGCATTTCCAGTCCACCAATTTCTACTAGACTATCAATTTTTTCTTGCAGCAGTTCTGCATCAATCTCATAGGTTTCATACAGTCCCATCAATAACTCTGATTCTTCCTCAGACAGGTTATCCACAGACGCACCACATAAACAAATTACTGCGATCGCTTCTACTAGCGTTAAATAACAGCTTTCCTCTTCTTCTTGTTCCTCTTCTTCATAAAATTCTTCGTCAAAATCCTCATCCTCCTCAACCCAAACATCAGCAGTTAAATCAAAGTCTGTTGTCCCTTTAATTTTCCAGCATTCAAAGCATAGGTCTGGGTTGGTCATATACTCATAAGGAATATAGCAATATCCTGAGTCCCCCCATTCCTCACCCCAGGAATTACGGACAATAAACACTTTAGCGCTATCTTTATATCCAACGCAAAGCATAGCGTGATTCCCATGTTGTTCTCTACCTTCATCGCTATTTAGATCTGGCATAGGAACTCTACCCTGGGCTGTAACACGATCAAAAGATTTAAATAAAACTAGCCCAAAAATAAAAGGATATCCTTCCGCTAAACAGTGCTTCATTGAGTATATGTCAGGATTGACTTGCTCTGGAGTTTCCCATTGAAACTCATCAGTATTAATTAGTTTTGCAGCTTCAGTGTAAGCTTCACGACTAGGTTTGGTGTTGACGTTTTTAACTTTGCCATTTTCCGCTATCTGATAACCCCAAGTTGACTCATGACAAATACCCTGCTCTTGCAAACTAACTAATGCTAAGGAAATATTGCTTCCCTGGTCTTGAATTTTATCACGACCGGAAGCCTCGAGTCCTAGCAATCGTGCATTATAATATACAAAGAGACGACTGAAATCAATATCTTTGCCTACACGGTTCATTATATACTCATAGCCACCAACAACTGCATTTGCTGTACAACTGTTAGCAGCTGCTTGATTTTCTACAGGGGTCATAAAGGGACGGAGATCCACCTGTGCGGGTAGGTCTTCTTCATTAAACCTCTGTGTATTGTAGAGTTGAGAACCAGGAACTGTTGAAGCCGAGGAGCTACAACCACTAAGTGCTCTCCAGTCACCTGTTTTGCGATCTACAACGTAGGATAATACAGCTTTTTTAGACATAAACTCTGATGTGGATTGCTCACAAAAATAATTATCAAAATTTTATATTAGCTATGCTACGAAAAATTTGTAATTCCTCAATAATTCCTAGTAGATTCTGTAACCTCATGCTTTTAATAACGATTAATCACTTCCAGCAGTTCCCAGGGATGATCAATCAAAAAGTCAGGATTTTCCCTAGCTAGTGCTTCAGGAGAATTAAACCCCCAAGTAACTGCTATGACTTGCACATGTGCCTTTTTTGCAGCTTCTATGTCTCTAATTTCATCACCTACATAAATGACAGTCTCGGGCTTAATTTGTCTTTGTTTAATTACATTACTCATGATAGTATTCTTACCAAAAATTGTTACCCCTGAATGAACAAATTCAAATAGATTGTCTAACTGATGACACTTGAGAAATTCATGGACATTCTCTTGTGCATTAGAGGTAATAATTCCTAATTTATATCCCTGATTACTTAGCTCTCTTAGTGCTTCAGGAATTTCTGGTATGGGTTGTACATTCTTGATTTTATTTTTTAATTCTCCTTTCACTCTTTTAACTAAAAAGGGTATTTTAAATAGGGATATACCTGAATACTTAATAATTTGTCTAGCAGTTAAATTTCTTAATAGTTTTAATTCATTAGCAGATATTTGCATATAGCCAAACTCCCGGGCTAGACGATTAGCAATTGTTACCAAAGCGTCTAATGTATCTGCAATTGTGCCATCAAAGTCAAAGATGATTACTTTTTGAGTCATTATTTAGTTTCAACGTAGTAAGATTGGCACGAGCATTTTTACGTAACATTCCTGGTTTAATCCGTCTCAAAGCTGATGCAGAGAATTTTTCATTCCATTGCTCATCAGTGATCTCCGATAATTCTACCAGCTTGGGAGCTAAATTTCCCGGGTAGGGATGAAAATCTACCACATCTGTTATCTGGGAAAACCGCTGATTCCAAGGACAAACATCTTGACAAATATCACAACCAGCAACCCATCCTTGTAAATTTCTTTCTATGGTTATTGGCAGGGTTTCTCCTCTATTTTCAATAGTATGATAGGCAATACACTTATTGGCATCTACAACAAATGGCTGAGCAATTGCTTCTGTTGGACAAGCTTCTATACATCTGTTACAAGTACCACAGTGTTGGGTAGCTGGAGTATCTCCCTCTAATTCTAGATTAGTTAATACCTCACCTAAAAATACCCAGGAACCATATTCCCTGGTTATCACATTACCGTTTTTGCCAATCCAGCCAATACCCGCTTTCTCAGCCCAAACTTTGTCCTGTATGGGTCCTGTATCGGCATAATATCTGGCTTTTATACCCTCACCCTTTGATTCCAACCAGGTAGCCAATTGTTTGAGCTTTTTATGTAGAATCCTATGATAATCTCTCCCCCACCCATAACGGGATATTTTCCCATACTCTACCCCTTGAGGACGGGGATGGGGTGTATAATAGTTTATCGCTACACAAACGAGCGATCGCACTTCTGGCATAACTAATTTTATGTCTTCTCGTTTTGGATTGGTCATCCAATCCATGTCAGCATGATAACCCAGACTTATCCATTTCCTCAATCTTTCCTTTTCTTTGCTTTCCCCCAATACAACTGCGACACCAACTTTGTGGAATCCTAATTTGTAGGCTTTTTCTTTAATGGTATGAGTACTTAAGCTAGTTAAATAAGACATGATGAGGTAGGAATTAGGTGGGTGAGATTAAAGTTTGGAGTATAATAGTAGAGTTATTCCTAAGCAAGGATGAAAAACAGTGAACCAAGCGGAAATTAGTACTCTCATTAAACAACAACTGAAACAACTAATTGTGGAAGACCCTGTGATCAAGAATTTGATTTTAGGTTCCATGTCGCAATATTATATTGGAAGACAAGACGCGGATAGTAAATTCGACCGGACCCTGGCACAATTGCAATCTTACCAGGAAGAGCAGAATCGTAAATGGGAAGAGCAGAATCGCCACAATCGTGAAATCATGGCACAATTGCAGTCTTACCAGGAAGAGCAGAATCGTAAGTGGGAAGAGCAAAATCGCCACAATCTGCAAGTTTTGGAAGAAATTAAACAAATGAACCGGAAACATGAAAGTACAGTTGGTTCCCTAGGTTCGCGATGGGGATTATCGTCAGAAGCAAGCTTCAGAAATGGACTAAAAGGAATTTTAAAAGATTCTTTTGGCGTAGAAGTGTTGAATTTCCTTGATTTCGACAATGAAGGAGAGGTTTTTGGCAGACCGGACCAGGTGGAAATAGATGTGATTATCAAAAATGGTTTGATAATTTTATGTGAAATTAAATCCTCGATTGACAAAGCAGGAATGTATATTTTTGATCGGAAAGTAGCATTTTATGAAAAACATCATCAAAGAAGAGTTGATCGCAAATTAGTAATTTCCCCCATGGTAGACCCAAGAGCTTTGCCAGTAGCACAAAACTTGGGAATTGAGATTTACAGCTATGCTGAAGATGTAAATAGCATTTAGTCCACACTGAAAACTGCCAAATAACGAAACAGCATTGTTTTATCTAACTCAATATTCGAAAGCGCCCATTGCCAATCTGGATGAGCTGTCATTAATCAATTTTCTAATGTTTCCCGGTCGAAAAGATGATACAGCATGATTAACTTCCGCATAAGGGAATGGTCGTTTCCAGCTTGAGACAGTTAGCACCATTGACCTGTAAATGATATTCAACCTTATCCATCAACCGATTCATAATCAGCCAACCATAGCCACCTTCTTGTTTTTGTTCAGGATGGGGAGGGAAGTAGGTGGTTATATCAAAACCATGTCCATAGTCCCAAACTTCAATACCTAGTTTCTGATCTGTCAGTTCCAGACGCAATAGAATTGGCAAATTTGGTTTATCTTTATGAGCATGGCGAACCGCATTTGAATATGCTTCAACCAGCGCAAGACGTAAACGAAGGGATTCGCTTGACCAATCCAGAGAATTCCTCAAATGTTGTTTTAAGTATGCCAACAACCAGCTTTCAACTGTGTTGACAAAACTTAAATCACTGGGTACATAAAGTTCACTTTTCATCGTTTACAAAATTTCCAGAGAGAGAATGGTCTGATCATCTTCTTGAACAGGATTATCGCTTTGAACTCGAGCGATTAGCTGTTCAAGAGACAAAGGTTGAGGTTGTTCCCGTATAAGTTGCCAAATACCTTCTTTATTTAGTATAGACCAAGTTAGCGCCTGAGTGCCACTGTTATTTTTAATTAGTGATTTAGGCCTTATTGTTACTTTTGCTTCCGTAATACCGTCGCTCAGAAGTAGAAGGGTGTCTTTGGGAGCGAGAATTAATCTACCAGACTGTGATGACAGCTCAGGGAAAATCCCCAGAGGTACACTGCGGGTTGTGAGATATTGAGGTTCAGCTAAAGAGGCTGGATATGACCATAAGAGGGGATAAATGTGTCCAGCATTGGCGTATATGAATTCTCGAGTAGTTTTATTATATTTGGCAATGACAAGAGTAATTAAATAATTTACACTGATTAGGTCTTCAGCTAGAGCATAGTTGAGATTTTGCAACACAATATTTGGCGGTGGTGGTGATTCCTGAGATAATTCACGACGCAAAAGAGAAATAGCACTGGCCATAAATAAAGCTGCAGGTACACCCTTACCAGAAACATCACCTACTGCTAACCACAGTTCACCAGATGGATGGAGAAACACCTCAAAAAAAATCTCCCCCACTTCTCGTGCAGGGTAACAGCACGCCTGTATTTTCAACCCGTCAATTTTTGGTAAAGTTTGACGCAGCAGATTATTTTGAATTTGACGTGCTACTTGCAGTTCTTGGCGAGTCTGTTCTTGTTTCTCTTTTAAGCTTTGGTCAAGCCTGGCCTGGGAAAGGGTCAGAGATGCTTGTTTTGCTACATCTCCAATCAGTTCTATATCCTCTTGCTCCCATGGTGTTTCTACAGTGCATTTACACAAGGTCATTACGGCTAGTAAATCATCCTGATAACAAAAGGGAACTATTAAATAATGTAAATAATGAGCGTGATTGACCTTATCTGTATATTGAACTACTTGATATTTTTTTCCCAATATAATTTTTTGAATTAGGCTTAATGACTCCTTGGGTAAGTCAGGGGTTAGACAATCAAGGTCACAGTATAAAAATATAGCTGTTGTTAGGATATCACCTTCCACTAACCTTAACAAACAACTACTAGCTGCAAATTTTTCTCCAATTGTAGCTACCATTTTATCAAGGGTACTTGTATAACTATGGGAATCTCTAAGTATCTTAGTAATGGCATTAAATAAAGACTCTCTCTTCAAAGCCTGACGTAACTCTCTCGTGCGAGTTTTTAATAAATTGTAAGTATCCCTTCCCTGTTCAACTAATGCTCTAAGTTGTTGGGGGTTCCATGGTTTGGTAATATATTTGAATACTCGACCTGAGTTAATTGCATCTACTAAATCTTCAACATCAGTATAAGCAGTAAGAAGAATGCGAATGGTATCAGGAAAACGTTCAACAATTTGACTAAGAAATTCTGTACCCTTCATATCTGGCATTCTTTGGTCAGAAATAATCACTGACATTTCTCCCACCTGATCCAAGATAGTCCAAGCATGACTGACACTGTTAGCTTTATAGACTTCAAAATCACGCCAGAAAGTGCGATATACCAGGTCTAGATTGTCCGGTTCATCATCTACCACCATTAATTTAGGTTTTTGCACATCATTGTCATAGTTAACCATACTACTGAGCTGAAAAAGTGGAGGTCAGGACGGGAAAAAACTCCCAGCTTTTTGGGACTAAAATCGTCAAAAGTTTCCGAAAAATTGGATAAACTAGTGTAAAGTTTGGTGTGAGCTTAAGTTTAGTCTAATTTAAAATACAATGTTATGTTAACCTATCAGTCACCTGAAAAATTCCCCGTTTTGGGGTTACCAGTTCATCTGGTGGAAAATTACCCCTATTGGTTAGTAGAGTCTCTTCAGCAGGGTAGAGGAGCCCATGTGGTGACTCTCAATGCGGAAATGACTATGCAAGCTAGACGGAACCCAAGTTTGTCCACGGTTATTGAAAACGCTGACCTCGTTATCCCAGATGGCGCAGGAGTGGTATTATATCTACGTTTCATACTCAAACAGCAGGTAAAACGTTTTCCCGGTATTGAACTAGCAGAAGGTCTACTCCAAGAACTGGGTAGAAAAGCAACATCTACAAAGGTATTTTTTTATGGCGGATCGCCAGGAGTAGCAGCTAAAGCTGCGGATTTTTGGCAAAAACAAGTTCCTAATTTAAATTTTGTTGGTACTCACTCTGGATATCATTCCCCAGAAACTGAAAAAATATTACTAGAGACTTTAACTGAGTTACAACCTCAAGTCATTTTTGTAGGCTTAGGAGTTCCTCGTCAAGAACTATGGATCGCTAAAAACCGTAGTCTGTGTCCTCAGGCGGTTTGGATTGGGGTGGGCGGTAGTTTTGATATTTGGTCTGGTGGCAAAAACCGCGCACCCCAATGGTTGGCAAATAATAATTTAGAATGGCTTTATCGTTTATATCAAGAACCTTGGCGATGGCGTCGAATGCTGGCTTTACCAGAGTTCTTATTTCAGTCTCTAATCTCAAAAGGTCATTAAAATGGAAATGCCCACATACGTAACTAATCAAGGTTACTTACTATCCTTGAGCCGAATATCAATCACGGAAGCGTTGAAATTGTAGTTAAACCCTTCCAGTTCAAAAGGCATGCCAATTTTTACTTTACTATTACCCAAGACTGGGCCATTGTCCGTAACTTGTGCTTTCCCCTCTAAGGTCAGTAGAAAATCCGTGCTAAAATTATTACTTCTCGGATCTGGCAATTCTTTAATTGAACCATCTGGTTGGGGTACTAAGATGGTTCTTTTTAACTCCTCGATGGATTTAATCCCAATTTGTCCGTAGGGTTGATTACGAATAATTACGTTAGTTTTGCCGCCTTTGGTAAATCCCTGTTTAAATAGTTGCTGGCTATCTCGGACATTTAAACCCCTTACTATTAGGTCTACTTCTATGGGAACTGTTTTCGTACCTATCTGAGCTATGGAACCAGAAGTCCCAGGAAACACAAAAATGCCAATTATCACTAGTAATATTACCAGTGCTGCACTTAGATCTAGAAAGTTAATTTTACCGAATAGCCGCCCTTTGGCATCTAGAATATTCATTCTACTCCTTCGCACCTGCTTGTATTAATAAGTTACTTGTTTCTGCATAATTATTAGATTTTGCAATCATTAGAGCTGTGTACCCACCATGATTTCTTGTGTTTACCTTTGCCCCAGCTTTAATTAACATATCTACCGCTCGAATATATCCTTGCTTAGTAGCATACATTAGTGGTGTTATACCTACTGGGTCTTGTAGGTTGACATTTGCTCCTTTTGTCAGAAGCAGTTGAAAAGTTTCTGGATGGTTACCAATTATAGCTTTAACTAGGGCACTGTTGCCATCTTCAGCCATAACATTTATATTAACCCCACTTCCAATAAAACCTTGACCGTTTCAGTATGTCCTTGGAATGCTGCTAAGGTCAAGGGGAATTCCCCCAAATTCTTTTTTGCTGCCATCTGCTCCCGCAGCAAGTAGAACCCTGACTATTTCTTGGTACCCTTGAAATACTGCTAAGATTAGGGGGGTGTCTCCCAAATTATTTCTGATTTCTAAGTTAGCACCCCTATTTATTAGGGTTTTCACTGTCTCTAGGTGGTTTTCGACAACGCTAAAGTGCATGGCTGTTTCACCATCTTGATCTTGGTGATTAATTTCTGCACCCCCATCTAACAGCACTTGGATAATTTCAGTATGTCCGCCAGCAGCAGCAGCTAGTAGTGCCGTAGTTCCATCACTATTCTCTAGGTTAGGGTTAACACCATATAATAACAATGTTTTCACTATGTCTAAGTGACCATTATCCGCTCCCATAATTAACAGGCTTTCAGTCTCACCCTTAACTTGACTATGTTTTAGGAGAATATTCAATATAACCTTATTATTCTGCCTAATTGCTAGTTTAAATGCATCCTCATTATGTTCGTCTACAATTTTTGGATCTGCTCCAAAATTTAACAGGTTTTGTACAGTCTCAATGTGACCCTTCTCTACTGCTATCATTAATGCTGTACTTCCATCTTCATTGACCGCATTTGTATTTGCTCCTTGAGATGTTAGCAATTTTACTACTTCAACTTGATTATGTGCAGCAGCTAACATTAATGCTGTTAAACCATGGAGTTTCCTAGGTAAATCAATATCAGCTCCAAACTCCAATAGGCAACGTACAATCTCCGTGTAGCCAAAATTAGCAGCAAACATTAATGCTGTCGTACCATGGCGATCGCCCGCATCTACTGGAAATCCCGATCCTAGTAATTGACGAACCTGCTGAACATTACCATTTTTCGCAGCCGTAAGTAAATCAATCATCTCATTAACCTCAGTTTCAGTAAATACAACTAGTTATAGTGTTATAATTGGTGAATTATTATGGGGAACCCAAGTAAATCACTTTTTGCAGTGTTTGCCATAATTTATGCTAAGTTTTATAAAGATTTAATACTTTAGGTAAATAAACCATGAGTTTAGAACTTACTCCAGACGTAAAATTCGGTTTACAATTTTTTCATCCTGCAATCATGTGGATATTGTTAGCGCTGTCATTATATGCAGCTTACTTAGGGTTACAAGTACAGCGTACCAGAAATGCCCAAGGAGAAGAGAAGAAACAACTAATTAAGGGTAAATATAGCGATAAACACCACAAAATTGGCTCTGTACTCCTAGCGTTGATGGTAGGGGGCTCCATTGGGGGAATGGCGGTTACCTATATTAACAATGGTAAGTTATTTGTTGGACCCCATCTCCTAGCTGGTTTAGGCATGACCGGTTTGATAGCTTTTTCTGCTGCACTGTCTCCATTTATGCAAAAAGGAGCAAATTGGGCCCGGGCCACACATATTCTATTGAATTTTGGAATTTTGGGACTTTTTATTTGGCAAGCTGTGTCCGGTGTAGAAATTGTTCTGAAAATTATTAGTCAAGCCTAGAATAGTTTTAATGTGTAGGTAGATTACTTAATCTCCTTACACATAGCATAACATCTAACCAACTCTTAATTTTGCCCATGAAAGTCTTCTTGTACCTTACGAGTTAAGCGCCGAGATACCTGACGGACAACTTGATTTAACAGGCGATCGCCTGTGGACTGTACGAGGGAACTTGGTAAGCGTCTGATAAACTTAGGGAATTGCAAATAAACAGTTAAATCTAATTGCCATTCCACTTTGGTAATACCTGGTGTATCTTCAATGAGTTGCATATAGGCGTTATAGTTAATGTGATAACCGGGAGATTGGTAGTTGGGGATGGGAATGGAGCGGATTTGACATTGATTTTTTCCGGGAACTAACAATTCCAGACCTATTTTTGGCTCTACTTCATAACCAAAAGCACCAAACCTACCAATTACCAATGTATAACCATTCTCACCCAGGGGATGAACTACCATAGGTTGGGCACAACGTATAAACCATGCTGAATGACAGTTAAAATATTGCATCACCTGTTCACTAGATGCTTGCATTTCCATAAACTCTCGATGATGACTATAGAATTTATTAGGAAATGCTTCATAGTTTTCTGTTAGTGCATTCTCAGTAATAAGACGAGATATAGGACTTGACAAAGAAGAATCAAGCTCATGTACTCCTAATTCTAAAGACTGAAATTCCCAATTATTTGCTACCATAATTCCATTTTCTCTATAGTCAAAAGTTTTTGTATATTGCGTATCAACCATGGTTTTCAAGCTGAGGTAGCTTGCAAAGACAAAAATTCAAATTTCATAAAAATATGGAAAAAAGCATCTACCAAACAGTTGTGCGTATATAAATACTATGTCATTATGTCATCCTATCCAGAGATTCCTTAGAATAAATAACGAAACCAACAAACATATTGTTTCCTAGGATAACCTTAATTATGAAAGCATTTGTAGCAGGTGCAACAGGTCAAACAGGTCAGCGGATAGTAGAAGAGTTAGTATCCAGAAATATTCCCGTGCGAGCGCTAGTGAGGGACGAGCAAAAAGCTCGAAATCTTCTTCCTTCCCAGGTTGAATTAATTGTGGGGGATATTTTGCAACCTGAAAGCCTAATTGCTGCTTTAGGTGACAGCACAGTAGTTTTATGTGCAACTGGTGCTAGACCGAGTTTTGACCCGACTGGTCCCTATCAGGTAGATTTCCAGGGGACGAAAAATCTAGTCAAAGCAGCTCAAGATAGAAAAATTCAACATTTTGTCCTAGTTTCTTCTCTATGCGTTTCTCAGTTATTTCATCCCCTCAACCTATTCTGGTTAATTTTAGTTTGGAAAAAACAAGCCGAAGAGTTTATTAGAAAAAGCGGAATAAGCTATACAATTGTGCGACCTGGAGGATTAAAAAATGATGATAACTCTGATCAAGTTATTATGCAGGGTCCTGATACTTTATTTGAAGGTAGCATTTCCAGAAAAAAAGTAGCTCAGGTTTGTGTAGAATCATTGTTTGAAAAAGCCAGGTGGAATCAGATTGTGGAGATAATTGCTAAACCAGTCAGTTCCAGTTAATAATTTTGAACTCTTAACTGTAACAATCTGATAAAATTTATAAGGTCTCTTTGAGCTAGGAGCAATGGGAACGACTGGTGTAAGAATCGCGATTGACGCTATGGGGGGGGACTACGCACCCGCCGAAATTGTTGCTGGCGCACTGCGAGCGAAAGAAGAATTGGATATTCACATCTTGCTAGTAGGTGATCCCCAACAAATTGAAGCTGTCATACCCCTTAAAAGCAATAGGTTAGGAATAGAAATTGTCCCAGCCCAGGACACAATTGGCATGGACGAAGAACCTTTAAACGCTGTTCGTAGAAAGCGTGGAGCTTCTGTCAACGTGGCAATGGACTTAGTTAAAAACAATCAAGCCGATGCTATATTCTCTGCTGGCCATTCCGGAGCAGCAATGGCATCAGCTTTATTACGACTAGGTAGGTTGCCAGGTATTGATCGCCCCGCTATTGGTACAGTATTTCCTACCATAAAAGCAGGTAAACCAGTATTAATACTTGATGTTGGTGCTAATGTAGACTGTCGCCCCAAATTTTTAGAACAGTTTGCGGTGATGGGTTCGATTTATAGCCAATATGTGCTGGGAATCAGTGAGCCAAAAGTGGGGCTATTAAATATCGGTGAAGAGGAAAACAAAGGCAATGAAGCTGCTGTACGTGCTCACGAGTTATTACGGGAAAACACTCAAATTAACTTCAGTGGGAATGCAGAAGGACGTGATGTATTGTCCGGCGAATTTGATGTGATTGTCTGTGATGGATTTGTAGGTAATGTGTTGTTGAAATTTGCGGAGGCGGTAGGGGGTGTAATTTTACAAATACTGCGGGAAGAACTACCCCAAGGTATTAGAGGACAAATTGGCACAGCAATTTTAAAACCTAACCTTAAGCGAGTTAAGCAGCGCATGGACCATGCTGAACATGGGGGAGCTTTACTATTAGGAGTCAATGGAATTTGTTTCATTGGCCATGGTAGTTCCCAAGCACCCTCTATTTTTAGCGCCATTCGCATGGCTAAAGAAGCTGTAGATAATCAAGTGCTAGAAAGACTACAGTCCAAATACGAAGTTCTACAGGGTGAACCCCAGTAGGAATTCTGGATGAATTTGAGGTTGTTAAGCCTATCCGCATAGCTTTCTAGAAGCGGTTAGCTCAATTCTAACTGCTTCCTGATGTTCTTGCAGAAAATCTCCACCTCTAACAAATTCGCTCAACCCAAATGACGGTGGTTTCGTCAGTCAACTAACTGACCGTGAATAAATGACAACGGAGATTAGGAGTGCAAAATTTATTCCTACAAGGTATGGCAATTACGGGTAGTGGGTCAGCCATAGCAAAAACTACCCTAGATAACCAGTTGCTTACTCAACTGGTAGAAACTTCCGATGATTGGATTACCACAAGAACAGGTATTTGTCAACGGCAGTTGGCACTACCTCCAGAATCATTAACTACTTTAGCTACGGATGCTAGTCAACAGGCAATAGCAGCGGCTGGGATTAAACCAGAAGATATAGATTTAATCCTGTTGGCAACCTCCACTCCAGATGATTTATTTGGCAGTGCTTGTCAAGTACAGGCTGAAATAGGTGCCGTTAAAGCTGTGGCCTTTGATTTAACCGCAGCTTGTTCTGGATTTGTCTTTGGACTAGTGACTGCGGCCCAATACATAAGAACAGGAGTCTATCAAAATGTACTTTTAATAGGTGCAGATGTCCTCTCTCGTTGGGTAGACTGGCAAGATCGTCGCACTTGTATCTTGTTTGGTGATGGAGCAGGAGCAGTGGTACTGCAAGCTCACAAGAGCGATCGCTTATTAGGATTTGCCCTCAAAAGTGATGGTACACAAAACCACTATCTCAATTTGAGTTACCAAGGTAAGACCCAAGAGATCAAACCAAATATTCATACTCCTATAGGTAGTTATGAACCCATCACAATGAATGGTAAAGAGGTTTATCGTTTTGCTGTGCAAAAAGTGCCAGAGGTGATAGACAAAGCCCTATTTAGTGCTAATTTGACCGTAGAGAGAATAGATTGGTTGATTTTGCACCAAGCCAACGAGCGGATTATCAACGCTGTTGCGCAAAGACTTAACATACCTGATCACAAAGTAATTAGCAACGTTGCTAATTATGGCAATACCTCTGCTGCTTCTATTCCCCTAGCGTTAGACGAAGCAGTGCGCCAGGGAAAAATCCAATCCAATGATATAATTGTCACATCCGGTTTCGGAGCAGGGTTGAGTTGGGGTGCAGCAATTTTCCAATGGGGTAAATAATTAATCATCCACTCTAATGACCAAATTATCAGCAACCAAATATCAAATGACTAAAACTGCATGGGTATTTCCTGGACAAGGTTCTCAGTCCTTAAATATGGGAATAGATCTACTAAATATAGAATCTGCCAAAGCCAAATTCGACCAGGCCAGAAACATTTTGGGTTGGTCCGTAGATGAAATCTGTCAGGGTGACGAGGTGAAATTATCACAAACAGTTTACACTCAACCCTGTTTGTATGTAGTTGAAAGTATCATGGCAGACCTGTTGCGAGCAAGAGGGCAAAAACCAGACTTAGTTGCTGGTCATAGTTTGGGAGAATATATCGCCCTGTATGTAGCTGGTGTGTTTGATTGGTCAACGGGATTGCAACTGGTCAAACGACGGGGGGAAATTATGGATAATGCAGCTGGAGGAATGATGGCAGCATTACTCAATTTTGACAGACAGCAATTAGAAGAAGTGATTGCTAAAACCCCCAATATTGTTTTAGCAAATGACAACAGTCCAGCACAGGCTGTAGTTTCAGGTACACCAACAGCAGTAGAAGCTGTAATGTCTCAGGTAAAAGCAAAACGAGCAGTTGCCCTAAAAGTTTCTGGTGCATTTCATTCCCCATTAATGAAGAATGCATCCCAGGAATTTCAAGCATTATTAGATGATATAGCTTTTGACACAGCAATAATTCCCGTATCTTCTAACGTTGACCCAATTCCCAGCACCAATCCCCAGGTTTTGAAGGAACGTTTAATTCAACAGATGACAGGTTCAGTAAGGTGGCGAGAAATTTCCTTACAATTAGCAGAATCTGGGATTGGGAAAGTCATAGAAATAGGTCCGGGTAATGTATTAACCGGGTTAATCAAACGTACTGTTGAGGGTATAGAACTGAAAAACATCCGGAATCTTGAAGAAATTTGACCAACCACAGGAATAGGATTCAAGCTTTCATGTCTGTCCATCAAGTAGCCCTAATTACAAATAAAAACGGGAGGTAAATTAGCACCTGTCAAATTAGCACCTGTCAAATTAGCACCTGTCAAATTAGCACACCTAAGATTCGCTCCTTGAAGATTGGCACCAGCTAAATTAGCATCTTTTAGATTAGCACCTGTTAGGTCAGCATTAGTTAAATTAGCTTCCATGAAATTGGCGCGACACAAATAGGAACTTCCTAGATGGGATCTCCTTAAATTTGCTCTAGCCAAATTTGTGTCATATAAGTAACAATTGATAATTTCAGCCTCATACAAATTACAGTCTTGTAAATTACTACCAATTAAATTTGCTCCGATTAAATTGGCAAAACTCAGATTACTGCGTACAAGGTTACTATAAGCTAAATCAACACCGTTTAAATTAGCACAGTGAAAGTCAGTTCCAATTAAGTTAGCACTGGTAACTACTGCATCCTGGAGGTTTGAATGCTTTAGATCTGCTCCAATCAGGACTGCTTCATCTAAATTCGCACGCATTAAATTGGCATTCTGCAGGTTAGCAACACTTAAATTAGCTTTTCTAAGATTTGCCTGAACTAATTTAGCGCTATTTAGATTAGCAGCACTTAAATTGGCATCTTGAAAATCTGCTCTTACCAGCAAAGCATGACTAAAGTCCACCTGATTTAAATTGACATTTTGGAAATTGGCACCACGAAAATTCTCCCCCCTTAAATTACATGTACTTAAATCAACTTGAATTTCTGGGTTTCGCGCTCTCCAATCTAACCAGGTAACAGCACCTGCTTTGAGTAGGGTAAGATGTGTTTCAATTGCCATTTTAGTTATCCTGTCACTATTCTTTACGATGGACTTGGGGAGCACGACCGGGAACATTTTCAATAGCTGCTAAAGCTCCAGCAGCACCAGCTAAAATATCTCGTTCTGTTCCCCCTAGATAAAGTCTGCCAAAACTACCCACTGGTAAAACTTCTAGAATATTAATCGCAGCAGCTTTTTCTGCTTCATTAGCAGCTAATGCTGCATAAGCAGCAGGTTCAACTTCCAAAACGTAGAGGGTTTGTCCAGCTAATAACAGTTGTCCACGACGACTACGGTTGATCAGCTGGGTTTGATAAGCATCAATGTTGCGAATAATTTGACTGGAAATGACTCGCGGTTTGAGACAGTCCTCTTTTTTGACCCCCAATAAGTCCAAAACTGCTTGTCCTGCTGCTCTTGTTTCCCCCTGGGATCCAGAATGTAGTTCCAACATTCCATATAGTCTTTCTACTATTTGCCACCCTGGACGCACGGAAGCAGATTTTAAGGCAACATCAGTAATTTTATTGATTTCAATACCGGGTGAAATTTCAATCCAGATGGAAGTGTCACCCGGTAGAGGTAAAAAACCTTGGGCCACTGTTCCCATATATGCCGCATGTTGCGGTTGTAAGTTATCTAGAAATACGTAACTGCGTAATTCTATGCCCAAAGTTTTGCACCTCCGTCTGTTCGTGTCAACAGTTTACCAAAATATCTTCTCAGAAAAACGCGCATTTTGGCACAACTATAACAAAGAAATGTCTGACACTGGTAGTATGGGTTTAGGGGTAGTTTGATGAGTCAGATTGAGAATGACAACTAGATAAAGTAGAAAAGTAATGAAAACTGCCTGTATGAGTCTTTGTAGCATAACACTCCTCCCACTTGATAAATAGCATTTTTAATCTGATTAATTGAACCACTAATCTGAATACAGCTTTAATTAGGATTTATCCGAAGACATGTTATGATATCTAGGTCTGCTGCTATATAAAACCTAGACCAAAAGTACCATTATAAAGTTCCCGATACTTTTTTGCTAACTTGGGCAACTTGGGCAACTAGTTAATTTCCCTTAAAATAGTAAGATTAGGCTATCAATCCAGTCCATTCTCTCAAACCTCTGATAAAATAAAGGGTAAATAGCTACAAATAACCTCATGATTCCTATCGTTATTGAACAATCGGGTCGGGGCGAACGCGCCTTTGATATCTATTCGCGTCTGCTGCGCGAGCGGATCGTTTTTCTGGGGCAACAGGTAGATAGCAGTTTAGCTAATCTAATAGTGGCCCAACTGCTGTTTTTGGACTCTGAAGACCCGGAAAAGGATATTTATATGTATATCAACTCTCCCGGTGGTTCAGTAACAGCAGGAATGGGGATTTTTGATACCATGAAAAACATCCGCCCTGATGTATGTACTATTTGTACAGGACTGGCTGCTAGTATGGGGGCCTTTTTGTTGAGTGCAGGTACTAAAGGTAAGCGCATGAGTTTACCTCACTCCCGCATCATGATTCATCAACCATTGGGCGGTGCTCAGGGACAAGCTACAGATATAGAAATTCAAGCTCGAGAAATTCTATATCACAAACGCAAGCTAAACGAATATTTGGCTGAACATACTGGTCAGCCATTTGACCGAATAGCCGAAGATACGGAGAGGGATTTTTTCATGTCTCCCCAAGAGTCCAGGGAATATGGACTTATTGACCAAGTAATTGACCGACATGCAGCTGGTAGTCGCCCCCTGGCCTTAGCATAAACTGTAGAATCTCAATCATGGAAATTTAGCTCCGATTACCAGTGATACCTTTAATAGTGCTATTAATAATGCTATGGTGATTACCTCAAATAAAATGTCTAGGAGTGTTTTCTGCGAGTGTGCTCTAAATCTACAATAATGAAGATAGGGTTCGCTCTCATTGCTCATTCAGTTGCTAACCTGATTGTAACCAATTTTACCAATAATTGGGTAAATCGGCGGTTTATCTTGGTTAAAAATCAGACTCACATCGACTAGAATCCCCTGAGTCTCAACAGTTAAAAACCCTCCCCTTGCTGGTTAGTTGTTTACCTATCAGGTCTTGGTGTAACTAATTATGAGAAGTGTTAAAAAATTGCTGAGATGAGAAGGGTTGTAGTCTGGTAAAATCTGGAATTGTGGTACGGGGGTTTACCCAGAGCCTGTCTCTGAGGAAAACCTCCATGTCATTTGTTTACGAGAGTCTAAGGGAACGGGTAAATCGTTGGCAATAGTAGACTATGAGGATATACAGGTAAGAACCAGATAACAAGAAAAATGATGTTTTGACCAAAGGCCAGTTCACTGCATGGAATTTTCAATCGCTACACTCCTTGCCAATTTTACCGATGACAAATTGGTAGCTAGGAAGGTTCTGGAAAAAAAATTGGGTTGTGAAGATGAGGATAGTTTGGAAAAACTTCATATTGCTCTGGAGGTGCTCGAAAAAGTTGGACTTTTAGTTAAAGACCGAGGTAAGTATCGCCGCATATCGGAGGAGGGGCTGATAGAAGCGAAGCTGCGCTGTTCCAGCAAGGGATTTTGTTTTGCTATCCAGGATCCCGAAGGTGCAGAGGATATTTACATTCGGGAAAGTCATCTTAGTCACGCTTGGAATGGAGACCGCGTATTAGTTCGGATCCTAAAGGAGGGAAGTCGTCGTCGTTCTCCTGAAGGTGAGGTAAAGTTGATTTTAGAGCGATCTAATCACACTTTATTGGCACGGATTAAGCAAGTGGAAGGAGGTTTTCGTGCGGTACCTTTAGATGACCGATTGCTGTTTGAATTGAAATTGGTGAGCAGTGGAATTAATTTGCAAGACGCTATCGATCATCTGGCACATGTGGAGGTGATCCGCTATCCATTGGCACAATATCCCCCCCTGGGTCGGGTTGTACAAATTCTCGGCACGGATGCTGAAGCTGCTGCTGATATAGATTTAGTTACATGCAAACACGACTTATCCAGGAATTTTGCAGAAAATGTATTAGATGCAGCAGCTAGGTTACCGAAAAATCTCCTCAAGGCTAATTTGCGCGAGCGTCTGGATTTAAGGAGTGTATTTACTCTGTCCATAGAGGGGGTAGATGGGGATGGAGTGGTGGAAAATGCTTTTAGTCTGGAGAAACATTCTGTCACCACTTGGCAATTAATGGTTCACATTACAGATTTGTCTGTCTATATCCACCCAGATGAAATGTTGGATCGGGAAGCTCTGAAACGGGGAAAAACTATTCACCTTGGCAATCTCATCTTACCCATGTTACCCCATACAGTAGCAGAGTGCTGTTCTTTGCTACCCGGTAGCGATCACCTGGCTTTGTCTTTCATCATCAATATTGATATTGAGAAGAGACAGATTACCGAGTGGGAAATTCAACCGAGTGTAGTCAATGTTGATACAAGTATTACCCGTGAACAGGCCCAGTTGTTCCTTGCAGGTGAGTCATCAGAGTTAACCCGGGTGATAGAGATGTTAAATGATTTAACATCTTTGGCTCAAATCATCAAGAAAGAGCGTTTATCTCGTGGTTGCTTAGAGCTCAATCTACCGCTTAGGTACAATCCCTACCATGATGAAGGTAGTATGGGGCAATTATTCCTGATGATTCACCACTGGGATCGGTTTTTGAGGGAATTAATCCTCATGGTTAATCAGTTAATGGCCCAACATCTGAGTGCTTTGGATGTTCCAGCACTTTGGCGTGTTCAGGGATCTCCCGATTCTCAAGATGTTCAGGAAATGCTAAAACTGGCAGTTAACTTGGGTGTGGAATTAATCATAGACCCTGAGTTGGAAATTCAATCTGTGGATTATCAACATTTAACTGGTGTTTTTGCTGAATCCCCATCAGAACAGGTTTTGACTTACTTACTACAGGATACTCTAAAACCTGCTGTTTATAGCACTGTTAAAGCACCTCACTTTGGATTAGCATTACCAGCGTATATACACTTTAGCTCCCCTTTACGGCGCTATCCAGACCTAATTATGCAAAGAGTATATCATGCTGTTCTTGAGTATGGGCGCGATCGCCGTAATAGTCGTGTCAAAGAGCGGGTTAATCTACGTCATTCTTCTTCTCATCAAGAAATTAACTGGAATGTTTTACCTCCGGAACTACAACAAGAGCTACAAACAGATTTAAACAGAATTATTGTCCAGATTAATGAGAGAGAGAAACAAGTTTATGATGCTGAAACTGATCTAGCTGGACTACAAAAAGCACAGGTGATGAAACAGCGGATTAACCAAAATCTTCCTGGTGTGATTACTGGGGTTCAATCCTTACGGTTTTTTGTGGAAATAGAAGTTCCCCCAACGGAGGAAGTTAGTTCTCATTTGACCACCCCTTTACGGGTAGAGGGATTGGTTCACGTTAGTTCTCTCAAGGATGATTGGTATGAATACCGTGCTCGACAACAAGCCCTATTTGGTAGAAAAAACCGCGCTTCCTATCGCTTAGGAGATCAGGTCTTTGTACAAGTCAAAAGTGTAGACTACTATCGTCAACAAATTGATTTAGTCACTACTGGAGCAGATGGTAATATTAATGGTCTGGAAATAACCATTACTAATGATGACACATCAAATATCTACCTATCTGGTCAAACCCCACCCTTTGATATTGATATGGACTAACTACTTGTGGATTAAAGTTAAAAGGCTAGGGGTTTAAGATAAATCTTTGTCCTAATGCCTTTTGACATTTATTAACCTTGCCCAATTTTACCTGCTAACTTTTTTGAGAACCTTCGTGTCTAATCACATTGATAAAATTAATAATGGCGGCAATCATAGCAAACCCCTAATTATAGGAGTATCTGGAGCATCTGGTTTGATTTATGCTGTGCGCGCCCTCAAGTTTCTACTAGAATCCGATTATAGTATAGAACTAGTTGCCTCTAAATCTACTTATACAGTTTGGCAAGCAGAGCAAAACATCCGTATGCCTCCGGAAGCGATCGCTCAGGAGCAATTCTGGCGATCGCAAGCTGGTGTAAGCTCCATGGGAAAATTACGTTGTCATCCCTGGAGCGATGTAGGTGCTGGTATTGCTAGTGGTTCTTTTAGGAGCTTAGGGATGATTATTATTCCTTGTAGCATGAGTACGGTGGCTAAACTAGCGGTAGGTTTAAGTTCGGACTTGCTAGAAAGAGCAGCAGATGTACAAGTTAAGGAAGGACGTAAACTAGTAATTGTGCCCAGAGAAACCCCCTTGAGTTTGATTCACCTGCGGAATTTAACCACCCTAGCAGAAACTGGAGTTAGGGTTGTCCCCGCCATTCCTGCTTGGTATCATAATCCCAAGAGCATAGAGGATTTAGTGGATTTTGTGGTTGCTCGTGCTTTAGATCAATTAGACATTGATTGTATACCCATTAAGCGCTGGCAAGGTCATATTTAAAAAGTTGACAAGAGAGAAAATGAGCTAGATAATAGTAGTAGGTAAATTTAAAGGTCAAATATTTCAAATATTTACGGACAACCGTATAGAGATTATGAGTAACACCCCTGCAAACGAATCAAAACCCAGCTATGTGAAGCTGGCAATGCGAAATATGGTCAGAAAAGGTGGCACGTCCCTCAAACATTTCGGACTAACTGCCATGGGACTGTTAGGTGTTTTGGTTGGTCTGGCATACCTCACTCGCTAAATAAAGGAAATTCTGTGTCCTCCCAAACCCAAGTACAGACTCAATTACAAGTTGAGTTGTTTGTTGAAAATAGTTATCACTTGAACTTGACTAATCAAGTATCAGAAGAAAGATGGTATGTGTGGTTTAGCCAGTGGTTGAACCTACTTGCTGTCAAACTGCCAAGGGCTTTGAGTTATGAAATCGGATTGCAGTTAACCAATGATGCCCAAATTCAAGAATTGAATGCCCAATATCGTCAGAAAGACCAACCCACAGATGTTTTGGCCTTTGCTGCACTAGAGAATAATTTCCCCTACACCGAGGAAATGCTAGCCAGTCAACCCTTATATTTGGGTGATATTGTCATATCCATAGATACCGCCATTCGTCAAGCTCAGGAGCGGGAACATAATTTGACTACAGAGTTAGCTTGGTTGAGTGCCCATGGTTTATTACATCTTTTGGGCTGGGATCATCCTGATGAGCAAAGTTTAATAGAGATGTTAAACAAACAATCCATGCTGCTAAAATTAGTTGGCATTGTTAGCAGTATTTAAGTGGGTTACAACCAGTTTTCAACCGCGTTAAAAATCTCTGTCCAACAAGGTTAGATTGACAGTAATTCTGTCACAAATTGTTTAAAGTTATGACAAATTCAAATTAGTCCCTTAGAATGTGTTCAGTCTCCTCCCACCCATTCTGATTACACTTAATTTTTGAATCTCCAACATCCTATGTTCCCTAAGAGTTCAATACCACCAACACCACCAAAGCGTTTACCAAAAATTGTATCTTCGGAAAGGGAATTTTCTTGGCAAATAGCTTCTAACTTACTTGCCAGCTTTAAATACGCTTGGGCTGGTATCAGTTATGGTTTTCAGACCCAGCGTAACTTTAGGATTCATGTAGCTGCTTGTGCTTTTGTGATTGGTTTGAGTATTTTTCTGCATCTTAAACCAGTAGAAATAGCCATAATTAGCATTACAAGTGGTTTAGTTTTAACATTGGAGTTAGTTAATACAGCCATTGAGTCTCTGGTGGATTTAACTGTTAAGCAGACCTATCATGAATTGGCGAAAGTGGCCAAAGACTGTGCTGCTGGTGCTGTGCTTGTCTCAGCAATGGTATCACTAATAGTAGCAACTACACTATTACTTCCTCCTTTACTACGTTTAATCACAACTACATTCTTATTAGAATGGTAGTTTTGGTCTTTTTAATTAACAATTGTGGGTGCGAATTGTGATTATAGTCATTGATAATTACGATAGTTTTACATACAACTTGGTGCAGTATTTGGGGGAGCTGGCAGTGGAATTTCCCGCTGCTGCGGATCTAAAAGTTTTTCGTAACGATAAAATTACAGTGGAGGAAATGAGAGAATTAAAACCCCATGGACTAGTGATTTCTCCTGGTCCTGGTCGTCCTGAAGACGCGGGGATTTCTCTGGATGTAATTGAAAAGTTGGGTTCCAGCTTGCCAATTTTGGGTGTTTGTTTAGGTCATCAAAGTATTGGCAAAGTATTTGGGGGTAAAGTTGTTGCAGCAACAGAATTGATGCATGGTAAAACATCTCCAGTGCTTCACAACAGTGTGGGAGTATTTCAAGGATTGGAAAATCCTATTACCGCTACAAGATATCATAGTTTAGTCATTGAGCGTGAAACCTGTCCCGATATATTAGAAATTACTGCTTGGGTAGAAGATGGAACAATCATGGGAGTGCGACATAGGAATTATCCTCATATCCAAGGTGTGCAATTTCATCCAGAGAGTGTGTTAACCATAGCTGGTAAGCAGTTACTGTCTAATTTTCTCCGGGAATTATGATGGTAATTGACTACATATAATGGAAAGTGGCGATCAAGCGATCGCCCGAGGAATGTA
>ACYB01000046.1 GCA_000175855.1 Raphidiopsis brookii D9
GAGTGGATTGGGATGCAGTGCGCCATTGGTACAATGGTTATAATTGGACAGGGTCCCAGACAGTTTATAACCCCTACGACATCCTCCTCTTCCTTAGCGAAGGCATGAGATTTCGCAACTACTGGTTTGAGACGGGTAGTCCCAGCTTTTTACTCAAATTGTTCCAAAAGGAGCAGTATTTCCTACCTAATTTGGAGGGAATCCAGGTAACCGAGGAAATACTCGATTCCTTCGATGTGGAGCAGATTAATCCGGTGACCCTCCTGTTTCAGTCTGGTTATCTGACTATTAAAAACACATTTACAGATATAAATCAAATGGTATTTTGCTTGGGTATACCTAACATGGAGGTGAAGATTGCCCTCAATAACCAGTTTATTAACGCATATTCCAACTTAGTCAACGAAAAGTTAGGGATACAAAGACTGATACATACCCAACTGCGCTCCGGCGATGTAGAGGGATTGGTCAGCACTATCAAGCGATTATTTGCCTCCATTCCCTGGCGCAATTTCACTAATAACGACCTAGCGGATTTTGAAGGATATTATACCTCGGTAATCTACGCCTTCCTCAGTTCCTTAGATGCTCGAGTTATTCCAGAAGATATCACCAATCATGGTCAGTCGGACTTAACTGTTATGGTGGGGGGACACGTTTATGTGATGGAAATCAAGGTAGTAGAAGGGAATCAAGTTCAGGGTAATGCAGCACTTGACCAAATCCTCCAGCGAAACTATGCTGAAAAATACCGTGGGGAACCGGGAAAATATGTCCATGAAATTGGTTTGATATTTAGTCGCAACCAAAGGAACCTCATACAAGCGGATTGGCGATAAATCTAAAACCCACCTTTGCTTATCGAGTTTATACTAAAGATAGGAGCGATCGCACCTTGATGGGCTTGCAGTTTGAACATTTTTAAAGATAGTGGAAATTTGGTACTGCTGTTTGGTATTTGTGGAAATGTGATTAAATCAGGAGGGTCAAATATGACTTCTAAAACAAAAGAAACCAAACCCAGTTATGTTTTCCGCGCCAGTTGGGCTATACTACTACTGGCTATCAACTTTTTAGTAGCAGCTTATTATTTCCATATTATTGAGTAGGTAGGTGGAGAGGGACTGAATCTCCTAGTTTCTAACCCCTCCCCTAAACTGTTCCTTTAAACAGTCCTTTGGGACGAATGAGTAAAACTAAAATCATAATTAACAAGGCAACTCCTTGCTTATACTGAGACCCTAACCAAGGAGTGCTGACCTCCTGAGCAATGCCAATAATAAAGGCAGCAAATATGGCACCATAAGGGTTGCCAATTCCCCCTAAAATTACTGAGGCAAACAAGGGTAAAATTAAAAACCAGCCCATGTTGGGACGAACAGCAGTAATTAAACCATACATACTACCACCCAGGGAGGTAAAGCTACCCGCAATAATCCAAGTCCAAAAAATTACTCGTTCTACATTAATTCCAGAAACCCTGGCTAAATCTAGGTCGTCTGCTACTGCTCGCATGGCTTTACCAATTTTGGTGTTCTGTAATATATAGCGCAGGAACAAAATCGCCAATATGGCTAGGCCTAAAACTAGTAATTGATTTTGTGGCACTTTCAAACCGCCTATATCCAAGGCCTGAATTACGGGAAGATTGTAATTTTGGTTTTTGCCCCCCCAAAGAAAAATAATCCCGTTACGGACAAATAGGGCCAGGCCAATGGAGATGATAATCAGGGTGGTAGATGTGGCACGTAATGCTCTCATTCTTGACCACAGCATCTTCTCTGTTAGTAACATCGCTATCACGGTTAATATGGCTGCAACAACCATTGATAACCAAATGTTTATTCCCCACCCGTTTATAACCCAGGTAAAATATGCCCCTAACGTTAAAAAGTCTCCATGGGCAAAATTCGATAGTCTTAAAATTCCATAAGTCAGTGTTAGTCCTACTGCTGCCAAGGCAATAATACTACCCACCGCAATCCCATTAACAATTAATTGAGCTAGTTGTGCATCCATTAATAAGTTCTACTATAAAGTTACTTTACTTAGATCCTAACATCAATATAAGCCTATGAATATCATAAGTTATATCTCACACGAAGCTAGTAATAAAAATTAATTTCTGTGTTAACATACATAGTGTGGAGATCACTATATGAAAATATAACTAAAATATAACTCTTATTTATCTCCCGCTGTTTTCCGTTAGGGTTAGTATCTTTGGGCGCTTTTTATGTACAAATACTCAAACTTACCAAAAAGAAATCCTCGGATAGATAAAACCTCCAAACTTTTACGCACTATCCAACAACAAGGATACGATTTGTGGTTGGAAAAACATTTGAATCGGTTACAACTTAGTCTAAATTTTTGCTTGTTCACAGCGGTTAACACACCTTTAACTACGGGTGAACCTAATACCCAGGAGGCAAAAATTGCTGAGTCCCAGATTTTACAAACTCTGCTTAATGAAGTTTATGCTGCTTTGAATTTTCACGGGTTGGGTATTGAAGGTCTTACGGTATATATAGCTGAGTGCAAACATCAAGAGAACATGGCTAGAATTGTCTTGATGTGTAATTCACCCACTAAGTCACCAATTTCACCTCCATCCCTGTCGCAAACAACTTCCAGATGGAATTTGGAATCCCATATTGGTCTCCCGGATCTCCTGGAAATGGAAAAGCACAATCCTCCCCTAGCTTGGCGCTTCCCTGATGATTCTACTAATGTGACTAAATGGCTAATTGCTCTTCATCCCCTATCTGATCTATCTGGCCTTGCTAAACCTCAATTTTCTCCCTTGTACTGGCGATCGCAGTTTATTCAAAAAGCCATTAAATATTCCTGGACTTATTTAATACAAACTCAAAAAATTCAGACCTTAAAATACTCCTATCAGTCCCTGTTACAGTTTAGTTACAACCTAGAACATAAAAACAAACTTAAAAATCAATTTTTGGCAAACACTAGTCACGAAATCAGGACTCCCTTGACTTCGATTATTGGATTTACTGAGTTATTATTAGCTCAAGGTTACCAAGCGGAAAGAGAACGCCATCAAGAATATTTACAGATTATTCAGTCCAGCGGTAAGCATTTATTGAGTTTAATCAATGACATTTTAGATCTTTCCAAAATAGAAGCTAATCAGCTAGAAGTGCAATGGGAAGTAGTTGATATACCGTCACTGTGTAAAAGTGTTTTGGCTCTGGTAAAGGAAAAAGCAGGAGATAAGGGTTTAAAATTACAAATACAAATCAGTGAGGATGTGAGTACTCTATTGGTGGATCCTCTACGACTGAAGCAGATGCTATTAAACCTATTGTTTAATGCTATAAAATTTACTAATGTAGGAAGTGTAGGTTTACGAGTTGTTATTAAAGATTCATGGTTGAGATTTACAGTGTGGGATACGGGGGTTGGCATTTCCGAGGAAGACCTGTCCTTGCTATTTCGTCCCTATACTCAACTAGTAAATACCATAAATACCCAAATTGATAAAAATCATGGCACTGGTTTGGGATTGATTGTGACCAAACAACTTGCGGAAATTCACGGGGGTAGTATTGAGGTGCGATCGCAATTAAATCAAGGTTCTGAATTTACTATTATTCTCCCTCTCAAATCTCACAGAACTACCCAAACACTGGAAATTCAACCCAAACAAGACCTAGAACTAAGTGACAAAACTGCTGATCATCTAATTAATACTCCAACTAAGGTTCAACCAAGCAATTACTGCACAGTATTACTAGTAGAGAACGATATAAACAATAGTGAACTCATAAAGACTTATTTAAATAGATTAGGTTATCAAATCATACACGTAAAAACTGCCCAAGAAATGTGGGTAAATTTACCACGAGTGCAACCGACAATCATCTTAATGGATTTGAAATTGCCAGATGGTAACGGAATGAACTTAGTATCAGAAATCAGAAAGGATCCCAGGTATCAGAACACTCCTATCGTTGCTCAAACAGCAATGGCCATGAAGGGAGACAGAGAAATATGTCTAGCTTCCGGTTTCACTCACTATATTCCTAAACCCATAGATTTGACAAATCTCGGTGCTATACTAGAAAAGTGCCAGACTTGTCCATAGCTTTCTGGATCAGGCTATATACGTCTATAGAAAAATATTAAAAAGATGACACTCACAGAAAAATTAAGAAAAATTAAAAACCTTATTTGCCGAGATGGGACACGCTTTAATAGCTTACTCCGGAGGAGTCGATAGCACACTAGTAGCGAAGGTTGCTCATGACGTACTAGGCGATCGCGCAGTAGCAGTAACTGCGGTATCTCCATCCTTACTACCGGAAGAGTTAACAGAAGCTAGCGCACAAGCAGCAACCATTGGGATAACCCATAAAATTGTCCATACTCAAGAGATGGCCAATCCCAACTACACATCTAATCCAGTCAACCGGTGCTACTTTTGTAAAAGTGAATTACATGACACGCTCAAACCCCTAGCACTGGAATGGGGATACAGTTATGTGATTGATGGAGTAAACGCTGACGACCTCAAAGACTACAGACCGGGAATTCAAGCTGCAAAAGAAAGGGGAGCAAGATCACCCTTAGCAGAAATAGGAATTACTAAAATGGAAGTGCGTCAACTTTCCCAACAATTGGCACTACCCTGGTGGGATAAACCCGCCCAACCCTGTCTAAGTTCCCGATTTCCCTACGGAGAAGAAATCACCATAGAAAAACTACAACGTGTGGGGAGAGCAGAAATATATTTAAAAACTTTGGGTTGGCAAGACTTGCGAGTCAGATCAGAGGGGGAAACCGCCAGAATTGAACTCCCACCAGAAAAAATCAAGGATTTCGTCCTCAAAACAGACTTACCTACCCTAGTAACCACTCTGGAAAATCTAGGGTTTATTTACGTCACCTTAGATTTAGAAGGTTATCAGAGTGGTAAGCTGAATCGAGTCTTGACAAGACAGGATCCTATCCTTACAAAAAAAGAATCCTGATAGAGAAAAAGGAAAGCAGAAAAATAACAATAACTAAAACTGTTGGGTGGAATTTGCCCAAATTAGCACCTGTTTTTGGTCAGGACTGTGGCTATTCCACCTAAAAATTTTGAGGTTATTTCTTAACCTGGTTCCCAAAGAAATCTAGCTACTGATGAAGCTAAACCCAGAAAAGTCAAAACTTCATCACTTTGATTCCAGATTTCCTTGGGATTTGCTTTGAGGTTGCTGGAGATAGGGCTTTAACTTGGCTATAGATTAGCCTGATGACAGTCTTAATTCTTGGTTCTTACTCGGGAATCAAGACTAGTCCGAGTTAAATTTCGCCGTCCACTTGCATTTTGTGCACTTGATCAGCTAACTCTTGACGACCTTGGTCATCTAGCTTATCAATTGCCAACATACCCATGAGGATAACCTCTTTTAACGTCAGACGGGTAGAATGTGCCTGTTTTTGCACAGTCTCTTTGATCACTGGACTTACGCCAATTGCGGTACTTGCTCTAGCCACGGAACTAACAATAAACATTAACGACTTCGGATAAAATCTTAGCACTTTAAATGCAATTATTGTCTACATAATAAAACTTAACAATTTTTTTTTTAATTTTCTTTATCTTCTTCCCTCCACCTACCCCCCTTTTCTCCATCCTACCCTCCCCACTCCTCTTTCTCCATTTTTTGATGCCAACCCTGACTAGACCTGGTTTAGAAGGAGAAATCCTACCTGTAACAGACCTACCCCTAACCCTAAAATACCTCCTAGATTTACAATTGCCTGTAACTCGTTCTTGACAATCCCCTCAATAGCTGCTTCTAAGTCAGCAGGTGAGGTGTCCTTCACTTTTTCTACAATAACTTTATCTAAGGACAAAATTGGAATTGTTTGCGCTACAATGGTTTCCAGGTCTTTTTCTAAATACTTGTCTAAGATTAGGGCTAACTCTTGAGCTACAGACTCCAGGGAACTGTTAACAATCACTGAATCGCGCAAACGATTTAGTAAAAGAATGGAAATTTTTTCCCAGTCCGCTGATTCTGTTACTTCTTGTATCAGGTTACTGCCACTGTCTTGCAGATAATATCTAATGCTCTCTTTCACACTCTTTCTTAATTCACGAACTGTACCAATGGGCAAATTTTGTAGGGATAAATCCTGTAATAGCTTTTTCAGGCGATCGCCCAATTGTAGGTCTTGAACTAACTCTTGCAGTCGTTGATTAGTCAATTCCTTCTCATCCAAACAAAAACTCCTGAGTCGGGTAAGAGTATTTCGTAAACCGAAAAGATTAGCTACCACCCAGTAAGTACCACTAGTTTTTTCTCTAAAGCTATCATCAATAGTTTGAATAGTTTTATCCGTGAGAAAGTTAATTATTGCTTGTCTTAACACATCCGGGGGAAAAGCAATCTTCATTAACCAATCAGCTAACCAAATAGCCTGTTCTTCGTTTAGTCTAAACTCTAATATTAGACGATCAAAAACTTGATTAATTTGTACTTCCAGAAAATCTTCTTTACGAGCTAACACTCTTAAAAGACGAGGAAGAGAATCCCCCAATAAATCGCGCAAAATTCCTGCTAAGATTTGAGCAGTTTTCTGATTTTTTTCCTGTTTAATTTGGGCCAATGCCAATTGTAACAACCACAGGATAGCAGCTTTGACCCGATCAGTTGCCAAAAGTCGTCCAGCCAATTTATGTAATTCGTCTGGAGTTAACAGGGAACCCATGATAGCATGGGCAATATTGTTTCCCAATCGCTCTTGATTACTGGGAATCAAACCAGGAGTAAAAGGTAACTTACGTCCCAGAACATAGATGGGTCTGTAGGGACGGAAAAGCATTTTAATAGCTATATCATTAGTGAAATAGCCAATCACACCACCCAGAATAGGAGGTGATACGTAAAGCCAAAGATGTGACCAATCCACAGGATTTTGGACTCAGTTCGATTAGGGAACGACAATTACTAATACCCCCATCATAGCATTAGAAATTGGATAATGAACAGCATTGACAAACCCAACTTGACGTGCTAGAGCAACCTGTTCTTCACCTCTGGGAAAACGCTGCAAACTAGGACTGATGTAAGCGTATTCTTCCCTCACACCCAAATTAGTGGCCAGGGGAACAACCAGATAATCTAAATACCATTGTTGAAAAATCCTCCAGATGTGGTCATCAGGACGATGAAAATCCAAAATTGCCGCTCTACCCCCAGGTTTTAGCACTCGATAGATTTCCTGTAAACTGCGAGTGATATCTGTCACATTTCTTAAACCATAACCCATAGTCACAACGTCAAATTGATCATCTGCAAAGGGAAGACTCAGCACATCTGCTTCTATCCAGTTAATAGAATGTGGGTTATGGGATAATTCCTGGCGGTTTTTAGCAGCATTAAGTAAATTATTAGAGAAATCTACACCATATACCCTACCAGTAATTCCTGCACGTCGAGCCAAACGGAAGGTTAAATCCCCACTACCACAGCATAAATCTAGACAAGTATTTCCTGTTTTTACACCACTCCATTTCACGGTCATTTCCTTCCAGATGCGGTGTTGTCCTAGGCTTAGACAATCATTAAGTTGATCGTACACAGGAGCAATACGGTCAAAAATATCACGAATTTCTTGCTTCATTGGTGACCAAAAAAATTGGAGGTCTAAACTAATGTGTTAGTATAGTTCAGTTAGGTGGGGGTAGCAAGCTGCTTGCTGAAATTGTAAAAAGGTGAAGCCTAATAATTTTTCAGGTAATTTAAAGATGTCTACATCGAATAGCAACACATCAATTTACGACCAAGACTTTTATCTTTTGATCCCAAAGACGTGATCAATCCAGAGTATTTGCCATAGTTAATTTAATTAAATTAAGAACTATTATGAACATTAACTATATAATTGAGCTAATTAATCAGGGAGAAAATAGTTCAGTTGAATTTAAGCGTAGTGATGTGAAGCTGGATAGTTTATGTAAGGAAATCATCGCCTTTTCCAATTCCAGCGGGGGAGTTGTGTTGATTGGTGTTGATGATGATGGCACTATTTTGGGTGTGGAGAGCGATAGAAATTACGAGGAATGGGTAGTAAATATCGCACGCAATAATATCATCCCACCCGTCAACATCCAATCTGGGGAAGTGGTTTGGGATGGGAAAAAAATTGTGGTCGTGGAGGTTCCTAAAGGAAAGGACAGACCATACCAAGATAATAGCGGTAGGTTCTATATACGCATTGGCTCAACTAACCGCATAGCTAGTCTAAACGAATTAATGAGACTATTTCAGCAAAGTGGACTTTATCACTTTGATGTCACAGCAGTTGATAACACCAGTCCGTCTTACCTCAATCACAATGCCATTGATCGATATTTCCACAGTTACGATGTCCACTATATGGAAATGGAGCAGGAAGAGAAGATCACACTGCTAAAAAACACTGATATCATTGCGGAAAATGAGCAAGTAACAGTTGGTGGTCTTTTGGTTTTTGGTATTAATCCTCAGCGGATTTTCCATAATGCTTCCATCTCATTTGCCCACTTTCTAGGAGATACAATTTCAGAAGAGTTAATAGACAAAAAAAATAATTGAAGGCTCACTGCCAGATCAAGTACAAGCAGCATTACAAATAATCAAAAATAATATCCTGACCCCATCATCTATTCTGGAAACTAGGAGAGATGAAAGGATAAAATATCCTGACAAAGTGTTTCGGGAATTGATTGTCAATGCTTGTGTGCATCGTAATTATTCCATCACGGGTTCCAGGATCCGAATTTTTATGTTTCATAACCGAATAGAGTTTATGAGCCCGGGGAAATTACCAAACACGGTCACTATTGATAAACTGAGGTTTGGAGTGTCTTACTCTATAAATCCAGTTATTGTTAAATTTATGGAAAACCTCAGATACATAGATAAATTGGGCAGAGGTTTACCTATGGTTTATCAAGAAGCGAAAAAACTCGGCAAGGATGTACTCTTTGAAGAAATTGGGGAAGAATTTAAGGTCACTCTGTTAACATAGGATAAGATAACAACAAAATATGGTTCCACGAATAAAATACCATGACTACACTTAATCTAGTCAAATTGCCAATCACTACCATTGAAATTGCACCCGGTAGTCACTTGTTGATTCACGATGTTACTTGGCAGCAATATGAAGCTTTATATAAAGATTGGGGAGATGAACGCCGAGTGCCCCGAATGAACTATTGCAATGGAACCCTGGAAATTATGTCTCCCCTTCCTGCTCATGAACGTCCTCATCGCATTATTTCTGATATTGTCAAAACCCTATTAGATGCTGAAAACAGAGCTTGGGAAGATTTTGGCTCTACCACCTTTAAAAAACCAGAACAAGCAGGTCTGGAACCAGATACCTGTTTTTACATAGACAATGCGGATCGTGTTCGCCCCTTGATGCGAATGAATATGGAAACGGATCCGCCACCAGACTTAGCAATTGAGAGTGACCTTACTTCTAAAACCACCTTAGAGACCTACCTGATCCTACAGGTTCCTGAGATCTGGATTTATGAAAATGATCGTCTAACAATTTACCTGCTAGAAAAAAAGAACCATCAAAACAACTATCAAAAGACTACCACCAGTGGAGTCTTTCCATCCCTGAGTATTACAGATCTTATTCCAGAGTTAGTACAGCAAGCGATCAAACAGGGAACAAGCACTATGTTACGCAACCTGCGCCATCAATTGTCCACTTGACTTATTAAATAGATTGTAATAGAATAAGGGGCAGTTCTTTTTTATACTTATTTGAATTATTATTATGAAATTTTATGAAATTTTAAATTTTAAATTTTAAAAAAGTTGATTAGGATAAACTAAGTGGAAACAACAAGAGTAACTTATGACTGAATCGGCCAACACAGAAAACCACCAGGAAAATACTCACAAAAGTAATACAGCTGAAGAGTTACTAGTAAAACTAAGACAAAAAAAAGGTAATTGGGTAGAGTGGGGAAATGCGATCGCCTATTTACAAAAAAATGGCTATAATCCCCAGGATATTTTTGAAGCTACAGGATTTGAACCGATTCAGCAAAATCAGGTGGTTGTTGGTGCACAAGTTTACAGCTCCCTAGAAAAATTCGGCGCATCAGAAGCTACCAAAGCCTACTACGGAACAAGAGCCAGTGACATTCTTTACGAACTGAGACTATTAACCCAGGGAGATAGAGCGACAGCTGCGGAATTTAATTTTTGCCCACAAGCTGGATGTGGATGAAGCAAGGGAAATTGCTAAAGCTATTAAAGACTTCTCCCGATTTTCCACTCCCCCAGAAGGATTCAGTACCCATCCAGGAGACGCTGTTGGTTACCAATGCTGGAAACTGGCTAGACAAAACTCAGACCTGCAAGAGAGGTCTCGTTTAATTGCCAAAGGATTGCGTTTTGTGCAATCGAGTACAGCCAGAAAACAGATTGAACAATTACTAACGGACTTTACCATTGTTCCCCAGCGCAATGCGCCCTTGCTTCCCTATTTTCGACTAGAGTCTGATGAAGAACTGCCCAGATTAGTTCCCGTGGTAGGAGAATTACCCCTAACCCCAGAGGATGTCAAGTCAGTACCGCTAATTATAGAAGAAGCCCCTTTTAACATAGTTAAATTTGCTGGTGAGCAAGCTTGGGTAGCATTACCGGGATGGCAAGTGTTGCGTTCTGCGGAAGATCCAATAGTGATAATTGGGGAGAGCAACATTTTTCCCCAGAGCAAATCTAGCAAAACCGAACAGATTCTAATTGTGATAGATAGAGACCAAAGAGATTGGGATGAGGGGGGTTATTTTGCCTTTGACAATGATGGAGAAGTGGATTTTCAGTGGTTTGAAACTCAACCAGAGCAGACAATATTAGGACGCATAATTGTCATTTTACGTCCTAAAAAAGTTTTAGACGAAGACTTTACCAAAGATAGTTGGCAAATTGATGAGTGATGAGATATGGAAAAATTAACCCTGTCCAAGATTTCTAAAGCTGATTTAAAAAGATTTGTGCAATTAGAGGAAAAGGGAATTGGGAGTTATGAGTGGTTAAACCTTGAGAGTATAACCATAACTCAAGACGAACAGCAACAGGTGGGGTATATACAATCTCATTTATTAAATTATTCTATTCATTTAATGAATGAAGCAACCATTTGGGCTAGGGGAATTTACCCCTTTTTACTGTTAGCGGAAAGGGGTAAAATTCAAGCATTAGCGGAAGTATTGTTGCAAGCAAAATATCCTCAATTTGAATTGGAAGGAATTGCCGATGGTTTACTAGCTAGGAGTGTGGTTGATAGTGTAGAAGTTCCATATCTGGTGGTGGTAGAAGCGAAAAAGGGTTTAGATAATCAAAATCCTCTATCCCAATTATATGGACAACTACTAGCAGCTGGAAGATTAAATTGGCAAGAGGATAGACAAGATCCTCAAGAAGTATATGGGTGTTATACCATTGCTGATGTTTGGACTTTTGTCCATGGTAAAATTGAAGGTATGGAATCGGAAAAGTTAAGAATGGAACTGGAGTTTTCTAGGGAATATAGTTCCAAAAATGAGGGAGAAATCATCCTAAAAATCCTCAAAAAGATTGTTACCAACCATATCAATGTCCATTAGGGAATTAGGGTGATGTGAGCAATAAGCAAATCACAATAAAATTACCCCGCGACTAATATTTAGAAATCATAAGAGCAAATCCATGGAACTTGCGAATTTAACCAATTTAAATAGTGAAAATGGTCAAAAATGGGACTCTCAAGATAGAGAACATAGACTAGAGGTCAAAATCCAACAGATTCGGCAAAAATTGCGTCCTGGACAGGTGCAAATGGCTGATTGGTTGGGGGGTCCATTAGCTGTTTCCGCTGTCCCTGGTGCAGGTAAATCCACAGGAATGGCTAGTGCAGCAGCTATTGCCATAGCGCGTCATTACTACTCCCACTCCCGTTCCCAATTAGTCCTAGTGACTTTTACCAGGTCCGCTGCTATGAATCTGAAATTAAAGATTTGTGAAAAATTGCGGGAATTATCTTTACCACAAAAGGGGTTTGTGATTTATACATTACATGGTTTGGCTTTAAATATTGCCACTCGTTATCCCCAACTGTCTGGTTTGGAGTTAGACCAGGTGAACTTAATTACTCCTAATCGGAGTCATCGTTTAATTAGTATGGCTGTAGAGCAGTGGATTAGCAAGCATCCCACTATGTATTATCGTTTATTAGAAGGACACCAATTTGATGGGGAAGAAACGGAGAGACTGCGTCGTCAATCGGTTTTAAGAACGGAGATTCTGCCAGATTTAGCTTATACGACAATTCACGAGGCTAAAAGTTCTGGGATTGTACCAGAAACTCTCTATCAATGGAGTGAGAAAACTCAAAACTCCTATCAAGTTTTGCGGATTGCAGCAGGACTATATGAGGAGTATGAAAAGTTAATGAAGTCCCAAGGTTTGATTGATTATGATGATATGATTTTGGCAGCTTTAGAAGTTTTTAAAAATCCCGGTGCGTTAGGAATTGAAAAAAATAAGATTTTTGCAGTTTTTGAAGACGAAGCACAAGACTCTAGTCAGCTACAAACTCAACTATTAGAAATATTGGCGGAAAACAAAGATGGCAACGGAGAAAAAACAACTTTGAATTTGGTCAGGGTTGGTGATTCTAATCAAGCTATTAATTCCACTTTTACGCCTGCAGATCCCATTTATTTTCGGGAATTTTGTCAACAATGTGCTGGGGAACAAAGACTAGCAACTATGAACCAAGCTGGACGCAGTAGTAGAATTATTATTGATGCGGCTAACTTTGTTCTGGAATGGGTAAATCAACAATGGTCTAAAAGGAATCTACAAAATCATTCACCAAAAAAACTACCATTTATAAATCAGAAAATTCAAGTCGTCAATATTGGTGATCCTCAAACCGATGCCAATCCTGCACCCGCAGGAAAAGGATTGGAACTACATACACCTGATGATATTCATCACACTGTTGAGTTGATAGGTCAAAAGATTGTAGAACTCTTCAAAAATAATGTAGGTACTGCAGCTATATTAGTCAGAGAGAATCGCCAAGGTAAATGGTTGGCAGAAAATATAGAACCAATATGTAAACAGCATCATATCGAACTATATGAGGTAGCAGAAACAGAAAGACATTCCCAAGTACCAAAAGAAATCTTAGCCCTATTGCAGTTTTGCGATCGCCCCCATTCCCAGGATTTTTTAAAAACTGCATTAACCGTGCTGATGCAAAGACAATTAATAGCTGCTCAAGACGTTAATAGCTTAGCAATTTTACCCGAGGAATTTTTATATCCTACACCATTCACTAAGGTGCAAACAGAAATAGTTAAGGAAGCTGCTCAACTATGTAGAAACTTGTTGCAAGCAGCATGGGAAATACCACCATATCAGATAATTTACTTTTTGGCCTCAAGCCTAAACTATGATCAAGGGGAGTTAGCTACAGCAGATAAATTAGCAGAAAAAGTTAATCTCCAAATTACTGGGGATAGATCTAGAAGTTCCCTAATTACTGCATTAGTGGAAATAGTCAATTCGGAAAAATTTGAAGCGGTGGATACAGAAAACCCTGAGGCTAAATATATAAAAAAAGGTCAGTTAACAATTATCACCATGCATAAAGCCAAAGGTCTGGACTGGGACTATGTGTTCCTACCCTTTTTGCATGAAAATGTAATTCCTGGCAAATTGTGGGTAAAACCCCAAGGTCAATTTTTAGGTGATTTTAGCCTAGCAGAAGTTGCTCGCGCCCAAATTCGCACTGCACTACATCAAGGAACAGAAACCAAGCAAAATGCCAATCACAACTCAAATAAAAGTCTTTTTGAGCTTAAACAAGCATGGGAAGAAGCTAAAGATTTAAAACTAGCAGAGGAATATAGACTACTATATGTAGCCATGACCAGGGCAAAAAAACTCCTCTGGATGTCCGCTGCGAAAAAAGCTCCCTTCACTTGGACAAAACCACATAGTTTACAAGACCTTTCACCATCTCCAGTATTTACAGCTCTCAACGCGATCTCCTAATTACCCTCAAACTCCATCTCCTCTTGAATATAGTCTATTTCCTCAATTTTTGCTGGTCGCACCACAGCAGTTTTGGGAATTTCAACTATTGGGTTATTGAGAGCGACCATCAAAGGAGAGATTGGTGCTTGTGTTTGGACACTATCTATCTTCTGTTGTGCTAGTTGCAACCTGGAAGTATTTCCTGGCAAAATTCCTGATAAGGAACCAATAACACAAGCTGCGATAGCAGCACCACCCCACATCCAATTTATCCGACGACGGAAAATTATGCGTTTCCAAACGAGACTAAATAAGTCCGGAGTCCCAGTATAACAGCTTCGTATGGGCATAGATCGGACACCATGCCTCAATTTTACCAGTCTCATGTACAAACGCTTACCAGATTCATCCGTTGCCAACCACTGCTCTATCCTTTGACGTTCAGTAGCTGTAACTTCATCATCCAAGTATGCGCTTAAAAGTTCAAACTGATCACCTTCATTATATTCCTGATAATTAAACCTATCCATATTCGCTTTAACCTTTCCACGGGTAAACTAGAGAAATTTTCCTGTGAATCCACTTAACTATCTAGATAACTTTGTAGTTGGCTTTGCAGTCGGGAACGGGCTCTAGCTATTCTAGATTTGACGGTTCCTAGGGAAGCACCAGTAATTTGAGCAATTTCTTCGTATGCTAAACCTTCGATTTCTCTGAGGACTATGGTAGTACGGAAAATCTCCGGTAAATCAGCAATAGCTTCCCGCAATTGCTCATAAAATTCCCTAGTTCTTAGTTGTTCTTCCGGACTTGGTGTATTGCTAGCAATTTCCCAATCCACTTCCCCATCCCCTGCTAAACGAGGAGCATCTAGGGACAAAGAACTGCCAGATCTTTTGCGCTTACGTAGCTCATCATAAAACAAATTAGTGGCAATTCGACTTAACCAACCGCGAAATTTAGCGGGTTCTTGTAATCGGTGAATGTTCCGATATACTCGAATCCACACCTCCTGAGCCAAATCAGCTCTGTCAGACCAGTCGGGAGCCAAGTGATATAGTACCCTATCTACCTGGGTCTGATAGCGACGCAGCAATTCAGCAAAAGCTGCTTTGTCCGGGCGCAGTCCAGATTGACAGCGCAAAATAAGATCCTGATTCGAGAGTTTATCAACTTGCACCGATGCTTGTGAATAATTGGCATCAACAGTTGACCAGGATACAGCAATAGACTGGCTCATAGATCCCACTGGCATAAAATAATCTCTATCTATTAGACTGAATCTAATTTCCTATGTTCCCAACCCAGGTGATGAATTTATTACATAGTCTAAACTCCAGTTATTTGTAATGGCAAAGAAAAAACCTTTACTACCCATGCTTATGTTACTCTGCTTTGGCACGTCCATTGTCTCTCTGATTGTCCATTGGTATACCTTTAGTGATACAAATGAGTCCAACAATTCCCCCTCCATGATACTGGGAACAAGTACCAACTCCAATAAGCATAATCCTGATTTCTCTTCGGGTATTACTCTTGGGGATACCGCTTTGGGTGCTGATATGAACTCTTCATCTAATTCTGGTGATGGGGAAAAAAATACAAGATTGGTAGTCCCTACACAACAAAACAAAACAAATATTGGGTTAAAAGACTCTCCATCTCCCGAAGCAGGAAATAATCAAACTGATGTGGTCGTCGATTTAAGCGATCGCCGGGTTTATGTTTATCTTTATGATCAGGTGGTGGCTAGTTACCCAATTGCAGTTGGTAAAAAGGGTTGGGAGACTCCTACGGGTACTTTTAAAGTTATACATAAGGAGCATCACCCTATTTGGAAACATCCAATTACGGGAAAAATATTTGAAGCGGGGACAGATAGTCCCCTGGGAGATCGATGGATTGGTTTTTGGTCAGATGGTAAGAATGAAATTGGTTTCCATGGCACACCTAATAAGGATTTGATTGGTGGTGCTGTGTCTCATGGTTGTTTGAGGATGCGTAATTCTGATGTAAGAATGTTATATGAACAAGTGGACTTGGGGACTTTTGTATCAGTACGCCACTAGTCAATAGTTTTGGTTTTCCAAAACATAGGATCAATGGATTTTCCATTAACATACAAACCCCAATGCAAATGGGGACCAGTAGAAGCACCTGTGGAACCCACAGTACCGATGAGATTGCCAGCTTGGACAAAATCACCCTCTTTCACATTAATTCGGTTCAAGTGGAGGAAAATGCTGGTTACTCCCTGACCATGGTCAATACCCACCGCGTTCCCATGAACCCTAAACCCCTGGGATACCTTCCCCACTAATGCTACTCTCCCCGCTGCTGGTGCAATTACTGGTGAACCTGCTGCACCCGCATAGTCTAACCCTCGATGATAGTAATCTTGGGCAAATATGCCATTGTAGTAACGTCTGACACCATATCTGGTGCTCATCCTCCCTTTATTGGGATTGAGAAACACTCCATTCCAGTATTTTTCCGGTGTTTGTAGTTCCTTGAACTCTTTTACACGAGCTAGTTCATAAGCTGTGGCTTTTACTCCTGCTTTTCCTGGTGGTAGATTGATCCTCTGCACCGGAAATTTCCTAGTACCTACTATTACCTCTAATTTTTTTTCCTCTTGTCCCCCCACTAATATTGTAATTTTTCTTACCCCTGGTTTTTCTAATGGGGTAGTGGGAATCAGGGAACGATAGGTATTTGGGGCGATCGGAAAGGCTGGATATGTGTTTTCATCAACTTTAACATTAGGTTTTATAAGATTTTGGATATCGGTATTGGGAGCTTGTTCCGGATCGGGCTTAATTAGTACTGAGATTGTATCTCCCAATTTTACCATTTGTGGTAAAATTTGCACTTCCAATGCTTTTGCTGATGGGATGCAAGCTAGGGGAGTAATTGCCAATATTCCCGTGATCACCTTGCCCAGACTGGTGAGATTAATCACCCGCAACTTATGGTAAGTATTCATCAATTTCAACCTGGTGACAGTTTTTAAAAATCATTGCTCCAATTGTAACAACCCCTTGCAAAAATAAAATATGCTGGTGAATATGATTTCTATCCATAGCATTAGATGATCCAGCCAGGTTAAAATCTGCTCCAATGGGTGTTTTCATAACCAATAAATATGGCTTTGATTTCTATCCAATCAGGCTTGAACTGATACTTATTTTGTTCTCCTCCTAATTTGAGTTCACTTTCTTGAATTTGATAGTTTTTACTATAACTAGACACTTGTGGGGGTTGACGCGAATCACCATCAGAAAAATCGCTCCCAAATAAATCCTCCCATGTTAACCAACAATCTTCCTTGACTTCACCAATATGGGATCTCTGTACTTGTTCCCCGCTAGGGTAAAAACCCACCTGTGATTTGGCTGTGAATTCGTGGGGGAGAATAGGAGCAGTTTCTTCACCCATTAAGGTAATTTGTCTAGTTTCAAAAATGTAACCTATTACAGATTGAATTAAGACCAAAATATTGGCACTCCCAACAGTTACATTAGCTGGTAACTGAGCTTGATCTTCTAACTTAACCAGCATTGCATCTACAAAATTTAAACATTTAGATGCCAAAACCCGTGAATAAGAGAATACACGCGGGGGGAGATCAGCTAGAATCTCCATATTACTGTTAGAATAGTTATTTATCTGCTCCTCAATGCTATTAGCAATTTGCTTCTGCTGTATGGGTGTTAAAACATCAAAAACCTTATTGTTTTCCCCCACAAGGACCAAATCACGACTTGCTAAATTAACCGCAATTGCTTCTATCTTAGGAATATGAGACTGTAATGTTTTGCTTGTTAGAGACTGGTCATCTCTTGCACCTGTGGTCAACTTTTGCACAATTCCACCAAACCAACCCCAGGATTTGACATTTTGTAAATTTTCTGATTCCCAGGTAGCTGCAGATGGTAGACTCCTAACCAGTTCCAATACTTTTACAATTGGTAATTCCATTGGTGTATGGTTATCCAAAGGGGGATACATGGGGTTTTTACCCGAAGTTTTCAGTCTTTTCCCCACTGCTTTTTCAGGTTGTAATAAATTATAAAGCGGGTAAAGCAAAGCCTGCGCCCCCCATTTTGTTGCCAACTGTAAATTGCGGAAAGCACCTCCCAATTTTTGGGACAACCGACGAGACTGGTGACTGAAAAATTTAAATACTTGGCTTTGATAAGGACTAGAGGAACCGGAGGACATTGCGAATTTATTTATTAGTTAATTAGGGTTTGCTTTTATGAATTATCCCACCCCCCAACACACAGTCAGTCCCTCTCAGACAAAATTGAACAATTACGTTCCCACTGTCAAATTAATATACTCCCATCCTGGGTGTGTTGGCGAGGTGACTTAGAAATTACCGATGTGATGCAATCAAACTTCCTCCATTGGCAACCCATACAGTTAAATGACAAACAACAGGTGGTTTGGAATCAAGGAAAGCACATACTCTGGCTAGGACAAAAGTTCACTGTCCCAGAAAGCTTATATGATTATCCTTTAAGTGGTTTATGTGCACGCTTATCTCTAACTTGGTGGGCAGATGCGGTTGAGGTTTATCTCAATGGTAATTTACTGTCAACAGGTGATTTATTTGATTGTTCTCCACGGTTGCTTTTAAGTCAAGGGGTAAAATCAAAAGATGAGTTTTTTATTGTATTGCGGTTGGTAAGTCCTGAACATTGTGATGGAGCTTTGATGCACTCCCAGATGATTTTTGAATCCCGGATTGGGGATGATATAGATCCGGGTCTTATAGCTAATGAGTTGGCGATCGCCCAAACTAGGGGAAAAAATCTTTCATCAACGGAGTGGAATAGACTAGTAACAGAAATAGAAGAGTTAATAAATTTTAGCCGTGGTATAAAAACACAAGCAGAATGGAAGAGCTTGCTAGAAAAGATTCGTCAAACTTATTTGGGAATAGACCAGTTAACAAGTATTAAGAATAATAAACTATTCTTATTGGGTCATGCCCATTTGGACTTAGCATGGCTATGGCCAGTCCAGGAAACTTGGAAAGTAGCACAAAACACTTTTGAGTCCGTGTTAAAATTACAAACGGAATTTTCTGAGTTAATTTTTTGTCATACCACACCAGCTTTATATGCTTGGATGGAGGAACACCAGTCTTGGTTATTTACTCAAATTCAGACCCAGGTAAAATTAGGAAAATGGGAAGTGTTAGGTGGTTTTTGGGTAGAACCGGATTTGAATTTGATTTCGGGGGAATCAATAGTTAGACAACTGTTATATGGTCAGCTTTATTTTCTAGAGAAATTTGGAAAAATATCACCCATAGTGTGGGTTCCTGATACTTTCGGTTTCTGTGGAACTTTGCCTGGTTTTCTCAACCAAGCAGGGATTGAATTTTTTGTCACCCAAAAGCTCCGCTGGAATGATACCAGTCAATTTAATTATGATTTATTTTGGTGGCAATCTCCCGATGGCAGTCAAATATTAAGTTACATGTCACCACCCATTGGAGAAACTATAGATCCAGTCAAAATGACCGATTATCTATCTACATGGGAAAGTAAAACCGGTTTAGCAAATGCTCTTTGGTTACCCGGTGTGGGAGACCATGGTGGGGGACCGACTCGTGATATGTTAGAACTGGCAAGAAGATGGAAGAATTCCCCTATTTTCCCAGAAACAGAATTTTCCACCGCCGAAAATTATTGCCAATATCTCAAATCTTCTGTGGCAATTCTTCCTGAGAAATTGCCAGTATGGCAAGATGAATTATATCTACAATTTCATCGAGGATGCTATACCACCCATGCAGACCAGAAAAGATGGAATCGTCAATGTGAAAATCTCTTATATCAAGCAGAATTATTCTCCACCCTTGCTACTGCTATTTATGGTTTACCCTATCCCAAAACAGAACTAGAAACCGCTTGGAAAAAGGTTTTGTTTCACCAGTTCCATGACATTTTACCCGGTTCTTCCATTACCCAGGTTTACCAGGATGCTTTACCAGAATGGCAAGAAGTTCAACGGTTAGGATCTACTCTCCTAGATAGATCTCTAAGAGCGATCGCCTGTAATATAAATTTGCCTGAACCTCCCCAACTTGACAGCATTCCGGTAATTATCTTCAACTCACTCAATTGGGAGCGTTCGGAAGTGGTTAAGATCAAACCTCCCCATGCTCAACATTGGTTAATTCACGACCTCGATGGTAATCAGCTACCATATCAAATAACCAGGGATGGTTTATTGTTTATTCCTACTATCCCTTCCATAGGATATCAAATATATTGGCTTTCTCCCGGGGATGTGGACGAAAACAAATGTGGGCAAGAGTCTTATTTAGAATTTTGTCTAGAAAATGAATATTTACTAGTTAGGGTCAATGTACAAACGGGAGATCTAGAAAGTGTATTTGACAAAATCCAATTGCGAGAAGTCCTGAAAGGAGCAGGAAACCAGCTACAAGCATTTGCGGATAAAGGACAATACTGGGATGCTTGGAATATTGACCCAGATTATCAATCTAAACCTCTACCACCTGCTAAATTACAGTCGATTGAATGGTTAGAAAAGGGTATTATCCAACAAAGGTTGCGAGTTGTACGTCAAATTGGCAAGTCCCAATTTACCCAAGATTATGTTTTACAAACCAATTGCCCAATCCTCAAAATTGAGAATAGTGTAAATTGGCAAGAAGATCAAGTATTGGTGAAAACCTCTTTTCTCTTAAATCTCCACAGCGACATTGCTACCTATGAAATACCCTGTGGGGTCATCCATCGTCCTACTCATCCCCATACACCATCACAACGGGCAAAATGGGAAGTACCCGCTTTAAAATGGGCAGATTTGACAGCAGATACAAATACTGGAAACTACGGTGTAAGTTTACTAAATGACTGTAAATATGGATATGACATCAAGGGTAATGAAATGCGGTTGACTTTATTAAGAAGTCCGCACTGGCCAGACCCTCAAGCAGATCGGGGAGAACATCAGTTTAATTATGCTTTATATCCCCATACCGGTAGTTGGCAAGCAGCAGAAACCGTCAGAAGGGCATATAATTTCAATATACCATTAAATGTGCTTCTCAATCCTGAAACTAAAAAGTCACCATCACCAGTTTTTAAAAACAACAGCTTCCTCGCACTAACAGCAGATAATTTGATTATCACAGCTTTTAAAGTCAGCGAAAATGATCCACAAAGCTTTATTCTAAGATTTTATGAGTGTCATGGTGAATCCTCAAACTTACCAACCCTAAATTTAAAAAGTGAATTTTTTACCTTGGGCAACCCGCTTGATTTATTAGAAAGAAATATCCTTCCCACTGTCAACCCAATTGCACCCTGGAAAATCAGCACCTTTCAGGTTCTAACCCAGGAAAGGTAAAAGTAAACTTGCCTCAGTAGAAAGGGGGTAACCCCCCTTATTGATTGTGCTTCTAATCCTCATGATCCTCAAAAGGATCTGCTAGTTCCTTACTGGGTGGACCGAAGGATGTGTATATGGCCATAGCAGTGATAGCAACGAGAATGGCACTGAAGGAAACACCTAGCACTAAACCGGGGTCTAAGTCCATGATTTTAAAGTTATGTTATGAGATATGTTATAATATATTACAAAACTTAACTCTAGTTAAACCTCAATTACAAAACTTTCAGTTTTCCTGCAGAACAGTCAACTACCTGACCCGGATAGTGGTATTATCTTCAATAGTCAGAATTATCCCACATGTAAGGTTAAAATACTGCTGAAATATTGCAGCACCCTACAACGGGGAATAGGAAAATTAAAAAAAAGTTTTGGCAACTGATCTTAGGTGAACTATGGCACAACGGACTAAATTGGGAGATATCCTCAGACCCTTAAACGCTGAATATGGTAAGGTAGCTCCTGGTTGGGGTACAACTCCTTTAATGGCTGTTTTTATGGGTTTGTTTTTCGTATTCTTGCTTATTATTCTGCAGGTCTACAACAAATCTTTGTTAATTCAAGACGTGCTTGTAGACTGGCGCAGTTTGGGTGGTTAATTTCTATCCCTGTCAATCAAAAACTTAGGTTGAAATTTCCGTCTCCGTTTACCGCTTGAGTAGAGGGGACGGATTCCTTGCATTTTTGCTGCTCCAAAAATGATCGTCAAAGTACAAGCAGTTTTATAGCTAATCTGTTAGTGAGGTTTTATGAATATATTTGGTATTGGTCTACCGGAAATGGTTGTGATTGGGGTGGTGGCTTTGTTAATTTTTGGACCCAAGAAACTACCGGAAATTGGTCGCAGTTTGGCTAAAACTATTCGTAGTTTCCAACAAGCTTCTAGTGAGTTTCAAAATGAGTTTAAAAAAGAAGTTCAACAACTGGAGGAGACTATTAAGACCACTGCTGAAATTGAACCGAAACAAATAGAGTCTAGTAAAGAGCAGAAACATTCCTAATAATCGGATGACAGAAATTATTACCCTACCTACTTTGGTTATCCCCCAGCTCATAGTTGGGTTGGGTAATCCTGATCCTAAGTATGACCAAACACGCCATAATATTGGATTTGCTGCTATTGATGCTCTTTCCCGTAATTGGCATATTCCCGTAACGGAAAATAGGAAGTTTCAAGGACAGTTTGGGGAGGGTTTAGCGCTGGGAAGTAAGAAAATTAGGATTTTGAAACCGCTAACCTATATGAATCGTTCTGGTGAATCTATTCAAGCAGTTACCAGTTGGTACAAGTTGCCACCTGAATCAGTGCTGGTAATTTATGATGATATGGATTTGCCTTTGGGAAAGACCCGTCTTCGTTTATCTGGATCCGCTGGTGGACACAATGGTATGAAAAGCACTATTTCTCATTTGAATAGTCAAAACTTTCCCCGGTTACGTATTGGTATTGGTAAACCCAAGAATCTACCCAATAATTCCAATAATGATGATGGTGGTACGGTTTCTCATGTTTTGGGAAAGTTTTCCCCCCAGGAAGCAAAATTAATTGATCCGATTTTGGCATTTGTGGTGGAATGTGTGGAATTGACCTTGAAGCAAGGGGTGGAAAAGGCCATGAACCGTTGTAATAGCTGGAATGGTGTACTTTGAAATTGTCGTCACTACAAATTGTGGTTGTTGGAGGTGGAGCAGCGGGATTCTTTGGTGCGATCGCCTGTGCTAAGACCAATTCTCAAGCTCAAGTCACACTTTTGGAAGCGGGTTCGGAACCTCTAGCTAAGGTACTGATTTCCGGTGGTGGACGTTGTAATGTGACAAACGCCTGTTTTGTTCCTCAAGATTTAGTCCAAAATTATCCAAGAGGGAGTAAAGCGTTACGTGGTGCTTTTAGTCGGTTTCAACCCCAGGACACAATCGCTTGGTTTGAGGAACATGGGGTGAAATTAAAGACTGAAGCAGATGGAAGGGTTTTTCCTATTACTGACCGATCTGAAACTATTGCTGAATGCTTAATTAAGTTCGCAGCTCATGAGGGGGTAAGACTAAAAACTCGCACTTCCGTGATTTCTGTAGAGCGTCAGGATGGACAATTTAAAAAATTAAATTGCAAATCAGCTGGGGATGTGTATTCTCTGTATTGCGATCGCCTGCTTTTAGCTACAGGTAGTAGTTTAGTTGGTTATAAGATTGCTCGTGCTTTAGGACACCATATAGAGAGTCCAGTACCTTCCCTATTCAGTTTTAAAATTAACGATCCTAAACTACAGTCTTTGTCTGGAATTAGTGTTAATCCTGTCAGTTTAACGTTGTCTTTAGAGGGAAAAAGTGTCTTAAAACAAATGGGAGCCTTACTAGTTACCCATTGGGGTGTGAGTGGACCTGCAATATTAAAACTTTCCGCTTATGGTGCTAGATTGCTGTACGAAAAACGCTACCAGGGGAAATTGTACATTAATTGGTTGCCAGATTTATCCCTAGAGGAAGTAAAACAAAAGCTTTTAGATGTGAAACAAGAATGGGGGAAAAAGGCCATAGCACTCCATCGTGGTGTAGATTTACCTCACCGACTATGGCAATATTTAATTGACCGAGTAAATATTAGTGTGGAAGATCGTTGGGCAGAAATAAATAATAAAGTGTTAAATCAGTTGGCACAAGAAATCCATGGAGGAGAATATGTAATAACCGGTAAAGGTGAATTTAAAGAGGAGTTTGTCACCTGCGGAGGTGTAGACTTAAAAGAGGTAGATTTTAAAACCATGGAAAGTAAGATAGTCCCCGGTTTATACTTTGCAGGAGAAATTTTGGATATAGATGGCATTACGGGGGGATTTAATTTTCAAAGCGCTTGGACTACTGCATATTTAGCTGGATGTGCAATGGGATGAGTTATAATAGCAGGTAATTATTAACAAGGCAATAAAATAACAGCTGTCAAATATGATATCTTTCAGCCAAGTTGTGGATAAACTCCAAAACAATATCACATCCCACAGTTTGACCTCCCATCCAGAACTCAATCCTGAAATTAGGGGAGTTGCTGCTATAGACGAAGCACAAGCGGGTACTATCACTTATGTGGAAGGACCAAAATTTGCCTCCTTGCTCACCTCCACAAAAGCTAGTGTGTTGATTTTACCCCTAGATGAAAAATTGCATCAGCAAGCAACTGCTCAAGGTATGGCCTGGTTAGCAACACCCCAACCCCGTCTATTATTTGCACAGACCATTTCCCTATTCTATCAACCATATAAACCCTCCCCCTCCATTCACCCCACCGCTGTAATTGACCCTAGTGTTAAAATCGGTGATCATGTCTATATTGGCGCCCATGTGGTCATACTTGCTAATACAGAAATCGGTAATGGGGTCTTTATTTATCCCAATGTAGTTATTTATCCAGACGCAAAAATAGGCGATCGCACGGTTTTACATGCCAATTGTGCCATTCATGAACGCAGTCAAATTGGTACGGATTGCGTAATCCATAGTGGTACTGTGATTGGTGCTGAAGGGTTTGGTTTTGTTCCCACTACAACAGGCTGGTTAAAAATGGAACAGTCTGGTTATACAGTGTTGGAGGATGGGGTAGAAATAGGTTGTAACAGCGCGGTAGATCGTCCAGCGGTCGGGGAAACACGTATTGGTAAACACACTAAAATTGACAATTTAGTGCAAATTGGTCACGGTTGTCAAATTGGTTCAGGTTGTGCTATCGCTGGTCAAGCAGGAATGGCTGGGGGTGTAAAAGTGGGGAACCGGGTCGTTTTAGCAGGACAAACGGGAATTGCCAATCAGGTAAAAATAGGGGATGGAGTAATTGTTAGCGCCCAAGCTGGCGTTCACGGCGATATTGCATCGGGAGAAATAGTCTCAGGTTCACCCGCTCTCCCTCATAAACTCTATTTAAAGGTCTCTGCTGTATATAGTAGGTTGCCAGAGATATATAATTTTTTTAAGCAGTTATCAAAAAATCCAGGAGAACATAAAAACTAAGCCTGTTCGAAAACATTATCAGAGCGGTCTAAAACCTCCCTTGTCCCGGTGTAGAATAATCCGCACAACTTTAAATGGACGGGGGTGACTGTAAGACTAATTTGAACAGTCACTCAGGCTTCATCACTGTGGTTAATCCACTCCTAACAACTCCACATCAAAAATTAGGGTGGCATTGGGTGGAATTACCCCACCCGCACCACGGGATCCATAACCTAAATCTGGGGGAATAATTAGTTGACGACGACCACCTACTTTCATGGTACTTAGTCCTTCATCCCACCCTTTAATTACTTGTCCAACCCCTAGTTTAAAGCTAAAAGGTTGATTGCGATCGCGTGAACTGTCAAATTTCTGACCATTCTCCAAAGTACCAGTATAATGAACTACTACTTTTTGTCCCTTTTGGGGCACCAAACCAGTACCTTCTTGTAATTCAACATACTGAAGACCGGTAGAAGTAGTGACAGTGTTAGTATCAGACATATTGTTACTCGCAGTTAAATTTTTATCTTTTTGATTATTTTCTTGGTCTTGGGTTTTGCTTTCTGTAATGATAGCTGTGGTTGTAGTTTCCGTGAGTTTGGTTGTGGTATCTTGTTTACCACCATTAATTTGTGCTATGACCAAAGCTGCAACACATACTATTATCAATACAGCACTAAGAAAAATGCCTTTCAAAATCAACCCTCCCTTAACGCCAAAATTTATTTTCCAAATCCCGTATTTGACGTTCTAAACGGTCAATTCTCCCGCGTAATTCGTCAACTTCGGACTGGCGCGGAACTCCAAAATCCTGCATCATGTTACGCAGTTGTCTTTGAACTTGTCCTTCCCAGTTCCCCTGTTCTGATTTCAATTGGTTAACAATATCATCCATTAATGTCCCCACCTGTTCAGGATTGAGTTTTCCATCCCTGACCAGTTCATCCCCAACCTGTTTAAGTTTATCTGCTACTAGGGAAGTTGTACCTATTCCCACCATCATCAGTTGTTCTAACCAGTTGTTGTTTTCCATATATGTCTTTAGCTTTTAGGGGAAGGAGGCGAACCAGAACGCCCACCTAGCTCTATTATATATGCCCTAGACTTATCTTTCTTATATTCATCAAATAATCGGCAACAAGTGAATGGTATATTTGTCCTGGTAATTATAATAATTACTTATTACCTATCACCTATTGCCAATTACTTATGTAGGTGCTTATTAGCCAAGTGCTTCCGCACCACCGACAACTTCCAGGAGTTCCTGGGTAATTGCTGCTTGACGGGCTTTATTGTAAGAAAGAGTGAGGGAACTGATGAGTTGACCAGCATTATCACTGGCATTGCTCATTGCTGTCATTCTTGCTGCTAGTTCACTAGCTGCGGATTCTTGTAAAGCTCTTAACAGCTGATTGCTCAGATATAAAGGTAACAGGGAATCTAAAATTTGTACAGGGTCTTGCTCAAAAATCATATCCCGGGGTAGGGGTGCTACTGTGCTGGTAACTTTTTCCCGTTCTACCTCAAATTTGCCCCCACGAGTTGTTAGTCGGAATATCTCGTCATCGGAGGTTTCAAAACCTTGAGTATCCAAGGGTAACAGGGTTTGGACTACCGGACGGGAACTGACTAAAGAAACAAAACGAGTGTAAACTAATTCGATTCTGTCTACCTTTTCTGATAAAAACAGAGAAAGTAACTCGTCAGCTATATTTGTAGCCTCGGTAGCAGTGGGAATTTGTTCTAGACCGCTGTAGGTGGCATCGATTTTGTAACCCCGTCGTTGGAAGTATTGATTAGCTTTACGACCTACAATAACAAAGGTAACATCCAAACCCTCAGCTTTTAATTCCTTGGCTCGGTTTTCTGCTCGTCGGATGACGTTGGAATTGTAACCACCACATAGCCCTCTATCACCGGAAACTACTAATAAACCAACAGACTTTACTTCCCGTTTTTTCAGTAGAGGTAGATCTACATCCTCAAATTTTAACCGAGTTTGTAAACCATACAACACTTGTGCTAAACGGTCAGCAAAGGGACGAGTGGCAATTACCTGTTCCTGGGCACGACGCACCCTAGCCGCAGCTACTAGCCGCATAGCTTCGGTGATTTTTTTTGGTGTTCTTGACCGACTGAATGCGATCGCGTATTGCTTTAAGATTAGCCATAATTTAGTCCTTAGTCATTAGTTCTTGGTTATTGATGATTAGTTTTGGGAATTACCAATCACCAATCACCAATTACCGATTACACTGCGATTACACCGTAGCTAGAAAAGTCTTTTTGTAATCAGCTAAACCTTCTTTCAGGGCTACTTCTTCCGCTTCTCCTAGGACTTTGCTGGTTTGCACTCCTTGGTAATAAGAATTTTTACCACTCTTTAAGTAGTCACGGAAACCTCTGACAAAGCTGGTCACCTGGTTAACAGCTATATCATCTAAATAACCGTTAATACCGGCGTAAAGAATAGCGACCTGTTCAGCAACAGAGAGAGGATCATTTTGGGGCTGTTTCAACAGTTCCCGTAAACGTTGTCCTCGTGCTAACTGATCTTGGGTGGCTTTATCTAGGTCAGAAGCAAATTGGGAAAAGGCTTGTAAGTCATCAAACTGTGCCAATTCCAATTTAATCTTACCTGCTACTTTCTTCATTGCTTTAGTTTGGGCAGCAGAACCCACCCGGGATACAGAGATACCCGGATTCACTGCTGGACGAACACCAGAGTTAAACAGGTCAGAAGAAAGGAAAATCTGTCCATCAGTGATAGAAATCACGTTGGTAGGAATGTAAGCAGAAACGTCACCAGCTTGGGTTTCAATAATAGGTAAAGCGGTCATACTACCCTTACCCAATTCATCACTCAATTTAGCTGCTCTTTCTAATAAGCGAGAGTGGATGTAGAACACGTCTCCTGGATATGCTTCTCTTCCGGGTGGACGACGTAACAGCAAGGACATTTGACGATAAGCTTGAGCTTGCTTAGAAAGGTCATCGTAAATCACTAAGGTAGCTTTACCTTGGTACATAAAGTACTCGGCAATAGTAGCACCTGTGTAAGGAGCTAGGAATTGTAAAGTAGCTGGGTCACTGGCATTAGCTGCTACAACTACTGTATATTCTAAAGCGCCTTTTTCCTGTAGGGTTTGAACTACGTTAGCAACTGTGGAAGCCTTTTGACCCACTGCTACATAAACACAAACCACATCTTCACCTTTCTGGTTAATAATGGTGTCAATAGCAATAGAGGTCTTACCAGTTTGACGGTCACCAATAATTAACTCCCGTTGACCCCGACCAATGGGAATCATGGAATCAATAGCTGTAATACCCGTTTGCATGGGTTCATGTACAGAACGACGGGCAATAATCCCAGGGGCAGGGGACTCAATCAAGCGGCTGGTAGTAGCTTTAATTTCACCTTTACCGTCAATTGCTCTGCCTAAAGCATCTACTACCCGACCGATGAGGGCTTCACCCACACCTACCTGGGCAATTTTAGCGGTTGCAGTAACGGTACTACCTTCTTGAATATTTCTGCCTTCACCCATTAGTACGGCGCCCACGTTATCTTCTTCTAAGTTTTGGGCGATACCAACAGTGCCATCTTCAAATTCTAAAAGTTCCCCGGACATGACTTGTTGTAAGCCGTAGATCCGGGCAATACCATCACCAACTTGTAGTACAGTACCAACATTAGCAACCTTGACCTCTTGGTCATATTGCTCGATTTGTTGTTGGATAATGCTGCTGATTTCGTCAGGTTTAATGGAAATGCTCATGTGCCTATTTTCGGTTTTCTTGTGAGACGGCAGAAGTTTTTGGTAATTGCTAATTGGTAATGAGTAATTGGTAACAGACCAAATTCCCCATTCTCCCTATTTAACCACTGGTTAAGCGTAGAGAAAGACGACGTAGTTGACCACGTAAGCTGGCATCAATTACTTGGGAACCTACTTTAATCACTACACCACCAATTAAATCGGTGTCGATTTTAGTTTCAATTTCTACTTCCCGAGCCTTGGTAATAGAAATTACCTTTTCTCTTACTGTTTGTATTTGTTCATCGGTTAGGGGAATAGCAGAACTAACTTCCGCTAAAACCGTTTGGGTTAATTCCCGCAACAGACTGATATACTGCTGTAAAATTGGTTCCAAAAAGGAAATCCGTCTTCTATCAACTAACAGCAAGATGAAATTTCTCAGGTAGGGATTAACACTTTCTCCCAACAGTTGTTTGAGTAGATTCTTCTTGTTTTCTGGTTGAATAAAGGGGTTATCCAAAAAGTTTTGTAGTTCCCCAGAACCAGAAATCAAACTAATCAAAGTCCGCGCATCTGTGCCGAACTCTTCTGTCAAATTGTTGGCTTTAGCCACTGATAACAAAGCCTGTGCATAGGGCTGTGCTACTTCTGCTGTCGCTGCATTACTTTTCATGGTTCCTAACCTCCCAATTGAGCGATGCTACGGTCAATAATTCTTATTTGAGCATCCTCAGCAATGCCAGCTTTGAGTTCTGCTTCGGCTTTTTGCAAAGCTTTAGCCACCACTTTCTGCCGTAATTGAGAAATTACCCGCTCCAGTTCCGCATTTAAATCCGCCGCCCCAGCAGCTTGCATCTTCTCAACGTCAGCAGCAGCTTGGACTAAAATTGCTTCCCCAGCTGCTTTGGCACTAGTTTCCGCATCAGCTTTAATTCTGTTAGCTTCCACCTGGGCCTGTGTTAGTTTTTCCTCAGCTACCTTTAACTGCTTTGCAGCATTCGCAGCTCTTTCCTCTGCACTCTTAATTGCTGTTTCGATGTTTTCTCGACGAGTTTTTAGGGTGTTACCCAATACTTTACGTCCAAAAACAAACAGCACAGTAATAATAATGGCAAGGTTAATTAGGTTGGTCTCAAAAATATTAGTATTCAGACCAATACCGCTATGTTCTGCTCCCTCTGCCAATTCACCCGTGACAGCGGTTGCTTCCGCTATCAATAGTAAAAAAGTCCCCATGTTTTTTTATCCACAACTGCGCAGCCAAATTCAAATTTTCTTGTCGGTGGTCATTCTTCAAGTTGATGATTTATGACACCGTGACATCCCTGTAACTTAGTTTTGACCTAATTTAGCGTTGGCTTATTAGATCAGCACCTAACAGCTTCTCCAATATTTGGCGACTGAGTGCATCCACCTGTGCTTCTAAAGAAGCTAAAGCTTGTTGTTTTTGCTGCTCAATTTCACTAGCTGCTTTTTCTCTTTGTGCCTGGGCTTCTTGCTGTGCTGCCGCTATCTTCTGAGCTGCTACTTTTTGTGCCTCTGCTTGAGCTTGAGCAATCACTGCCTGTGCTTGTCTTCTTGCACCAGCTAGTTCTTGTTCATACTGAGCCGCCAGTTTTTCTGCCTGGGACAAACGTTGTTGGGCATCCAATTGATTATTCCGGATGTAGTCATTACGTCCATCAATAGCTTGACCCAATGGTTTATAGAGGGTTGCATTCAATATCAGGGCTAAAACTAGAAACTGAATTGCCATTAAGGGCAAAGTCGCGTCTAAGTCAAACAAGCCCCCTTCCTTGGCAACCTCTTCTACTGCCAACAAGGTGATCCAATGTGTCATTGTTGCTTGTTCCTATGTATGGTTATAGTCCTGAGTTATAACTAGAGGATGAGTTACGAGTTAGTGAGTGATTAATTCAACCCCTAACTCTTAACTCCTAAGTCCCATCTTTTGTCACTCAGTCCAATAGACTGGTTACTACTTATGCGAAGGGGTTAGCAAACAACAATACTAGCGCAACTACTAAGCCGTAAATGGTTAGCGCTTCCATAAACGCCAAACTCAGCAACAATGTACCGCGAATTTTGCCTTCTGCTTCTGGTTGACGAGCAATACCTTCTACAGCTTGTCCTGCTGCATTACCTTGACCAATACCAGGACCAATAGCAGCTAAACCAACAGCTAGAGCAGCAGCTAATACGGAAGCAGCAGAAATTAATGGATCCATGATCTTCTTTCCTTACTTTAGAGATACGGTTGATTTGGGAATTTGTAGTGTTAGTAGTCAGCTATCATCTATCAGTTATTGGTGATCAGATGCTATTAATTAGTGAAGCTCCCCCGGTTGACTTTTGACTACCTGTTGTCACCTGGCACTTTCACCTCTCACCTGTCACCTCATCACTGACTGTTGTTTCCTGAGGGGTCTAATGACTTCCCTCATGCTCTTCGCCATGATGATCTTCCATCGCTTCACCAATATAAGCAGCAGCGAGGGTGGCAAAAATTAGGGCTTGAATGGCACTTGTGAATAGTCCCAAGGCCATCACTGGCAATGGCACAAACAGGGGCACTAGTAACACTAGCACGCCAACTACCAGTTCATCAGCTAAAATGTTACCGAATAAACGGAAACTTAGGGAAAGAGGTTTGGTGAAATCTTCAATAATCTTGAAGGGCAACATAAAGGACACTGGTTGCACATAGTTGCCAAAGTACCCTAAGCCTTTCTTGCTGAATCCAGCATAAAAATAAGCTAAAGATGTTAACAGCGCTAAGGCAACTGTTGTATTGATATCGCTGGTAGGAGCGGCCAGTTCACCTTCTGGCAAATGAATTAGTTTAAATGGAACTAATGCTCCGGACCAGTTGGAGACGAAAATGAACAAGAACAATGTGCCAACAAAGGGCACCCAGGGGCGATATTCTTTTTCGCCAATCTGGTTTTTTGCCAAGTCCCGAATGAATTCCAGGGCAAACTCCATTAGGTTTTGAATGCCTCTAGGAATGCGTTTCACATTACTGCTTGCCAGGATGGAAGCTAGTGTTAATACGCCGATTACAAACCAGGATGTGAGAAACACCTGTCCATGGAGCTTTAAGTTGCCTATTTGCCAGTACAGATGCTTACCCACCTCCAATTCTGCTAAGGGAAAGGAGTAGAAGTTCAGAAAATTGAGCATTTTCTTTCTAATGGGGTCGCTTCTTTCATCTTACTGGAGAAGCGGAGCTTTTTAAGGTTGCCGCAGCTTTGTAGAGTCACAAGACAAAAGCCATCCTGATTACATAGATGATGAGCGTGGCTTTATAGGTCAGAAATCCCAAGAATATGGGCATGATTTGCAGTTGATTCCACCGTGATGCTAACAAAATCAGCACGACTAATAAGGCTAATCGGGTTTTACTCAGCTGTTGTTTCTCTGTGCCTAAACGCTCTACATCTCTGGCCAACATCCTTAGGTAAAGCAATCCCGCACATGCCCCTAATAAATAGTTTAAGGCCATGTTTACGGAATAAGCAATCCAAACGGCCGTGAAAATTACTGCTGTTAGGACAAGGGTAATGACCAACAGCTCTTGATAGAGTTGGTAAAACTCTTTCATGGCAGAGTTTTTTTGTTCCTCTGGTTTGAGAATCAGGTTGGTCATCGTTTTTTGTTGTCGGAGTGGATACATTTTGTTCTTGATGACAAGCTCACGGAACTTGAAACCAGTTCAACTAAATAGGGTGACTGCATATTCAGTCAGCTGAATCATACCACGTTAGTGGTAACAATACTTTAGAAAAAACAATTAACTTAATTTTTTTGGCAATTTTTGGCCGGACGTTGGGAAAGTTGGCAAAGATTATTCTTGTTTCGCTTACCTTTATCTCCCTCGCCTTTAACAATGCGATCGCATTTCCAACTATAGGTTGGGACTGAGTATCAACAATTGCTGCTCTATCAATTTCCTGGCTCCAGCTAAATCCACTTGACTTTCCACGAGAATTTGTGATATGGTGTGGGAACCATTGCATTTTTTCATGAACTCTATCTCCCCAGGAGATAGATTAATGATTTGGTAGTCGTAATTAAATACACATGGACTGGGAAATCCATCTAGACAGGGGTTTAATTCTGGTATAGCTGCTAATAGGGCTTGGTCATCTTGCCAATGGCTTTTTTCTAAGGGAGGAGAACTCAGAAAAAACTCGTAGTGGGCAACTTCGGGGTCCAATAGTTCTATAAGGCGATATTTTTCTCTGGGAGATAATTCCTGGGATCTTGCCATTAGTTGTGGCCTTTTCCCCAATAATCTCTCCAGGTTCCAAAAGCCCGGATTGGAAAATCCTACAAACTCTAACCCAGAAGCATCTATGAGCTGGAACAAAGAATCAATATTATAATCTATTTCCTGGGGATGGACGTACATGTCAGCAAAACATTCGTCCTTTTGATTTTCCCAGGACCATCTGGCTTTCTCTCTATTGACAATTCTATTGTTTTCTGGTAAAGCGGCAAATATTTCTCTGCCCACTTGTACTCCGTCTTCATAGTTGCCACGTTTACTTCCTTGAAGAATTGCGATCGCCTTTTGCATAAGTTGTATTTCCCATCTGCCCAGCTCACCATAAACAAAGATGTGCATAATTCCTCCCGGTGCCAGTTTACCTGCGAGGGACTGAATACCAGCGATGGGGTCAGGTAAATGATGGAGTACACCAACAGAATTAATCAAATCAAACTTTCCCGGTATTTGGTCCAGATCATAAATACTCAGGTGGTGAAATTCCACCCGGTTAGCACCGGAACTTTGACAGCGTTTTCTAGCAACTTCTAGCGTACCTGGACTGATATCTATTCCTACTACATGTGAGTAGGGATTCAAATGTACTAAATATTCCGTGCTAACTCCCGATCCACAACCAGCATCTAAAATCCGGATATCTTGTTTTGAGGGTTTTCTCCCGGTACAGAAGTTGTAAGCAGCTAACCAATTCCAGCGCCAATTGTATCCTGGTGGTGGTTGGTCTAAAATTGGTTCAGGGGGGAACGGGTAAGTGTCATAAAGTTTGGCTACAGCAGCAGTGATTTGGGTATCAGACATTGTTTAGATATTAACGCAAGATATTAACGCAGCTGGTCCTAGTTTAGCAGAAAGTTCTCCTCCCCACTACACCAAAGCTTTAAGTAAGGCTTGTAATTTAAGCTGCACTTCAGCAAATTCTCGTTCAGGGTCAGAACCTGCGACAATACCAGCACCAGCATATAATCTGGCACAATTATTGTTAATGAGAGCGGAACGAATACCCACAATAAACTCGCAATTTCCCCTACTATCTAACCATCCTAGGGGTGCAGCATATAGACCGCGATCAAATTTCTCGTAGTGCCTAATTTCCGCACAGGCAATTTCTCTAGTTGCTCCTGCTACAGCAGGTGTGGGATGTAATTGGGCAACAATTTTTATGGGGTGAACGTTATTGGGGACCACAGCAGTAATTGGTGTCCATAGGTGTTGAATATTTGCCAGTTGTCGTAGTCGTGGAGTTAGGGGTTGGGGAAATAACCCCAGTTGTGATAGTCTGTGACTGATAAAATCAATTACCAGGTTATGTTCGTGTTTTTCTTTGCTACTGTTGACTAATCTATGGGCATTAACTGCATCTTCCTTAGGTGTTTTGCCCCTGGGAGCTGAACCAGCTAGTGCATCGGTGATGAGCTGGTGGTCTTGAATGCTAATTAGTCGTTCTGGACTGGCGCCCAGGAAGTTTTGTCCTCGACCATTACTAATACAAAATACATAACAGTTAGGATGTAAGTTCCTTAAATTATTTAGGGATTTTAATAGATTAAACGAACTATATGAATATACATCTAATGTGTCCGCCAAAACAATTTTTCTTAACTGTTTAGCTTCTATTTTTTGGAGAGCTGATAAAACTGAGTTTTTAAAAACGTCCGGGTTGTTTATCTGGCTTGTTTGGGAACCTTTGCAGGTAGTCACAGCTATGGGGAGACCATTAGTTAAAGATTGTAAGGTCCTGATTTTATTTTGGATATCTTGGAGTATGTGGTTAACATCAACATCAGCATCAACTACCTTGTTGATTACTAGAGTACAAGAGGAATTTTTTACAGCTACTTGTAATTTGGGTAGAAAAATTGTCGCTGCTGCAAAGGGATAATTCGAATTTTGGTGCTGTTCAAAAAAACTAAAACTGCAAAAAAAGTGACTACCCGTGAATGGTTCATTAAGATTACCGAAATTAATGATATTTTTTAGACAATCTTTGATAAAGTCTTCCGTTTTGTTAAATCTGTTTTGACCATTAATATCTAATTTCTTTATGGCATCAATAGCTACAATGGCTTCCCCTTTACTTTTATTTTCAAAATAAAAGCTCAATGTGTTCCTTTGTCCTAACTTATCTAATACAAATAGGGGATCTATAAAATCAATTGCCAGGGAGATGCTAACAATTTGCTGGTGATGATGTTCATAGCATCTTTGTTGCACTGCTAACAGTAGTTGATGCAAATCTTTATAATCTGTGAGGAATCTTGGAAGACATGGTGAAATTGTCATGGATGTGTCTGTTTAATTTTTTTTAAGTTTTATTGATCAAGTGTAACAAATGGATTGTAATATTTTAGTTCTATTACTAATTATATTGCAGGTTTTATTAGTTCAAATTAGCATCTTCTGGGAACTTGGACTATAAGAACTATAAAATTTCAGTATAGGATCCGGTGGTAAATTTATTAGATTGTAGTTGATGAGGAATAATGACCACAAGACAAACACCCAATCGTAAGTTATGGATGGCTGCTATTAAACCACCAATGTACAGTGTTGCTATTATGCCTATATGGGTGGGATCTTGTGTCGCTTTTGCGCAAACTCAAATTTTTCATGGTGTGCCATTTACGATTTTTGCAACTGCGGCAATTTTGATTCTAGCGTGGGAGAATATCACTAATGATGTTTTTGATGCGGAAACTGGTATTGATGAAAATAAACATCACTCATTAGTAACTTTAACAGGTAATAAGCAATTAATGTTTTGGTTGGGTAATTTGTGCCTAGTTTTAGGTTTGTCAGGAATAATTGCGATCGCCTGGTTACAAAGAGATCCAACTGTAGTTGGACTGATTCTATTATGTTGTAGTTTGGGTTATGTGTACCAGGGACCTCCCTTTAGATTAGGGTATAAGGGTTGGGGAGAAGTTTTGTGTTTCTTTGCGTTTGGACCTGTGGGGATGACAGCAGCATACTACAGTCAAACCCAAAATTGGTCACCTACTAATTTAGCTGCTTCGGTTATTGTGGGTATTGTAACTAGTTTAGTATTATTTTGTTCTCATTTTCATCAAGTAAAAGATGACATTGCTGCGGGAAAGCGGTCACCCATTGCGAGGTTAGGAACACAAAGGGGTGCGGAAGTTTTGGTATGGTTTACCGCTAGTATTTATGTGATATGTCTATTATTGGTAGTGTTAGGGATTTTTCCCTTTTGGACTCTACTAAGTTGGTTGAGTTTACCTTTTGGGGTAAAATTATGTGGTCACGTGTGGAAAAACCATCATCTTCCGGAAAAGGTGAGTAATTGTAAGTTCATTGCCATTGGGGTACATTTTTGGAGTTGTTTGTTATTAGGGATAGGGTTTATTTTGGGTTAGAAAAATGGAGTACCAATTTTCTTTTCGTCAGTTTAGTCAGAAATTTAACCATGCTGTGATTACCAATCATGGTGTTTGGGATATGCGAGAGGGCATAATAATTAGACTGGTTGATCGAACTGGGAAAGTAGGTTGGGGGGAAATTTCTCCTATTGCTTGGTTTGGTTCAGAAACCTTAGAACAAGCTAGGGAGTTTTGTAGTCAACTACCAGAGATAATTACTCCGGAGATGATTTTGGATATTCCAGCGCACTTACCAGCTTGTCAATTTGCTTTTGAATCTGCCAGAGAAAATTTTTCCAATTCAATGCCTGTTTTTAAAAATCAACATTTAGGAGATGAAAGCCTAATTGAAAGACTAATAAGTAAAAAAATGAAATATAGTGCTTTATTACCCAGAGGAGAAGCTGCTGTTCAGGGATGGAAAAATTTGTGGCAAAAGGGTTATGAGACATTCAAAATAAAAATAGCAGTGGATGACATAACCCAGGAATTAGAAATTTTGCACTTACTGGTTGGTCAACTACCGGAATCCGCCAAAATTCGGTTAGATGCTAATGGAGGACTCAATTATCAACAAGCTAAATTATGGTTAGAAGTTTGTGATCAATTTTCCCAAAAAATTGAATTTATCGAGCAACCGTTAGGGATAAATAGGTTGGAAGAAATGCTAGAATTGAGCCAGGCATATTTAACAAAAATCGCTTTAGATGAGTCCGTTGCCACCTGGCAAAAGTTAGAAAGTTGTTATCAAATCGGGTGGCGAGGAGTTTTTGTGATCAAACCAGCTATTTTAGGTTCACCATCTCGGTTGAGAGGATTCTGCCAAAATCACACCATTGATCTGGTATTTTCTTCTGTATTTGAAACTCCTATTGGTAGAGAAGCTGCGCTCAAGTTAGCTGGGGAAATATCTCATGGGATATCTAACCTATCTGGTAATTGGCGTTCTCTGGGTTTTGGTATTGATCATTATTTTGCACTAGAATCTACAAATTGGCCAGAAATTTTATGGAATCCTATTTATTAAAAAGTTTATTAAATCTAGAAGATAAAAACATCTCTAGGGAAAATTGGTTAATAGTTGAAAATGGTGAAGAATTTGAAACCCTTGTTGAGGAATTATATGGTGAAATACGTCACCAATTAGATAGGCAAATTGACCACAACCATGAACCGATATATAAACCGCTAAAAATAATTCTAGCCCAGCGAGATCCGGTAAAATTTTTGGCGGGATTTATTGCTGGATGTGCAGCTGAATGTGCAGTTTTTTTGTGTAATCCCGACTGGGAAAAAAATGAATGGGAACAAGTTTGGGATTTAGTAAATCCAGATATGATTTGGGGTGATGAGATAAAATTTCCTGATTTTACCACCACTAATACTAATATTACTTCGGAAAAACCGATAATTAGTGGTATTATGATTCCTACTGGTGGTTCATCGGGAAAGATTAAATTTGCCATTCATACCTGGGAAACTCTCACCGCGTCAGTGCGGGGATTTACAGAATATTTTAATTTAAGTTCGGTGAATTCTTTCTGTGTTTTACCATTATATCATGTGAGTGGTTTGATGCAGTTTATGAGAAGTTTTACCACCGGTGGAAAATTAGTTATTACTTCATTTAAACAGCTTACATCTGAATCTAGCCAAAAATCAGATATTTACAAGATAAAAAACTCAGACTTTTTTATATCTCTAGTGCCAACTCAATTACAAAGACTATTAGAGAATCAAAAATTAACCCAATGGCTATCGGAGTTTAAAACTGTATTATTAGGAGGTGGACCATCATGGAACGATTTATTAACCAAAGCCAGAGCAAATGACATTAGGTTAGCTCCCACATACGGTATGACCGAAACAGCTTCCCAAATAGCTACCTTAAAACCAGATGAGTTTTTAAAAATACCACTGGATGAGTTTTTAAAAACTAAAAATAGTGGTCGGACTCTCCCCCACGCAGAAATTGTGATGGAGCATCTTCTGGAAAATGAACATTATGGGGAAAATCATCTGGGAGTTATTAGAATTAAAGCTAAATCTTTGGCTTTGGGCTACTATCCCACAATTTGGCAGGATGATCAGGGTTTTTTAACCGATGATATGGGATTTTTAGACCAGAATGGTTATTTACATATTGTGGGACGTAGGAGCAATAAAATTATTTCCGGTGGTGAGAATATTTATCCTTCAGAGGTGGAAGCAGCAATCCGAGCAACTACTTTGATTATGGATGTGTGTGTAATTGGCATACCAGATCACAATTGGGGCGAAGCAGTAACAGCTATTTATGTTCCCCAATCTCCCCCCACTCCCATCCTAGAAATCAAAAACCAACTCCAGCAAACATTAACCAGGTTTAAAATTCCTAAATATTGGATTCCCGTGGTTAGCTTACCTCGTAATCAACAGGGAAAAATCAATATTTCACAACTTCAACAGATCATCCTGGAATCTCTCGATCAAGAAGAGATCGTATAGTAATTATATAATCTCTTCCCTGGATTTTTTTCTCTCGATATCCTCTACGTCTCTACGGTTAGTTTCTAACCAGGAAATTATCTCACCTGACATTTGTCTCTTAGTCCCCGTAGCTACATCAATACACACATGTCTGGTAATTGCTTTGGCTACAATCACGTTACTGACATTAATTTCATAGTTAATGTCAAATTTGTCTCCGGTGATTTTTTTGGGAATCAAGTTAATTATTAATTTGTCCCCACAATAAATTGGTCGTAAATAATCTGCGCTTGCATGTACAATAGGATAAGCTATTGATGGATGGGTAAAGAAATTCCTCATGTTGATATTAACATGTATTAAGGAGTCTTCATAGGCTTCGTGACATATATTTAAAATATTGGCGAAGTAAACTACTCCCGCTGCATCAGTATCCGCAAATCTTATGGTTCTTTGATAAGTGAAAATCATTGTTGATAGGGTTGATATGTAGATATATAGTTGACAATAAAGGGGCAAACTCCTGGGTTTTGGTTAGGGAATATAAATATCCTGGGAGCTGGGATTGAGGTAAGGATAATGTAAATCAATTAGCTCAGATGCAAAATGTTGCTGAATAATCTGTATTCGCTCTTCTATGGCATTTTTACCTTTTTGCCAAGCTTCTAACAGAGCATTGGCAATTATTTGACAACGGTTCATACCAAAACTCTCTTCTGGAGAGAATTTTTGGTTTGGTTCTTCAGCTAAACTCAACCCAGGCGCCAAGTATTTGGTAAATAGGGGAATTTGGGGCTGAAAATAAATTTCGGTCTCTAGGTAAGTTGGCTCTAGAATTTTATGGATAGCTCGATAGTCTTCACAGTTAAACTGCAATGTGGCTGTGTCATACCTTCTATAAGAAATAGGATTATATAATACTTCAAAACTAAAAGGGAATGCTGGCATCGTTTAGTCGTTTTGTTAAAATGTTCATCAGGGCGATCGCTCCGGATGGAGTAATGTTAAAATAGATTTTTGCTATTTTTTTAGAATGATAATTTATATGATGGTTATGGCTATGAGACGGATGTTGCTGATTACAGTTGCCAATTGCTATGTAACAACCATTTTGCAGTCGGTTCTTTGGCATCCAAATCCCTATTAAATCACCGGGAGTAGGAGATCGGTCGGACTTGAGATAACATTCTGGTTCTACATACAGTGTAAGATTATTTTTCATCACGGCCATAGTCCCGTCCGGTTCTATTCTTAATACCTCCCAATCAGCATCATAGTTACCTATACCGTGATTATTTTCATGTAGTTGTTGGTAAAAATTTCGGTCAACACCTAATTTATAATTTGGTTCTAATCCGTTGGTTAGTAAATGACTACACTGGTGATTATTTGTAGATAAAATGGGTTGCAATGCCCCGTTATAATAAATACCATGGAGGAAATTGCGCAGCAATAGGTTTAAATATTTCCGCTGCAAATCCAGTGAATTGTGTCTAAATCTTTGTGCTACCGTACTAGGTATGGCAAAGGGTTGATATTGGGGATGTTGAATGGAGAAATCCGCTGAAATCTCAATATTTCTAGCAATATCAAATAGGGACTCAATAACGGACAGGTGATAATTATCTAGTCGACTTACTGGGGAACTTTGAGAACTACTGATTTGGCTTATTTGGCTATTTACGGGGGAATTATTTACTTGGTAACTACTCAACATCTTAATAGACTTGCACCTCCGAAATATAACTCTAATATACTGGCAATTTAGGCTCTAACAGCAAATAGTACATAAAGTTTTAACAAACATCTATAGGATAGGATTAACAATCCTTAACATAATCACTAATGGGATCAACAACCGCGTAAACGAGTTTTAGGGTAGTAAATTGGTGCTATTTGGCAATTAGTTTCCCGTCCATTTTTTTTGGTGTAAGTTTTAACTCCTATCACAGATGGCAGAATTTCCTGGGGTGAAGTACCAAAAATGTTTAATAGTGAGTTTTCTGGCATGGTTAATAGTTTTTTGCCAACCTCTAACATAGATAAATGAGTTTTGTCAAAATACTTATAGTAGTTGATGCATTTTTGAATATAATGGATAAGTGCCAATCCTGTAAATTGAACCACCCGGATAATAAACTGTGGGAAGTATTCTAAAACTATGGGAAAGATCTGGAGATAGGTTCGCATAATTGCAATTAGGGAGGGTTGAACCTTATCCAGGGAAATAAGGGCTAAATGGAGGGATTCTTCTAGGTCTAAACTGGAATCTACCACCAAACTAGAAAGCCATATTTGTAGATAACTAGCGAGTAGAGTTCCTAAATCAAAAGCGGGATCCCCCCAAGCATATACTCCCCATTGCTTAAATCTGACTAGACAGTCATCTAAATTTTGCCAGCGGGAATGAACCAGAATATTATCCAGTTGTAAATCATTGTGGGTTAAACAACATGGTTTCCAATGGTATGATAAATCCCCAATGGCCGATTCTAGTTCTTCATACTGTTGATAAATCGCATGAAATTCCAGTGCTGCTGTGGGAATTTTGCCCAACACCTGCTGGGTAAGGTAGCTTATTCCTTGCACTGGATTGTAATAATTGTAGCGTAACTCTCCCTCGGGTGCAGTATCTATAAAATCACGGTATTCCCGCTTCTGGAAAGTGGAACGATGTAAACATGCTAATGCACTACCAATAGAAGTGGCAATCTCTAAGGGGAAAATACTGTGCTTTTTGTAAAACTCCTCTAGTTCCATATACTCGGTCAAAACAGTACAGACCAGGATAGAGTTTTCCGCATCAAAGTGTAATAGTAAAGATGCGATCGCCGGAATATTACTAAGAAGGGGAAATTGTAATAGTAATTGGTGAAAAACCCACTCGTTCCAGGACTGGTGGTTACTGGGATATTCCTCATGAGGAGTTTCTTGTTTAATTATAATTTGGCGGTTACCAGAGAGTTTCACCAAGAAAATATGGTTATCAATAGTAGTTTGATGTAAATCAGAATCAGGGGATGGGGAATCTTGTGAACTGAACAGACCTGTGTCATAAAGGTACTGGATCACATTTTCGGAAGACAGTGATATTTTCATGTATAACGTTCCCAGTTACTTAAATTACCGAGCGGATTGATGTGGAAATTGAGGAGTTTTCCGTTGTGAGGATTAAGTAGATAGCGACAATACACCAACCATTAAATATTGCTGTTATCTAGTAATATCTTGTTTATTTAATGAAAACCTGCCAATATGGCAAATTTACCTTGATTTGCACTTTAATTGCACTTCAAATTATACGGAAGACCCTATAGCCCTGTAAAATATTGACACCGCTGACGATACTAACTCCAGTATACATTGAATTTTTTAGTTTTCATCCCATTCATGGTAAAATATACATATACTGATCAGCCCATGTCTACCATTAATACTTCATTCCACACCAAAGTCCAATTTTTACAGCGTCAAGCGGCGTCTGTGTTACTTTATCAGTCAGTATTACAAACGGAAGTAGGAATGGGGTTTCTAGAATTACTCCAAGCCATACGCTACACAGATGGAGATGGACGTAATTGTCTGCAAGCTTATGGCAATTACTTTCATTCTTTAGCAAGCAGTCAGCAAACTTGGGAAGAATATTTAATTAGACAAATTCTCCTATCAGACAATCCCTTTACTAAACTGGCTCAAAAGCGAGAATTCACTGATTTACCATCAGCATTAATCGCTGCTGCGCAGCATGATCTACAGATATTACAAAACTTGTATGAGTGTAACTGTGCCCTTTTGAGTGAGTGGGTACAGAATGTATGCCATTTACCAGTTTCCCCAGTTGTGTGGTATCAAGAACCCCAACCTCAACAAAGCCAAACAGTAATACTTCAAGACTTAATGATCACTTGGCAACAGTTAGAAAACTGGGGTGATATTATTAGGGATCTGGTAACCTATTATCAACACCAGGGAGGTGGGTTATTTGCCCAATATCGAGCTTTTAGATGGGAAACTGGGCAGTTTGTTGGCATACCCTATCCTGATAGGGTTAAACTAGAAACACTGGTAGGTTATGAGGAACAAAAACAAATTCTGTTAAAGAATACCCGGTTTTTATTATCAGGACGACCAGCGCTCCATGTATTACTTTATGGTAGTCGTGGTTCTGGAAAGTCCTCCCTAGTAAAATCCCTATTAAATCAGGATGGTTATTACAATCTGCGCCTAGTGGAAGTAAGAAAATCAGAGTTGCATAGTTTACCACAAATTGTGGAATATTTACGCGAGTTACCTCAGAAATTTATCATTTTCGTTGACGATCTTTCCTTTGAAGAGGATGATGATGTCTTCAAATCACTAAAAGTTGTTTTGGAAGGTGGTTTAACCCCCCGTCCCAATAATGTGGTTGTTTACGCCACATCTAACCGTCGCCATTTAATCAGGGAGTATTTTACCGACAGACCAAACCCGAAGGATCACCAAGAGATTCATAGTTGGGATACAATGGAGGAGAAACTTTCTTTTGCAGATCGTTTTGGTTTAACACTAACCTTTGAAGCTGCTGATCAGAGAACCTATTTACAAATAGTCCATCACTTAGCAGCAGAAACGGGTATGAATTTAACCAGGGAAGATTTGGAATTTCAAGCTCTCCAATGGGCAACCCGTCATAATGGGCGTTCCGGTCGTACAGCACGACAGTTTATTGACTTCCTACAAGCCGATTCAAATGACAATAACAACTACTAATTCTCACCAAATAACTACAGTTAAAATCAGCAAGATACCATCAGTTATAGTTAGTAATAGACTGGTTATAGGTGTACTATCGTTCAGTATAAGTTTTGGTTTAAGTATTGTTCCCCAATGGAATTTTAGTCATGCTTTGATTAGTGCTATCATTACTGTCATTGCCACCTATACAGCCGCCTTATTCGCTGACAAGCGACGAAGAAATCATGAATTAATGGTTTTAAATTCCCTCTACCCTAAAATCAGGGAAATGGAGCAGTTGAAATATCGTATTGTCAGAGAAATCGAACAATTAGAACAACATAGAGTTTTAGCATATACAGAATCAAAACAACTAGAAAATCAAATACTAGATTGCCGTAATAAGAGAGATACTATTCACCGGGAGATAGGTAACTATGCTGCGGAAAAAAGGCAATTAGAGTTGGAAATTGGCACGATGGAAGGAACCATGGGTGAGCTACAAAACAGTAGGCAAGAATTGCATAAATCTTGTATAGATCTAACAGCTGAGAAGCGTCGTCTGGATATTAATTGTCAGGTTTTACGGTCAGAAATTGGCCAGCTACAATCTCAAATAGCAATTTATAAACAAGAGAAAGAGGAACTAGAAAGCAACCTGGTTCTTTCCCAGAGACTTAAACCTCAACTAGAAGAGAAGCTCCATGAACTGAGAACAGAAAGTCAAGATTTAGAGAACCAGGTATTGACACAAAAGAACCTATTACAGGAAGCTATAGAAACTGAGCAGGGTTTACAAGCCAAAATGGTTGACCTACAACACCACAAACAAAAGCAAGAAACAGAAGTGAGTCAATTACAAAATCGAATTTCCTTACTCAGGGATGAACATGACCTATTGCAAAACCAAGTTTGGGAATTATTGCAAAACCTGGAAACCCTAGCTCCACAAAGTACTCTTGCAGATGATGAAGATAACAACGGGGAAAATAATGTTGAGTTGTTCCCCTTTGATGATTTACTATAGTTACTTGCAGTTAAACCTCTCCCACTTCTAAACTCGTCAAAACTATGAATGCAACTGATGACAAAACAATAGTACGTGAATATTTTAATTCTACGGGGTTTGACCGATGGAAACGTATTTATGGTGATGGAGAGGTCAACCGTGTACAATTGGATATTCGTACAGGACATCAACAAACTGTAGATACGGTTATTACCTGGTTAAGGGATGATCAGAATTTGTCCCAACTCACCATTTGTGATGCTGGATGTGGTGTGGGTAGTTTAAGTATTCCCCTTGCTGTGGAAGGAGCTAAAGTTTACGCCAGCGATATTTCCGCAAAAATGGTTGCAGAAGCTCAGGACAGAGCTGTAATTTCTTTGAAAAATACTGCCAACCCTACCTTCACTGTTCAAGACTTAGAATCTTTAACTGGCAACTATCATACGGTAATATGTTTGGACGTGCTAATTCACTATCCCCAAGAAAAAGCAGATGAGATGATATCCCATTTATGTTCCTTAGCGCGATCGCGGGTCATTATCAGTTTTGCTCCCAAAACCTTTTGGCTGACCATTCTCAAGAAGATAGGTAGTTTTTTCCCCGGACCGAGTAAAGCGACTCGTGCCTATTTACACCGGGAATCCGATGTAATTAACATCTTAGCAAAAAATGGGTTTCAAATTCAAAGAAAAGCTATGACCAGAACCAGGTTTTACTTCTCCCAACTGTTGGAAGCAACAAAGTAGGTTTTTAACCTGCTAATAAACTACTAAATGGAATAAATTGTTAAACTATTATGTCTATTACGTCCTCAGATGCGAAAATAGCAGTTGAATTTCGAGATGTGAGTTTTGAGATTAATCACCGTCTTTTAGTATCTAAACTCAATCTTCAAATTAATCAGGGGGAAGCGCTGATCTTACTGGGACGCAGTGGTAGTGGCAAAACTACTACCCTAAAACTAATTAATCATTTACTTAAACCCACTCAAGGGGAAGTTTCTGTCCAAGGTCTTTCCACAAATGACTGGGATGTGATTAAACTTAGAAGAAGTATAGGTTATGTGATTCAAGAAACAGGTTTGTTCCCCCATTTTAACGTGGCTGAAAATATTGGAATTGTACCATCTTTAGAAAAATGGCCATCCAAAAAAAATTAAAATCAGAGTCCATGAAATGTTAGATTTAGTGGGGTTAGAGCCAACTAAATTTGCTGAACGTTACCCCCATCAGTTATCAGGAGGACAAAAACAAAGAATAGGTGTCGCTAGAGCATTAGCAGCAGATCCACCTATTTTATTAATGGATGAGCCTTTTGGTGCGCTAGACCCTATCACTCGCTTGGAACTACAACAACAATTTCAGTATTTACAGCGACAGTTGGGGAAAACAGTTATATTTGTGACTCATGATATTCAAGAGGCGTTCTTTTTGGCATCCAGAATTGGGTTAATGTACGAAGGAAGTCTAGTAGCTTTAGGCACAAAACGAGAATTTATTCAATCTCAACATGGGGAAGCAAAAGCTTTTTTTGGCTTGTTTGACTGCTGCGCACCATTGGGAACATAATAATTAAATAATTAGGACTTTTCATCCCATGTTTTTATCACCTTATGTTTTTACTAAAATATAGTCGGGAAATTCTAATTGGTAGTTGGGAACATTTGATATTAGTGGCCATTGCTATGGTTGTGGCGATTAGTATTGGTATTCCGTTGGGAATTTATATCACTCGTCAACCAAAACTTGCACCTGGTATTTTAGGTTTAGCTAATGCTATTCAAACCATTCCCAGTTTAGCCATATTTGGGTTTTTAATTTCTGTGCCTTTTTTGGGAGGAATTGGTAGAAATCCTGCAATAGTTGCCTTAGCTCTTTATGCTTTATTGCCAATTATTCGCAATACTTACATTGGGATTAATGGGATTAATCCTGCGATTAAAGAAGCGGGAATTGGTATGGGAATGACGGATAGACAATTGTTATTAAAAGTGGAAATTCCCTTGGCCTTACCAATTATTTTAGCGGGGGTAAGAGTCGCAACCGTCATATCTGTGGGAATTGCTACTGTTGCTGCTGCTATCGGTGCTGGTGGTTTAGGAACTTTTATTTTTCGGGGGATTTCTACGGTTAATAATGAGTTGATTTTGGCAGGTGCAATACCTTCTGCTGTAATTGCTCTAGGTGCGGATTTTTGTTTGGGTTTGTTGGAAACTTATCTCACTCAACGAATAGGTAATAAAGATGGTAGAAAACAAGTTTCCTGGATTTTAGTAATAGTTTTAGGCATAATTTCGTTGGGGATATCTGGGTTAGTTATCTTTAACTGGCAATTTACATCTACAACACCAACAATTACCATTGGCTCAAAAAACTTTACTGAGCAGGTTATATTGGGAGAAATTCTAGCACAACAAATAGAAAATCATACTCAATTAAAGGTAGAGCGTAAGTTTAATTTGGGGGGAACTTTTGTTTGTCACGAAGCAGTAAAAGCAGGTAAAATCGCTGGTTATGTGGAATATACAGGAACTGCATTTACGGCAATTTTAAAGGAGAAACCAATTACAGATCCGCAAATTGTCTATGAAAAGACTAAACAAGTATATCGGGAAAAATATAACTTGATAGTTATGCCATCTTTAGGATTTGAAAACAACTATGCCATAATTATTCGCAGTGAGGATGCCAAAAAATGGCAAGTTAAAAACCTTTCGGAAATTGCTGCTTATAGTAATCAGTTGAAAGCGGGTTTTAATTATGAATTTTTAGAGCGTGCTGATGGTTATTCTGGTTTGTCTAAAACATATCGATTACGATTTGCTAATGTTAAGCAAATGGAGTTGGGTATAATGTACCAAGCACTTAAAGAAAAGCAAGTTGATTTAATTGTGACTAATTCTACCGATGGTTTGATTCAAGTTTTAAATTTGGTGATTTTAGCAGATGATAAAAAATACTTTCCACCTTATGAAGCTGTCCCAGTCTTTAATCAACAGATTCTCCAAAAATACCCAGAATTAGCAACTGCTATTAATCGGTTAGGTGGGAAAATTTCTACCGCTCAAATGCAGCGGATGAATTATCAGGTGGATAATCAATCTCGTCCTGTCCAGGATGTGGTAAGGGAATGGTTAAAATCCCAAAGTTTATGATTTTATGACTCTTGTTTTAACCTAAATAGGGGATAAGAGTAGAGTTATTAATCTGAGTTTGGATTAAGGAAATTGGGATAAATCCAGTTCATAGGAAGGGTGGGTTTCTTAGTTTGGCAGTGATAAGCGATTAATCTACACAGGATATTAACGCAAAAATTAACAGGAGTTCTCTCTCATGGTAATATTAAGAAATTCTGAAGCATCATCCAAACTCTATAACCTTCGTGGTAATGTCTGAGAATAGCTCAGTTATCACTTTAGTACCTTAAATACCTTACCCGGATTTGAACCTGATACTTTAATATGAAGATCATTCTAACCCATTTTTCGATAGCGATCATAGGATTATGTTAGGCAGTTTTTGTGACACAAGAAGCCCTGATTCGTCTCCATTGTGTCCTAATTGGCCCCGCTTTTATCAATACCCCAGTTTCCAAGTAGCTCAGAATTAATCAAGAGGTCAAATCAATGAAAATTGGATTAGTAGAACTCCCCCAACTCAAAGTCCTTGATCCCACGGGCAATGACTGGACTGAACAAAATCAACATCCTCTAATTAGCAAACAGATCTTAATCGCCAACCTGGAGGCTGGAGGATTTGAAGTTGAGTTATTCAACCTCAAAAACGGAACCCAACAAGAACAATTTGGAGAAACGATTTGGAAAGGGATGACCCTTCAGAAGATTGCTTATGGTCAACTGGTTAGTTCTATTGACTCTGAATCTTGTGATGCTTGGGGAGTCACAAATAACTTTACCATTTATCGAGAATTAGCAGGTTTAGTCTTGCGACATTTAGCTAAGGGTGGCAAACCTATTATAGTTGGAGGTTCAGATGTTATTGCCCAACCTCACTATTACTTTAATGCTGGAGCAACGGCTGTTGTAACTGACAAATCGGGGGCAGCAAACTGGGCTATTTTTGATTATGTTTTAGGTCAACCGCAACGGGAGGAGCTATCAGGAGTTTTATTCCCAGATGGGACAGAATATCGCAAGCGCCGTCATCCCCTACATCCCCAAGATTGGTTTCTGCCCTCAATTTCTGTTGCTCAAGCTTGTTTAGGGGGAGGTAATGATTTTGCCGATAACCTTTCAGAATCATCATTATTACCCATCGGTTCTGCTATGTTTGATTTAGGCTGCGATCGCACCTGTGACTTTTGCCAAACCCCAACCTATGGCTCAGGCTATTTGCGGATGACCCCTGAACGTGCTTTAGCATGGGCTGCTAGACAAAAGGAAGCAGGTGCAAAAAGCATGGTTTCTGACTCAGATCAATTTCTTGGTCGTGTTCTCTTTCCGGAAGGAAAACAAGAAGTTCTCGACATCATCAAAGGATTGCGAGAAATGAATTTACCCATCTCCTGGGACAATGGCATTGAGCTAAGAAAAGCCACCAAAGGACGAGGCAAAGAGCGAAATCCTGAAGACTTAGAACCCGATGAAGAATTGGTAGAAGCCATGTGGGGTTGGGATGGCAAAACTGGATGTTTCATGGCCTATATTCCTGCTGAACGTCCCTTCGTGGGTCGTCAGGCCTATAAAAAACTACTTCCTTGGCAACAGCACTGTCAAATGCTCAGAGCTATTGTCCGCGCTGGAGTGCCAACCATTTCTTATGGTTTCATTATTGGCTTACCTGAGGATAATCGAGATAGTTTTCTGTATTTAGAAGAAGCCATCAAGGAACTGAAGCAAGAACTCAGAACCATCAACCCATCCCTGAACTTCTTTGTGACCCCCTATTCCATTATTCCCATTCCTGGAACTCCCCAAGAATACAACCTCAAAAAAGCTAACTTACTCCGATTTGAAGACCCCACAATTCGTGGTAATTTCTGGACAAGTTCTGTTGATACCCATCATCTAACTTATGATCAAGTTTCAGACTGGCAATTGCATCTGTTTAGGAGTCTGGGAGATAACTGGACAACTGATGCAATGCCACTAGGTAGAACTTCACCCCGTTAATTGTGAGTTAAAATAATTCATAATTCCTTGCCTTTAGGTAAGGGAGTGTCAACTCATTATATTAAGAATAGTCTTGGGGAGTATCAACTCCCTAAACCTCTCCTGTATAAATGTTCTATAAATGTTCCTTGACTCTCGCAAATATCCAGTCGGGAATGGTGTGTTCTGCTCCATAAACATGATTATATTTACCTTCTATTGCTTCCCAATTAATTTCAGGGTTGGATAGTATTTCTTCTTTAAATATATCTAAAGCTCTACCTCTTATTCCTCTTTCTAAAGATTTTCTCATTAATAACCAGGTCTCCTGAACTTCCCCAATACATTCAAAAGGTGTATGCTGTCCTAAACCCATCATTTCCCGGAATATGGGAATTAAGTCTCCATCGTCAAATAGGTTGTTTTTAAAAACTTTTTCTACAATGTTTACAGAAGAAGATGCCATTAGTCCTAACCAAACATAAGCACATTTCGGACATTTATAACACCAGGGTTTCTGTATGTTACAAGAATGTATTTTGGAGATAAATTCAGGGTATTTGCTAAAGTTCTGGAAAATGCGAAAGTCGTAAATCGGTTGTAAAATACTAAAGTAGGCAAAGTTGGTCAAAAGATGTTCTTGAATAAACAGATTTAAAATCTGCTCTGCTAATAAACCCTTACCCCATTGATGATTCACTTCTTTCCCTAGTTTTTCCCAATATAGATTACCCGTATTGGCACTTTTCTCGTGGGCTAAACACAGAGAATGATACCCATGATCTAGCATTATAATTAGAGACTGAAAAATTGAAACTGGTGTTTCCGGTGCAATAATACCGGAGTTTTCGGGAAAATATATTTTTAAAAACGGTGACTCTGTAAAATTATCATAAATGGAAATTTGATGCTTGTGCTTTGGTTTAACACATTCCACAACCTGGGATATTAATTTGTGCTGAAAATCTGCTTTTCCATAAACGCTATGAGAGTATTGCAGTGAGGAAAAAGGTATGCCAGCTTCTTCTAAGATTTTCATCGCTAAAATGCTATCTTTTCCCCCTCCACAACCAGTGAGAATAGTTTGATTATCCCCCAAAATCTCTTGAGGTTCACTTCCTCCTAAAACCGCAGAACTGATAATTTCTGGTTGTTGATAGTTAGTGATATTATTCTCATACCAATGCTGTCCAAATACTCCCTGATATATTCGGACAAATAAGTCTAAAACCCTGGGTTCTAAATATTTGGCAATGCTAGAAACATCATAATATTTGGGAAATAGGGAGCAAAATTTCATCCCTTCAAATAGGACAATATGGGCAATAATTCTCTCTATATAGGAGCCAGAATATTTGTTTATCAACCGAGAGAATGAAACATCATGGTAGAAAATATTAGTAGAAAAATTAAATCCATCCGCACTATATATAATTTCTACATGATGTTGGTGAATTTTCCACCTATCAATTTTGATCACTGATATCTTCACTATTTACCATCCCCAAGTACCTGTACCACCTTTAAATGGTCCAACAATATCCGCAGTAATCCATCCTCCATAAAAATCACCAGCTTGGGGTGTAACTAGTTCATTGTTAACGTAGCAAGCATCCATCAAAGCCGCAATAAAACCATAATACTCTTGAATAGGGACAAAGTTTGGTGTAGGAGCAAAATATCGCCAAGCTGCGTATTTGATTAGCTGCTCACCAATCTGAACATCATAGTATTCGTATGCTCCTTTCCATTCGCACAAATTTTTCTTGGGTGTTGCTATTAAACACTCCAATTTTACGTCACTGGGCGGAAAGTAATAGGTAGGGGGGTGACTGGTTTCCAGCACTCTTTTACCTTTAGTGGTTTCAGCTAAAACAACACCGTTACAAATCACTTTTAGGTGTTTGTCAGTATCCTGAAGAATCGCGGGACGGGGATAGTCCCATACTGATTCTTGACCTGGTTTTGGGGTAAGAGGGTTCGGTCTGATCATTTATGACCAAAAATGCTTATTAGTTACATAACACTATAACATGATTTTTTCAACCTTGGCAAGTATTTTTCCCAAATTTCCTACAACTTGAGCGAGCTGCTACCCTAATGGTCACATATTTTTTAAAAATTCGCTGATAAGATAGCTAATTAATCCTCATCTTTCCTAATACTAGCAGGAAGCAAAAGCCCCAAGTCCGGAAAATTATCTATATAAAGTTGCCTCAAAACCCGCTGGATATGAAGATGTTTTCCTGGTTTTACTTTGGTCAAGGTTCGTAACAATAAGTGGGACTCACTTAAACTTTCTACACCTTCTATAAAAGTTGGCTCCAGCACATCTGGATCATTCAGTTTTAAACTCTGTCCAATTTCCCCTATTAACCTATATACTGGTTGTAAATCACAATTAGAAGCTACCCCTATATCCACACAGGCAAATATATACTGCTTTGAAAAATTAACAACTGAGCCAATATCACCATTACGAATTATTTGTAATTGACCATTAGGATGTCTAATGCGCGTGGTCCTTAATTCAATGGACTCTACAGTACCCTCCACAGGTTTCTCTTCCGCTTTTCCAGCTTGTATATAGTCCCCGACTAAATAGTAGTTTTCAAACAGAATAAAAAAACCAGAGACTATATCATTAATCAATGTCTGTGCTCCCAATCCCACAGCAAGACCAATAATCCCAGCACCGGCTAAAATCGGAGTTGGATTTATATCTAAAATATACAGAATAGAAACTGCAACCGCGAAGTAAATTAAATACTGTAGCAAACTACGAAACAGCGGAATCATAGTTAAGCGTCTACTTCTTTGTGTTTCTGTCAACTGTTGGTCCTTAAACAAAAATTCTTCTAGTAGTAGGTAAATCACCTCAAAAATTACCCTGCTTATAAATACAATGGCAATGATTTTTATGATTTTTATGCCAAAACTTGCTAGGTTGGCTATTAACTGCACTTGTTGAACAACCAATGTAGCAGTAGAGACATAAACTACAAATTCTAAGGAACTTTTTAGAAAAGGCACTAAGTGTCCTAGTCGGTCATAAAATCTGAATAGATTGTCTGGACTAGAGTATCTAATACTTAAAGCATCCAAGGTATCGACAATTACCCCTACTGTTTTTAGTATCAACAATCCGCTGGCAATGATCAAATAAATTGTTAGCCCTATGTATAAATACTGTGTAAGCAGGGATGGTAATTGAAGGAATTGGCTACAGACAATCAGTATCCATAACCAAATTCCTAAAGTTATTCTCCGATTCAGAGTGGTAAAAAAAGCATCAATATTTTCATCATTGACTGGTTTTTGCTCTAAATTCTTCACTTTTTTAGCAGCTATCTGCAACCAATAATTAAGTAATTTGATCACAAACCCTGCTGCAATTACCACTCCTACACACTGGGCAATGCCAAATCCTAGTCTTAACCAAAATCCCGATGGAATCTGGTTGATCAAGGTTATTGTATATTCCTGTGGGTTTTTGCCTTGATAAATCAAAAAACCATTGACACCAATAATTCCCATAATCAAGAGCAAACAGGTGAAAAACAGCACCCCATTAATGTTACGTCGGATAACCTTGATTTTTGTATCTTTTCCCCTAAATACTGATACTCTAGTTAGCAAGTTACAAACTTTACGCAAAGTCCATGTGGATACCAAGAAAAAACCTATTACAATCAGGACCTCAATTAAGAGAACTAATACTATATTCATCATTTAGTGTATTTTGTCTGATTTTGACATTCTTGGTATCACTCTACAACAATTTTTTATGACCTCCGGTTAATTCTCACTACTAGATTTAGGCTTATACTTTTCCGGATCGGTTCTTAGATCTACATAAAGGAAATCAATACCCTCTTGCTCCAGCATTTCCAAAATTGCTAAATTTAAGTTCCTCTCTGCACTGAAATAGAGGTTATCATCATTGACAAATGCCATTATCTCAATCACACGGGCATTTTTCTCAATGTTTTTGAAGCGAACTGTACAACCAGGTGATAACCCAGCAATAGAATTTGGCATTTGTTGAATAGCATCACAGATTCTGGCCGTTTGCTCTGCAGAAATACCATCTATTTTTAGCACTAAATTCAATCCCCACTTTAATTCTTCTCCTGGATTTTGAGACCAATTTTCTACCACTCCACCAATCATGCGAGAATTAGGCATTTTGATGATTGACCCCCACTTCACCACGTGCAGTGTTGTAGTTCTAAAACCAATATGCATAACCTGCACAAAACCGTCTAGTCCTGATACTCCTATCCAATGACCTTCTCGAAACAGACCATCAGAATAGATAATCACTGTACAAAACCAGTCATAAACAATATCCTTGAGTAATAAACCAAAGGTAATACCAGCACCACCTAGCAAACCAACAAGTGCACCCGCAGATTGCCCTAAAAATATTTCACTAAGCTTGATTATTAAGACGACAACTGCAGCTGATTGAAAAATTTTGGGCATTAATGGTCTGAGCAATTCATCTAGCTCAGTTTCAGCTTGCAGCACCAAGTTAGCAATCATTTGCCCTAAAATTGAGGAAGAGCGATAAATAAGATAACCAATAATAAAGACCACTACTACATTTATAGTATTGCCAATGGTCTCTGTTAATTTGGCACCCAATTCCTGAGCAAGAATTTCCTTAATTATCCAAAACCCACCTATCAAAATCAACCAGTTTAACGCTGGCTTGATAATACTGATTAATTCGTCATCCAGTGTAGTCTTTGTTTTACTCGTAAGTTTTTCTATAGTTTTAATCACTACTCCAATAAAGAATCTTCTTAACACTTGTATTAGTGTTAGCACAATCAGAATCACAATTACCTTGATACCAATAGGATTGGACTGATTAATCCCTTGGAGCATTTTTAGTACAGCTTCCATACACTATCACCGAGTTGGTTTTGTTATCTTTTTAAGTTCTTTTGACGAAAATACAGTGGGCACGCTACTTAGTTTTTTACTGAGTTTTTTGTTAGTTTTTGATCCAGCAAGAAAGTAAATACTTTCAATTTAAAGATCTAACCCAACAACGTTCCCCCTGGACAGGCAAAATATAACACATAAGTATTTCCAATGTCTGTAAATTTTTGTAACCTGCGAGATTTTCCTGAATCCTCGATATTTCAGGGCTTTTCAATACCTAGTACTATCTTAAATAACAATTGTCTTGACAAGCATTATAAGTGATCACGCTTACAAGGAAGGTTGAGGAGGAGAATGGCGATCGCCTTTTATCACTAGTTTCCTCCCTTAGCTAAGGGAGGATTAGAGCTTTGATGAGGAGAGTTACTAGATTACAATCCCTACAATCCCGCTTGGCAGAGAATTAATCCAAACCACCCATTGTCATCGCTCCAAGTTTTGACTGTTTTTAATCCTTTGCTTTCCAGTTCCTGGGACATTTGAAGTAAATCAAATTTCCGGGAAATTTCTGTTAGTATGGAATCACCTGCTTCAAAGAAAACCTGTAAATCCAAAGATGCTAACTTCACCCAATGACTTTCTTGAGAATGAAGTCGCATTTCAATTTGCTTTTCTGTCAGATTATATATTGCTTTGTGCTTAAACAGGGTTGGGTCAAAATTCCCATTAAATCGCCAATTTAAATGGGTAAGTATGTTCAAGTTAAACGCAGCAGTTACACCCTGAGCATCATTATAAGCTGGTTCTAAAATCCCTTTGTCTTTGTGTAAATCAACCCCCAGCAAAAAGAAATCACCGGTTTTTAGAGTTGTGGAAACCCGGGTGAGGAATCTATCACATTCCTGTTGACTAAAATTGCCTAGGGAACTACCCAGAAAAAACAACAAACGAGACTGTAAATAATTGGACTCTAAATGAAATAATGCCTGTTCATAGGTTCCTAGCAACCCATGAATATCAATTTGAGGATATTTATCCTTCAATTGCAAAACGCTAGTTTTGAGAATACCTCCACTCACATCAACTGGTAGGTATCTACAGGTGTGGGATATTCTCTGATAAGCATCGAGTAAAAGTTGAGTTTTAGTAGAACTACCACTACCCAATTCTATCAACTCACAACAATTAGTTAGTTCGGCAATTTCTCCAGCATATTGTTGCAGAATTGAAGCTTCTGTACGAGTAGGATAGTATTCTGGCAAATCACAAATTTCCTCAAATAATAGGGAACCGCGATCATCATAAAAATACTTAGGGGGTAAGGTTTTGGGATTTCCAAGTAATCCCTGAATTACATCTTTACCATCATCATGCAAGTGTTGATATTGTTGTTCTAAAACTGTTAGGGGTGCTAAAAGCATTTGTTTTATCCTCTTATTTTTATTTACCTGATTCTATCAAAATCTCAGAATTTTGAGTTATTAGTAACTGGAAATTTCTCCTACAAACTCATGGCAGTTCTAAAACCCACATGCTGATAGAAATAGGGGCGAAACCAGTTGCGATAACAGGGTAGGGCCATAGTGCCATTTGTAGCCCAAGAACCACCAACCATCATTTGATGCTTACCATCAAAAAATGGTGCTGACTGGTCCTCATATAGATAATGGGTGGTAAATCCAGGTAGGGGAGAAAAGGTACTAGATAACCACTCCCACAGGTTTCCTTGTAGGTCAGCTAACCCGGATATTTCTGAAAACATGCCCACAGGACTGGGAGAAATATATTTCAGGTTGAGATTATAGTTATTGTTTCTAGTGATCTGGTTATTGGTGGAAAATTCCCAAGCCCGATTCCATTCTGCTTCTGTCATTAAACGAGTACCTTGCCATTGACAGTAAGCCATTGCTTCATAATAATTGACTTCCACTGGCCAATCTAGAGGCAATTCTAAAATATCAAAAGTTGCCCGATACTTGTAATTATGGGAATTTTCCAGTAGCCAAAATTTAGGATGTTGCACATTATTTTGTTGTTTCCATCGCCAGGATTCACCATGCCAATATTCTGAATTTTCATAGCCACCAGCTTGTACAAATCGCAAAAATTCTCCATTGGTAATTAGATTCTTACTGGCTAAAAATGGTCGAACTACAATCTCTAAACTGCCATATTCGCTATCCCAACCAAAAGTTAAATCATTTTCTTTTTTGCCTAATTTAACTAAACCACCAGGAATTTCCTGCATTTGATTGTGAGGTGTTTCACCATGACTGGGTACATAGTTCCATCCTGACGGTAATCTTACATGCTCAACTGGTAACTGACGTAGTAGCATAGAAGAGGTCTCAAAATGTATGCGACTGTGTTCAATACCCATTAATAATGCCCACAGGGGATGTTGGGGGTGAATAGGCAAATTTAAAGATGTATTTTCAATGATCCCAGTAATTGCTTGTCTGGCATTTTCTCTATATTCCCAAACCTGGTCTACATCGGGCCAGATGATATGTTGAGTTGCCAATTCTAGTTCATCAGGTGTTTCTGGGTCCACACCAACCTCGAACAGAAGCTCAAATTGGGGATTGATGGGATTTGGCAATAATCCAACCCGAACTAACTTGTTAATGTAAAAAACTGCTGAGTGTCCTAAATAAAAAATTAATCGGTTTCTCAAAGGATCCGGATTAAGGTAAAAAGCATCCGGGTGAGTGATGCTTTTAAGTAAGGTTGTTTCTAATTCCCAAGAATTGTTAAAGTAATCAAGCAGGTTTTTCCTGCTACAATAATCTAGGTTGATGACTTGGGTAGATGCTAGATGAGGGAGTTGGGATAGGGTTGGCATTGTTTGAGGTTAAATTTTATCCGGGTTATCAGCACACTATTCATGTACATGCTTTTATATAAATACTACACCTAGAGGCGTTTTTTTCATTGTTAACCAAAATTTAACCATTATGGTTTATCTACCCAGGAATGGTTATTTCGCCGATTGAGCTAGTGTGATTTTTTCAACGCCAAAATCTCAGCTTCACTACTTTCTCTAGCAATGCGAATTAATAAAGAGCAAGCCATTAAACTAGCAACCATAGAATTACCACCATAACTAAACATGGGTAAAGGTAAACCTGTGGTTGGTATGGCACCTGTGGTCACAGCAATATGTAATAGTGATTGTCCAATTATAAGTACAGTCATTCCTGTTGCTACTAATTTATGGACAGGGTTTTTAGCCTTGAAGGCAATTATTAACCCCAAAGTTGCAAATACCCCTAACAGTAATAAAATCACCATGCCACCCACAAAACCAAACTCCTCAGCGAAAACTGCAAAAATAAAATCCGTATCTTGAATAGGTAAATAAAACAATTTCTGCTGGGACATGCCAAATCCCACTCCCCAGGTTTGACCCGTACCCACTGCTAACAAACTTTGTACTAACTGATATCCATCACCGGTAGGATCAGCCCAGGGATTTAAAAACGACGTGACTCGACGCCGTTGGTACTCCTTAATACTCATACTCAATAATGCTAGGAAAAACCCTCCCAAAGCCGTTCCCACTAGGTATCTATAGGGTATACCACTAGCTAGAGCAATAAACCAAATTGTCATACCACAAAGCGCAGTAGTACTAAGATTAGGTTGGGCAAGAATCCCTAACAGGACTAAACAAAACACACCTAACCAAAACAGACGAACTTGTGAGGAGAGGTTTTCCCACTGGGCAAAAAGTCTAGCACTTTGTAGGACTAAAAATGGCTTGATTAATTCCGATGGTTGAATGGGAATAGGACCGATGGCTATCCACCGCGCTGCATCAAAAGCCTTTTTTCCCACCCCGGGAACGAGGATGAGAAAAATTAATAATAAAAATAGGAATAAAAACCAATGAGATGCTGCTAAAATTTTAGACAGGGGAGTATTTACAATCCAGTTAAATAAAATGAGACCAACAAACACCCAAATAATTTGACGTTTAAAGTAGTACAAACCATCACCCTGGCGTTCAGAAGCTACGGGGTAGGACGCAGAAAAAAGCATAATTAACCCCAGTACTAACCACAACAATGTCAACCAGCGCAACAAACGCGCTTCCGGGGCCCAATTACCAGGAGAATGATCAAAAAATGGAATGAGTTGACGTAGGTTCACGTTAAAACTATATATGTTTATACCGCCCCACTGCAAGTAAGGCGGTTATGGATTCGGGAGAGACTTGACTAGTTCTGACCTATGAGAATCATGCCAAACCAGTATTAGTACCTTGCCTACCAGTTGCTAATTCTACCTTAACGATTTTACCACCCATTTTCTGAATTCTTTGCTGCTCACGGAACCAGTTTTCGTAGGGAACCAACTTGGTAAAATAAGTATTCTGTAATTCCCTTTGGGTGCGGGTGCGGGTTAAGCTGGGAACGCAAGCGGTTACTTTAAATAAACGAGCCATTTTTTCTAAACTCCCTGTGTTTTGGAAAACCTTTTTTATTGGAAAAATCTTGAGACCAAGTCCCGTCTCAAATCTTTGAATTTATAGCTCTAGTCAGAACGCTATAGACAGGGTTGATGGGTAAAAGCAGCCATTTTGAGTCGCCTTGTAGGTGACTATGGCTATATCTATTCTATTCTCTATTCCCTCAAAGTCTGGAAATCTAACATCAATACTAGACCGCTAATACTCACTCGAAGCATATAGAACGACCCAGAACTCATATTTGATTTCCAGACCTTAATCAAGTAGCACTGCCAACATTCATTCATAGAATGCCAAAAAGTGCTAACTCACTCTTAGCTCAAACCAGAGGAAATATAGTCGAAGTAAACTCCCATTTCCTTACCAGCATCAGCACCGACCAAGCTAGCAGTTACTTCCTTCATGGCTTGGATCGCTTGAACTGTAGCACCAGCGGGTACACCCAAGGAGTTGTAGGTTTCTTTCAAACCGTTTAATACACGCTCATCTAGGATGGAAGCATCTCCAGCTAACATGGCGTAGGTAGAATAACGCAAGTAGTAATCCAAATCACGGATACAAGCTGCGTAGCGGCGAGTGGTGTACATGTTACCACCGGGACGGGTAATATCCGAGTACAACAGGGACTTAGCTACAGCTTCTTTTACGATCGCAGCAGCATTAGCACTGATGGTGGTAGCTGCACGCACGCGCAGTTCACCAGTCGCAAAGTAGCCTTTCAGCTTTTCTAGAGCAGCGGTGTCCAGGTATTTACCTTGAACGTCAGAAGAATTAATTACAGAGGTAATAGCGTCTTGCATTGTTGTTATTTCCTTATTTCCAACCTGATTGCAAAAGTTTTCGGTTCTAGCTGTGGAATCGCTCTAACCTATGACATTGCACCAACAACGTAGTCGAAGTAAGCACCTGCTTCAGCTGAGTCTTCAGCGGACAACAGAGTAGCAGCAACGGATTTCATTGCAGCAACGCCACCAGCTACAGCGTCAATGGGAGTACCCAAAGACTTGTACATTTCACGAACACCAACGATACCGATTTCTTCGATGGGGGTAACATCTCCAGAAACGATTCCGTAGGTTACAAGACGCAAGTAGTAGTCTAGGTCACGAAGACAGGTAGCTGTCATTTCTTGACCGTAAGCGTTACCACCGGGAGAAACAACATCAGGGCGCTTTTGGAACAATTGGTCGCCAGCTTGCTTAACGATGCGCTCCCGGTTGTCGGTCAATACTTGGGCAATACGAAGACGTGCTGCACCACCGGAAACAAAGCTCTTAATCCGATCTAACTCACCAGGGCTGAGGTAGCGAGCTTCTGCATCAGCATTCACGATGGACTTCGTGACGATACTCATTAATGGATTCCTCCAAAACTAATGACACCAGGTTTGAAACTGGTAGGATTTTCATTGGTCGATAGCAGTTTTGTATCTTAATACATTCTGGGTTACATTTGCTCCCCACATGTGAAGAAGTTACCAAATTTTTCTATCCTTCCGGAAAATATTTTCCAGCATTATGTTGAGCATTTATTACTGCTCTTAACACTTTGTAATATTTTTTTTCACAATCGCTCATTTTCCGGGTTTTGGGTCTGGGGAATTGTAAAACAGGCGTAACTTTACCTGTCACTACCTGTCCTATTTATTCCCCCCATCTACCTTATCTGTTGGTACCGCGACCGGTTAAAACGGATGGAGATAGACTAGACCAAGACTGTTTAACTAGATCTGCTTCAGCTTTTACACTACCTAGGTAATTACCAGCAGGTAAGGATGGGAAGCGGTTATAGGGGACAACGTCTTCACCAAAGTAACGACTGTATTCCCCAGTATTGACTATGGTTTCTACAGCTGTTCTGAGACCACTATCTGCCAATATTTTGTTATATTGACGGATTTCACCTTGGGTTGCAGGAGCTCTCCCTAAAATGTGACGGAACAAGAATTCAATCACTTTGGTGTTGGGATAGGGTGTGTAGAACCGCTTGCGATAAATCTCCGAACTGGCTAGTTCAATCACAAATTCACGCACGGTGATTTCCCCATTACGCAGTCTACTGTCTAAATCACTGCGTCTGATATAGTCGGGAATTTGCCCACTAAATACATCCATTACCTGAACGTAAATCGCATTGATTACCTGGTTGATCTCAGGTTTATTTGTACCTACGGTCATTCGGTAGATACGAGCTGGTTTGCGGCGACTTGTGCCCACACCAACTTCTACTGATTGACCACGACCATCGTTGAAAGAACGACCCAATTCAATAAACAATGGTTTAGACTTGTCCATTTGTTTAGCTTTAATGGCTAAATCCGCGATCGCATTGCCTAAAAGTGGGGTATTTTCCGACTTAATCCGAGGTTGTAGGGTTTCAAAGCTGGGCACAACCAAATCATCATTTTGTTTAGTGAGCTGGTTGTAGAGTTTTTCCGTATTGGGGAAGTTAGCAGCAGGTAGGGTGGGGAAGCGACGGTAGGGGACGGTATCTTCACCAAAGGATTCGGCATATTCCGCAGTATTTACCATGGCATTAATAAAGGCTTTAATGCCTTGAGTAGCCAATATTTGGTTATACTTACGGATTTCTGCCTGATCTAGGGGTGCGCGACCGAGGAAATGCTTAGTACCCAGCTCAATCACCTTAGTATTGGGATAGGGTGTGTAAAATTCCTTAATGTAGAGACCAGAACTACCCAAGGACTGAATAAATTCCCTAACAGTGATTTCCCCATTACCCAACTTACTTTCTAAATCGGTAAACTCATTTTGGATAATGTAGGGTGGAATATCCCGCTCAAATACCTGACGGTAAGCAGCTCCAATCAGGGTTTGAACTGCTACTTTATCCGTAGCAATTAGTTTGAACACTTTAGTTTGTTCACGCTGTTTGCTTACACCTTGGTTGATGCGGAAATCCACACTAGGTTGGGTCCGTAATTCCTTAACTGCACCCAACTCCACAAAGCGAGGAGTTTCTTCCTTCTCCACCTTGTTGATGTCCTCGCGGATAGTACCAACTCGCAGTTGGCGGAGGGAAACACCAGCGGGGGTCAAATAACGTTCATAGGGGACAGTATCTTCACCAAAGGACTCGCTATACTCTACAGTGTCAAGAATGGCATCCACAACAGCATAAAAGCCCTTTTTAGAGGCAATATCAAAATACTTATTGTTTTCTTCACGACCATAAGTAGGACGACCTAGTAACCGTCTATGAATGTACTCAATTGCCTTACAAACATATAAGGAAGTCCAGTACATCTTACGGAATAAATCAGACTTGGCTAAGATTCTGACAAACTCTCTAACAGTAATTTCACCATTTTCCAGTTTAATTTCTGCTACTTTGAGTCTTTGACCCTCATAAACATCGCGACCAAATACTTGTAAGTAACAGGCTTTAATTACAGCTTGGGTGGAACTTTCCGAGAATTTAACACTAGCACCCTTGGCAGCTTTTTTACCAATAGTTCCAGGTAACTGATCTAACTTGAACACCTTAGCACCCAAGGAGCTGGGGGCCAGACCCCTAGCCTTAGGATTGCTCAATTGGTTATTAATACCCGGTCCTTGGTGAATGAGGATGCGACGAGTGTCCTTACCAAAAGGTGCAGGACTGCTGCTAGGGTTACGAGTTTCTTTCGGGAAGATAGCGCCGAATTGAATTTCTAGAGGATCATTACCTGAACCATAAGGATGTTGGTCTGGCAATGGCTGCTCATAAGCCGCAAAAGTGGTAATAAATTGGGGAACTTTTCGGAAAGGTGCACTGTATTTAAACAGATCCTGTTGTGGTCCCCAGTTACGACACTCTTGAGCTTCTTGTCCCAACCCGCGAATATAAGGTACAGTTTCTTCCCCAAAATAATCGCCATACTCTTTGGAATCCACCAAGGTATCTACTAAAGCGGGTAAACCTCCATTGGAAATAATTGCAAAGTATTTTTGCACTTCCTCCCGACTACTAGGTCCACGTCCTAAAATATGACGGAAAGCCAGTTCAATAACTCGGCTATTAATAAAGGGTTGGTAAAACTGTTTTTGGTAAAGGGGAGATTTAGCTAAACGACGCACAAACTCCTTCATGGAGATGGAGCCATTTTTCACCTTCGACTCCAAGTCGGAGATAGATAAACTATAAGCACGGGTAATATCGCGCTCAAAGATCTGACGATAAGCAGCTTTAACCACTTCTGTCTTTTCATTAGCAGATAAACCAGGCTTCATCACATATTTAGGACGACGCTCGGCAGCGTTAAAATAAATTTGTGGTAATTGTAAACCCTGTTGATCTGCGGATGGACGTTGACGAACCTTTGTAGAAGGGGTTGGTGCTTGGAACTCAGTGAGGAGAACATCCATATACTGAGTGACAATTTCTGTAGCTACTGGATCTTTACGGAAGAAAGACAAAGAAGCAACCTTGATTTCCTGTAAAGCAACAATAGTAGCCTCGCCAGAACAAGCATTTTCAATGATTTCCCTAAGTCCTCTGGTGTTAACAGAAATGATGTTTGGGTCTCCTGCAACAATGGCATAAGTAGCATAGCGCAAGAACCAGGACAAGTCCCTTAAGCTCTTGGACATGTTACCAGGACCATAACGAGCAACATTAATCGGTCTAAACCCAGGAGGTGTGGGACCACCTGCAGAAGTATTGAAAATGGAACGCAAGCTCTCGAAGAATCCTCCCCGACTTTCCACATAGGTGATGGTTCCCAGTTTCATACCCTCTTGCACATTCATGCTACCAGCACCCACCACAGCCATTTCTGGTTCTTGGGGTTTTTCTAAGAATGCCATGGGTGAACCACCAACAAAGATGCGGTTAGCTGCACGAGAAACAATCGTTTCTGAGTTTTCAGTCAGAACTTGTGCAATTTCCAGGCGCTTTGCACCGGATGCAAAATAGCTTTCCAGTTCTGTTAGTTCCCCTCTCCCCAAAAAACGGTCTTGCTGTTCCGCTTGGGAAATGGTCGCTACCGGTAAAGTTTGATATAACTGTGGACGTGCTACGGAGCCTCCACCACTTGCCTTAACACTCATCGAATTGTTAAAACTCCTATAAGTTAAGTCCATGTGTTAAGTCTGGGTTGTTTTGCGGCTTGATATACTTGACATATTGGTATTTTTATGCTTATCTCGCCTACAAAACTGCCAGTAAATTAACCCAGTCAATTTTTAGATTAGAACTTTTTGTGGTAACGCTGTTGATTTATTAAGAAGTGTGACAATTTTGTGATTTATTCATTGATTTCAATTTCTCCTTAATAATGCTAAAATGGGGGGAGTTGGGATGGATAAAGAGACAGTTATGAATTCCTCACTGTACCATGATGATTTTGTGCTGTGGACCCAAGAGCAGGTAAAAAAGCTGGAAGATAAGGATGTGGATGGTATTGACTGGATAAATATTAGGGAGGAGATAAGTACTTTGGGACGCAGTGAGAAACAAGCCCTGCAAAACCGCTTAGAAGTCCTATTGGAACATCTACTAAAAAGATGCTATGTAAATAATATTTATGACAACCGAGGTTGGGAGTTAACTATTAAAGAACAACGTAGACAAATTAAGCGATTATTAGCAGTATCACCCAGTCTCAAGAACTATTTGGGGGAGGTTTTCCCAGAAACCTGGGAGGATGCCATATCAGATATAAGGGATATATATCCTGGTGTTGAACTCCCCATAACCTGTCCTTTCCCCCAAGAACGATTATTAACCGATTGTTTTTGGAACCAGTAGTGGTAGGTAAATCCTTACTTCCTCTTCCTAGAAAAATAATCCTCCAGAACTTCCAAAATCATTGGTGCAGCAACACTACCACCACCACCACCAGAATGTTCCGCAAAAGCGACAATAACAATTTCTGGTTTGTCTGCAGGTGCATAAGCACCAAACCAAGCATGATTTTCTTTCACCTTATTCCTCCATGCTTCCGCAGTACCACTTTTACCAGCTACTGGGGGAATGGTAGGTTTATTTAAAACCTTACCTGTACCTTCAGATACTACCTTTCGTAAACCATCCCGTAGGATCTTAATAGTTATAGGCTTCATATTTAATGAATCACGCCATTTTTTAGCATCTCCATTATCTTTTATCAAGTGTGGCTTCACTCTGTAGCCATTATTAGCAGGTACAGCAAACATAACTGCCACCTGCAAAGGTGTTGTGAGAAGCGCACCTTGTCCGATGGTCATATTAATAGTATCACCTATACTCCAGGGAATTTTCCAAGCCCTCTGTTTCCAATTGTCATCAGGTACTAAACCCCTAGATTCTTCTGTGACAAAATCAAAGCCAGTTTTTTTCCCAAATCCATACTTACGGGTCCATTCAATCAATGTGGGACCACCAATACCTTTGCCAATTTGATAGAAAAAAGTATCACTACTCCACTGCATTGCACCTACAAAACCAAGGGGACCAAATCCCGCATGATTCCACTCTCCAAATCTAGTTCCACCAATAGTTAAAGAACCATAGGTTTGTAACACAGTATCAGGAGCAAACTTGCCTGATTCTATGGCCGCTGCAGTGGTAACAATTTTGAAGGTACTAGCAGGGGGAAACGCACTCAAAGCTCTATTAACTAGAGGGTGACCCGCACCCTGCACACTTTCCCAGTCTCGCTGAGAAAGTCTTTGTTTAGAGAAAACATTGGGATCAAACGTAGGATGGGACACCATGGCCAAAACTTCACCATTATTGGGGTTAAGAGCAACTATTGTTCCATTACGCCGACCCAAAGCTTTTTCAGCGGCTTTTTGGATATCTAAATCTATAGTTAAGTGTAAATCGTTACCTGCCCTGGCTTCTTTTTGACCTAACACCCGTAGGGGTCTACCAGCTCCATCGACTTCTACCTGCTGACCACCCCATTCTCCTCGCAGTGTTTTTTCGTGAGCTTTTTCCACCCCCATTTGACCAATCACATCACCAAGACGATAACCTTCCGGTCTACGCTTTTTCAGTTGCTCTGCCGTTAATTCACGCGTATAACCAAGCACATGAGCCAATTTTCCTCCATGGGGATAGTATCTCACAGCATCGGTATTTATTTCTACGTTTGGCAATTCCGTGGCATATTCCTTTAAAGCTGTAATTTGAGCTTCATTTAAATGACGAGCGATACGAACTAGAGAAGACGAATAAGCTCCAGCTTGTTCCAGCTTATCTTCTATGTCTACCTGGGGAATATTGAGAATTCTCGATAAACGAGGACCAACAACAGACCAAGATGGTTTAGTGTGTGCCATGGGCCACAAATAAGCTGATCTTGGGTAGCGGGTACTAGCTAATAGTTTGCCATTACGGTCAAAAATATTTCCTCTTTCTGGTTGTTTGGCGATTATTCGGACTCGGTTAGACTCTGCGCGCACCCGCATTTTAGGTCCTTGAATAATTTGTAAGTAGACCAACCGAGCAGTAATACCAGAGAGCATTAACAAGGTGAATAGTATTAAGTATATGGACTGTGGACCACGCCCTATGGTGCGGTCACTTTTTTGATTGTTTACTGGACCTGGTAATGTAATCATGATGAACAGGAAAGTATGAGATATGGAATATGTATTATTTAAAAACAAGAGTGGACTACAATTTTCCACTCTGGTTTAATGTTAATGGTTAATGTGGTTAATCACCGGATGAGAAAAATAAAGGTAAGAGGAAAGCAGCAATAGTTCCCAATATCACTAGTAATTCAATCAAACTTAAAATCGTGTTACTTTGTAGCAACTGATAAAAGTTTGCCAGGCTTGGCCTGTAATTATTAGTAACAGACCAATTACGTAAACGAGTTAACCAGTGTTTGGGACTGTCTTGAGTTCGCACTTGCCATGAAATCATGGAAAGCAGTAGTGGGGCACCACCAACTTTAGCAGACATTAACAGGTGTATAGCTAAAGAGCAAATTAGAATTAACCATGCTGTTAAATGGCAATAATACCAAATATGATCCAATTCTCCCAGTGGTAACCATTCTTCTTTCATCATTCTTCCAGATGTTGCTGCTAAAACTGCAGCAATTAACATAAAGGTGTTTGCCAAACGTTGTAAACTTACCCACCAAATTGGTTGATTAAATTGATTAAGCTGGGATATTTTCTGTAGCGAGTCAGCTTGCAATAAACGCATTTTTCCGCCATGGAAGCTATAAAGTGAAAACACGGGTAATAAGAGTAAGAATAGTAAAGCAACAGTACCGTGTATATCTTGAATGGGATTTATTTTGGGGATGGGAAGACTGCCAAATCTTTTATCGAAAGTATTATATACTAAAAATCCGGTAATAATTGCAGCAAGCACTAAAATCCCACTCAAGGAGTGTAGAATCCTCAAAATTACCGGTTGATATGGTGTTGAACGACTCATGAGTTAATCTTGGGCGTGTTGGTGTTAATTTCTGGTATTATAATCTAATCATTCCAATAGTTCCGGAATATGATCATAACCATCAACACCAATCACAGAGACGATTTTGGCTCGGTTTTTTCCCAGCAGCTCTTGAAAGCTATCCTTACCTATTTGTCTGATTATATTTTTCAATAGCAATGCTGGTTTGTGCCATTCTTGAGATGCGATTTGCTCTAATAGGTACACAGCTAGGGAACCTGTATAAACTGCTTTCTCAAAATTCAACAAGTGATAATAGGTTTCTGATAAGTAGGCTAGGTTACAACCTTGGGTATATAAGTCTCCCGTAACCTGGGCAGCTCTAAAACCCATTTCTAAATATTTGATTGCTGTTTGATGTTGTTCGATGACTAAGTGAGCAATACCTAGACTGCTAAAACACAAGGACTGGGTGGCAAGATCTTGTAATTTTTCCGCCAGTTTTAGTCCTCTCTCCAGGTAATTAATTGCCGATTCGTAAATTTCAGGTTCTAGGTTTTCCAATTCCCTTCCCTGCATAACTTCGCTGTAACCCAGATTTACTAAGGCGTTACTTTCTCCGGTTTTATCTCCCTTTTGTCTGCTTAGTATTAAGGCTCTTTGACTATAATTTATTGCCTCTGCATAGTTCTTACTCTGCACATAAGTACGGGCTAAATGATTCAAATTAGCAATTTCGCAGGGTGTGTCTTCACCATTCCTGGCAATTTCTAAGGCCTGTTCATGAAAATTTAAGGAGCGAGAATAATTACCCATAGCACGCTGAGAATAACCTAACAAAGTTAAAATTCTGGCTTTTTCCTGTGTACGTGCTACGGTGTTTAATGGTGCATCCAAATAATCCAGCGCATCTCGCAAGTAACCACCCCAAAAGGAAGCAAAAATTCCCCCATAAAGGGGAAAATAGGAACGCTGGGCAAAAGCTCGCAATATTTGTAGAACGATTTGCGATGCACCATCCCTATATTTAGCTTTTTGATTCTCCCAACCGTATGCTAGCTGACTCCAGATGATAGCAAAGGTTAAAAATGTGGCTATGGATAATTTTGGACCAGCTTGAATATCGTAAACCTGCTGGTCAAACCAACTAACTAAACCTCTTTGTAGAAATTGTAAGATTATTGCCAGTTCCACCCAATCGCTTAAACTAATTCCTTGCTGCTTTTGAGCAAATTCTATGGCCGAATCTTCCATGGACAGAGTTTGAAACAATGATTGCGGTACTTCACTTTTCACCAATTTTGCCCAACTGGCCCAAGGACCACTTTCCCCCGGTATCCCACCAAATCCCAGCAAGTTTTTTTGTTCATACATCCAACTTAATAGGTTTTCTTGTATCCGTTGCCAACTACTAATACCTCGCCTGATTCCCTCACATATTTCTTTTATATCTCCATTAACTGTACTAAACTGATCTAATGATTTAGCTATTTGTTGCAGTTGGGATAGGTTTAAAGCATGTTTTTGATTGGGATCTAAATATCGTAAAAATTCAGTTAAATTTTCCTCAGTACTAGCACTGACAATTTCTCTTACTGCTAATGTAATTATCTCTGTGGACTGGTTTTGCTCCTCCCAACGCTGCCATTGGCTTTGAACCGTTCTTATTGCCCTTAAACTACGATTGGCTTTGCCTTTTTTTGTCTCATCTTTCTCATTTTCTACTTGAATTTGTATATCCCTAGTGCGATCGCTCAGAGCTAATTCAAATATTTCCCCCGTACCCACACTTATACCATTGAGTAACATTTGGTAAATTTGATCCACGGAGCTAATTTTGCCTTTTAGTGTGTTATTGACTATCTCATCGATTAAAGCTAGGTAGCGATCGCGTAAAGGAAGAGATTCAGACATAAGGGAGGTTAGAAACAGGTGAAGATAGAAATCCTATAGACATAATAACATTGTTAGAACATTCTTAGATATTGGATATGGCAACGTTCTTTAAAATATTCATGGGGCCAATGTCCTTAACCAGCTGCATTTGTGCAGAATTTTTAACCAATAAACTACCTGCAAAGCCAAGGGAATTGACAGGAATGGAGACAAAATCCTCCTTTAATCTTGGTACAACCAACATCCAATTTCGGGTTGCCAGAAAATTGTAAGCTGCGGACTGTTTACGATCATCATTTGCTGTAATGCTAACTATGTCTAACAAAGCATAATACTTAGACAGGATGTCTTGAGGAGTTTGATCGGGGGAAAAAGTAGTAAAAGCATGAAGGAAAGGAAATGCTGGTATGGTAGTAATCCCATTTTCCAAGTCAGCTGTAGTCAATAATGGTGCTATGGGAATTTCATTTCCAGCTAGGGGAATAATTTGTAAATGTTTATGGCGCTGACTAGCACCAGCAACTTTACCACCATTATAGAATGCCAGTCCATCAAATTCAGCTAAACAGGCCCACATAGCTGCAAAATCTTCCCCAGTCAGCAGACTTTCCTGCTCTACGAAAGCACGAGTAATAATCAATAGGTGATAATCAACCACATTGAACTTATTCAATATACAAACATGAGTTTCTGAGATATCAGCTACAAATAGATCTTCTTGATATGGCAAAAAAGGGTTAAATTCCGTTCCGGAAACCTTAATAATTTGGTCTTGTTTTTTTTGGGCAGTTTGTTTGTGATTCAGGTTAGACAAGATTCGTACTAAAAAGATTACTCCATCTTGTTCAACAAATTCGGACTCGGTAGATATGGGTATGAGTGCACCGCACTCTAAAGCATGGTGAGTAGTTTCTTTGAGTTTTTTCCACAATGTCCCAGGAGGGAGTAAGATTTGATTGTATGCCATGAGTTAAGAAAACGATTCTGGGAGAGATGAAAGTTATTTTTTTGTACGTTACATGTAAGGATCGAGATGAAGCCCTTAGTATAGGTAAACTATTAGTACAAGAGCGTCTTGTGGCATGTGCTAACATAGTAGACAATATGAATAGTATCTACTGGTGGAATGGTGAAGTTCAGATGGAAAAAGAAGCAATTTTAATTATGAAATCCCGCCAAGACCTATTTGCACAAGTAAAGGATAAGATAGATTCCGTACATTCTTATGATACACCTTGTATTGTGGCTATGCCAATTGATTATATAAGTGAAACTTACTTAAGCTGGCTAATTAAAGAAACAGAAACATTGAACTAGATTGAATTAATTCAAAAACTGCATAGCATCATTGAAAAATTGACGATATAGATATCTAGTAATCAAAATTGCCGTTAGTAAATTAACCAGAACTACCATAAAAACGATGAGAATTTGGTATGATAAGGCTTCTAGGGGTGAGATACCTGTCAGTAACTGTCCACTGCTAAAAGTAGGTATGGTTACCATCCCCATTAACATCATTTGATTAAGTGTAGGAAAAAGAGCTGATCTAATTGCGTCTCGGCGATATTGACCAATAGCTTGTTGTGGCGTTGCGCCTAAACTGAGATGGGTTTCGATTTCTTGAGGAAATTGACGAATACTGCTAACTAATCTTTCCCCTGCTACTGCTGCTGCATTCATGGCATTAGCAAGCAATATGGCGGATATAGGAATTAAATAACGTGGTTCATACCATCTATCAGGTTTAATAATCAAAAAGTTTATATAAATAAGAATTAGTGATGTACTGACAAAAATAGTTGTCCAAACCAGGGGAAGTAAGAAAGAAACTTTTGTACTGATACGATTTGTGGCTACAATAGATGTAATGGTCAACATAACCAGGAAAAACCCCCCAATAACCCAAACATTATCAGTGGCAAAAACGAAATCTAAAACGTATGCCAACACGACCAACTGGAAAAAGCTTCGCAACCCTGCTATAACTAGGTTTAATTCCAGTCCCAATTTTTCCCAGATGGATAAACCAATGGTAATAGCCATTAAACCCAGAGCAAAACCCAAATCCGTAATGTCCAACTTAATTAAATCTGACATATTTTAGTAATACTAGTATATGACCAATAAATATAATAAATAGTATGACTAACTAGTACAATTAGAATAGGCGAAAACAATAGCCATTCCTATTAAAATAATACTTTTCGGTCTGATCCCTATCCCGCAATTACGATAAAAACCATGATCCAAGGCGTAAATTCCGTTCCCGCATTTGATATCAAACAGCAGTATTTGACCATCGAGTCAAAAATTAGTCGCGCTGTATTAGAAGTTCTCAGTTCTGGACGTTATATTGGTGGACCCGGGGTGGAGGAGTTTGAAAAGCAATTTGCTGCTTATCATGGTGTTAACGAGTGTGTAGCTTGTAATTCCGGTACTGATGCCTTGTATTTATCGCTACGGGCTTTGGATATCGGGGCGGGGGACGAGGTGATTACCACATCCTTTAGCTTTTTTGCAACTACGGAAGTGATTAGTGCAGTAGGGGCTATACCTGTGTTTGTAGATATTGACCCTACTACGTTTAATTTGGATGTGAGCAAAATTTCAGCAGCTATTACCAAAAAAACTAAAGCTATAATGCCCGTACACCTGTTTGGGTTACCTGTGGATATGACAGCTTTGATGGAGATTGCTCACTCCCATAACTTAGCTGTTATTGAGGATTGCGCTCAAGCTACAGGTGCGAGTTGGGAGGGACAAAAGGTTGGCAGTATAGGAAAGATAGGGTGTTTTAGCTTTTATCCTACCAAAAATTTGGGGGGTTGTGGTGATGGGGGAGCAATTACCACTAACGATAGAGAAATAGCGGACAAAATTAGACTATTAAAAGAACATGGTAGCAAAACAAGATATATTCATGAGGAAGTGGGTGTAAATAGTCGTTTAGATGCTCTCCAAGCTGCAATCCTCCAAATCAAACTACCCTATTTGGATATTTGGAATGAACAACGGCAAAAAATAGCCACCTATTATTATCAACACCTAGGACAAATTTCTGGGATTACCCCACCCCAAGAATTATTGGGGGGGATAGGAGTTTGGAATCAATATACTATTCGCGTTTCCGGTCAAGAGAGAAATGGTGCTAGTTCCAAATATAGGGACTGGGTGAAAACTGCGCTAGAAGAAAGGGGAGTGAGCACCATGGTCTATTACCCTGTACCTTTACACTTGCAACCAGTATATAAATGTTTAGGTTATGAGTGTGGAAAATTGCCAGTTTCTGAAGCAGCTTGTGATCAAGTTATATCCTTACCTATGTTCCCAGAACTGACTCAGGAACAGCAAGACAGGGTTATTTATGGCTTGAAAGACTGTTTGAGTTAGTTTAACCGACAGAAGCCCCACGTCTCACTCTTAGAAGCGTGGGATCAATGGCGCGTGAGACAAAGACTCTACTAAAGAGCGCACAGAAGCAATCATAGCAATTTCACTGTTAAGTTGATTAATCGCCGATCCTACGCCCACACCAGCAGCACCAGCAGCTATAGCTAGGGGTGCGGTGACATTGGAAATACCAGAAGCGCACAAAACGGGGATAGACACAGCACGAGAAATTTCAAATGTTGCTGCTAGGGTGGGAGCAGCTTTTTCAATTAAACCCAGGGTTCCAGGATGGGTTGGTTGAATACTAGTCCCCCCTTCGGTTTGAATGATGTCAGCACCAGCTTGAACTAGGGCTTCAGCTAGTTGCACCTGTTGATCCAGGGTGAGAATATGGGGAACAGTCACAGATAGGGTTATTTCAGGCAGTAAGGCGCGAGTTTTATGAGTTAGGAATAAAACTTCATCCGCTTCAAATTTGCGACCTTGTGCGTAAAATGAGTCAAAGTTGCCAATTTCAATTAAATCGGCACCAGCACTTACAGCTAGGACAAACTGCTCTGGTTCCACAGCAGATACACAAATTGGTAAGCTGGTCAAACCTTTGGCTAAATGGATTAATCTCTGGTCAGCAGCAATATCAACGAAGGTCGCACCGCCTAAATCTGCTGCTTTCACTGTAGCAGCTACACTTTCAGGATTGAAGTTGTTTAAACCGCTAATTACTTTTAAAACATTACGGCGAAGAAAAGCATTTTGCAGCTGGGGAAGCATGATCATAGTTTTTATTTCTGGTATTTTTGGCTGGTTTTTTTGGACTATTTCAAGGTAGAACTATTTTTACACCTTCTGGAGATATTCCACAAGAGCTAACTCTCGAGATAGTTGCCCTATGTCCGATCAAACCTGGCTGTCAAAATTAAAACAACATAAGGCGATCGCTGTTGTTCGTACCCCAAAAATGTACTGGGGTGAACAGATGGCTATGGCCGTAGCATCCGCAGGTATGCAGCTGATAGAAATCACTTGGGATAGCGATCGCGCCCGGGATTTAATTTCTAAGTTAAGAGTTCATTTACCTCATTGTCTAATTGGAACTGGTACCCTATTTAATGTCCAACAACTACAAGAGGCGATCGCTGCTGGGGCCCAGTTTGTTTTTACTCCCCATATAGATGTAGAAATGATTAAAATGGCAGTTTTTAAAAACGTGCCCATCATTCCTGGAGCTTTAACACCCACAGAAATCATTACAGCTTGGCATCAGGGTGCAAGTAGTGTCAAGGTGTTTCCTGTGCAAGCTATGGGAGGAGTTAACTATATTAAGAGTTTACAGGGTCCTTTGGGTCATATTCCCCTGATTCCCACAGGTGGGGTCACTATAGATAATGCCTCAGCTTTTTTGCAAGTAGGAGCTAGTGCAGTAGGTTTGAGTGGAGAATTGTTCCCTAAACAATGGGTACTAACGGAAAACTGGTCAGCTATTAGCACCCAATCTAAAGATCTCCTGGGAAGATTAAATAGCAAGTGAGGACTTTTGCCAGTACTTATATGCTGCATAAGCCAATGTCACAACTCCGGTAATAATTGCAGATTCATCGACCTCAAATTGGGGATGATGTAAGGGGTGATTGATAATTCGGTCTTTATAACCCACACCGAGACGAAACATGGAACCGGGAGCATAATCTAAATAAACAGAAAAATCCTCTGCACCTAAAGAAGGTTCCGGTAAAACCTGTACGTAATCGCTACCCCATGCTTCTTCTGCAGCAGACTGTAATAATTGGGTTAAATAGTAATCATTTTGGACACTGGATATACCATGACGATAATTTACTTGATATTTGGCGTTATAACAATTACAAACGTTAGCAACTATTTTATCTATCCATACTGGCATTTGACTACGTGTTTCTGGATGAAGAGACCGCACCGTACCTAACAACTGAACTTTATCGGCAATTACATTTGGGGCTCTACCACCACTAATTTTACCAATGCTTAATACGACAGGACGCAAGGGATTTTGAGTTCGACTAATAGCTTGCTGTAGGGCAGTAATTACTTGACATGCAATCCAAATTGCATCTACTGCTTCATGAGGACGGGCACCATGTCCAGATTCACCTAAAATAATAATTTCTAAATCGTCTGCTGCTGCGGTTAATGCACCATAACGAATACCTACAGATCCGGCAGAAATAGACGGAAAAACATGAACTCCTAAAATGGCACAAACATCATTCATTACTCCCTCTTCTACCATCCAACCCGCACCCTGGGCAATTTCTTCTGCAGGTTGAAATAAAAACCTGATTCTCCCTTCTACGTGGTTGCCTATCTCCGATAGCACCATGGCTGTTCCTAGACCTACTGTGGTATGAACATCATGACCACAAGCGTGCATCACTCCATTCCGGGATGAACTGTGGTCTAGTCCGGTACACTCTTGTATGGGTAAGGCATCCATATCGGTACGAATTGCCAAAATCTCCTCTCTGGGATGATTGGTGAGTAATTCCCCAACAACGCCAGTTTTACCCACTCCCTCCAAGACGTGCAACCCGCTGGAAGACAACACACCTGCGACAAATGCTGCAGTTTGATGTTCTTGACCACTCAGTTCGGGGTGGGCGTGAAGGTGACGGTAAATTTCTCGTAAGCGAGGTGCGATATTATTGCTTATTTCTTTAATGCGATTTAGCATTATTAAAATTATTTGGAATGTGGTTTACCAAGATAATTACCATAATAGTCGATTAACTTGCGAGGTTTTGGGACACAGCCATAATTATAAATTTTTTATAAATTTTTGTGAATTGAACTGTCTAGGGGTAGCCAAAATGGAATAGATTAGTTATATTTTACTTAATTAACTATACCGAAAGACTTATAGACTATTCAATATGTGATCCCCTCAGTTTGGAACTAACCTCTCTGGGGGGATCTTGTTTTTAAGGGGGCTAGGTTCTCAAATCAAGTTTGACTGTCATAAATTATATACAATGATATATAATGTAAATTCATATTTGACCAGATGTTTGATGCACTATCTGACCGCTTAGAAGCTGCCTGGAAAAAACTCCGGGGACAAGACAAGATCTCCCAAACTAACATTCAAGATGCCTTGCGAGAAGTGCGTCGTGCCTTGTTAGAAGCAGATGTTAACTTACAGGTAGTCAAGGATTTTATTGTCGATGTTGAAAACAAGGCCCAGGGAGCAGAGGTAATATCTGGAGTACGACCTGACCAGCAGTTTATCAAAATTGTTTATGATGAACTAGTGCAGGTCATGGGAGAAGAAAATGTACCTCTAGCACAAGCACAAGACAAAACCACCGTTATCCTCATGGCCGGTTTACAGGGTACGGGGAAAACTACCGCCACTGCTAAGTTAGCTCTCCATTTAAGAAAAACTAATCGCAGTTGTTTGTTGGTAGCTACGGATGTATATCGTCCCGCAGCTATTGATCAATTGGTCACACTGGGTAAGCAAGTTGACGTACCTGTTTTTGAAATGGGTAGTGATGCTGACCCAGTTGAAATAGCTCGTCAAGGAGTGGAAAGAGCCAGGAATGAAGGTATCAACACAGTAATTGTTGATACAGCTGGAAGGTTACAAATAGACCAGGACATGATGGCGGAATTATCCAGGATCAAATCAACTATTGAACCTGATGAGACCCTATTAGTTGTGGATGCCATGACGGGACAGGAAGCAGCTAATCTAACCCGCACCTTTCATGAACAGATTGGAATTACCGGTGCTATTTTAACTAAAATGGATGGTGATAGTCGAGGTGGTGCAGCTTTATCAGTGCGGCAAATTTCCGGGGCCCCAATTAAATTTATCGGTGTGGGAGAAAAGGTTGAAGCCTTACAGCCATTTTATCCTGATCGGATGGCATCTCGCATTTTGGGCATGGGTGATGTTCTGACCTTGGTGGAAAAAGCACAGGAGGAAATTGATCTAGCTGATGCTGAGAAAATGCAGGAGAAAATTCTCTCGGCCAAGTTTGATTTTACCGACTTCCTCAAACAGCTGCGCCTCATGAAAAATATGGGTTCCTTAGGTGGGATGATGAAATTAATCCCGGGAATGAATAAGATTTCTGATGAGCAGTTAAAAAAAGGAGAAACCCAACTAAAACGCTGTGAGTCTATGATTAATTCTATGACCAAGAAAGAGCGTAAAGACCCAGATTTGTTGGCCAGCTCTCCTAGTAGACGCAAGCGAATTGCTTCTGGTTCTGGTTACAAAGAATCGGATGTGAGTAAATTAGTATCAGACTTTCAAAAGATGCGATCGCTAATGCAGCAAATGGGACAGGGTAATTTTCCGCCAGGTATGTTTGGTGGGGGTAACCCCCTAGCAGCAGGAAATGGTCCTGGTCCGGGTTGGCGGGGTTATCCTGGGGGTGCACCACCTACCACCAAGAAAAAGAAGGAAAAAAAGAAAAAAGGATTTGGTACTCTATAGCTTTTCCTATTTTTTTCCCTATTGCTTGATGGCTATGCTATAGTTGGGGTTTAATGCCCAAAAAATGACCAATGATAAATTAACAGGAGAATAAACTCTCAACATGATCAAATTGCGCTTAAAGCGACTTGGTAAAAAGCGAGAAGCAAGCTACCGTATTATTGCCATTAACGACCTATCTCGTCGTGATGGTCGTCCTTTAGAAGAACTAGGATTTTACAACCCCAGAACTGATGAAGTGCGTCTCGATGTTCCTGGTATTGTAAGGCGTCTACAACAAGGTGCTCAGCCTACGGACACAGTTCGTCGCATTTTAGTAAAAGCTAATGTTTTTGAACAAGTCAGTGCCAACGCCACATCATCATAAGCTAGAGACAAAATTATCAACAACCAGTCCTAACTATACGGGACTGGTGAGATTTCTTGTGGAACCATTTTTGGACTCTCCAGGGTCTTTAAGAATCGACTGTGAAATGTCCAATGCCCTAAAACGGGCTTGGATTCGTATTGCTTTTGACCCCACGGACAAAGGCAAGGTTTTTGGTCGAGGAGGACGCAATATTCAGGCAATTCGGACTGTAGTTACAGCAGCAGCAGAATTAGCGGGTCAATCGGTATATCTGGACATTTACGGCAATAATTCCCATGGTCCAGATGGAAGTGATGAGGAAGAAAAAATATTCCCACCCAAATCACGAAATACCCCCGGATCTTTTTCTAAACCCCGTTTCCGTCGTTAAATTATCAACAACCTCATACTGGGATCCTTAACTTCTTTAATGAGGTTAAGGATGTATGTTCCACGAATTTTACAAATATGGCAGGTACGGTTATAATTGGGTTGCCTAATATTCCCAGCGCGATCGCTCTAGCAGGATATGGGGAAGCAAATCTAAAATTTCTGTCCCAACAAACAGGAGCTAATTTGGTTCTCAGGGGACAAGAACTTCTAGTTTCCGGTAAGGAACAACATGTGGATCTAGCAGTGAAAATAGTCCAATCCCTAGAAGATCTTTGGAGTACAGGGAATAATATTGCCAGTGCGGATATTTTGACAGCACGTCAAGCAATAGAGGGCGATCGCCAGGGGGAACTGCAGGATTTGCAACGGGATATTCTGGCTAAGAGTCGTCGCGGTCAGGAGGTTCGCGCTAAAACTTTTCGTCAACGACAATATATTGAAGCCATTCGCAAACGGGATCTAACATTTGGTGTTGGTCCTGCGGGCACGGGTAAAACCTATCTTGCTGTTGTGGTTGCTGTACAAGAACTCCTATCTAATCAGTTTGAAAGATTGATCTTGACACGTCCTGCAGTGGAAGCTGGGGAAAGACTAGGATTTTTACCTGGGGACTTGCAGCAAAAGGTTAACCCCTACCTGCGTCCACTTTATGACGCTATTAATGAGTTTATTGACCCTGAAAAAGTACCCAACTTGATGGAACGGGGAATCATCGAGGTGGCACCTTTAGCGTATATGCGGGGACGTACTTTAAATAATGCCTTTATCATTGTTGACGAAGCCCAAAATACTACACCTTCCCAAATGAAAATGGTGCTGACCCGCTTAGGCTTCGGTTCCCGTATGGTCATCACCGGTGATCTCACCCAAACTGATTTACCCCTCAATCAAGACTCAGGTTTGACCGTGGCCTTACAAATTTTAAAACATGTTGACGGTATTGCATTTTGTGAGTTTACCCAAAAGGATGTGGTGCGTCATCCCCTGGTGCAAAGGATAGTTTCCGCTTATGAAAAACACCAGAAGTAGGAAAAACCCCCGCTATATAGCGGGAGAGAAATTGCAGTTATGACGTAATGTAAAATTCAATACCTAAGAAAGCCATTCCAAAACAGCTTCTTCTTTGGTATTAGTATGGCGAGAAGGTGTTTCCCGTTCAAACTTCATGTGAATGGAGCGGGTTTGCTCACCATCAGCAGCAACAGCCAAAATTGGGTAGTCAATCAAACCATCTTGGAAGGACATCTGGAACCGGAAGGTACCATCTGGATTAAGTTTAATTGGACGACCACCAATGGTCACCGTAGCATCCGGTTCAGTCGCACCATAGACAATTAGTTCCGCATCCGCAACCAACCAGAATTGTCGAGGACGTACAGGTATTGCGGAACCAGAGAATCCAACACCAGACATGCCAACACCGGACATATTAATGCCAGATGCAGTGGGCACCGCCCACATACCAACACCAGATGGAAAAACATAAGAACTTATAGCCTGTTCTGGGCGTACGGATCCAGGTACGTGCTGCATAGAGCCAAACAGGGAACCAGCAACTCTTTGTGCTTCCCCTGATTCTGCTAAATCAAAGACTCCTTGGTGAATTCTATCACCAGTACCAGTAGGTTTAACCGGTGCCTTCTTAGCAGGAGGTATTAATTCATACTTGGTCTTACCACGCAGGTCTTCCTCAAAATCCACGGTGATGAACACATCTTCAATCCAATCCGAGGGATATACAGGAGGAATATGAACCCTCGCAGAACGTGCTAGCACCAACCAGCGACCATCGGGAGTACGATAGCCAATATCTATAACGTAATCGCGATCGCTCACAGGAATAGGTAAGTACCATTCCCTAGCCAATTCGTCTGCAGGATATTCTTGAATACTATGAGGACTTTGATGATCTAAATCAACATCGGTGACATCATAAATCCGTAGAGCTAATTGTTGTCCACCTTGACGACGTAACTCTTGCTTATGCTCATTGGGTATATCCCAGTAGGTGTAAGCCCATTGTGGATCTCGGGGCAAAAGTACGATGCGACTGTCACCATAACCACTTGGTAAATCTCCTAGTCCAGCGTCCGCGTCAGACAAAGAACCACCATTACGATCCTCTTGACCTAGTTCAAATTTTGTTGCTTCCACGTTTTCCTGCGCCTCCAGCGACCGAGATGGACTAATCGAAAATTTGCGAGTTTGCACTTCTTGAATTGATGCCAGCAGTTGAGATTTACGCATTCTGCTGTACCGAGATACACCATACTCACTAGCAACTTTACGTAGTTGCCTGAGGGTCATCTCCTCCATAGGTGGGCGTTCTTTTGCCATTGGCTTTAGCCTCCAGTAGTTTGTAGGGCAAATTGCTTCCCCTGATTATAGGAAAGTTCATAAAATGTTACCCATTCCAGATGAATTTTCATTCCTGACTTCTGGTTTTGCCCAGTGTATAAGCGTTTTTATTGTTTTTTTAATTTTGTTTACATACCTTCCAATTTTGGGATCGGGCGGTGTGTTTTTCCTGATGAAATATTAACAGGTAATTATGCCTATTGATCAAGGGGTATGGAATGGGTTTTTACTCATTTTACCTACATTTTACCTATTTATCAGGTCTTTGGGGATCAAATGTCATCGATTTATAACATTTACCCCCGGTTCGGGGATGATTTTACTGGGAAACGATGACATTCTACTCAACTGGAGGAAACATCTAATCAAGAGTTAATAGTTCAAAACTAGAAATAGTTATTTAGCATTGCCTATAGATTTAAATAAATACAACTATTTGTATTTAGGCAAATTAAAGTACCGATGGATAAATTTGCCATAGACCCTTTTCATCAATAAAGTTGCCAATCGGAATTTAGTAAGTTGGGGAATAGTAGATAATTGATGGCTTTGATGGTCAAAAAAGTGGTTAATTTCCGATAGGATTACTGAAAGTCGTGCTGTGATGCTTTCAGCTCGATACTCAGATAAAACTTGATTAGACAAAGTTAAATGAACTGGGGAATCCAATACTTTTATAATGCGTTGTAAATCATACTCAAGAGAATAACCAGCTATTTTATGGCAATTAAATGCGGGATCCAAATAATCTGAAAGACCACCGTTAATACTAGAAAAAACCTGACAACCACACGCCAAAGCTTCCATAGGCTGTAACCCAAAGCCTTCACTAACAGACTGTTGGGCCCAGTATTCCGCAGAGTCATAAAGGTAAATCTTCGACCTATTGAATAGTCCTGGTAAGTCTGGAACATAAGAATCCACCACTAAAACCCGACATTTTTGTTGAAGTGCGGGAATTAATTGCCAGAGTAGATATTCTGACGACTTGCGAGACTGGACTAGGACATCAATATCCCTGTCTAAATGAAGATTAGTAAACTCGTCAGAAATTTGATTAGGTAAGTAATAAATTAAATTATTGGGTGCTTTTTGTCCCCAGTATCCCATAGTATTGCGACTAACTGCAATAATAGGTATGGGAGATGGCAGATAAAATTTATACCCAGCACTGTGAGCATGATAGACCACATTGTATTTTTGCAGTTTACGTACCAATTTAGGAATGTCAAATCCCCAGCTAACCACAAAAATCACATCCTGCAAATTTTGGTCTGGGAGGAGATCATCCAAAAACAGTAGGTTTTTTTCCCGTTGTCGATAGGTGACAACTTCTGCATTACAGATGTTGCGGACTAAATTAATGGTTTTTAACTCAGCCCAAAGACCCCCACAGGCGAACTTACCATTTGTTCCTGGTAATAAAAAGTAAAGTTTTCTCATTTTCATTTTTATAGATGTCCCCAGAATTGAAGAACTATTTACGCCTTTACGCCATTGAACCGTTCGTGCTAAAATGCTCCTTTGGATTTATAGGCAGATTTTTGATAGAGCAAACAGATGTTAGTTTGTTAAATCAATTAGCTTATATTTGAATCCTGTGAACCATCTGAGATATTATGGTTAGGTAGTGTACAACAGTTAATATCATTTAAGCACACTTTTCCCCACTGCAAAGCCCAACGTACTAAAGCTACTCGGTTGTCTGTCCTGGTTTTGGTCAAGATATTGCTAATGTGGTTATCAACCGTACGTTTACTAATTTCCAACTTTGCTGCAATCTCTTGGTTAGTTAAGCCTGCGGCCACCAAGTCGATGATTTGCATTTCTCTATCTGAGAGAGTAACAGACGACTGAGACTCACTAGTAGCCATGATTTATATATTTCTCCGTTAGTATTCCAAAGATTAACTCTGTTGGTAGTTAAAAATAGACAAATTTGTTATATTATTGCACCAAATATTCTGAAAGATGGGATAAATTTAAGATATAATTTAGACTTGTTTAATCATATTGAACAGACTAAAAATAGTCAACTCTATTGTTTTTGAATCCATTCCTACAGACTCCCAACTAGGTCATTTATCTAAAGTCAGATGAATAATTCCAGTGTTTTGTGTCTTGGCGAAATTTTATTTGATTGTCTAGCTGATCAAATAGGTCTAAAATTAGAAGAAGTGAACTCCTGGACTCCTTACCCGGGGGGGGCTCCTGCTAATGTGGCCTGTGCTTTGGTTAAACTGGGAACGAAAGCAGGATTTATCGGTGCTGTAGGACAGGATGATCCTGGTGACACCCTGGTAAAACTCCTGGGAGATGTGGGTGTGGATACTAGAGGTGTTCAACGCCATCCTACAGCTCCTACCCGTGAAGTTTATGTGGTTAGAGATTTGAATGGCGATCGCACTTTTGCTGGATTTGGTAAATATCACACTAGCGATTTTGCTGACACCTGCTTAAAGGCCAGTGATTTACCCAAGGAGTTGTTTAACGAAGCGGATTTTTTAGTCTTGGGAACATTGGAATTGGCCTACCCCGAAAGTGAAGCTGCTACTCATCAAGCTTTACAACTAGCGGAACGGTATGACCTAAAGATTGTTTTGGATGTGAATTGGCGACCTGTGTTTTGGCAGGACAGTGAGTTAGCAAAGCAGAAGATTCACCAAATATTACCCAATTGTGATTTTATCAAGCTGACTAAAGAAGAGGGCGAGTGGCTATTTAATACTAGTGATGCCGGTGCAATTACTTATAGACTCAACTCTTTAGAAGGGGTTTTAGTGACAGATGGAGAAAATGGTTGTTCCTATTGTTTGGCGGAAAACGAGGGCAAACTACCAGCTTTTTCCGTACCTGTGGTGGATACCACTGGTGCGGGAGATAGTTTTTTGGCTGGGTTTGTTCATCAGTTAAACCAGTATGGGATTCAAGCTTTAAGCGATCCGCAAATTGCCAAATCAGTTATTACCTATGCCAGTGCAGTAGGTGCCCTGACTACTATCAACCTAGGAGCGATCGCATCTCAACCAACCGCACAGGAAGTAGAGGCCTTTCTGCATAGCAATAAACTCAGCCTAATATAACCTGCAATCCGGTAACTAATCTTTCTATGGTTGGTGCTGCTGTTTCCGGTTTCAAAACACCGTATGCAACTCGTAAACTGTTTTTAATCAACTCCCCCACTAAGGGAATCACTGGGGATTGCACTCCACTCATTCGGGAAAATTGATAATTCCATGGTTGATTATTCATAGTTATTGCGATTTTCTCAACCCACAAACTTCTACTAATGTGCTGGTAAAATTAGGATAGGAAATGGCTGCTGCTTCAGCACGATGAATGGTAGTAGTACCAATAGCATTTAAAGCTGCGATCGCCAAACTCATGCCTATTCTATGATCTGCATAACTATCCACCTGGGTCCCCACTAAACTAGCACCACCAGTAATTTCCATACCATCAGCTAACTCAGTGACCCTGGCACCCATTTTATTCAACTGTTGTGCCATTACAGTAATGCGATCGCTCTCCTTGACTCGTAATTCTGCTGCATCTCTGATTATAGTTGTTCCCTTAGCAAAGGAAGCGGCAACGGATAGGATAGGAATCTCATCAATTAGTCTAGGTATAATATCGCCAGCAATGGTACAGCTTTGTAGTTGACTAGAGCGCACATGCAAATCCGCAACAGGTTCTCCTGCGACTTCCCGCTGATTTTCTAATTGGATATTTGCTCCCATAACAGTCAAAGCTTCTAGAATTCCCGTGCGGGTAGGATTGACCCCCACATTTTCCACCACTAAATCAGATCCAGGAACAATAGATCCAGCAACCAACCAAAAAGCAGCAGAGCTGATATCACCAGGAACAATTACCTTCTGACCATAAAGTTTAGCATTACCCGTAATAGTCACACTATTACTCCCTGGGTCTATGGTTAAATCTGCTCCAAAAGCTTTTAACATTCGTTCACTGTGATCTCGAGATAAAGCTGGCTCTGTTACGGTGGTTTTTCCTTCCGTGTTCAAACCAGCAAGAAGAATACAAGATTTGACCTGAGCTGAAGCAATGGGGGAGTGATAATGGATGGGTTTAAGAGATTGCCCTTGAATAGCTAAAGGTGCTAAAGTATTACCCTTTCTACCCCAGATTTGAGCTGACATTTGTTGTAAAGGCTTGACCACGCGGGACATGGGACGCGATCGCAAGGAATCATCACCAGTGACAGCGAAAAATATGCCAGGATGGGAAGCTAACAAACCCAACATTAGGCGAATAGTCGTGCCCGAGTTGCCCGCATTTAAAACATCGACAGGTTCTTGGAAATTCCCTAGACCAATACCCTGAACCCGCACCAACTGGGTGTTTAAATCAGAAATTTCTGCCCCCAGAGAACGAAAACAGCTAGCAGTGCTGCGGGGATCCTCACCCAGTAGCAGTCCTTGAATTTCTGTTTCTCCCTCAGCAATAGCTCCCAACATCAAAGCGCGATGAGAAATAGACTTATCACCGGGAACTTGAATGCGACCTTGTAGAGACAAATCGGAATCAGATCTGTGAATAATTAAGTTATGAGAACCAGTTTCTCGAGTTTCTAAAGTTATAATATCAGCTGACATTAGAGTACACTAGCTTTGGAATAGGTGGGAATTTTTCAGTCGCTTCTGTTGCTGTCACTGGTAAATTCCTCCCCAATATCCTACCGCTTTTTAGCACTCCTAGTATCCAGGTTTCTGACAAAACATCCTTAATGCCTAGTAATCTTGAACTTACCCATCAAATCTTGACCCAATTTACGCTGACTACATTAAACTTGATTCTATGGTATTAAACTCATATAGTTATTTTAAATAGTTTATTTATCCAACTAACTACTTGCAAAAATTATTAATCATGCTCACTCATCACCAAAAACCCGTTTGTTTATCTATTATTTCCACCGATTTACCAGTTTGGTCAGTTGTGGAAACTCCTGCTACCCTATATCAAAAAGACACTGAGAGGTTTCACTTACTTCTAACAGCACCACCCTTAATTAGTTGTGAAGCGGGCAATATATCCACTACGGAAAATGCGATCGCTCCGATCCACAAACATTTGGAGACCCCTCCCAGTCCTAGAATTTTATGGGTAGAGATTTCACCCTACCGAATTACCATGACCATGCAGGGTAGTACTCAAATTAGTTACAGGCATTTTTGGGAGAAAGGGGTTTATGGAATGAGTCGTTATTGGCTACCTGTTGAATCGTTACAACCATGTCAACCAATTCGTTTACGTAATTTTACCACTAACCTAAAATTAACTGGAAAAATTTTGCCAGAAAATTTACGGATTGACTATGAATTGTGGTCGCAAAAGTTGCAGTTGGGTCGATATATTCTCAACTTGGAAATTCATCATTGATCTGTTTATATGACACCAGAAGTTAGAACGGATAGATTTAATTATATTGCAAAGTATAAAAGCAATCAATTGATTTACGGTAATGGAAACACAGTAGTAGTAACTGGTTGGACCGTAAAAGAAGCTCTATGTAAACGTCTACAACCATCCGAGTATGCAGTCATTGGACAATTGTACTCACCGACTAGGGGGATAAATATATTAGTTCGCAACTTGTTGTTAAATCCCCATGTGCACTATTTAATAGTTATAAATGCTACTAAAGAAGATAAAAATGCTGGTGCTATAGAATGTTTACTAGATTTTTTTGCCCATGGTGTGGAAGAAAATTTTAGTGATAGTGGTCGCAGATCCTGGGTAATTTGCTCTCCTATTCCTGGATACATAGACATTGAAGTTGATATTAAGGCTTTGGAAAAACTGCGTCATAGTATGGAGGTTGTAACGGCAAAATCAATTTCTGTAGCTATCGAAAAAATTCAATCCTATGCACAAAAACCAATTCTTCCTCCCTGGGGAATGGCACTAGAATTCTCCATGTCTAAATTTGAAACCCCAATTTTACCAGGAGTAATTTATGGACATAGAATAGAAGGTAAAACCATAGCTGAAACTTGGGTAAAAATCATTCATCGGATTAAAACAACGGGAAAAATCAGACCCAGTGCTTATGATAGTAAATGGCAAGAATTAATTGATTTAATGGCAATTATTACCGATGAACCTGAAGACTTTTATTTTCCTGACCCTAATTACCTACCAATAGACAGAAGCTATTTACCAGAATATATTTCCCAGGTTTTAGATGATGCACCTGAACAAGAAGGTGTCAAATATACTTATGGAAAAAGACTACGTTCTTGGTTTGGTAAAGACCAGATTCAGCAAGTAATTGATAAATTAACTAATGATTTTGATTCTGCTAGAGCAGTAATGTCTCTATGGGATCCAGAGCAGGATCATCATGATAGTCCACCTTGTTTAAATCATATTTGGGTGAGAATAATGGATAATCAATTATCTTTAACAGCAACATTCCGCAGCAATGATATGTTTTCTGCTTGGCCAGCAAATGCTATGGGATTAAGAGCTTTACAAAAGTACATTTATGATAGAGTTCATAATGGGGTTGATAATAAAACAAATCAAGACTTTTTTGGTCAGTTGCAGCTTGGTCCCTTAATTACTATTAGTCAAAGTGCCCATATTTATGATGAATGTTGGGAAAGTGCAGAAAATGTGATTGCTTCCCACTACCGGAAAATGTTCCAGGAAAAGGATTATTTTGACCCTGCAGGAAACTTTATTATTTATATCCAGGATGGTAATATTATAGTGGAGCATACCACCCCTAATTCAGGGGAGGTCATTAATTGTTATTCTGGTAAATCCGCAGTTCAACTTTCTAGAGAAATAATATTCAGTTCCCCCGGATTACAAGTTGATCACGCTATGTATTTGGGTTCGGAATTACAAAAAGCTGAGATGGCTTTATCCAGTCAACAAGGGTTGATTTATGAGCAGGATAAACCTTTAAAAACCAATAGCTAGATTAATTTTTGGATCAGCTTCCAAATCAAACTTGGTAATAATCCCTGTACCATTCTACAAACCGCTTCACCCCAACTTCAATGGGGGTAGCAGGCTTAAAGCCAACGTCTTGAATTAAATCGTCAACATCTGCGTACGTCATGGTCACATCACCTGGTTGCAAAGGCAACATATTCTTTTTCGCTTTTATACCCAAGCACTCCTCTATAACTTCAATAAATCGAGATAACTCTACAGGGTTATTATTGCCAATATTATATATCTTATAAGGTGCTTTACTACTACCAGGATTAGGATCGTCACCAGACCAACTAGTATTACCTTGGGGGATACTAGTTATGACTCTTACTATACCTTCAACAATGTCGTCAATATATGTAAAATCCCGCTTCATTTTACCATAATTGAAAACTTCTATAGGTTCTCCTGAGAGGATAGCCTTAGTGAAGAGAAATAAAGCCATATCTGGTCTTCCCCAAGGACCATAAACGGTGAAAAAACGCAGTCCCGTGGTAGGTAATCCATAAAGGTGACTGTAAGTATGCGCCATTAACTCATTAGCTTTTTTGGTAGCAGCATATAAACTAATGGGATGATCTACATTGTCATGGGTAGAAAACGGAACTTTAGTATTAGCTCCATAGACAGAGCTGGAGGAAGCAAATACTAAGTGTTTAACTTGATGGTGACGACAGGACTCTAAAATGTTGGTAAACCCGACAATATTACTGTTAATATAGGCATGGGGGTTTTTCAGAGAGTATCTCACTCCCGCTTGAGCTGCTAGATTCACAACCGCGTCAAATTCATGCTCTGTAAACAATTTGTCGATCCCTTGCTGATCGGCCAATTCCACATGAGCAAAGGTAAAGAGTTTATTGGGCTGTAATTGTTCTAATCGAGCCTGTTTCAGGGAAACATCGTAGTAGTTATTCAAGTTGTCTATCCCTATTACAGTCTCGCCTTGACGCAACAAGTAGTTAGTTAAATGAAAGCCAATGAATCCTGCAGCACCGGTGACCAAAATTTTCATAGTAATTTCGAAGACATTGTAGGCACAATCATACCATAGCAGATTAAATTAACAAGTACCCCCAGGGGAATTCGAATCCCCGTTACCTCCGTGAAAGGGAGATGTCCTAGGCCTCTAGACGATGGGGGCGCTGGACTTCACTCTTATTAACCTACCCTATTATTTCGGGAATGTCAACTAGTTCCAGAAAATTTTTTTCTCGAACTTTTTCGGGTAAGAAGTAAACCTTTATAACTGCAGGAGATCTTTCAATCCAATATTTCCTCACATTTCCGAGATAATAGGGTGGCTAAATCCGGAAAAAACATGTAATATAAAGAGCCAAGTAGAAAAAACGCCCTCAAATTCGTCATGACGGGAATGTTATTTAGACTTGTAAACTTACACTTGTAATTGTTGAAGAGGTTAATTAAAGGATCTTGAGATTAATAACTCAAAATCTATAACATGGAAACATCTTTTCAAGTCACTTTACAGATGGTGTTCACGGTCTTGGCAGGCATTGGCGCCCAAGTTATGGCCGCACACTTTCGTCTGCCCAGCATTGTTCTACTGCTCCTATTGGGCATCATCCTGGGTAATGATGGTGTAGGAATATTACATCCCCAATTATTAGGTATCGGATTAGAAGTGATTGTCTCCCTAGCAACGGCAATCATCTTATTTGAAGGTGGACTGAAATTGGACTTCCGGGAGGTGGGTAGGGTTTCCGTGAGTTTGCAACTGTTAGTGACCCTGGGGACCTTAATTACCTTGCTGGGTGGGAGTATGGCGGCCCATTGGCTGGGAGAATTTCCTTGGAACCTAGCCTTTCTTTACGCCTCCATAGTTGTAGTTACTGGACCGACTGTTATTGGACCATTAGTCAAACAAATTAATGTAGATAAGCAGGTTGCTACACTACTAGAAGGAGAAGGGGTTTTAATTGATCCTGTGGGGGCAATTTTGGCATATGTGGTACTGGATACTATTGTTAATGGCGATCCGGATCCCATGGGAGCAGTTATGGGTCTAATAATGCGACTGGGTGTGGGAGGGATTATTGGAGTTCTAGGTGGTTTAGTAATGAGCATGGTCTTCAAACGTGCCAACTTCCTGTCCTTTGAACTGAAAAATCTAGTAGTTTTAGCATTGCTATGGGGCCTGTTTACCATGGCGCAAGCCATCCGCAGCGAATCTGGGGTGATGACCACAGTTGTAGCGGGTGCGGTATTTGCTAACTCATCCGTTCCCGAAGAGCGCTTATTACGCAGCTTTAAAAATCAACTAACAATTCTGGGCGTTTCCGTACTGTTTATTTTATTGGCGGCGGATTTATCTATTGCTAGTGTTTTTGCCCTGGGTTGGGGCAGTTTATTTACTGTCCTGGTATTAATGTTTGTAGTGCGTCCAATCAATATTCTTTTGTGTACTTGGAATAGTGGTCTGAATTGGCGGCAAAAGTTGTTTTTAAGTTGGGTTGCTCCCAGGGGAATAGTTTCCGCCTCTGTAGCTTCATTATTTGCCATTTCCCTAACTCAACATGGGATTAATGGTGGAGATGCCATTAAGGCTTTAGTATTTCTGACTATTATTATGACTGTTTTTTGTCAGGGCTTAACAGCTTCATGGCTGGTGAAATGCCTAGGAATTACTTCAGAAAATTTAACAGGAGCCTTGATAGTTGGCTGTAATCCCCTCAGTTTGCTGATTGCTCGCTTTTTCCAGGAAAGGGGAGAGAAAGTAGTAATAATTGATACTGATTCAGAATATTTAGCTCAGGCAGAGGCTCAAAATTTGCCCGTGCTTGTGAACAGTGCTTTAGATGCTCAGGTTTTGGAAAATGCGGGTATTGCTAAAATCGGTACATTTATAGCAATGACTAACAATAGAGAGGTGAATTTTGTTTTGGCGCAACGAGCAGCTGAAGAGTTCAATCCACCCCGAGTTTTAGCCATATTCCCCAGAGATTCTCATGGTAATGTTTCAGTTCATAGTAGAGTGAGTCAGGCTTTTGTTTCTGACCTACCAATAAAAACCTGGAATGAGTATTTGAGTGGTGGTAGGGTGAAATTGGGCAATACAACTTTAAACGAAGAAGAATTTGAAAGTCAACAGCAGCATATTCAGGAAAAGATTCGCACTGGCGTACTAGTGCCTTTGTTACTGGAAAGAGAAGAAAGATTACAGGTAGTATCGGTGAATGAAACTTGGGAAGTGGGCGATCGCATTATTTATCTGTTGTATGATTCCCGACCAAGTCTGTTAAAACTGCTCTCTGGATCCAGTCAGTCTGGGGTTTTAGCCTTAGAAACTTTACCGGAGGTGGAGGTGGACAGTTATTATTTGTAGAATAGATGAAGCCACATTTGAAAAATGGGAATATAATTTAAGAAATCAAGTTTCTAGTTGGGCATGGCAGAAATGGCTGTGACTGCAAACCCCAAGTAAGTTATGTTAGTTGCCCGCCTTTCGCCTGCTGGAACTAGCTGACAGCAACTAAGTCGAGTGAACGATTCAGATTATGTCTTACGTCTCCGTCCTGAAAAGCATTCCAGAAATATTAGGCCAGCCTACAGGAATAGCTGCCATAGCTTCTCTTGGTATCCATGGGGCTATTGCCTTGATTGTGCCATTAATGCCCATTGATTCCAATCACAATCAGACTGCACGAACTGATACGACGAAGGCTGTGGGACTAATGGAACTGAGTCCTGCTGACCAAAATAGACTGCCACAGTCTACTCATTCAGCCCAAATAGCCGCCCAGCTCCCCCAACTGGCCTTACAATCCCAAATTCCCTTGGGTGGTTTGAGTGTTGCTGGACAACCCCTAGAACCTCCTGTTCAGCCAGTTTTACCCCCTCCCCTCTTACCTCCTATCCCTACGTCTTCTTCTAACTACAATCTTTCTGTATTGCCTCAAAGGCAACCGTTGCCAAGGATCCGCACCACTAGTGTGGATATCCAGGCTAGTGGTTTACGCTTCAAAAATAAATTTTCTTCCCGCTCTTCATCAGCATCTCCTTTTGTCGATAATATAGATGACCAAATTAGACTAAATCAATCTACGGTTAGTAAGTTACCACAAGTTGATAACAAAATAACCGCAGAAATACCAAGTGAGCCTTTAAATAATCCTTCCCCCACTAAGATTGATATTGACTCTACTGCAAGCACACAAGACACTGGGGGAATAGGTCAAAACCAGTCTTCAGTTACCTCTGACTCACAGCAAAATGGAACTGGTTCCAATCCATCTTCTCCTTTGGCCACTGCAGACCAGTTAGGTGGGCCCATTGCAGTTGTTCCAGACTCTACAAAGCCACAGGAACAAGTGCCTAGTCTGCCCAGTTCCCAACCGGAAGTACAAACTCCCGCATCCCAAGAGAATGATGCTAGAACTCGAAAAAAACAACAAATACTAGCTAGGTTGGAATCCTATAGTAAACTCAGACAAACCACTCTTAAGGAATACCCTAACTCTAAAGAACAGTCCCCAATCCGACAAAGTGTGCCTGTGAAGAACCAGGATATGGAAGGTGTGGTTTTCGGTCGTTTGGTTGTGGATCCGGATGGCAAGGTTTTGGATATTAAGTTTCAAGACCAATCGTTGTCTCCCCAACTCCAATCTCAAACCCGGGAGTTTTTTAATGCCAATCCCCCTAAAGGTGAACAGAACATTAGTTCTTATCCTTTCCAACTCCGTTTCAAGTTGGTCAATAATACCAGTGAGAACAGTCCTAAAACATCTTCAAATGCGGAAAACCTCCCTCCAACAACCCCAAAGTAGGTAGTTGAAATGGCTTATTTAGTGGAGAGTCATCACATCATAGTTTTGATCTCCACTAAATCTACCATCCTGTTTCTGCCATTTGAAAAACATAGAGACCCACCTCTAGAATTTCTTCTTTGGTTAATTTGTTTTTAAAAGCAGGCATGGCACTTTTCCCATTCTGAATTTGATTCACAATTCCTCCAATAGGGTCAGTATCATAGTTTTCTAAGTATTTTTTCATAGCTGATGTTTGTAGAGTCTTATTTTGAACAAGTATGTTACCACCCCCTACATGGCAGGAAGCACATTCGGCATTAAAAATTGCATGACCTCTACTTATTTCTGCTGATAAGACTGGTTCGATAATAAGTGTGAAGCTAAAAAATAGGGCGATCGCTAGAATTAAAACTAATAACGGTAGAGGTCTAGACAAGAAATTTTCCTCCTAATAATCACTATTTGATTATATGTTAATGGGATACACAAATAACGTAGTTAAACAAGGTCAAACAACGTCAATTGCTTATAATTCGCTCTCTGATTGACCTTACTCGTAAGTTTGCTTTTAGGTTCTAGAGTCTGGGGCTTATCCATGCCCGTTTCCGCTTCAGTTTCTACTATAATGAATATCATCAATTACGTCATAGAGAGTTGCTTCCCATAACTTAGCAGGTAACCGGTATTTGTCTTTTAAGGTGCGTAGCTGTTTGTCAATCTCAAATTTAGAAATGCCCCAGGCTTTCAACGACCCGAACTCATTCCACAAGTCAGAGCGTAGTTTACCCAAACTCAAAGCAATCAAATCAAGTTCGTTAGATTTCCAGTTATTTAGTTTTTCAGTCCCTAAAATAGCGATTCTCGTAACGGTTAACTGATTTTTAACTTTGAGTTTCATGGACTTGGTTTGCTACGTCTTTTATTATTATACCATTATACCCCACTCATATTGACTACTATTTGTTTCGTGAATATTTTGCTCTTCGGCTATCTTTTTCTTGTAAGCCCGAAGAAAGTAAAGTTTTTCCGCTTCCAGTTCATACCACTAGCAACATCCCTGACGACTCGGTATCCTGGGTAAGTTTTGCCTAAAAATTCTATTTGTGTGTCAAGGTCTAACAACTGGGTTTTTGTGCTGACACGGGCGTAAAGAACCCGCTCTTTATCCAACGGATACATTCTGGATACATTCTGGATACATTCTATTTTCCCTAAGTCAGCCCATTCTACCGTTGTCTTAGGGTGATAGCCAAATTGTTTGTAAACTTGTTCTGGGGTTAGGTATTTCATCTTTCGGTTAAATACGATTAACCCCAGTATACTACGTTATTTTGAGATTAGAGAGTCGACTCTCTAACCGTTTTTAAAAACTGAAGCTATATCTTTTAGCTGGCAACAGTTATTTTACCCGCCATACCAGCGCCACGGTGGGGAGCACAGTAAAAGGTATAGTCACCAGCAGGTGCATCCGCTGGAAAAGTTGTGGTCACACTTTGACGAGTATTCAACAATAATTTACTATGGGACAGGGATTTGGCTAAGGCTTTATCCTTACCAGGGTTTTTAACGGGATCAAATACAATGTTATGGGGAGGAACTTTATTGTTAACCCATTTGATTGTGTCCCCGGGTTTAATTGTTAACTTACTGGGTTCAAATTTTAAGAGTCCTTTGTCAGTACCTAGTTTAATGGTATAGGTTTCAGCTGATGCGGTGGGGGTAAACAGGACTAAAGTGCTAACGGCTAAAACTAAAGTTAGCACAGTCAAGGTTAAACGCTTCCAATTTGCCATGATTAGTTTCATAATTCTCTCCCGAAATGTAGTTTTATTTTTCCAATCTCATGTTATCTATATTTAACACCAAATATGACAGCTTGTCATATAAAAATTTATTTTCCAGGTTATTTTTTATGGATTTAGTCATCTGGAAGGATAAACGCTTTTATTTTTTAGTTCTACTTATTAAATAATTCCTAGACCAGAGTTGGTGGAGCAGCTGAGAGTTTAATCAAGTTAAACCCCCATACTCTTAGCAAATCAGGACTAGGAACTAAAAGTATTTTAAAGCAAAAATGTGTCCATTAAAGAAATCTACTAACTAGAGATGTTTAGTAGTATATTTTACCACCACCCCAGCGAGTACCAACGACTTTGGGTTGGATAAGAATGTAGGCTGATATCTCTTTTAAATCATCCTCTGTGAGGTTTTTCATTTCCGTAAAGATATCGGCGCTCTTGAGACCAGGATGTATTTCCGATATATCCTCTTCACCATCGTAAGTTTTAGGTTCCTTGAGAAAGTCCACCAATCCTTCAATGTTGTCACGTGCTGGGACAGCACCCGCCAAAGCTTCTGGTTCCAGACCCACATTCTGGTTGGTTTTAGTTACACCACCAGCATGACATTGAGCACATGTGTCCTGAAATAGCCTTTTTCCTTGTTGTAACTGCTTAGAGCTAACAATTATTGTATCACCAGCTTCATTCAGTTTGACAGTTCTCGTCGCTTCATCTAACTCTACTGCGGTTGCACTACCCATAAACAGATGAAACGACAGCAAAACAGTGGCCAAAAAGACGCTTATCAGTCTTATAAACATATTTCCCCTTGAAATTTGTCATGATCAAGATAGTTTAAGATAGGAGTAGTTTTTCCAAGCACAGACAAAACACGGATATTTATCTAGTACTAAAACTTTGATTCTTTAGTTTAAACTAGGGAGGCTTAGGTAAAATCTCCTCGCTATCATTAACATCAGCATGAATCAGTTTACCATTTAGGGGATTTGAGATTTCAGATTTTTGATTTATAGCTGGTGATGGATGGGTGGGTTGTGGCTATACTTTAATTTTAGGTTCCAGCCAATAAAACCATATTTACTGCTATGGGCATGGGTTGGTGTAAGGATATCAGTTGGGTTAGGGTATGTTTTAACTGGGTTCGCGGAACAATTTCATCTACAAAGCCGTGTTTTAGCAGATCCTCAGCGGTCTGAAAGTCTTCCGGGAGTTTTTCCCGCAGGGTTTGTTCAATTACCCTTCTCCCGGCAAAGCCAATGGTGGCCTTGGGTTCGGCAATAATTATATCCCCTAACATGGCAAAACTGGCAGTAACACCACCGGTGGTAGGATTGGTCAAGACGGGAATATATAGTAAATGAGCATCCTGATGTCGCTGGAGAGCAGCTGAAATTTTGGCCATTTGCATTAAAGATAACATTCCCTCCTGCATTCTGGCACCACCAGATGTACAAACTATTACTACGGGATAGCGTCTTTGGGTGGCTTGCTCTATTAAACGGGTTAGTTTTTCCCCCACCACTGAACCCATACTCCCTCCCATAAAACGGAAGTCCATCACTCCTAAGGCAATGGGTAAACTGTTGATTTGTCCTAATCCGGTTTTCACCGCATCCGTTAACCCGATTTTTTCCTGGGTCTCTCGCAGGCGATCGCTATAGGGCTTGCGATCGCGAAAACCCAAAGGATCTGTGGGGCGTAAGTTTTCATCCATGGATGTCCAGGTATTGGCATCTATTAATTGTCTAATGCGTTCATCACTATGGACCCGATTATGATGACCGCATTCTGAACAAACCATTTGATTAGCTTTGAGATCTTTCGTATAGGAAAGAACTCCGCATTCAGGACATTTGTGCCACAATCCATCGGCAATTTCTCGTTCCTGACGATCCAAATTTGTGTTCCCGGATTTACGACGATTTGCAAACCAATCTAATAAAGACTTTAAACCGCGGGATTCTTCGTTGTTTGCCATTTTTATCTTATGCTTGTTGAACTTTTATTAAGGGCTTTGATGAGGTTTTCTTTCATTTCTCATCTCCTTTAAATTATATTACAACACATACATTTCACCTCAAGAGTGGGATAGTACAAAGCGCAGGTAATGATCCAGGATGATCTCACCACCAAATATAGAAATCACCGATCCCCAGGCTAAAAACGGTCCAAAGGGCATTTTTTTGTTCTATTTGACCATCACAGACAATAATTGCCCACAACCTATTAACACCCCAGAAAAGCAGGCTATAAAACTAGCTACTAATAAGTATTGCCAACCCAGCCAAGCACCCATCATTGCTGCTAGTTTACCATCACCACCACCCATAACTGGTTTGCCATAAAACAAAAATCCCAAGCTGGTAATGATGTCAAACAACCATAGGCCTAAAACCATACCACCTATTCCCCAAATTAACTGCCCAATGGCACTAGACCAGGTGTTATGTGCTACATAACCTAAGGTGGTTTGAAATATTAAACCCAATACTAGTCCTGATTTTGTTAGACTACCTGGTAGGGTCATTGTTTCCCAGTCTATTAGGGATAAAGCTAGTAACCAACTACAAAAAACCCAATAGCCAATAGTTAGCAATGAAAACTGAAACACCCAAAATACGATTAAAAATATTATTCCTGTCAACAACTCTACTAGGGGATAACTGTAGGAAATTTTACTTTGACAATCAGCGCATTTTCCTCTTAACCATAGCCAACCTACAATGGGCAAGTTATGATATACCTTTAATGGATTCAAGCAATGAGGACAATGGGAAGAAGGCCACAGCAATGACAATCCCCTGGGTAGTCTGTAAACCACCACATTGATGAAGCTACCAACGCATGCACCCAGTACTAAAACAATGATATTGCTAGGCACTAAATTTAGCATGATATCAATCACTAATTACCGGTTTAGTAGACACAAGACTCTATTTGTTGTAAAGGTATAAAACACTCCTGTGGTAAAAGAATCGGTTGCTGGGTAAAAATGACCTTACCCCTATAGGTTGTGCGACTAATCGCCACCCCTGATACTTGACCGATAATTTCTGGATGGACTTGAGAGTAAGTTTGATAAATTTGTCCTGCAGCTTTAATCACGGCGGGATCGATCAAAGCAGTTTGGTTGGGTTGGACACTGAAACTATTGAGATCTGGTTGTGAAAGGTACACTGGAACCCTTTGGTTATTATATAGATGGAATAGATGGAGTTAGATTAGCAAATAATGCTAACTTTTTCCTCCTGGACTATCTAACTTATAGACCATTTAACTATTTTTTTCCAGAATGTTCATTAAAGCGTCACCCATAGCTCGACACCCTAAAAGATTCATTCCTGGAGACATAATATCTCCTGTGCGATCGCCTTGTTGTAAAACCTGTAACACTGCATTTTCTATGCTGTCCGCTGCTGCTGGCTGATTTAATCCATAGCGTAACATCATAGCCGCACTTAGAACTTGTGCTAGAGGATTAGCTTTGTCTTGTCCTGCAATATCAGGAGCAGAACCATGAACAGGTTCATATACACCTGGACTGGAGGATCCTAAACTAGCTGATGGCAACATACCTATACTACCAGTTAGCATAGCTGCTGCATCGGAAAGAATATCACCAAAAAGGTTGCCAGTGACGATAGTATCAAACTGCTTAGGGGCCCGAACTAACTGCATGGCAGCATTATCTACGTATAAGTGGGATAACTCTACTTGGGGGTATTCCGGAGCCAATTTATTCATCCCCTCTCGCCACAACTGAGATACTTCCAACACATTAGCTTTGTCAACTGAGCAAAGTTTGCCACTTCGTTTTTGTGCTGTTTCAAAAGCAACTCTGCCAATTCTTTCTATTTCTGATTCACTGTAAACCATCGTATTTACACCACGTCTTTCCCCTGTTTCTGTAGCAAAAATACCTTTAGGTTTGCCAAAATAAATCCCCCCCGTGAGTTCTCGTACCACCATGATATCCACACCCTCTACCACTTCTGGTTTGAGAGTAGAAGCATCTATTAATTGAGGTAGTATTTTAGCAGGTCTTAAATTGGCAAATAGTTCTAAACCAGCTCTCAATCCCAATAGTCCTGCTTCAGGACGTTTATTTGCAGGTAAAGAGTCCCATTTATAACCACCTATGGCAGCCAATAAAACTGCATCACTGCGCCTACAAGTCTCCAGGGTATGGGATGGTAGAGGTTCTCCGGTTTCGTCGATCGCCGCACCACCGATTAGAGCAGTTTCAAACTGAAAATTCAACTTGAATTGCTTACCAACCAGTTTTAGTACATCCACTGCTACTTCCATAATTTCAGGACCAATACCATCGCCAGGAAGTAGGGTAATACTGTGTTTTTGGGTCATGATTAGGGTTAGTTAGTATTTTAATTGAGAAGCTTGTTTTTAAAAATATCATTAACAATTAGGCAAACTACAAGCGATCGCCAATGACTCATAACGTAAATTGATCCCCATTTCCCATTCCCTACGTTTCTAAAGCTGCTTCACCTCAGAGACCAACTTAGCCACCATATCCTTGGCACCACCAAATAACATGGTTGTTTTTTCCTTATAAAACAACTCATTGTCTACACCGGCAAAACCCGTACTCATACCTCGCTTAATCACAATAGTTTGCCTAGCCCTATCAACCTCTAAAATGGGCATTCCATAAATTGGACTGTTAGCATCACTGCGAGCTGCAGGGTTGACCACATCATTGGCACCAATGACTAAAGCTACATCAGCTTGTTCAAATTGGGGGTTAATATCCTCCATATCATATAACTGAGTATAGGGCACATTAGCTTCTGCTAACAATACATTCATGTGTCCTGGCATTCTGCCAGCTACTGGATGTATGGCGTATTTAACATCTACACCCATGCGCTCCAGTTGATCTGCTAACTCACGAATGCTATGCTGAGCTTGTGCTACAGCCATACCATAACCCGGTACTATGACCACAGAACGGGCATAACCCAACATCATAGCACCTTCTTCAGGATCAATACTCCGCACAGTTTGATTACCAGTAGCAGTAGTAGCTCCACCACTAACAGTAGAAACAGAACCAAAGGCACTAAATAGAACACTGAACAAAGACCGGTTCATGGCCTTACACATAATTTCCGTCAGGATAATTCCAGAAGCACCAACTAAAGCACCGGCAATGATCAACATATTATTCATCACCACAAAGCCTGCTGCTGATGCTGCTACACCTGATAATGAGTTTAGCAAAGAAATTACTACTGGCATGTCTCCACCGCCAATGGGTAATACGAACATTACTCCAAGTACGAGGGAAACGGCCACCACGGCTAAAAATACTGGTAAACTATCAGGAGAAACAATTAAATAGGCGCTCCCCGCTAGATATGTACCTAAAAGCAACAAATTCACAGGTTGTTGCAGGGGAAAAGTAATGGGCGTACCACTAACTAAACCTTGCAATTTAGCAAAAGCTAGAAAACTACCAGTAAAAGTCACACCACCGATTAACACATCTAACAGCATGGATATATTAATATCCAAAGGTATAGATTGTCCAGCATCTAAAATACGCCAAAACTCAGCAACAGCTACAAGAGCGGAAGAAGCTCCACCCAAACCGTTGAGTAAACCCACCATTTGAGGCATTTCCGTCATTTGCACTTTATAAGCTGCAATAGCCCCAATAATGGAACCAATGACTAGACCTACCAATATCATCTCATAATTAAGAACCTTTTGGTCTAGTAAAGTAGCAACTACAGCTAACAGCATTCCCACTGCTGCAATAACATTACCATTGCGTGCAGTTGCAGGAGAGCCTAATTTTTTCAAGCCAAATATAAATAGGGATGCAGCCAGTAAATAAGTTAGCTGAATACCGGTAGGGATAAAACTGGTCATGCTTTAACCTCCTTTTTCTTAAACATCTGCAACATTCTGTCAGTTACCAAAAAACCGCCGACAACGTTAACCATGGCCAATATGACCGCAATCAAACCGAGAATTACCGATAAACTGGTGTTTTTCTCCCCCGCTGCTAAAATCGCACCAATTACGGAAATTCCTGAAATGGCATTGGAACCGGACATTAAAGGAGTATGTAGTGTGGGAGGAACTTTGTTAATGACTTCAAAACCTATAAAAGAAGCCAAAACAAGTACAGACAAAGCCGCAAGCAGTGTTTCAGTCATTGTGATTTGAGATTGATTTCACAGATTGTTAGTTCGAAAATGGTTGTTCAAAAATTAAACTGGGACAGCTTGTAGCGCATCCTTAATGCGTTGATTTCTAATTTCACCATTGTGGGTAATACAAGCAGCATCAACAATATCGTCTGCAAAGTTAACATTTAAGGCTTTATCTTTAACGACCAGCTGCATTAATGCAGTAACATTCTTAGCATAAAGTTGACTGGCGTGTACAGGCATTGACGAGGGCAGATTAATCGGTCCAATAATAGTCACACCCTGATAAACTATATCCTTACCGGGTGCTGTACAAGCGCAATTTCCTCCCTGCTCCGCTGCTAAATCCACAATCACAGAGCCAGGTTTCATTCCTTTCACCATATCCTCCGTGACTAGGATAGGGGCTTTTCTACCCGGTACTTGAGCTGTTGTAATCACTATGTCCGAGTGTTTGACGTGTTCAGCAACCACCTCTTGGGTGCGTTTTTTGCTATCTTCAGAAATTTCCTTAGCGTAACCACCTGCTGCTGTGGTTTCTTCTGTTAATTTAATCTCTACGAATTTCGCTCCTAAGCTTTGCACCTCTTCCTTCACTGCTGGGCGTATATCAAAAGCCTCTACTAAAGCACCTAGTCTACGAGCAGTAGCTATAGCTTGTAACCCAGCTACTCCTGCACCCATAACAAACACTTTAGCAGGAGCAATAGTACCAGCTGCAGTGGTCAACATGGGAAAGTACTTGGGCAGTGCTGCTGCTGCTAATAATACGGTTTTATAGCCAGCTATGGAAGCCTGAGAAGACAGGGCATCCATGCTTTGGGCCCTGGTAGTACGGGGTATTAGTTCCATACTTAAAGCAGTGATTTGTCGTTGTGCTAATTTCCGAGCTATTTCCGGATTACCCAGGGGGTTGAGAAAACTAAGTAACACTGCTCCTGGTTTAAGCAGGTCTATTTCCTCCCGGCCATCTTCCCTTTCCTGGGGTGGACTCACCTTAAGCAGTATGTCAGCTTCACCCCACAATACAGCAGCATCGGTAATAATTTTTGCCCCTGCTGCTTCATAGTCGGCATCACTAAAGTATGCTTTTTCTCCTGCACCGGTTTCTACGGAGATCTCTAATCCCTGTTTGACCAATTTGGCTACAATGTCAGGAACTAATGACACCCGCCGTTCACTTACTTCTATTTCCTTAGCAACTGCAATTTTCATTTAGTCTCCTCAAAACGAATAAGATCAATACTCAATATTTCCTAACATCCTTTTTTAGCTTCAGGTTTAACCTTCATGGATTACCGTTGGTGCTATGCCAGAGGGAATCTCTAACTACGGACCTATAATCCTGGACATTAGCAAGTTGTTGTACTTGATGTATACTTGATATATATACTATGTGTCAGGTTTTGTGTGTAAGTTTTCAGATTATCTTAGGGATTTTTTTTATTCATATTACTGAGTATATTAGAGTTGTTGGAAACAAGCGGCTAGGTTCTTGAGATTGTTTTTCTCATTTGTTTAGGGTATTCTAGTGGCTTAATTAAAGCTGTGTCCAAAATCGAAAAAAAACTTAACGTCCGTAAAAGTTGCTTATGATTGCTGGCACCTTTATGCCAGTTTCTACGTCATACCAATCAAATTTCTCATCGAATGGTTAAAATTATGAAGCGTTTACTCCCGGCTTTAGCCCTATCTAGTTGTCTGTTAACTGGTATTTCCACTACCACCCTAGCTCAAAGCCTACCAGGCTTAACACTATTTAGTGGTGTCAAACCAGAAAACCAGCTGTCATTTTTCTTGGATTTTGGCGGACAAACTAACAACACAGACAGATATAGACTAAGACTGCCTGCTAATAAAATGAAACTGCCAGTATCTCAATTTAATATCACCTATCCTGAATACTACAAAGGTAGCTTCGACACTAAAGAAATAGAAGTTCGAGTTAAAGGTAAAAGTGTAGATGTAAAAGAAGTGAAATGGAATAAAGAAACAAGGGTAATTGAGATAGTGCCCCAAGACCCCGTGCCTGCTGGCAGTAAGGTGGAGCTAATCCTCTCAAATGTGCAAAACCCCAGTTTTGGCGGGATGTTCTATTTTAACTGTCAGGTTCTCTCCCCTGGTGGGGTGCCAGTTCCTCGCTATCTTGGAACCTGGATCATTAGCATATCCTAAGTCTAATGGCTGCAAAATATGTTCTGATCTTGAGTAAAGTGCTAAGATAAGAGATTGTGACTTTTTATAAAATTGCCTAAGAGGAGAAAACAATGCAAAGAACACTGGGTGGAACTTGTCGCAAAAGAAAGAGAACTTCTGGGTTTCGCGCCAGAATGCAAACCCCAACTGGTCGAAACGTAATTAGAACCAGAAGAAAAAAAGGTCGTCATCGTTTGAGCGTTTAATAGGAACCTAGCTAACACAAACCTATTGTGCCGTTGCCAAAAGCATACAGACTAAAATCCCGTGGTGACTTCCAGGCAGTTTTCCGGGAAGGAGTCCGGTGTCATAGCTCTCATTTCACCCTGAGAGCTTTAAAAACCCTGTCTCCAACTCAGGTTGCTTTGCACCCCTCCTCTATAACTACACCTGCTAACACCTGTGAAAACTTACCTAATACTAAAATTGGTATTTCCATTAGCACTAAAGTTAGCAAAAGAGCAGTGGTTCGTAACCGTATCAAAAGACAAATTACGGGAGTTTTGTACCAATTATTACCAAAGTTATCGAAAGGATGGCGACTAGTGGTAATTGTCAAGCCAAAGACAGGAGAATGGGAGTGCATAAGCCAACAATTTCTGCGAGAATTAGAGCAGTTGTTGGTAAAAGCTGAGGTGATAAATGGGCATTCGTGAGGAAGTTTATTATGAAGGTGGTCCCCACATTGGGGATTTAATTCTCAATCTACTAATTGGCTTGACCATAGTTGGCTTGCCATTGACCATTGGAGCGATTATTAGAGCTTTGTGGTTGCGTTTTAAGATCACTGACCGGCGAGTTGCTGTGATGGGTGGTTGGATGGGACAAAATCGCACTGATATCATTTATTCAGAAGTTGTGAAGGTGGTGAAAGTCCCCCGTGGCGTTGGTCTATGGGGTGACATGGTGTTAACCCTGAAAAACGGTAGTCGTTTGGAAATTAGGGCTATTCCCAACTTTCGAGAGGTTTATGAACATATCAATGATAGGGTTGCCGCTAAGAATCCTCAATATACTTCTAACCCCTCCTGATCTACCTATTATCTTGTAGGTGCGGCTATCCGTCCCTGCTGATAGTCGCCAGTAAATCACAATTTGGATAAATTAGATTCAGTTTACATTTACATTACCTTGGGTTGGATTGAGAATAATGGATTTTGGTATTGGGTTTCTCTCGAACAATGTCATGTTGCCAATCATAGACTTTTTCTATGGCGTTTTCCCCAGCTATGGACTGGCAATTGTGGCTTTAACACTAATCATTCGGTTCGCACTCTACCCTCTGAGTGCTGGATCTATTCGCAGCATGCGTCGCATGCGAATAGTACAACCTTTGATGCAAAAGCGGATGGCAGAAATAAAAGAGCGTTATAAAGATGATCCGCAAAAACAGCAAGAGGAAATGGTAAATGTCCAAAAAGAATTTGGCAATCCCCTAGCTGGATGTTTGCCACTGCTGCTACAAATGCCAGTGTTGTTGGCTTTGTTTGCTACTCTTAGGGGTTCGCCATTTGCGGGTGCTAATTACTCAGTTAACCTACAAATTCTACCCTCAGAACAAATTGAACGCATTCAACCTCAGGCTTTTGCTACCCCTCCTCAAAACATTTACGTTGCCAATGGTGTGCACACCCAAATCACGGCCATTCTTCCTGGTGGTAATAAATTAGCAGTAGGGGAAAAAACCAAGATTCAATATCAAACTATGGAGGGCAAACCGTTTGATGCGCTCTTAGTGGAATATCCTCAAACAAAGTTGACTCCTGAATGGAAAATCATGAAGGGAGAAGACCGCATCAAAATCGATCTCGAGGGTAATGTTGAAGCCTTGCAACCAGGAGATGTGACAATTCAAGGCATAATCCCTGGACTAGCTGCTAATAGTGGATTTCTATTTATTGATGCGTTGGGCAGGGTAGGAGCAATTGATCCAGATGGCAAGATCCACTGGGACATCGTGGGTATGATTATTTTCTTTGGCATTAGCTTATATTTTAGCCAAATGCTCTCTGGGCAAAACTCCAGTGGTGGTAACCCTCAACAGGAAACCGTCAATAAAATCACGCCTGTGATTTTTTCTGGGATGTTTTTGTTCTTTCCTTTACCTGCAGGTGTGCTTATGTACATGGTAATTGGTAATGTTTTCCAAACTCTCCAGACCTATATTCTGTCTCGGGAACCTTTACCAGAAGAACTGCAAAAAATTGTAGCAATTCAGGAAAAAGAAAAACAAGCAGCAACGGTAGAAGTCAAAACCTTACCCTTTGAACCAAAAGGTTCTAAGAAAAAACAGCCCAATAACAAAGAATCTAAAACCTAAGTAACCCAAATTATGACTGATATTTCTATGCAGCACAGTGAACAGTGGTTAAAACAATTGCTGCAGTTAGCTGGAATCTCTACTAATGTTTACAGTCAACTGGGTGCTGCACCAACTTTAGAAACAGCTTCCCCCGAACCAAATAGCTACTGGTTGATAATTGATGACTCTAATTTAATGCCTGAGCAAATACGGGTGTTATTAGGTAATAACGGATCTGTTTTAGATGCTATACAGTTCTTGGCTAATTCTGTATTGAACTTACATCACCAGGAACAGGAACAAATATCCTACACCATTGAGTTTAATGGTTATCGAGTCCAAAGACAAGCAGAAATCAGTACTTTGGTGAAAACTGCAGCTCAGGAAGTGCGCTTTTCTGGAAGGGAGGTGGAAATTAGATCTCTGAATTCCACTGAGAGACGACAGGTTCACAGCTTCTTGAAAGAATTTCCAGATTTGGAAACTTTTAGTCGTGGTCGGGAACCTAATCGCAATCTGGTGATTCGTTTAGCTACTCCATCCCCAGCTAATCCTGATTATTCAAGCTAAAATGGTGTAAATATTGAAGTGTATTCATAAGTATCATGGATGCTATTTTTCTGCCACAACTAACTAAGGCTCCGCAGTGTACAGAAGAGGTTCAAGTTGATGAATTCCTACCGGAGCTGGAAACTTTAACACCCGTGCGTGGTGTTGTTCGTTTGCAACACCATGGTAATTACTTGGAAGTTTCTGGTAAAGCAGAATCTATAATTACTTGTAGCTGTAACCGATGTTTACAACAATATAATCAGAGGTTGACTATTAAGACTAAAGAAATTATTTGGTTTGACACTAATTCTGATCCGGTAGAAGATTTACCGTTGGAAAGGGAAGTTGCTATGGAGGATTTGGTAGAAACTATTGCACCTGATGGTTATTTTGATCCCGGTGAATGGCTATATGAACAGATGTGCTTAGCTATTCCTCAACGCCAGTTGTGTAACTCAAATTGTCCGGGAATTATAGCTACTGGTGTTAATGAAAGTTCAGTTGATAGACGTTGGTCAGCTTTAGAGAAATTAAAAAATCAACTTTCCTAGGGGTGTGATTAATTGGAAAAAGTTTTAACTATTTCCAATTACTTTCCAACTACCTTTCAATTTTCGGCGCTAGGTCAATCCCAACTGACGTAGTAGTTTTTTTAAGGGGGATTCTCTTTTTAGTTTGAATGCTAGTATTTGGGTGGTTTGTAGTCTATTAAAGTTGTTATCACTCACCAAAATTAGAGAAATATTGCCATCGGATAATTTGGGTCCGATAGTTAATCCCTCTATATTATCCAAGGGTAGGGGTAAGGTTTGCAAATCTAGAAGTAATTTTTTCTCGACTGGTTTGATTTTGCTCATGTCAACAGTTGAGAGATTGGGGATATTATGAATATCATCAGCATTATTTAAAGATACTTCAAACAGGGAAACTGCAAAGCCCAAACCAGTGAAAGTTCTTTCTAAACTGAGAAAGTTTCCTCTATTATCTAAAGCTACTAAATCCGACAGTCCACTATCAAATCTACCTGTGAAGTTAAATAGGGGTGTAACAGGTTCCATTGGGTAAAGAAATTCTTTTTGCGGTTGATTATCACTGAGGTTATATTGTAGGATTCGACATGGAGTACCAAAGTTAGGTTTAGCAGCTTCACCATCTTGAACTAGGGCGTTTTCTGTAGCTGTAAATAGCATTTGATTGTTAGGTGTGATTGTCAGACTTTCAAAGGCTAAATTATTACGTACACCGCGTTGATTTTTGCCATCGGGTAAAAATTTCTCTGGTATGGGTAGACTATTGATTGCGTTCCCGGAAGCTAGAGAAAATTCCTGAATAGATGGATTAATTGATTCACTGACATCCCCCTCGGAAGAAATAAAGACGGTGGATTTTTTTTGTCGCTGCAATACCCTCGGGATCAATTCCCCCAAGGGCAAATTTTTGATTTTTTCCATCTAATAGAGTAGTGACTCCTACAGGTAATGCTTTACTTTGATCTATCTTCCCTTTGCTTAAGTCAATCTTGAAGTTATAGAACCGAGGTGGTCCTTTTTGTCCCCGGTCATCGGAAACAATATAGTAGAGATCGTTATCAACATCATAAGTAATTCCCGAGAGTCCACCTACCTTAGTATTTTGAAAGGTATATCCCGTGGGTAAAGTAGCTACACCAAGAAATTCTATGTCCGTGATTCTAACGGTTGCATTGGCTATCTGACCCAAAAACAAACCCATAATACTAACAATGATCATGGTAATAATACCATAAATGACCATTCTAGGATTTTTCCATTTGGCTTTTTTGCTTTCTTTCATCTTGAACTTCACATTCTTCAGATAATCTAGAGCGATCGCCCATCCTAACATATACTTAATAGATGACTATTATTTATTTAGGTAGTGTTCAGCGTGAGAAATTCCCCCAGCTTAGATCCTGACTTGAGAAAAAACTTAGTAGTAATCTTTACATCTGGTTTATTGTTTTGGTCAGCTTTAGCGTCTCTATTGCCCACATTGCCACTATACATAGAGTCTCTAGGGTCAACAAAGCAACAAATTGGTATGGTTATGGGTAGCTTTGCTGTGGGAGTATTAGCGTTTCGTCCCCAGGTAGGAAAATTAGCAGACCATCAGGGGAGAAAGCTAGTTTTACTAATTGGTATGGTAGTAGCAACAATTGCTCCCCTAGGTTATTTAGCAGTCAAATCCCTAGTAGGATTGATGCTAATTAGAGCCTTTCACGGTATAAGCATTGCAGCATTTGCTACAGCCTATATTGCACTAGTATCGGATTTAGCCCCGGACGACCGTCGTGGCGAAATTATTGGGTATATGAGCTTAGTCAATCCCATTGGGGTAGCTGTTGGCCCTGCGCTAGGTGGATATTTACAAGCCATAGCGGGTTACACCCCATTATTTATTTTCTCCGGTTTACTAGCTGGTTTAGGTTTAATCTGTGTGATTCCTATAACCAATCCTCCCAGATGGAAAAATAACAAACAAGAAACAGGGGATGATTTCTGGGGAATTTTAATTAGTCCTCGAGTTCGTGTCCCAGCAATTATATTGTTGATGATAGGTTTTTCTATTGGTACCATACACACCTTTATCGCTCTGTATATTAAATCAATAGGAGTTGATTTAAACCCTGGCTTATTTTTCGCTGCTGCGGCCATTTCCAGCTTTGTTATTAGATTATTTGTGGGTAGAGCTTCAGACAAATATGGTAGGGGTTTATTTGTCACTCTTAGTTTAATCAGTTATACTGTAGCTATGCTAATTATTTGGCAAGCTAACAGTTCTCCAACTCTCCTATTGGGAGCAATTATGGAGGGTGCTGCTTCTGGTATTGCCATTCCCATGATTTCCGCGATGATGACTGATAGAGCCCTACCCCATGAACGAGGGCGCATTTTTAGTGTATCCCTGACAGGATTTGATCTAGGACTGGGTATAGCTGGTCCAGTGGTGGGTTACATAGCCCAATCCACTAGTTATCGTCATGTTTTTGGTCTTAGTTTCGGTTTAACCCTCCTGGCCATTTTAATCTTTATATCCCAGTCTAATCACGGAGTATTCCAATCACTACGTTTTGCACTAGGTCGTAGTAAGGATGTTTATCAACAATCAGCAACCGATTCTCCCAACTTATCTACCAATACCTAAATATTGGAAACCAGCTTTAATCAACATTTTTGGTTCTAGAAAATTTCTGCCATCAATCATTACAGCATGTTTCATCAGTTTCGCCATTTTTCCATAGTCCAAGCTGATAAATTCTTGCCACTCTGTTACTAGCACTAAAGCATCACAACCATCCGCCAATCTTTCAATATCAGTTTCTACTAACACTCCGGAAAGACCATGGCGCATACCGGATTGGGAAATGACCGGGTCGTAAGCTTTTACTTTTGCGCCTAAACGATTTAATTCTTCTATAAGTTTAAGCGCAGGTGCATCCCGTAAATCATCCGTATCTGGTTTAAAGGTTAGACCCATCAGTCCTATGGTTTTACCTTTGAGAATTTTTAATGCCTGTTGCAATTTTTCTATGGCAATTACCCGTTGTCTTTCATTTACACTTACCGCAGCTTTGAGTATTTGGGTATCATAACCATAGTCATCAGCAGTGTGAATTAGAGCTGATATGTCCTTAGGAAAACAAGAACCACCCCAACCAATTCCAGCTTGTAAAAATTTGCTGCCAATACGGGAATCTAAACCTATGCCTTTTGCCACCTGAGTAACATCAGCACCTACGCGATCGCAAATATTTGCTACTTCATTGATAAAGCTAATCTTAGTGGCTAAAAAGGCATTTGCGGCGTATTTTACCATTTCAGCTGAACTCAAATCCGTGACCAGCACGGGTATGGGTGGTAGGGATTTGTCCACGGCAAATTTTCTCTCTATAATTGGGGCGTAGAGTTCTTTCATCATGCCAATAGCTTCTGGACTACTCCCCCCCAATACAATTCGGTCTGGGTTAAAAGTATCATAAATTGCCGAACCTTCCCGTAAAAACTCTGGATTACTAACCACATCAAACTCAGGGGAATTTACTCCTTCTACCAAGGATGCTTGGCGTTCAGCAAGGCCATCTAGGACAATCATTCGCACCCAATCACCAGAACCAATAGGTACGGTAGATTTATTCACAATCACCTTATAACCATCATTTAAACTTGCTCCAATACCACGAGCTACTGCTTCTACATACCTAGTATCACTTTCACCATTTGGTAAGGGAGGGGTTCCCACTGCAATAAACAGAATTTCCCCGTGGGCCACTCCTGAGGCTAAATCTGCTGAAAAATGAATATTACCGCTATTTATAGCAGATTGCATAATTTCCGACAGTCCTGGCTCAAAAATTGGCGATTGTCCAGACTTCATCATTTTAATTTTTTCTTCGTTGTTATCTATACAAATAACATCATGTCCAATATGTGCCAGACAAGCTCCTGTTACTAAACCCACATAACCGGTTCCGATTACACAAACGCGCATCTTTCAACTCCTAATTTTTTCTTAACTTTTTTATTGTTTTTAGTCATTAGCATGAATGCGGGAGTGGAAGTCTTCCACGGTCAACTTTAAACCGGTTTGTAGAGAAATTTTCGGTTCCCAATTCAACCAGGTTTTGGCCTTGGTGATATCGGGACGACGACGACGGGGGTCATCTGCGGGTAGGGGTGTAAATTTAATTTGCACCTCTGGATTAATCATATTTTGTATTGTCTGGGCCAGTTCTAAAATTGTGTATTCTTCTGGATTTCCTAGATTGATAGGACCAGTGTAATCACCATTCATTAATTTAATTAAACCTTCTACCAGGTCTGAAACATAGCAAAAACTCCGAGTTTGTTGACCTTCCCCATATACAGTTAGGGGATTACCCCTCAAAGCTTGAACTACAAAATTACTAACCACCCGACCATCGTTTTCTAACATCCTTGGTCCATAGGTGTTAAAGATTCTAGCTACCCGAACATCTACTTTATTTTCTCGGTAATAGTCAAATGTCAATGTTTCAGCAACCCTTTTACCTTCGTCATAACAGGAACGAATCCCGATGGGATTTACACTACCATGATAGTCTTCCGTTTGGGGATGGATTTCTGGATCTCCATAAACTTCGCTAGTAGATGCTAATAAAAATCTAGCCTTGACTCTCTTGGCTAAACCTAACATATTCAAAGTTCCCATCACATTTGTCTTGACGGTTTTAATGGGGTTATATTGGTAATGTACTGGGGATGCGGGACAGGCTAAATGATAAACTTGATCTACTTCTAAACGAATTGGTTCGGTAATATCATGACGAATAATTTCAAATCTAGGATTATTTAACCATGACAGCACATTTTGTTTACTTCCTGTGTAGAAGTTATCAAGGCATATAACTTCATGATTGCTGCACATTAGACGGTCTATAAGATGAGAACCTATAAAACCCGCTCCACCAGTTACTAAAATTCTCATAGTTGTTTGATTATGTTTGATTATTACTTTTCTCACTAGGGATGGATCTGACCAAGAATAAATCTTAATTGATCATAATCATCCTTTAACAGTAAACTTAGGTAGCGACAGGCCTTTACAAGCCATTCTCTGTCTAATTTACGTAATTTATAAACTTCACGAATCGCTGATGCAACTAATGATTCTACTGGTGCTCCGGGAACTAATAGTAAGGTTCGCAGAAAGTCCATATTATCTGTAAATCTAAGCATGGATTCCGGTCTACATCTATACACTGCTTGATGAATTTGAGGTGGACGTGGAGGTAGATAATGGTACATTTGCCTTTGAGTAGATATGTCGGATGGTGCCTCAAAACCAACAATGGCAGCCCTAAATTCTGTTTTCAACATGGCAAATATTTGGGGTTGTTCCTGACGTAAATTTTTGAGGGACAACCCCAGGGCCCGCGCCCGGTGCACACTGTCTATGGGAGCAGTGGTAGCATAGTATACTACAGCATATATTTGATTGTCGGATTCTTCATCAAAAGCGGAAATCCAGCTACCAAAAGCTGGCATTAAGGGAAATCTTAAATCTTCCGGATCCAAACACTGAGCCAGGAACTCGGTGGAGCTAGTTTCAATTACCTCAGCAATGTGGTCAGGATGACGATCTTCTGTGGCAAACTGTGGTAAGGGTAAAAACATGTTGGTACTAGGATAAGAAGAGGGGGTGACAATCGTAAGGATAAAATCACCACCCAAACTTTATGGTCATTTTCCTTTTTTTGTAGGTATAGTTTCCACTAGTTCCAATTCCGGAAGGCGAAAGGTAATCATTTTATCCCAGTTACCTCCTTCAAAAAGAACGGCAACTTTACCATCGCTAACCCGTTGTACAAGTCCTTCATAACGATAATAAGTATCTGCAGGATTTTTGACGCGAACAGTAGATCCAGGTAGAATCATGTTGTTATCCTCAAATTTTGTTGTTAGCTTGATCATATAGTAATCCTATAACTATTGGTTGTTAGGGGGGAAGATCAATTTAGTAGTATCTTTGTTGCTGACGGAAAATGGCTACAGATTCCACTATTCCTAGACTGATAAAGTTAGTCAACATTGCTGAACGTCCATAGCTCATCCAGGGTAAGGGTATACCCGCCACCGGTGCTAAACCCAGGGTCATACCAACATTGACAATCAGTTGGAATACAATCATTGAGAATACACCAATAGCTATTAAAGACCCAAAATTATCTTTGGCAGTTTTGGCTACATGGAGCAACCGGAAGCAAATTAAACAGTACACGGATAAGACTATTAAACAACCAATAAAACCAAATTCTTCCCCAACTGCAGAAAAGATAAAATCTGTGTGCTGCTCGGGAACAAAGTTTAATTGAGTCATTGGACCTTTAAATAATCCCCATCCTCGCACTTCCCCCGCACCAATAGCAATGCGAGATTGCACTAGGTGATAACCAGCTCCTAGAGGGTCATGATCAGGGTTCATAAACACGGTCAGGCGATTTTTTTGATATTCTTTTAGCAGGTGATTCCAGCCAAAAACCCCCAGTTCACCACCTAACATATTTAGACTAAAACTGGCTATCCCACTAACGTTAAATTTCCGCCAGGGCAAGTTTAACCACCCTAAAAGTCCCATGGACATCGCCCAGACTATGCCCATGGGACTAAAAGTAAGTTCTTTGAGGAGTATGATGGGTTGAGATAGGGGCCAAGAAATACTAAACAAAATAGCAGATATTACTGGGGAAACCATCAAGATTAACCAAGCAGGGTTAGCATCTGCCCAGTACAGCATTCCTATCACTATGGAGGCGAATACTAGCGAGGTAGCTAGGTCTGGTTGTAAAAATACTAGTAACCAGGGAACCCCTGTAAATGCTAAAGCTCGAAAAAAATTGTCTAGACTGGAAGCTGTGCGCTTGTGTAACAAAGCTGCTAGGGTGATAATAATCCCTATCTTAGCAAATTCTGAAGGTTGTACATTAAACCCTAAAACGCTAATCCATCTTTGAGCTCCCTTAGCACTTGTACCGACTATCATCACTAAAATTAGGCTGAAAGTGGTGAGTCCGTAGGTGAACCAGTGCCATTCTATTAGTTTTTCATACCGAAATCGAGATAGACATAAGGCTATAATCAACCCAATACCGGTGATCAGCCAATGCCACCACCAATCAGTAACAGGTTGATTGCGTTCTGTACTGAAGATCATTAAGCCGCCAAATACACTAGCTGCCAAAGGTAGACATAATAGTAACCAGTCCATTTCTTGCCAGGGTTTGATCCAAGAATGCCAACCAATTTTCCGACCTGAACGTTTTAATAACATTATGATAACAAACAATAAGTGTTGACACTAATCACGTCAAAGCTGCCACAGAAACTTTAGCAGCGATCCCCTGGGCGATCGCCTTCAGGGACTGAGCGGAAACTGAATCTGGGTGAGAAATGACCACAGGTATACCATTATCTCCACCAATTCTAATAGACATTTCCAAAGGCACACATCCTAAAAGTGGTACTTGCAATTCTGCAGCTGTTTTGGAACCACCACCGGAACCAAAGATGTCATATTGTTTATCCTGTTGATCTGGAGGGATAAAATAACTCATGTTTTCCACAATTCCCAACACAGGGACATTCATCTGTTGGAACATCCGTAAACCCTTGCGGGAGTCCAATAAAGCTACGTTTTGAGGTGTGGTAACAATCACTGCACCTGATATAGGTACCGCTTGACTTAGGGTTAATTGGGCATCTCCCGTTCCAGGTGGCATATCCACGATTAAATAGTCAATTTCCCCCCATGCAACCTGATAGAGAAACTGACGGATCACACCATTGAGCATGGGACCACGCCAAACAACTGGCTGATCCCGATCTATTAAAAAGCCCATGGATACTAACTTCACCCCATAATTAAAAGCTGGTTCCAGGATTTCCCCTTTCTCTGAGGAGCGCACAGCAATTTCCGCATTTGCTAAACCCAACATAGTCGGGTCATTAGGACCGTAAATATCAGCATCTAATAAACCTACCTTGGAACCTGCTTGTGCCAAAGCTACAGCTACATTGACAGCTATGGTGCTTTTACCAACTCCACCTTTACCACTGGAAACAGCAATTATATTCTTTACTCCCTGGATACCAGTCCTGTCAGGTAGAGCTTTCTGTTGGGGTATTTCCGCTGTTACCTCAACTGTTATATCTGTAACACCTGGTAAATTACGAATAGCTTTTTTACAATCTTCTACAATAAATTCTCGTAAGGGGCAAGCGGGGGTAGTCAGGACTAAAGTAAAACTAACTTTGCCACCATCAATTTTTACGTTGCGAATCATATTTAGTTCCACCAGACTTTTGCGAAGTTCTGGGTCTTCTACTGGACGCAACACTTCCAGCACTGACTGGGAATTGAGGAGATTGGACATATATACCGGCCTTAATCAAATTTAAAAGACTTTAATTTTTACTAGATTTTTACTAATTTAAATCTTAACCATCTCTGGTAATAGTTAAACATTAGATCCCTGGGATATTTCCGCTGCTTCTACTAAACAACGTGCTACCTGATCTATATATGAACCAAATAATGACCAAATTATCGGGGATAACCAGCCACGTAAGTCCACTGAATAGGATAAATAACTACCACAGAGAGTAGACTCTATTTGATAAGTTACTCTTTCTTCTATACCAGGAATTGCCAGAACACGAACGCTTAGCAGTTGTTTAGGATTTACCCGCTCTACAAAGATATGAATAGGAATTGGCCAAAATCTTGACACTGCCTGAAATATTAATCCTGGCTTAGGCGCTAAACCTAGGGGCACATTAGTGCTTTTAAACAAGGGATGCCAGGAAAAATCTGTGAGATCTGACACTTTTAACCACAATTGATCTACGGAAGCGGAGCTGATTTGTCGATAGGTTCTCATTAGGGAAACACAAACTCGACGATGCTTACGGTGGATGAATTTGGATAACCAATCTTGCACTCTTATCTCTCCTAGCTACAATTTGTCTGTTTAATGGCCAGCGGTGCATCTTAGACACATTTTCATTGTAGAACATGAGAAGCATCTGACATGCAAAATCGGCCCTTTCGTCATTCGTCAGCTGGGTGAACTTAATTTCTTCTGATATAGTTTCTGATATAATTTTTCCAAACGATTTGTCGTTTTGATTGACGTAAAACTTGCAGCTTCTGTAAAAATTGTAATTTTTAGTAGGTTCGGGAATCTATGTTGACTAACTCGCAAACCCCCACTCTCTCAGCAGAATTATCCAAATTTCTTCCCCCCCCTGACTCTCAAACTAGAGCCAGTCAGTTCATGAAACAACTACAAGACAAAATTACTACTGAGTTAGAACTATTGGATGGCGGGAGCAAATTTACTGAAGACTCCTGGGAGCGCATAGAAGGTGGTGGTGGGCGTTCCCGTGTCTTGCGTGAAGGGGCAGTTTTTGAACAAGCTGGTGTTAATTTTTCCCAGGTTTGGGGCGATCAGCTGCCACCATCTATTTTAGTTCAGCGCCCAGAAGCTACAGGACATGGCTTCTATGCTACCGGTACTTCCTTGGTTTTACATCCACGTAACCCATATATACCTACTGTTCATTTAAACTATCGTTACTTTGAAGCAGGTCCAGTATGGTGGTTTGGCGGTGGTGCTGATTTAACTCCTTACTACCCTTTTGCTGAAGATGCTATCCATTTTCATCAAACTCTTAAAAATGCTTGTGATAAACATCATGGAGATTACTACCCAGTGTTTAAACGCTGGTGCGATGAATATTTCTATCTTAAACATCGGGGTGAAACCAGAGGTGTGGGAGGCATATTTTTAGATTATCAGGATGGACAAGGTGATATTTATCGAGGTCCTGATTCCCAGGGGGAAGCTGCTAACTACAATCGAAATTTGACACCATTACCCCGTCGTACCTGGGAACAAGTGTTTTCTCTAATCCAAGACTGTGGTCAAGCATTTATCCCAGCTTATGCACCTATTGTCCAACGTCGGCGAAATATGGAATATGGCGATCGCCAGCGTAGTTTCCAATTGTACCGTAGAGGTAGATATGTAGAATTTAACTTGGTTTATGACCGAGGTACGATTTTTGGGCTACAAACTAATGGACGCACGGAGTCCATTTTAATGTCCCTACCTCCTTTGGTTCGCTGGGAATATGGCTATCAACCACAACCAAATTCTCCCGAATCCGAATTGTATGAAACTTTCCTCAAACCCCAAGACTGGATCAATTGGAAGTTACTTACTCCATAGTGTATGTAACCATGGCATGGTTTAGGCTGGTATAAATAGCAGCTTTTCATTATCCCAGCCTTAAGTAATAAAACTAAAAATCTTAAACAAGAATAGTCACAGGTATGCTATACATAGAGGAAAATTATATAATAAGAAAAACGACGAGACTGTAATTGTTCTATCACTAGCGGGTCGCCTTGACATTACAACTGCTTGGCAACTTAAATTAAGATTGGATGAGTGTACTAATAAGAGTCGTCGTGTATTTGTCAATCTGGAAGGAGTGAATTTTATTGATAGCTCTGGTTTAACCGCCTTGGTAGCTGGAATGCGTAATGTAGATAAGTTAAAGGGAACTTTTCGCATCTGTAATATTCATCCAGATGCCAAACTCGTTTTTGAGGTCACCATGATGGATACGGTGTTTGAAATCTGTGAAACACAAGAGGAAGCTTTTGCTATTCCTTTTTGAATCAACAACTGAATCTAAGGAAGGACGGCTTTTTGTTAGAATAGGAAATAACAATACATTGCCCTTAACATTTTCCTTGTGAATAACTTCCGTACCGTCTCTGATACAAAGCGAACTTTCTATAGCCGTCATACCCGCCCCATCAACACTATTTACCGTCGGGTAGTAGAGGAATTGATGGTAGAGATGCACTTGCTGTCAGTAAATGTAGATTTTAGCTACAATTCAATCTATGCCTTGGGGGTTGTCACAACGTTTGACCGCTTTATGCAGGGCTACCAACCGTCCGAGGATCTCGTATCTATTTTTAATGCCATCATTTGTGCTGTGGAGCAGGATCCGCAGGTGTATCGCCAGGATGCAGCTAAACTCAAGGCTATAGCTAACTCTTTTTCTGTAAAAGACTTAATTGCTTGGTGCAGTCAAACTACCCCATTGGATCAAGATGCTAATCTACAAGCGGAACTACAAGCTATAGCCCAAAATCCCAATTTTAAATACAGTCGTTTGTTGGCCATTGGTTTATTCTCCTTATTGGAATTGTCAGATCCTGAATTTGTCAAGGATGAAACTGAGCGCAATCAAGCTATTGCAGTCATTGCTCAAGGTTTAAAATTGTCTGAGGATAAACTAAATAAGGATTTAGACTTATATCGTTCTAATCTAGATAAGATGGAACAGGCACTAATAGTCATGGCGGATATGTTGGCTGCGGATAGAAAAAAGCGTGACCAGCGTCAGCAGAATTCTGGTAACCCTACTCTCCCTCCCACTAACGAAAATTAGGAGCGTCAAGTGAGAAAACTCCCCTGAACTCGTTTGGTTTAATAATCTAATAAAGAGTTTCAGGGAAGCATGGGAAAAAATAGGTTTTTAAAAATCACGTCAAGATCTCACCAGTTAATTACGGTGCAGGTGTTTGGGGAATAGTAATAGGAGGAGAATTCCCAGTAGTTGGTGGTGTGGGAAGGGCACTTGGTAGGTTAAACCCAGGATCAGCACCGGGAACTGTGGGTAAGTTTAGTGGTGGTACAATGGGGGTACCAGAAAAGTTTGGTTGAGAAGCTCCGGGGATAATTCCCAAGGACACTCGATTTCCCCCCACTTGTCTGAGTAAATCTAATGCTTGAACCACATCATTATAGGTAGCTGTGGGAGAAGCATTCAGAACTAAAATACCCTGGGGATTGCTAGTAATATACTCTTTTAATCGCACTTCCAATTGTTCCCTGGTGACCGGATCCCTTTCAATGTAAGTTTTACCTACAGCATCAATAGTAACTAGTAGAATGTTATTTGGCTGGGAACTAGCAGCGGAGGTTGTACCTGTAGTGGCTCTGGGCAAATCAACATTAATTGCCTGCTGTCTGGTAAATTGCAGCGCTGCTAATAGGAAAAAAGTCAGGATGCAAAAAACAACATCAATCAAAGGAATAATTTGAATCTGAACTTCTTCAATCGGAGTATGCAGGTTAACTTTCATTTTCTTGCTCTGATTCTGAACTGGTCACGGGATTTTCAATAGGGTCAGTCAACTCCTCTTCCACTGAAGATTCTGTAATGAAAACAAATTCTCTTTTCTCAGACCCAGGTGGAGATTGACGATACAACAACTCTAAATCATTACCAGCTTTATTAAACACTTTCACTTGATTAACCGCAAAGGATTGAAATAGACGATAAAAGACTAAGGTAAAAATGGCAACTATCAAACCAGAGGCAGTACTAATTAGGGACTCACCAATACCTGTGGTGACACCCGCTGTAGATTCTGTACCCAAATCACCAATTCTAATTGCTCGTAAGGATTGAATTAAACCTAAAACCGTACCTAACAATCCTAAGAGTGGTGAAAGAGCGATTACAGATTCTAGTAGTTTTTCTCCCCTTCTCATTCCTGCTATTTCTTCTGCTGCTGTAGACTCCAAGGCTAGTTTAAAGGTTTCAGCATCACTTTTTTGCAATCGCAGTGGTGCGTATAGAAAACGACCTATGGGTTGTTCTGTAGCTTTTTGAGCAATTTCTGTGGCTATTTCCCAGCTGTCTGTTGCAGCATCTAGGACTCTTTCTACTACTTGTTTTTCTTGGCTCAAAATTCGTAGCCAAAACCACAGACGCTCAAATATTACACTTAGAGATAGTACAGACAGTAGCAACAGCGGCCACATAGCTGGACCGCCTTTCTTAAACAAATCTAAAATATCCACTTTTCCAGTCTCCTCACTACACTAAATATAGCAATTATGCTAGAACATTTTTCTTAACCACTAAATTCTGGAGAAAAATATGAGTTTTTCCGTACAATCACTTTACTCTTGGTATGGTAAATTAATCCGTAAACCTAAGTACCGCTGGTGGGTCATTATGGGAACTATTGTTTATTTGGTCAGTCCCATTGATATTGCTCCCGATTTTATCCCTGTTGTTGGTCAAATTGATGACTTAGTTTTATTAACATTATTGGTATCGGAGGTGTCCAAATTTGTTATTGAGGGCTGGAAGTCTTCCAAAGCTAAAACTAACTCCTCTGTAAAGGATGTTGATTCAAAGGATACGGTAATTGAGGTAACCAAACAATAAAGCTGGTTCCCGGAAGAGAAAAGGATGCTCTATCAAATTCTACTGCAGGGCTGAAAACCTCTATTTCTCCCTGCATTTGTGCTATGAGTTGTTTGGCGATCGCCATTCCTAAACCTGTACCTGGAATGCTACTATTAGCTTGTACTCCTCTGTAATGTCTTTCACCCAAACGCTCCAGATCCTCTTTGGGTATACCGGGTCCTGTATCGCTAATAGCTATACCCTGAATTTCCGTGTTTTTTTGTAGAGACTGAATGGAGATTTTTCCACCTGCAGGGGTATATTTTAATGCATTATCTATGATGTTACTGAAAACCTCTCTGAGTGCCTTAGTATTGGCTTTTACTGGTGGTAAATGGTTGGGAATGTCTATTAAAAGTTGAATAGTTTTTTCCTGAGCTAGAACTTGTGCAGAGGCTAATATGGGTACCAGTATATCTTTCAGATAACAACTAGTAGGCTCTTCCCCCGTTCCTGGTAGCAAAAGCGGCGCTGTTTTATCAGGAGATGCTTCCACTGTAAGTGCTGATCCTAGTATGGGAATAGCTGTTGTGTCTCTACTTTTTGAGTCTAAAACCTGATCAAACTTTTGCAATAACTCCTGCAGGCGATCGCTTTGATTGATAATATTTATGGCTACTTCCCTATCAGTATCATTAGATCTTAATCTTTTTAAAAGAAGTTTACCAAAAGTACGAATAGCAGTCAGAGGATTACGAAACTGATGTAAAAGACTATCTAGTAAGTCCCCCTGCTCCTTTTGTAATGCTTTTTCTTGTTGTAGTTGGTGTTGTAACCAAACTTGACGCTGATCCAATATACAGGCGATCGCTAAAGTTGTAGCTATGCGGCGAACTTCTTTTTCTTCCACTGGGTTCCAAGGACGATCGTGCCTTGATGTCAAAAGCAGTCCCACCATCAAACCTTCATATACTAGGGGTAACACAATTTGGTACTGTCCAAATAGATATTTGTCTTCTAGGTTAAGGTAGTTATTATGCTCACTAGTATGGGCCCTAGTTGACTGTGGGGATGAGGGACTAGAGTCTAATCCTGGTGCTAACAGTTTTTGATCTGGTAATGACAAAACATCACTAGGGTCGCTCAAATTGCTTAAATTACTAAATTTGAGGTTGTTAACTTTTACTCTGCCCACATCCTGGGAATAATTTAATCGAGAAGCTTCTGGATAGACCAGAACGGGAATTAATAACCCTTCTCCACTGGCGTGGTCTACCAATTCCTGTGTTAAGTAGACCACACTTGAAGACGCTCCCAGTCCCTGGGTTAATAGTGATACTTGCTCTTGACATAGAGCAATAAAATCAGAACTGGCAGACATTAACATTTTTTCAATTTCACTGAGTAGTTGTGTAAATGCTACAGATACCTATCAACCATTTTATAAGCATTTTGGCTAAAGCTATAAAAGAAGTTGTAATTTAGAGGTTATGTGTGCAAGGTGGTCATTTTTTATCAATGCGCGCCCTTTTGCCATCTTGTTTATTGCTATCAGTTACCTATTCTAATTCCTAATTGTTAAGTGGAGTGAATCTATCACTATTGATTATTTTAATATTATTTCAGCCATCATATAACCTTAACTACTAAGATTTGCGTATCTATTAATATTTAATATACACAATTTATTCTAAAGATACTGACTAATTGATCCCAGTTGAGGAATGGATTGATAGGGATGTATCGAAAGGTTAAAAACCATTGATTTTTTCTGGCAACCCGTATATAATTACCACGAGTTTTGTAGCTGTGACTACAATCTTCTAGCTTGAAAGAGGAGGACAATAAGTTGGCAAGGAGACGTAAAAGAAAAAGCCGTCGTCGTCAGGAAGGACGACGGATTCTGGAAAATGTGCCTCAGTACAGCATAGAAAGCGGCGAAGACAAACCAGTGACAGCAGCGAGAAAGTTTATTCACGCTGAAGGTATCTTGCCTCCTGCCTTGCTATTAGTAAAAAGGAACGAACACACCACAGACCGTTACTTTTGGGCGGAAAAGGGTCTGTTTGGTGCTCAATACGTAGAAGAAAATCATTTTTTATTCCCTAGCTTGAGAATGTTGGAAACTCCAGCTAGTGCAGAACAACTAGTGAATCTGGCAAATCGCTAAGTTCTGGAATGGTTTTTTTACGCATTCAACTTCTTACTTCTGACCTCAAAATCAATTAACTGGCAAAATTGAACAGTTGACGCAAAAATTCAATTTTTTTTTAGTTTGTGGCCGAACTGACAGTGGTGCTAATGAATTGGATAATTAAACCTAGTACAGAGTGACAACAAAATCAAGCGCATAAATGGGTATACTGCTAGAATAACTGAGTTAAGTTCATTTCTTAGTAAGACCATCAATACAAAGTTTGTTATGTCCTCTCTGTTCTCTGAACAGGTCGGAAGTAAGTAATTATGTGTCACGGTGTTAGGTCACTGACTGATTTATCCGTAATCTAAGTTGTTGTGACTATTACCAAAAATCAATCGACAATTTTCAGTTGTAAAGCCCTTTTCAACTCCGCGAGTTCGTCTCGGTGAGCAGTGACAGTGATTATACTTGAGGGGTGTTGTTCATTTTGGCAAAACTCCATTTTGAGTAACACCTTCTCAATTCTCCCGGATTGGCGCCAGTAGAATATACCACTTAATGGTGCTACTAAAACCAAAAAAAATGGGTTTTGACTGGAAAAAAGCTGGGCTAAAACCAGTCCCAGACAAGCAAGACCTAGGGCAGATAAAACAGTAAGAAACACGGCTAAGAACCAACTAGGTTGGACAAAGCCCTCAAAAATGACTTTCTTTTTTTCCGGATCTGCAGAAACGACCCGATAAGCACGGGATTGGAAATAGTCCTTCAGTTGACCCATCAGGATGGTTTCATTGTCTTCAGAAGCTATTTTTGCTTGTTCAATGCGATCTTTAGTGGAAGCACGAATAAAGAAAAACAACCCCACAAGTAACAACAGGGTCAGGAGAAAGGTGGATGGAATGATAGCAGTATCCATGACTTTTATTTTTTTAAATGAATCCCACCTATTTATTATTAATGATTGTTGATCTATTCTGGAATCAAACCAGTCAAGTGGGATTTTTGATAGTCACTAAGAAAAAAGCTACTAGACCTATTGACCTTTATAGAAGTTTGATAAAGAGTTTGTTGACACTATGGGAATTATTTAAATATGACGAAGGACTTGGAAATGCAATCCACTAATATAAGAGCGATCGCCCAGATGTTTCGCCTAGCGGGTTGGATTAGTTTTTGGATACAACTGGTATTAGGTGTGATATCTGGGATAATAGTATTGCTATATGCCTTTTTTAGTCAGAGACCGGGTAGTCCTAATAACAATCCGGGGACGGGATTTGGCATATTTTTGGCCGTATGTGGATTAATAGTTTTAGGCGCAGGTATTTATTTAGGTTATAGGTATACAAGAATTGGTAAACAACTGGACTCATCGAATCCTAGCAATCGTCCACGAAAACTAGAGAGTGTACAGGTGATCAGACTAGGAGTATGGACTAATCTAGGAGGCATTTTAGTGACTTTATTAGGTGCTCAAGCAATTGTAGGCACATTGGTTGCTCGCTCAATTTCCCCCCAAGCAGTGACAACCCAGCTATTTGATCCGAATCGAGTGATTAGTGGACTGGATATGTTAGTTGTTCAAGCGAACACCAATACAATTTCGGCTCATTTTGCAGGCCTTGTTTTGTTCGCTATTTTTACTAAATCGAATCACAAGATAGTTGATTAAAAATTTTTTCATCTTTTTTGCAGTGATGACTTCACAAATTGCAGTCAATACAGCATAATGGTGAGGGGACCTTTGTCAACTCGTAACCATAAATAGATGTAGACAAGAGAAAACTTAACCATACTGACCAATGCTGGATATTAAACAGATTAGAGAAAACCCACAACTGATACAGAAAAAGCTGAATAGTCGCGGTGGTAAATATGACATTCAGCCCATATTGGATTTGAGCCAAAAACAACGGGAGTTGGAATTAGAGCGCAACGAATTGCAAGCTAGAAGTAATGAAATTGGTAAACTGGTAGGTCAAAAGGTAAAAACGGGAATTGGTCCTCAAAGTGAAGAAATTCTCTCCTTAAAGGAAGAAGGCAATCTGGTTAAAACTAAACTAACCGATTTAGAACCTCGAGAAAAAGAGTTAAAAGGGCAAATTGAACAGCTGTTATTAGCACTTCCCAATCTTCCCAGCGACAGTACCCCCATTGGTGAAAGCGAAGATGATAATCCGGAGATTAGAAGATGGGGAGATGAATATAAACCTCAAAATGCCAATATTTTACCCCATTGGGAAATAGGAGAAAAGTTAGGCATCTTAAACTTTGAAAGAGCAGTAAAGATAGCTCAAAGCAGGTTTGTAAACTTAATAGGTGCAGGTGCTGCTCTAGAAAGAGCACTAATTCAATTTATGTTAAGTAAGCACATAGATAATGGTTATATTGAGATTAGCCCACCCCTATTAGTAAATACGGATTCTCTGACGGGAACTGGACAATTGCCCAAATTTGCCCAAGAGAGTTTTAAATGTGCAGAGGATGAGTTATGGTTAATTCCTACAGCAGAAGTTCCCGTCACTAATTTATATAGAGGGGAAATTTTGAACAAAGAAGATTTACCGATTTATCACACCGCATACACTCCCTGTTTTAGAAGAGAAGCTGGTAGTTATGGCAGAGATATGCGCGGTTTAATTAGACTGCATCAATTCAATAAAGTTGAGCTGGTAAAGATAGTGACTCCTGAATCTTCCTTTGAGGAATTAGAGAAGTTAGTAGGGAGTGCGGAGTCGATTTTACAGTCTTTAAAATTACCGTACCGAGTAATTGAGCTATGTACTGGTGATTTAGGATTTGGAGCAACCAAAACCTATGATTTAGAGGTGTGGTTACCATCCCTTGACAAATACCGAGAGATTTCCAGTTGTTCCAATTGTATTGACTTTCAAGCTAGGAGAGCAGATATTCGATTTAAAGAGTCTGGTAAAAAAGGAACTCGTTTTGTGCATACACTGAATGGTTCTGGACTAGCTGTAGGAAGGACAATGGCAGCGATTTTAGAGAATTATCAGCAACATGATGGAACGATTAAAGTACCAGAAGCGTTGCGGAGCTATCTAGGTAGAGAAGTTTTGTAAGTGGTGATGCTTAACCACCACTAATTTTGGCCTTGTAACCCAATTTCAGTAAAATCTCTAAAATTTTCTGTTTATGATCCCCCTGTATCTCAATTTCGTTTTCTTTCAAGGTTCCCCCTGTACCACATTGGTTTTTCAACTGCTTTAACAAAATTATAAGGTTCTCTTGTTTATTTTTAAATCCGCTAATTAACGTCACTGTTTTGCCTTTCCTTCCTGCGCGGGTAACTTGTATCCTGAGATTTTGTTGGTTAGGGGGTAGTTCTGGAACAGGACGTTCTAGAGTTTCCGATGGGTCATTGCCAAATTCTTGGTAGACGATTCGATTGTGGGATTGAAATTTGTCTAATTTGTCGTTGGACATACAAATAAGTAAAAATAATAGTTTCCAATAGTCAAGTCTAGCAAATTATCTTAATTACTAACCGTTTAGTTGATAGTCATAGCTATAAGTTTAGACGTAAATACTTCCGAGTTGTTGTTGCTTTCTGGTGTAAACTGACCAATTGGAGGGTGATTATTATGGACCGATATTAATTCGGATAAGGGTTTTGGTTCAGATAAGCTTTGGTGATTAATTTCTTGTTCGCGATTAACTACATCTTTTACGAGCTTACTGCTATTATATGGAGAATTTCTTGTCTGGGGTAGTATTGGGAGTGGTGCTAGACGCGTTTCCATAAATAAATCTTCTGATAATTCATTATTCTGAAAGTGATAATTATCAGAGTGAGGAGAAACTTTTTTAATTCCATTACGTGGACGTGTCAAGTTTAATGATGTTACAACAGATGAAACTGTATCCGAGTCTTGCTTGAGGATTTCTGGAAACCTGTTACAAATCATTCGTTCAAATTCCGTGTTGAAATGATAATACACGCATCCTCTTCGTTGCCAAAATGTCAATATCTGTTGCACTGATATTGCTTTGTACCGTCCCTGATATAGCGCCTCTATAATTCCTATATGCAACCAATCATGCGGATATTCTTTACCCCAGGAGGTAATTAACTCAATGGCACTGTGTCCATTCAAGTCAAAACCATAGTGGACTAATAAGTTAACCGCTAATTCAGTATAAGGACTGGGGAATTTTGTTAGCATAGGGTTTTAATTTTCCAGGGTTGATTTCTGGTTAGTAACCTTTAGGCATAAGTATCGGTCTTTTTGTCAACATTTCACTGGTTGTATTTACTTCAAGGTATTGTGAGCTACAGGATGATTTTTGCATAACATTGGTAGATGTTATATATTCTAATGGTTAGTCCCAGAATAAACCATGAAAAATCAACTCTCAGCAATGGGTTTAACCCTTTTTATAGCTACTAATGCCTGATATGTCATAGCTGCAACCTCTGCTCTGGTAGCTTCCTTTGTGGGTGCAAGTATTTTTGGGTCTGGATAGTTGATAACTATGTTTTGTTGACTTGCTGCGATCACAGCTACCTTGGCATATTCTGGGATGGAGTTTTTATCCGTATAACTAAGGGAAGAGTGATTTTGATTAGGAACTAGTCCCAGTCCATTCACCAGAGAGACAATGACTTGTATTCTCTGGATGTTTTGATCGGGACGAAAAGTGCGGTCACTAAATCCAGCAATAAATCCCCCACGAGAAGCTATCTGAATAGCTTTGACCGCCCAAAAGTCACTGGGAATGTCTATAAAATCCACGGTTGGTCGTTTAGCTACCGGGTTAAAAGCAGCTGCTATTAAAGCTGCATACTGGGATCTGGTCATGGGTTTATCTGGTTGATAACTACCGTCAGCAAAACCACTGGTGAGGTTCATACTAACTAATGCTCTAATATATGCTTCTGCCCAGTGACCCACTAAATCGGAAAAAGAAGGTTGTTCCTTGTCGGGTTTGACAATGTAAGGTGAAGCTATAGGTTCTGCTTCACCCTTAACCACTAAAGCTTGGTAAATTAGGGTTGCTACTTCCGCACGGGTTATTTCTCTTAGAGGTTCCAATAAATCTACTTGGGGATAATTCAGGACTAGCAGTTTTTGAGTGGCAATGGTTGTTGCATTAATAGCATAACTAGGAATCTGTGCGCGATCGCTATAAACTAGTAAGCCATTAGGATTGCTACCAGTGAGTTTTAAGCCATTAACAATAGATACTATAGCTTGAACCCTAGTTAAGTTTTGTCCTGGTCTAAAAGTACCATCAGGAAAACCACCTAAAAAACCACCATCAGCTGCACTAGCAATGGGTGAATTAGCCCAGAAATCGGTTCTAACATCTTTAAACCTATTTAGATTCTGACTGTCTGGTAGTTGAAAAGTTTTCTTAATCAGGGCTGCATATTGGGCACGAGTAATAGGTGTATTAGGTTTAAAAGTGCCATCAGGAAAACCGCCAATAAACCCCTTTGCTGCTAAAGCTGTAATAAAAGCTGTGGACCAGTGTGCATAAAGGTCAGAGAAGCTGCTACTGATAACGGGAATAATTGTATCATTGGTGGCTGCTACTAGTTCTAACAATCCTTTAATTTGAGCCGTATTGAGTTGATTACCTACGGAAATTAGACTTTGAGATGAACTATTTTGAACATCGAAATTTTCCTGTTCTCGAAAAATATTGCCTGCAGGATCCTGTGGTTTGCCAAGGTCAGGAATGGCATTACCATTAATTGATAAACCACATTGGCTATTTTGGTAAATTAAATTTCCCCGTAACACTGGACTAGCATCGCGGGAGATTGCCATTCCGATTTGATTTTTCCCTAACTTGTTATTAGCAATCAAAGGTGCGGCTAAATCCGTAATAGCTATTCCCACGGGATTATTTTCAAATACATTGCGCAAAACCTCCCCCTTACTAGAACGTGCCATCATTAAACCGCTGGCAATATTCTGTATAAAAACATTATCCAAAATCGCCGGTTTAGCTTGACCAGTAATCAATATTCCTTCCCGACCACATTTACACAGAGTATTATTAGCTAGGGTTGGTGCTGCGGATTCAATCCAAATTCCAGTACCTTTACTTACAGAATTAGTGACCGTTATACCCAGTATACTTCCATCACCGGAAAATAACAGGGTGATGTTTTGTAGACCAAAACTGGGACTTTGATATTCACCCCCTCCAGTAATAATAATCCCTTCACCTTTTTTAGACTCATTACCCAGCAGCACAACTCCTTGGGGGATAACCAGGGGAAAATTTCCCGGTTTTGGGTGCTATAGGTTCCCACAGACAAGCGTATAATTCCTGGAGATGGAATAGTTTTTAGTGCACGGGTGATAGTTTTAAATGGACTCAACTGTGAACCATTATTGTTATCGTTACCAGTTATAGGATTCACATATAATGAAGCAAGTTTCATAATATACGTTAACACTTAAAAAGTATGAATATAATATGGATAGTATAGGACAATTTTTCCACGAGTATAATAGACTGGAAAAATTATGCCGTCTTCAACCTTGTCAGTATACAATTCATGATAGAAGTTGATCACCTGAGTAAAATATATGGTTCTACCCTTGCAATCACAGATGTCACCTTCAAAGTAGAACCAGGTGAAATTCTGGGATTTTTGGGTCCTAATGGTGCAGGTAAAACCACAACCATGAGGATTTTGGCCGGTTATCTCCCCCTAGTAAGGGCACGGTTAAAATTGCTGGATATGATGTCCAGGATAATTCCCTAGCGGTACGCCAAAAAATAGGTTATTTGCCAGAGACACCTCCCTTGTACCCTGAAATGACTGTGGAAGGTTTTTTGTACTTCGTCGCTCAAATTAAAGGTATTCCAGCAGGCGATCGCCCGACAAAGGTGAAAGCTGCCATGGACAGATGCAATATTACAGAAAAGCGTCAAGTAATTATTCGTAAGCTTTCCAAGGGGTTTCGTCAAAGAGTGGGAATAGCCCAGGCCATCGTGCACGATCCCCCGGCTATTATTCTGGATGAACCCACGGTGGGATTAGATCCCAGACAAATTATCGAAGTGCGAAACCTGATTAAAAGTTTAGCGGGTACACACACCATTATTCTGTCCACTCACATTCTCCCGGAAGTAAGTATGACCTGTAATCGAGTAGCCATTATTAACCATGGTAAAATCGTGGCTACTAACAGTCCAGAAAACCTGATGACAAATTTAATAGAAGGTTCTGGCTATGAGCTGACTATTTCTGGGGAAGTTGACCTGGCCAAACAAGTTTTACAAAATATACCGGGGGTAAGTTTAGTAGAATCCATGCCTAACTTGAGTACATGCCAGAATGTTATACTGCGTGTCTTATCAGAACCAGGATCAAATTCGGGAAAGTATATAGCATCTACATTAATTCACGGTGGATTTGAATTACATGAAATGCGTCGAATTGGTGCTAGTTTAGAAGATGTATTTTTGAGACTAACTACTGAAGAAAAAACCTTATCTCAGTTTGTAGAAGCGAAAGACCTAGTAGAAACCTCAGGAGACAACATTTAATATGGGTAATATAGCTATCATAATTCCTAATATAATTGCCATTTATCGACGAGAATTACAAAGTTATTTTGTATCACCATTAGCTTATGGAATAGCGGGAATCTTTTGGTTTATTGCCAGTGTATTTTTCATACTTATATTATTAGGTCCAGGGGGAATTTTACCTACAGTTGCCATGTATGATTTACAGGGACAACAATTTGGAGTACCCATTCCTCCCATAGACGTACCATACGAGTTTATTCGGGCATTCTTAGATCGGATAAGTTGGTTATTATTATTTATTTTACCTATTCTTTCCATGGGACTTTACGCAGAAGAAAGGAAATTAGGAACCTTAGAATTGTTAGCCACCTCACCAATTACTAACTGGGCGGTAGCTCTAGGTAAACTGTTGGGAGTTTTAACATTTTTCATCAGTATGATCTTACCAATAATAGGACTACAGATCCTAGTCATTAGCGAATCAAATCCACCGATTTCTTTGGTCATTCCTTTGATTAGCAATCTAGGACTAATACTCCTAGCTGGGTCAATTTTATCCTTGGGAATGTTCATTTCTTCCTTAACAAGTAGCACAGTTTTAGCAGCAATCTTGACCTTTGTGGTGGTGATCCTAATCTTATTAATAGATTCCCTATCACAAGCATTGCCAGGCTTACTAGGACAAATTCTCAGTTATTTATCGCTGTTGAAACACTACAACACCTTAATCAAGGGAATTTTAGATAGCAGTAGCTTCATACTATTTGCCAGCTATATTATTCTGGGAATTTTTCTGACTGCTCAATCAATAGATGCTCTGCGTTTTCAACGCCAATAGTCACCTCCGTAAGAGTCACAATCATCGGAGATTTACATAACTAAAAATGAGACAAGTACTTAAAATCAACTTCATCAAACCACTGATTGTATTCGGATTCTTATTAGGACCATTCTTGTTGGCTTTGGGGTTAACGATTGGCGCTACATCCCAATGGACCATCCTCTCTCTAGGGTTTATCACTGCTGGAGTAGTAATTTGTCTTTTTTGGGTACTCGTGCAAGCTCAGAAAAGTCAGTTTTGGCAACAACGTTCTACCCAGTCAAATACCAATGCTGTAATTGCCATATTAGCTGTCTTAACAATCCTAGGATTAATCAATTTTTTAGGTAATCGCTATCAGATTCGGTTAGACCTAACAGAAACCCAGTTATTTACCCTAGCGCCCCAATCTCAAGAAATACTGCGCACCTTACCTCAACCAGCCAAACTTTGGTTATTCACTAGGGAAAAAAATCCAGATGATCAAGAATTACTACAAAGGTATCGTCAACAAAATCCCCAATTTAGCTTTGAATATGTTGATCCTCAAACAAGACCAGGTTTGGCAGAAAAATTTGGAGTCAATGATTTTGGTAAGGTGTATCTCGAATTTAATAATAAACATCAGTTCGTACAAAATGTGAATGAAAATGAACGTCTATCAGAGGTCAAGTTAACCAGTCAACTACAAAAGATCATCAGCAACGATTCTCCTAAAGTTTACCTTTTACAAGGTCACGGTGAATTAGAAATCGCCAACTCTAAAAATCCTGAAAATTCCATATCCCAAGCTATTCAAGGATTAACAGATAATAATTTGACCCCCCTACCTCTAAGCTTAACCCAACAAACTACAGTCCCTCCAGACGCTAGGGTTGTGGTAATTGCCAGTCCCAAACGGGAATTGTTGCCAGGTGAAATTACAGCTTTAGAAAACTATCTGAATATTGGTGGCAATCTTATGCTCATGATTGACCCAAATCATGACCCAAAACTTGATACTTTACTAAAAAGTTGGGGTGTGCAATTAGACAACCGATTGGCTATTGATATCACTGGAGGAAATTTAGGACTAGGACCTGCTTCTCCTTTGATTACCGAATATGGACAACACCCTATCACCCAGGATTTTCGCAACGGTATTTCTTTTTATCCTATCGCACGTCCTATTCTTATAGAACCTACTCCTGGTATCCAGTCTACCCCTCTACTCAGAACTAAAGCATATCCTGATAGTTGGGCTGAAAGTGATCAAGAAAACGAAAAGCTGGAGTTTAACGAAGGTAAGGATTTAAAGGGTCCTTTAACATTAGGTGTAGCATTAACTAAGAAGTTAGCATCTCTGGAAAATTCCCCAGCTAAGACTCGAGAATCTCGATTGGTTATTTTTGGCAATTCACAGTTTGCCAGGGACGGTTTATTTCAGCAACAATTGAATGGAGATGTATTTCTCAATTCAGTTAGTTGGTTAAGTCAAAAAGAGGAACAACCTTTGTCTATTCGACCCAAGGAACAAACAAACCGTCGGATTATTATGTCGAATATGAAAGCCAATTTGCTGGGTATTTCCTCTCTATTGATTTTACCTCTCATTGGTTTTTTGAGCAGTGTTGTTATATGGTGGTTTAGAAGATAGTGCATAATTGATAATTGTTTATTTTTCTTACCTTTTTGGAGCAAAATGAAGCACTCGACTTTAGTTTTAGTAATTTTGGCCCTAGCTTTAGGTGGTTTTGTTTACTTTGATGAAATTAAACGCAAGAGTCAATCAGAACAAGTTCCACAAAATACCCAAAAACAAATAAATCAACCTAACAGTTCTCATGAATCTAACCAACCAGAAAAAAAGCAAATTTTTTCTTTTAATACCAGTGATATTCAGTCGATAACTATTAAAACCCAAGACTATACATTGGATTTAGAACAGAGGACCAAATCGGAACCGCCAAATTGGTTAGTGAAACTACCTGCATCCACTACGCCCAAACCAGCACAGAAAGCCATAGTTTCCTATTTGACAGATTTATTGACTAAGGGTAAAAGTGAAAATATCATCCCAGTTCCAATTGATCGATTAAGCGAGTTTGGGCTAGATAAACCTATTGCAATTGTTGATGTTAAACTTCAAGATCAAAAACAGCATCAACTCGTTTTAGGTAAACCTAACTTTAATAATACTTTATTATATGCAAAAGTTAATTATACTGATAGCAATAGTCAAAGTATAGAGGTTTTGTTGGTATCTAAGGATTTTGCAAATGCGGTAAATAGACAACTATCTGAGTGGGAAGACTCCACCTTATCATCCTCCGATAATCTCCCAAACTAACCATGGTAAAACAAGTGAAATCTAACTATTCTGTACAATGGAGTGATCAGATTAGCCAAATTCCTCAAACTGCTTGGGATGCTCTAGCAGTACCCCTAAAAACCCCCTTTTTGGAATGGTGCTGGTTACATAATATGGAAAGTTCCCATAGCGTCACTGCTAACACTGGCTGGTTACCAAACCATTTAACATTATGGCGTGATAAAGTATTAATTGGTGCAGCTCCTCTTTATATTAAAGGGCATAGTCAAGGAGAATTTGTTTTTGATCATCAGTGGGCAGATTTAGCTGATCGTATAGGTGTGCACTACTACCCCAAGTTATTGGGAATGTCACCCCTTACTCCTGCTGAAGGTTATCGCTTTCTAATTGCTCCTGGAGAGGATGAGGAAGAAATCACAGCGGTGATGGTTCGGGAAATTGATGATTTTTGTGTTAGGCACAATATTTCTGGCTGTCATTTTTTATATGTTGACCCCCAATGGCAATTAGTGCTAGAAAAACAGGGTTTTACCCCCTGGTTACACCATAGCTATATTTGGCAAAATGACGGTTTTGCCAGTTTTGAGGATTATTTAAAAATGTTTAATGCCAACCAAAGGAGGAATATTAAAAGAGAACGTAAAGCGGTGGAAACAGCGGGGTTAAAACTCCAAGCTGTCACAGGTGACCAGATTCCTCAGTCTTTATTCCCATTAATGTACGAATTTTATTCTGATACCTGTGATAAGTTCGGTTGGTGGGGTAGTAAATATCTAACTAAAAGGTTTTTTGAAAGTCTATACCTTAATTATCGCCATCGGGTAGTATTTTTTTCCGCCCATAATCATCAATCCACAAGCCAACCTTTAGGAATGTCCTTTTGTTTATTTAAAGATGACAGGTTGTATGGACGTTACTGGGGAAGTTTTCAAGAAATAGATTGTCTCCACTTTGATGCTTGTTATTATACACCCATCGAGTGGGCTATATCCCGTAAAATCCAAATTTTTGATCCAGGTGCAGGTGGTAGACATAAGCAACGACGAGGTTTTCCAGCTACTCCTAATCACAGTTTGCACCGCTTTTATCATAACCACTTGGGTCAACTTTTACGCCGTTATATTTCCCAGGCAAATCATCATGAAGCACAACAGATAATAGCTATGAACGCAGATCTACCTTTCAATCCTAATCCCTCTTGAAAACAACGGATAAAAAATTACCTTGGATCGTAAGATAAGAAAATATGGACATATTTTTCTACAATCATGGATTTAATAATTGACGATTTAACTGCTATCGACGATAAACTTTCCCAGCGTCACATTGACCTTGATCCTCATGGTTACTTTCTAATATATATAGATGCCAATGAGCGTTTAATTCATGCTAAACACTTTACTAATTTTATTGATGAACGCGGTTTAGCTGTAGACCCGGAAACGGGTAAGGTCATTCCTGCACGAGGTAAGGTGGAAAGAAATCACACAACTGTTTTCAGTGGTCGTACTGCCAAAGAATTGTGTGTGAAAATCTTTGAACAAACCGACCCTTGTCCTGTTAGCTTCCTAAACCATGCAGCCTACTTGGGACGGGAATTTGTCCGAGCTGAGGTGGCTTTAGTTACTGGCAAGGAGTACGTGCAGGATTAGCTATTTGTGGGGGAGTGGCCCTCCCTTTAACCTTCCTTGGATGGTTGATTGATTTGGTATAGGTAATAGGTCGCCATGGGAATAACCGTCGCTGCAATTAGCAGTCCTACTACCCACGCAGTAGAATTGCTCTTGTTCTTATTAGTCTGTGCTGCTGTGGCAAATGTCCCTTCTACCTGGATGGTTTCTTTCTCCTCCGGTGGTCCAGGATCAGGTTCACCGGAAAGCACTGCTACCAGGCGATCGCGCACATTAAGCAATCCTTGGTTGTATTTATTGCCAGAACGCAATTCTATTCCCAGGGTTTTTTCAGTAACACTGGTAGCTATTTCATCGGTTAAAAGAGTTTTCACCTGTTCCCCACTCACAATGGTGGCCCCATTTGTTAAACTATCAACCACTAGAATGGATTGATTTGCCTGGGTTTCCGATGTGGGAAACCATTTGGTGAATAGCGCCTGAGCAAAGCTCTGTGGTGTTTCTCCGTAGTCGAATCGATGAATAGTTACTATTCTCACTTCCTTACCGGTTTTTTGAGCCAGGTCTTGAAAAGCGCTAGTAATTTGCCCCTCGTTAAAGCGACTAATTACATCTCCCTCGTCTACTACCCAAGTATTGGGGGTCAGATCAGGTATTTGATACACCCCCGTAGCACTAGCTGGGGCGGAAAACATGGGGACAGATATGATCATCACTAACACTGATAATATCAAGCCAGTGACGTATTTAGGGGTGCTGAATAATTGTTTAAGTAGCTGTTTCATAATGAATCCCAAGACGAATTCCACAATGCCATTAGAATCACGATACTATGGAAGTGTCTCTAACACTCTGATTTCACCAGGATAAATCCTATCCTACCCAAAAATATAATTACATAATTACAACATACAATTGTGGTTTACCGTATTCTAGATGCAAATTTAAACAGATCCCGTGAGGGACTGCGAATCATTGAAGAATGGTGCCGTTTTGGCTTAAATGATGCTTCCCTCGCTGAAACCTGTAAAAACCTACGTCAAGAAGTTGCTAGGTGGCACACACCACAAATTAGATCATCACGAGATACTGTGGGTGATACTGGCACAATTTTGAGCCATCCTCAAGAGGAACACCGTAATTCTATTACCTCCCTATTACAGGCTAATTTTTGCCGTATTCAGGAAGCTTTTAGGGTTTTAGAAGAATATGGCAAGCTACATCACGAAGAAATGGGAAAAACTTTTAAGCAAATGCGCTATCAAGTTTATACTCTAGAGAGTAGCTTAATGGGTCATCAGCGTCATCACTTATTATGGCAGTCTCGTCTGTATTTGGTCACGTCTCCTGCAGATAGCTTATTAACTATTGTCGAGTCTTGTCTCCAAGGTGGATTAACCATAGTGCAATATAGGGAAAAGACAGCTGATGACATGGTGCGCTTGGATAGGGCTAAGAAACTAAGAGAGTTATGTCGAAGTTATGGTGCTTTGTTTATTATTAATGACCGTGTAGACTTAGCCTTAGCTGTTGATGCAGATGGAGTACATTTAGGACAACAAGATTTACCAGTTCCTGTAGCTAGGGAATTATTAGGTCCACAACGTATCCTAGGACGTTCCACAACCAATCCCCAAGAGATGCAAGCAGCAATTACTGAGGGTGCGGATTATGTTGGTGTCGGTCCTGTGTATGAAACACCAACTAAACCAGGAAAACCAGCAGCAGGATTTGACTATGTGAATTACGCATCTAGGAACTGTCCTATTCCCTGGTTTGCGATTGGAGGTGTGGACATGGGTAACATTCATGATACCATCAAGGCTGGGGCACAGCGTGTAGCTGTAGTGAGATCACTAATGGAAGCAGAACAACCTACGCTCGCTACCCAGTATTTTATGTCCCAGCTATTGCGCAAGTAGGAATAGAATTTATTTTCTAAACTAGTCAGGACATATAAATCTTAGGTTCCAACTAAGCCCAATCCCGATAAACATACAGTTCATCTACTCTCATTTCAAATGGTATAGCACGAGGTTCCGGGGGACAAACGCGAATTTTGGCACTACTAACCACACTGTAAAGTAAAGTTGCCATAGGGACAATTTTTTGCAAAATTCGCCAGTTGCTTACTTGGTCTGGACATTCAATAACTAAAAGTCAAAGCTTTAGTATCTGTTTTCATGTACCAACGACAGTAAGAGAGCAGGTTTTGAATATTCCGGTCACACCCATGATAAAAGTAGCGACTGATGGAGTGTTCTAGCTGTTGACGCAGAATAATATCTGCTGAAGTGGCTTGAATGGGGTGTTGGTCATCAGCGTTGAACCCTGACTTTATTCTAACCATTTCGGTAGTCGTCACGTAAAAATATCCTTTACATAACTACCAATAAAACTCTAATTCTCAAATTCTGAATCAGTATTTAGATATAGTTTCTTTAGTATTAAGAAGTATTAAGAAAAAATGCCCCCACTACTAATGGAGGACATTTTTCAGCTACTCAAAATTCTTTGAGATTAACCATTGATTGCAGGAGCAGTCAAAGCAACAGGAGAAACTTCACCAGCAGCTAGGTCTAAGGGGAAGTTGTGAGCGTTGCGCTCGTGCATTACTTCCATACCCAAATTAGCGCGGTTGATTACATCCGCCCAAGTACCGATTACACGACCTTGTGAGTCAATAATGGATTGGTTGAAGTTGAATCCGTTCAGGTTGAATGCCATGGTGCTTACACCCAAAGCAGTAAACCAAATACCAACCACTGGCCATGCAGCCAAGAAGAAGTGTAGAGAACGGCTGTTGTTAAAAGAAGCGTATTGGAATATCAAACGACCAAAGTAGCCGTGTGCAGCAACGATGTTATAGGTTTCTTCTTCTTGACCGAATTTGTAACCGTAGTTTTGAGACTCGGTTTCGGTGGTTTCACGCACCAAGGAAGAGGTTACCAAAGAACCGTGCATTGCAGAGAACAAGCTACCACCAAATACACCAGCTACACCTAGCATGTGGAAGGGGTGCATCAAGATGTTGTGTTCAGCTTGGAACACAATCATGAAGTTGAATGTACCGGAAATACCTAAAGGCATACCGTCGGAGAAGGAACCTTGTCCGATGGGGTAGATCAAGAATACTGCAGTAGCAGAAGCCAAAGGCGCAGAGTAAGCTACACAGATCCAAGGACGCATACCCAAGCGGTAGGACAATTCCCACTGACGACCTAAGTAGCAAGCGCAACCGATCAGGAAGTGGAAAATTACCAACTGGTAAGGACCACCGTTATATAACCATTCATCTAAGGAAGCAGCTTCCCATATAGGGTAGAAGTGCAAACCAATAGCGTTGGATGAAGGAACAACCGCACCGGAGATGATGTTGTTTCCGTAAATCAATGATCCTGCTACGGGCTCGCGGATACCATCAATATCTACGGGAGGAGCAGCGATGAAGGCAATAATGAAACAGGTGGTTGCAGCCAATAGGGTAGGGATCATTAGTACACCAAACCAACCGACGTAGACACGGTTTTCGGTGCTGGTGATGAATTCACAGAAACGATCCCATACGCTAGCGTTAGAGCGCTGTTGTAAGGTTGTGGTCATTTTTTATGATTGCTTTATGAGCTTTATGATATGATAATAAGTAGGCGGTTTCCCCTACTTGATACACCATCCTAAAGGATAGTTCTTTTGTTGTAAAGGGGTTTTTCATTAGTAAATCTGATAATATTTTCTAATTATGATAAGTTTATCAAATAATAATAGTTTCCGAATACAAATCAGTTAATTTCCCCCGGATTGATGTCCTGCTTTTTCCATTAGCGTGGGATGGATCCGGGGATTTTGGTTTTTTTAACCCGGAGGCCAGGACAAGGATCTTCCCCCTAGGATGTGTATGTGGAGGTGATGGACTGTTTGTCCTCCATCCTGTCCCACATTCATAACTACCCGATAACCCTGTTCAAGACCTGCTATTTGGGCGACTTTTTGCACGGTTAATAATAAGTGTCCTAACAACTCTTGATCTTCTGCTTGTGCAGTAGCTAGATTGACTATGGGTTTCTTGGGTATGACCAGAATATGAGTAGGTGCTTGGGGGTTAACATCTGTAAATGCTAAAGCCAATTCATCCTCATAAACTATGTGGGCGGGTATTTCCCGACGGATTATTTTACCGAAAATGGTATCTGGAGTTGAAGTCATGAAGAATTGCTGTTAAAGATTGCTAAAGTGGTTTGTCTGTAAATTTTAGGACAAATCTGGCCATCTCAAAAGTAGTTTTAAAGTAGTTTTAAAGTAGTTTTGCGTAATTTCCCCAATGGCAACCTGGGAACAAATCTGCTTTTATAAAGTGGAGTGATATCAAAATTTCTTCCCATAAGGAAATGCTATCTAGAGTCTGGAGTGCATCCATTGTTGGTATAGATGCTGTAAAAGTAGGCGTGGAAGTGGATATTTCTGGTGGAGGATTACCAGGAATTATCATTTTAGGTTTACCCGATTCAGCAATTCAAGAGTCTAAGGAAAGGGTAAAAGCAACCTTGAGAAATGCAGGTTTTAACGTTCCTGCACGTAAGATAGTAATTAATCTGACTCCTGCAGATCTTAGGAAAGAGGGACCTGCTTTTGACGTACCTATTAGTATAGGAATTTTGGCCGCATCTGAACAAGTCAATCTTGATTTATTGGGAGAATTTTTGTTCTTGGGTGAGGTTTCCCTTGATGGTACACTCCTACCTGTTACAGGAGTTTTACCCATTGCAGCTGCTGCGGAAAAATTGGGGATTCGTAGTTTGGTAGTACCCATGGAAAATACTCAAGAAGCAGCAGTAGTAGAGGGTTTAAATGTTTACGGTTGCACTAGCATTTTACAAGTGGTGGATTTATTAAATAACATCAAAAACCACAAAAACATAAGTTTAAAACCCACCCAGGAAAGCCTATTATCTACATCTTCTAACTCGGCGGATTTGCAGGATGTTAAGGGTCAATCCCACGCCCGGAGAGCATTAGAAATCGCCGCTGCAGGGGGACACAATTTGATTTTTGTCGGTCCCCCTGGAAGTGGAAAAACAATGTTGGCCAGACGCTTACCAGGGATTTTGCCCCCATTGGAATTTTCTGAATCTTTGGAAGTAACTCGCATTCATTCCGTTGCTGGTTTATTGAAAAACCGTGGTTCATTAGTGCGCGAGCGTCCTTTTCGCAGTCCTCACCATTCTGCTTCCGGTCCATCCCTAGTTGGAGGTGGCAGTTTTCCTCGTCCCGGAGAAATTTCATTGTCCCATAGAGGTGTGCTTTTTTTAGATGAGTTAACAGAATTTAAAAGGGATGTTTTGGAATTTTTGAGACAACCTTTAGAAGATGGATATGTAACTATTTCTCGCACTCGTCAATCAGTAGTTTTTCCAGCACAATTTACTTTGGTTGCTAGTACCAATCCCTGTCCTTGCGGGTATTATGGCGATGGGATCCAACCATGCACTTGCTCCCCCCGACAACGAGAACAATATTGGGCAAAGTTATCAGGTCCATTAATGGATAGAATTGATTTACAGGTAGCAGTAAACCGGTTGAAACCAGAGGAAATTACCCGCGAAACCAGGGGAGAATCCTCCAAAATTGTCAGAGAAAGAGTCCAAAAGGTTAGATCTGTTACTAACCTTCGTTTTCAGTCTGAACCCCATGTTAAATGCAATGCTCACATGCAAAGTCGTCATCTACAAAAATGGTGCAAATTAGATGATACAAGTCGTAAACTTCTAGAAAATGCAATTACACGACTAGGACTTTCCGCACGAGCAAGCGATCGCATTCTTAAGGTAGCACGGACTATTGCGGATTTAGCAGATGAGGAAAACTTAAAGTCTCAACATGTAGCAGAGGCAATTCAATATAGAACTATAGATAGAATGCAGTAGAGAATTGTAATAGATTTTTATTTTTTTATTCAATTTTTTTAGCACATACATCAACTAAATCGCAACTTTCACAACTGGGAGATCTAGCTTTACAAACCGCACGACCATGATATATTAATCTGATTGACCAGTTTTCCCATTCCGGTTGGGGTAGCAGTTCCATTAAATCTTTCTCTATGCTAATTGGTTCGGTACTTGCTGTTAGACCTAACCGTTGAGTTAATCTTTTCACGTGGGTATCCACTGTCACCCCCGCATTAATACCATAAGCATGAGCTAAGACCACATTTGCCGTTTTTCTTGCTACCCCGGGCAGTTTTAATAGATCCTCCATCTTGTTTGGAACAGTTGAGTTAAAATCACTCACTATCATCGTACAGGCGGATTTAATGTTCTTGGCTTTGTTGCGATAAAACCCAGTAGAATGGACTAAATTCTCCAATTCTAATACATCTGCTTCTGCTAAACTCTGGACATCGGGAAAGCGACCAAACAAATCCGGGGTTACCTTATTAACTCTTTCATCCGTACATTGTGCGGAAAGAATAGTGGCCACCAAAAGTTGGACTGGGGTTTGATAGTTTAGAGAACAGGTTGCATCAGGATAAAGACGATAAAGACGAGAGAGAATTTCTAAAGCTAGTCCCCTTTTAGATAGTTTGGAGATTTTTTTATTACCCATGGAGACGCAGGATCTGATGATTTTAATATTGCGACTAACCGGTTTTATTCGATTAGTCGGTGATTTGGAATTACATTTTCTGAAATATTTGTTGGATAAAACTTAACTGGAGAGTTTCTTTAAAAATCAAGAAAATTCCCAGTCCTAGTAACACCACTAGTCCAGTTTGCATAACCCCCTCTTGAATTTTCATAGGTAGGGGTTTACCAAATAGACCTTCAATCAACAGAAAAAACAATTGTCCACCGTCCAAAGCTGGTAATGGTAAGATGTTGATAACTGCTAAGTTAATACTAATTATAGCTGCAAATGACAGGAGATTTGCACTATTATCTGCTGCTAATTTAGCACCAATTTTGACAATGTTGACTGGACCCGACACCTGACTGGCAGTTTGTTGAAAGTTAGTGATTAGTTGTCCAAATCCTTTAATTGTGCCAACAAATAACTGCTGGAATCTCTCCCCTGCAACAGTAAAAATCTGGATGGGATTTTGAGGACGCTCGTAAACAGCCTTACCATTGGCCGCAAGTTCCACACCTACTAATCCTTTCCCTTCCGGATTTTCCCCAGGGGTAATTTGTAGGCTAATCTCCCGGTCTTGACGTTGGATTTGGAAATCAATTGGTTGACGAGGATGGTTTTGAATTTCCTGTGTTAGGTATAAGGTGGAATCTTTACCAGCCACTAATTCACGTCCATTAACGCTAATAACAATGTCACCTTCCCTAATACCAGCTTGATAAGCTATTGATTGCTCGTTAATTGGTTTGATTAAAACCCCAGGTTGATATTGAAATTCCTTTGGTATACCTACAACACCTAACTGCAAAGCAAGAACCAAATAAGCAAACACCAGATTTGCCATCACGCCAGCACTAATGACAATTGCTCGATCTAGAATAGGACGATTTCGCAATAGGTTGGGATCATTGGGGGGAATTGCGCTATCAGGATCATCATCGGGGAAACCCACAAAACCACCCAGAAGGAAAGCACGAATTGTGTATTCCGTTTGTGATCCTCGATATTTTAACAAAATAGGACCAAAACCCAGGGAAAAACGATTGGCATAAATCCCTTGGGATCTAGCTGCTATAAAATGTCCCAACTCATGTACTAGGATAAGGGTCGCCAAAACTGCTATCGCTGCTAAAACTGACATAGAGCAAATTAGTCAACATACTGAAAATATATATCCTAATTCTAGTTGGATTTTATTCTGGTTTGGGACTTTTTCAAGAAACAGGTTGGCTTGACTCTATTCCAACTAGTTCTCCATCATTCCATTCCAGGGTGTCACCAATGCTCTGACCATTGTGATAAGCTGCCAATAGTATTTCACTCGTCTTACCATAGGATATGTTTCCTTTGGAATCTAGGGCGATCGCACCTAAATCTCTTTGGTTTTTACTGGCTTCGGTAAAGGAACGCCACATTGCTTCCTTTAGAGACATCCCATCACTAACTCGAACCGCAATTTTGGCAGCTAAACACTCGTCAATGATATCTTCTCCAATACCTGTACAACTTATCGCCGCATATTTGGTAGCATAGTTACCTGCTGGCATGGCAGAATCACTTACTCTACCAATGCGTTCAAAGCCTTTACCACCAGTGGAAGTGCCTGCAGCCAATTGCCCAAAGGTATCTAGGGCTACTACCCCAATAGTTCCCCTCCCTGCTTCCGGATCTGGGGTTTCCGGTTCGGCAATTACTCCAGCCATAGTTCTCTTAAATTTGTCTTCCCTTTCTTGTATCCATTCTTTGAGTCGTAAATCTGTCAAAGCATTATAACTAGGAACTTGTAACTCTCGTGCTAACTCCAGGGAACCATGATCGGACAATACCCGGTCGGGAGACTGTTGCAGAAATAGGGCCATTTCAATGGGGTTTTTCACCCGAGAAACGTTAATTACTCCACTAAATTTGCCAGATGTGCCATTCATAAAAGAAGCACTCATGCGAATTTGACCGTCGGATTGCAAGACTGAACCGGTCCCAGCATTAAAACGGGGATCGTCTTCCAGGAGTTGACAACCCCTAACCACTGCTTCGCTGGCAGATACACCAGAGAGTAGCATTGAATATACATCTTCTATGATGGTATGGAGCGATCGCCTGACGGTGGCCAATCCCCCTTTACTTTGGAGGGAACTACCTGCTCCACCATGAATAATCAGTTTAGGTTGTACTTGAATTTGTGTTGATTGTGTTGATAAGTTCATTTATTAGTTTAAGTGTGTGTAAATGTGTATTTAAGTTTTACGTAGTTTGGGAACGACGTCGACGACACCGTTCCGAACAATATTTCACATCATCCCAACAATCTTGCCATTTTTTTCTCCAAGTAAAGGGGAGTTGACATACAGGGCAAATTTTTTCAGGTAGGTGAGATTTAGAAAGTTTACGCCCCATAGATGGAAGGTTAGAAACTGCTGCGAGTGTGTTACTATTTTATTTTAATCTTACACTAATTGGATATTAATTGGATATTAGTTGGATATTTATAAGGCAGTCATTCTTCCCCTCTTATTTACTCTGGTAAAAGCAGATCCAGAGTGGTTACACTATGTGCTAATAAGTGGAATGGATTGGTTTCTACAACCTTCCCATCCTCATCGTGCCAGATGGTTGAAATCTTTTGTCGGAGATTCTTTGTGTGTCCATGACACTAGGTTAAAACAGAACCTCTTCGGTTTGAATTTTCCTAACCCGCTGGGTTTGGCCGCAGGATTTGATAAAGATGCTATGGGATCTCACTTTTGGTCTATGTTCGGTTTTGGCTTGGCTGAGTTAGGTACTGTCACTTATCACGGACAACCGGGAAATCCCCAACCTCGTTTGTTTCGCTTACCCATGGACCTAGCAGCTCTTAATCGTATGGGCTTTAATAATTCCGGTGCTGCTGCTATGGCCGCAAGACTAACTTTGCTTTATCAACAACAGCTACCTGCCATACCTATAGGTATAAACCTCGGTAAATCTAAAATTACCCCCTTAGAAGCAGCAGCAACAGACTACCTGCAAAGTTTTCGTTTGCTAAAGAACCTAGGTGATTATTTTGTGGTCAATGTTTCTTCTCCTAATACTCCAGGACTGCGATCGCTTCAGGATAGACCCATGCTCAGTCAAATATTGGAGGTCATTCAAACAGAAAACTCTATACAAAACCAACCTAAGCCATTATTTGTCAAAATAGCACCTGACCTAGAATGGGAAGCAATAGTAGACATTATCAATCTTGCCAAAGCCTATAAACTGGCGGGGATTATTGCCACTAACACTACTATTAGTCGTGAAGGACTAAAAACCCAAGTGATAGAAAAAACTGGTAATCCACCCCAAGCAGAACCTGGAGGAATTAGCGGATTGCCATTGCGTCAACCCTCCACAGAAATTATACGTTTTATTTATAAACAAAGCCAGGGTCAAATACCAATTATTGGTGTGGGAGGGATTTTTACCGCAGAGGACGCCTGGGAAAAAATTAACAGCAGGTGCAAGTTTAATCCAGGTTTACACCGGTTGGATTTATGAGGGACCAATGATGGCAAGCCGAATCTTGACAGGATTATTAGGAAAACTGCAAGATCACAGCTTGGGTTCCATTGGCGATGCGGTGGGAATCAATAATTAAAGCTACCACTGCTTATTTATCCAGGGGGAAAACTCTCTATTTTTGCGGGAGTAAGACCAGGCAATTCCATCTGGGTCTCGACTACGAGTCCATTCCGAAAAATCAGGATCATTGCGTCGTTTGTAGACTGTACTTGAATAAACACCTAAGCGCTGAGCCAATTCAGACTGGATTAGGGAACCAAAAGCTAGCTGTTTCTCCAGGGATTTGGTTTCTAAGCGATTAGTGATTTGACCTTCTTTATCTCCTTCCTTACTTTCTAAAACAAGTACAGGCGGAGATAGTAGAGATCTGGCCTCCTTGGTTACTGCTCTACCAACTGGTTTCACATCTGATTCGCTACCATCTAAAATCTCACCCAGAATACTCCCAGTGATAAAGTAGTAGTGTGGACCGTTGGTTCCCGAGTCTACCGGATTAGTACCAAATTCCTTGGCTTTCTTTTCTAGGTAGCGTTTTGCATCGTCTCCTGGAAAATTTCCCCTGATGGCCAGGTCAACCGAGGAGATTTTTCCCTGATTTTCCTCAATTAACTCATAAAAGAGAGGATTTACCTGGTCACACCATTTTTCCCACCTATACTTTTGCCACAGATTAAGACTCATGATGAGGAATAAACCTATGAGTAAAAACTTCCAGGTGTTGAGAACGACAATAATCAAAAAAGAAATTGGCACAATGACTACGAGAAAACTTTTGCCGTAGTTTTCCATGTTTGTTTGGGTCATACTGATTTTTGCCAGGTGGCCTTTTACAGAATAATATTTCCATTATTTCTATCTTGGCAAAAATTGACCCCTTTTTTGTATTCCCTGGCAAAATTTCCACTACTGGTTGGCAAAAACCACCAATTGTTGGGGTTTTACCCTTTCTAAAATCCTACAACTGATTATCTTCCTAATTATACTCTTCAAATTTAAAAACAATGGCTCACATATCTTATGAAACGGTTAAAGAACTACTCAGTTCTGAAAATTTAGGCGATCGCCTTCGTGGTGTGAATCAAATTCGGGACTTGGAACCTGCACAGGGTTTAGAATTATTACAAATTGCCATTAAAGATCAAAACTCGAGAGTGCGTTATTGTGCTGTAAGTCAATTAGACACATTAGGGGCGCAGGATTTAGGTTTTTCCCTAAACATTTTAAGAGAGTTGTTAAATGATCCTGAAGCGGATGTACAAGCAGCAGCAGCCGATTGTTTGGGGGCACTGAAACTACAAGTGGCCTTCCCCGATTTAGAAAAGCTTTACCATGAAACCCCAGAATGGGTAGTAAAATTTAGCATAATTGCCACCCTGGGATCCCTGGGAGATCCAAGGGGAGTAGATTTGCTCAAAAAAGCCCTGGAATCAGATAATGGTTTAGTTCAAAGTGCGGCCATTAGTTCCCTAGGTGAATTGGGCAACCCAGATGCAGTAACCATCCTAGCTCCCTATACTGAAAATCCAGATTGGCAAGTACGTCATCGCTTAGTTCATGCTTTAGCCAATTTGGGTGGAAAAGAGGCTAGGAAAATTCTAGACGTATTGGCTACCGACTCAGTAGAAGCAGTTGCAAAAGAAGCTGAGGATGTTCTTAGGCATAAAATTGAGGTAGAATCGTGATATGACAACAGACTACCCAAAAATTGACATTGCCCCATTTATTGATCACTCCCTGCTTTTACCTACCACAACAGAACCCCAGGTAGAAAAGTGGTGTGAAGAGGCGTACAGATTTAATTTTGCTGCAGTTTGTATTCACCCGTCCCATGTTAAGCAAGCGGCGGAGCTATTACACAACAAAAAGCCACAAGTATGTACTGTAATTGGATTTCCCACAGGGTTGACCACCTCAACAGTTAAATTATATGAAGCACAGGAGGCGGTGGAAAATGGTGCCACGGAGTTGGATTTAATGATTAACTTAGGCTGGTTAAAAATTGGCAAGACTGAGCAATTACACCGAGAAATTGCCACAATTTGCGAACAAACTGGCAAACCAATCAAGGTAATTTTAGAAACCAGTTTACTGACAGATGCAGAAAAAAAAGTGGCTGCTGAAATAGCCATGGATGCAGGTGCTGCATTTTTAAAAACTAGTACGGGTTGGAATGGTGGAGCAACAGTGAAAGACGTGCAGTTTTTAAAACAAATAACAAAAGAAAGAGTGGGAATAAAAGCTTCCGGAGGAATTCGGACCCATGAGGATGCCATAGATCTAATTATGGCCGGTGCAACCAGACTAGGTACATCTCGTGGAATAGACTTACTCCATCAGCGCGATCGCCTGGATACAGAAAAATAACAGGGGTAATTACTAATGAACGGGAGTTATCAGGTAAGGGGAATCAATCTCAAAAGCCACTTTCTAGGAGAGTCGGATAAAATACTCACCGTGTTAACCAGAGAGTTGGGCCTAATTAAGGCGATCGCCCCTGGTGCCAGAAAGTACCAATCTAACCTAAATGGTAGAAGTGGAATATTCATGGTGAATGAATTGTTGATTTCCCCTGGCAAATCTAACCCCACTCAAACATCAGGCCTTTATAGGATTAACCAAGCACAGACGCTCAAGACCCATGCTGGACTCAGCAAAAGTTTAGGAAAACTGGCAGCGAGTCAATATTTAGCAGAAATTGCGCTCCATCAAGCATTGGAGGAGCATCCCCAAATAGAGCTATATGACTTATTAAATCAACATCTGGACACCTTAGATTCTCTTCCCCTAATTCCCCAGATTGCCATAGTAGCACATTTAGCCAAGGGAGTCTTTGATATGTTAAACTTAGCTGGGATAAGCCCACAGATCCAACTGTGCTGTTTAACCCAAAAACCCTTAATACCAGATTTAAGCAATCCAAAATGGCAAGCTGGTTTCAGTACAACAGCGGGGGGAACAATTTGCCTACAAACCTGGGAAAAATTCAAAAAACAGGAAAACTTTCATGAACCAAAAATCCCAGAAAATGACTTTGAAAGGGTTTTGCACCAGCAAGAGTTACCAAAAATTTCCCGTCGATTGGGAGCAAAAGAATTAATGATGCTCCAATATTTATCTCAACCAGGGATAATACAAATAGATTCAGCCTATGATGATAGCTGGTTATCTGTTGAGCAAATCTTGCGCCATTATACTCAGTACCACTTGGGTTTTCCTATTCGCTCTGCTACGTTGATAGATTCCTATTTTGCTCCCAACCATGATGCAATCGTCTGATTTAGATAGAAACAACCAGCCCTTATCACCCAAACTTAAACACAAGAATAGGGTGAAATCATACCAAGATAATCACCAGCAAAGATCCGTGAAGGGATTTTCCATGGAAAAAACCCAGACAAGTGATTCACCAAAATCACCTCCTACCAACTCGGATCTTCCTCTAAAGGTAAATCCTATTAATGGATCTCTTGAGACCACTCATGAAAAAGAAAAAGCAGTTTTAGAAGAAACACAGTCACAAATAGACTTAGAAGATAAAGATGGTTCTAAATCATATCTAAAAGCTGGTGGTAAGCATGGAAAAGAAGGATTTTCCCAGTATTAAAAAATCGCAATTTTCTAGCACTTTGGGGGGGGGCAAATCTTTTGCCAATTAGCTGACAAGGTATATCTAGTTCTGATGATTGCTTTAATCAACAGTGAGTTTCAACAAAGGGGTCAAAGTATTAGTGGTTGGGTTTCAGCCCTAATGATGATTTTTACCATTCCCGCAGTTTTGTTTGGTTCCGTTGCTGGCGTATTTGTGGACCGCTGGTCAAAAAAAGCTGTACTAGTAGCATCTAATGCTTGGCGTGGGATTCTAGTTATTACCATTCCCTTTTTAATCTGGTTAACCCATGATTGGCATCCTATAGGCGCTTTGCCAGTAGGTTTTTTAATGATCCTACTGGTGACCTTTTTGGTTTCTACCTTTACCCAATTTTTTGCCCCTGCAGAACAGGCCACTATTCCTCTAGTGGTGGAAGAACAACATTTACTCTCCGCCAATTCTCTGTACACAACTACAATGATGGCATCAGTAATTATTGGTTTTGCAGTGGGTGAACCAGTCTTAGTTTTAGCTGATAGTCTCTGGGCAAAATTTGGTGGTGCTGGTGGACTGGGCAAGGAAATTTTGGTTGGCGGTAGTTATGGTATTGCTGGTATTATTTTACTCTTCATTCAAACTCAGGAAAAACCTCATCCTCCAGAAACAGAATTTCCCCATCTTTTATCTGACTTGTGGGATGGTTTGAACTACCTCAAGTCCAATCGCAGCATTAAAAATGCTATGTTACAGTTAACCATATTATTTTCTGTATTTGCAGCGCTTACTGTTTTAGCAGTTCGCATGGCAGAAATTATCCCCAATTTAAAGGCCTCCCAATTTGGTTTTTTATTGGCCGCAGGTGGTGTGGGTATTGCTGCTGGTGCTACAATTGTAGGACAGTTCGGTCGCGGTTTTACTTATGGACAGTTGAGTTTGTGGGGTTCCTTGGGAATGTCGGGATCTTTGATTGGTCTTGCTATATTCACAAACCAATTATGGCCCGTACTCCTATTCATAGCATCGCTAGGTGTTTTTGGAGCTTTGCTCGGTATCCCCATGCAAACGACTATTCAAACTGAAACCTCAGCAGAAATGCGTGGTAAAGTGTTTGGACTGCAAAACAACGTGATTAACATTGCTCTAACCCTACCCTTAGCTTTAGCTGGTATAGCGGAGAACTTTATTGGTTTAAGTTCAGTTTTTTTGCTTTTATCTATCATTGTATTTGGCGGGGGAATAATTACCTGGTATAATTCAAGCAGTCATTAATTAATAAAAGTTAATTAACAGGTCAAAAACTACAAAGTTTTGTGCTACAATTGAGCCCAAGATAATTTCTGAAGTTTTTCGTAGCCAAATAAAGAATGCGTATAGCCTGGATTGGAAAAAAATCACCCTTTTGTGGCAATGTTACTTACAGTAGGGAAATTACAAATGGTCTGTTGGACAGGGGACATGATGTAAGTTTCTTACACTTTGCCCAGGAAGAATCTGAACCTGATAACTGGCCAAATTTTAAGGAAGTTCCCTTACCATATATTTATAAGTCACAAGTTTACACACTTCCCGCTTTCAATGCAACTAAAGTTTTAAAAGACGCGCTACGGGAAATACAACCTCAAATAGTTCATGCTTCCCTAACCTTATCTACCCTTGACTTTGTTTTACCCGAAATTTGTCAGGAACTAAATATTCCCCTAGTGGCCACTTTCCATACTCCTTTTGCAGGTAAGGGTGCCAAATTGATCTCCGGTACTCAATTACTAGCTTACCAGTTATATGCTCCCTTTTTGGACAACTATCACCAGGTGATTGTATTTTCCCAAATTCAAAAAGAATTATTGGTAAAAATGGGAGTTAGGGAAGCAAAAATTGCTGTTATCCCTAATGGGGTAGATACTGTGAAATACGCTCCTGGTACTTCTAAGGTAAAAGATGAATTTAATGCAGAACGACTATTTGTTTATCAAGGTCGTCTCGCACCGGAAAAAAACGTCGAGTCCCTACTAAGAGCATGGAAACAGTCAACCATGTCACCTACTAGCAAGCTGTTAATAGTTGGCGATGGTCCTTTGAGATCTTCACTGGAGCCATTTTATGAATCAGAATATGGTGTTATCTGGTTAGGTTTTGTTGCCAGTGAGGAGCGCCGTATAGAGATATTAAGAGGTGCGGATCTATTTATTTTACCTTCTTTAGTCGAAGGCTTGTCTCTATCTTTGTTAGAAGCTATGTCCTGCGGTTTGGCATGTCTTGCCACTGATGTAGGTGCAGATGGAGAAGTTTTAGAAAAAGGAGCAGGTGTTGTAATCAGTACAAGATCCGTGCGCTCTCAAATTAGAACTCTTTTACCTTTATTTCAAGATCATCCAGAGTTAACTGCCCTATTAGGTCAAAAAGCAAGAAAACGCGTCCTGGAAAAATATACTCTCAGTGACAATATAACCAGTTTAGAAAAGCTTTACCATGGAGTTTTACCAAAAGCTATATAGTTACCTGTATTTTTTCTAGGGACGCTGAATAATGGTTTCCAGTACTCGACGCTTCAATTTAGGATCAATAACTACCAATCGTACATATTCACCAGCGTGTTCCAACAAACAAGATTCTAAAGCGGAAACCGCTTGTGGATAATCACTTATATGTAAATTGCCACAAGTTTGCCAAGATCCCATAGAAAATCGTCTTTTATCAACGTATTCCACAGTGATTTTATGACCCTGGGATAAAACCTGACGAATTTGCTCCTGGGTGTCTAGAGTTACCAGACTTAAGGGCGGGCTATTTTCTAAAGTTTTATTTGGAACATTTTGGTCATTGTGATCATGATTAGATTGCAAAGTCGGTAATTCTTTGACAGGGGATTGAGCTTGATAACCCCTGCGATTATATTCAGCAACTAAATGAGAACTTTCCACATGTTTCTGCTCACCTACCATAACATTGCCAGCTTCAATTAAATGGAATAGGGTAAACTCAGGTTTTTGGAACTGTGGAGGAGGTTCCATACTATTAACCACCCGCATGGAAACTCTATCATATCCTATTTCATGGATAAAATCGCGAATTTGTTCGTCATAGATTCGCGAACGCAATGCACTAAAAAAGTCAATTGACTGATGGGGAAATGTATTAACTAACTGCTCAATTTCCACCGGAGAAAGTCCATCCTCTGCAAAAATACCTCCCACAATTCCCACCTTATCATCATGGTTAGGTTCCCAGTAAAATTTCTCCATCCTCCCATCTCGAATTAATGGTGCATAGAGGGTGGAAAAATCATTTCCAGTGACAATAATTGGTACTCGACGAATGGGTTTAGCATCATAACTTCCGGGTAACTGGACATCCGTGGGACTGTCAGCAATGTTCATTAATGTGGCATTTACCAATTGAGTATTAACAGTGTATTGAGTTCCCTCGTCAAATCTACCGGCACCTGCGTCTAAATCATTAATCATCAGCACACACATTTTGCCACGAACCTTAACCAGTTCCGCAGTCTCTCGATAGCGCAGACGAATTAATCTAGCTGGGTCCCCTGCATCTGGACTTTCTAATTCCCCTCCGGAAATGAGAGTCACCCCCACACCCATTTTTCAAATGCCAATTCGCACTGAAATGACTTTCCTTCTCCCTTTCTACCATGAATTCCTAAAATCAGCGGAACGCGCAGTCCCGCGAGATTGAGAAAGTTTTTAGTGATATGAACGGCTATTTTATCCAAAAACCGGGTAGAGATGTAGTAGGCCATATTTCGGGAATTGTTAGAAACCGGTGAATTTCTACCAATTGTACGCTATTTTGGCAACCAGTTAGAACTTAAAACCACTGTTAAACCCAGAAAAATTACTGCCAGGCCCCAAGTAACACGATTGAGTGTATTCTCAGCACTTTTAGTACTGCTAAAAAGTTGAGCTTGTCCACCAATGGCTCCAATACCATCACCCTTGGGACTATGTAACAAAACTAAAACAATTAAACCCAAAGCGGAGAAAGCCCAAATTACTTGTAGAATGTTGTTAATGTTCATAGCTAGTCAAAATGGTGTAAAATTGAAAATAATGTGATAAAAAACCTGCAAGTGCAGGTTTTGTCCCTATTTGCGACTTGGGATCGCTATTACTTGGAAACGCAAAAAGTATAACTTATTTACAATCCCACCTGTACAGGTCTACGAGAGAATTGTAGATCATATTCAGGCGCTCTCAACAGGGATTTACCGGTCATTTCTGGAGGTTGAGGTAGTTTCAAAATATCCAGAATAGTGGGAGCAATGTCCGATAGTTTGCCATCATTACGCAAATCAACACTTGCACCATGTGCTGGTATTTTCAGCTTTTCTGCTTCGATTAAAATCAAGGGAACTGGGTTAGTAGTATGAGCTGTCCAGGGACTGCCATTTTCATCTACCATATACTCAGCATTGCCATGATCAGCTGTAATGATCAATGTACCACCTGCTTTACCCACGCTCTCTACCAGTTTGCCCAAACATCGATCAACGGTTTCAATGGCTACCACTGTAGCATCCACTTTCCCCGTATGTCCTACCATGTCAGGGTTGGCATAGTTCATCACTATTAAAGAATAAATTCTTTTCTCTATAGCGGAAATAGCCAACCTAGTCACAGCATCAGCAGACATTTGGGGTTCCCGATCGTATGTAGCAACTTGGGGACTTTCTACCATTGCTCTGTCTTCACCTTCATAAGCATACTCTAATCCCCCATTAAAGAAATATGTAACATGAGCATACTTTTCAGTTTCTGCAGTGCGAAACTGCTTGAGACCATGATTAGCAATCACCTCACCCAACATATTCTGTAAGTTCTGGGGGGCAAATGCTACAGATACAGGAAACTCGGGATCATATTGGGTAAAGGTCACAAAAGACAAAGGTGTAATTTGCTCCCGGGGAAAACCCTGAAAATTACCACTGACAAAGGCCTGAGTCAATTCCCTGGCCCGGTCTGGGCGAAAATTAAAGAATATCACCCCATCACCAGGACTAATTGCACCGGGAGCAATTCTCACCGGAACGATAAACTCGTCGGTTACTCCCTCAGCATATAAAGACTGCAAAACCTCTACAGCTGTTTTTCCTTTACCAGCACCCTCTTGTGTCATTACATCGTAGGCCAGTTGGACCCTGTCCCAACGACGGTCTCTGTCCATAGCATAATATCGACCACTGATAGTAGTTATTCTTCCTACTCCCACACGGTCTATATAGTTTTCCAATTGTTGGATAGTTTTGATGCCATCCACTGGTTGAGTATCACGCCCGTCCATAATAGCGTGAATACATACATCCAAAACTTGCTGTGATTTAGTAAAATCAAGCAAGCCCAACAGATGGGTAATATGAGAATGTACCCCTCCGTCAGAACAAAGACCAACTAAATGCAACTTGCCATTTCGGGATTTCACTTCTTGGCAAATCTTGAGAAGTGCGGAATTAGTAGCTAGAGAACCATCTCCTACAGCATCAGAGATGCGTACCAGTTCTTGGGGAACCACTCTTCCAGCGCCAATGTTCAAATGACCAACTTCTGAATTGCCCATTTGACCTTCTGGCAACCCTACGGCTTTTCCTGATGTGCGGATGAGGGTGTGGGGATAACCTGCCCATAAACTGTCCATAATGGGAGTTTTAGCAGCTGCGATCGCGTTTCCGCGTTTATCCTCACAATAGCCCCATCCGTCTAAAATGACTAGCACCACAGGACTAACAGGTGCTTTGGTCATAGTAAAATTGCCCTTTACTTTTTTTAATAACCGAATAATAGCACTACTCCCTGAAGATTGCAGCAATAATTTCCACAACCTGCAATTTAGGTAACTTTACTAATATAATTGACAAAGCTGCTTGTAATTGTACACCTTTGTCAACTATACTGTTAGCTAGGGGAAATCTCTAGTTGTTAGCAGTAGCTAGTTCTGCTAAACGTTCCTGTTGATCTTGAGAAATACAAGATTGAATTAAAATTTCCAAATCCCCTTCCAAAACTGGACTGAGGGTGAAGTTTTGCCCCAAACGATGGTCAGTAGCTCGACTGTCTTTATAATTGTAGGTGCGGATCTTTTCTGAACGAGAGCCAGTACCAACTTGAGATCTCCTCATAGAAGTCACTGCTTCTTGTTGTTCCCGCAGTTTGATTTCATAGAGTTTGGCTCTAAGAATTTGCATTGCCCGTTCTTTATTCTGTAGCTGACTGCGCTCTTCGGTGCAGAAAATTCGTATACCGGTTGGTTTGTGAAACAAATCAACTGCTGTCTCCACTTTGTTGACGTTTTGCCCACCAGCACCACCAGAACGGGCGGTAGTCATTTCAATATCTTTTGGGTCAATATGCACTTCTACATCATCAACTTCGGGCATAATTGCCACCGTAGCTGTGGAAGTGTGAACTCTACCACCCGCCTCCGTTGCTGGAACCCGCTGAACACGATGGACTCCAGCTTCAAACTTTAACTTACTGTAAACGCTATTACCTTGAATTTCTAGAATTACTTCTTTAAATCCACCCATCTCTCCTGGAGATTCGCTAACTAGTTTCACCTTCCAACCCTGGGTGTCAGCATAACGGGAATACATCCGCAGCAAATCTCCAGCCCAAATACTAGCTTCATCTCCACCAGTACCAGCGCGAATTTCCAACATGATGTTTTTCTCATCGTTAGGATCACGGGGTAGCAGTAATATTTTCAACTGCTCTTCTAAATGTTCGATCTTGCTTTCCAAGTCTTTTACTTCTATGGTTGCCATTTCATGCAACTCCGGATCTCCATTAGACTCTTTTAGTATCTGCCTTGCTCCCACTAACTCCTCTTGAGAGTTTTTCCATGTTTCATAGGCAGTTACTACCTCTTCCAAAGAGGAACGCGACTTAGCAATCTTCTGATACTCATCAGGACTTTTTGCCGTGTCCGGATCAGCTAACCGACGAGTTAATTCGTGAAAGGTTTGTTCAACAGATTTGAGTTTCTCCAGCAAATATGATTCAGCCATAACTAGTAAACAAGCTCCTAAAAAATCACAAGTTGGCCCAAAGTAAAAACAACAAGCGACCCCGCAATTATGCAGGGCCCCTGTAGTGTGGGCATTTTCCCCACACAAGCTACAGCCAACCAGCTACTTTTTCTTTTTGTTACCTTGCTCGCTAGACATGCCATACTTACGAAGAAAGCGTTCCACACGACCCTCAGCATCAATAATTTTCTGAGTACCAGTGTAATAGGGATGGTTTCCAGACCAAACATCTACGTGTAATTCGGGTTTAGTTGAACCGACGGTCATCACAATCTGACCATTACAATAGACTTTAGCTTCTGGATACCACTGGGGATGAATATCAGGTTTAGCCATTTTTCCTTTTGTGGTGTTTATCAAAATTATAGCTTTTATAGCTTTGCAACTCGACAGCTTTTCCGTCAACTATCGTTTTGAGTATTGAGGAGCTTTTCGAGCTTTATGTAATCCGTATTTCTTCCGCTCTTTCGCTCGTGGATCCCGAGTTAAATAACCCTCAATTTTTAAGGGTGAACGATTGTCTGGATCCAACTGACATAGGGCACGAGCTACACCCAAACGAATTGAGTCCGCTTGTCCAGTTAGACCGCCACCTTTGGCTTTTACTAAAATATCGTACTCATTTTCCAACCCTAGAGTTTCTAAGGGGGCTTTAATGACTCCTAAGTAGTTGGGATTGTATTGGAAGTACAATTCCCCTTCTTTGCCATTGACCACAAATTTACCTTCTCCAGGGACTAGACGTACCTGCGCAACTGCGGATTTGCGCCGACCCGTGCCCCAATACAGGGCACGACCACTATTAGTTTCTGCTACTGTTGCCATGATTAGTTTTCTCCGGGAATAGTGTTAATAATTAGTTCTTTAGGTTTTTGTGCTGTGTGAGGATGGGTCGAACCACTATAAACTTTCAGTTTGGTGAATAACTGTCTACCTAAGCTATTTTTAGGTAACATACCTTTTACAGCATGCTCAACTATTCTTTCTGGTAGGCGCTGTTGCAATTTAGCAAAGGTTTCTGTTTTCATCCCCCCAGGACGACCAGAATGCCTACGGTAAAGTTTTTGACTCGGTTTTTTGCCCGTAACTACCACTTTTTCCGCATTGATTACTACCACAAAGTCTCCTGTGTCCAAATGGGGGGTATATTCAGCTTTTCTTTTACCCCGGAGAACCATGGCAATTTCACTCGCTAGTCTACCTAGACGCTTGTCTGCGGCATCTACTACATACCAGTCACGTTTAATTTCTTCCTCTGGAGGAAGATAAGTTTTACTACTCATTGTTTTTTCCTTTGTCGGTTTTAAGTGATCCGTCATCGGTCCGGTGACCAAATACTAAATAGGGTTGAGTTTCATACCAAATTTCCTGGGAAAAGGGAAAGTCATTATATCCAACCCTTAGTAAGCATAGACCTTGAGGTGGTGCTGCATATTTCACTTTTTCTCGGTCTTCTGTTTGCCAAATGTTTGTGAAATCTTCTAGGGACTTCTGTTTGCTTCCTACCTGCACTAACATCCCCACTAATAACCTTACCATGCCATACAAAAATCCATTGGCTTGAATCTCTATATGTACTAATGAGCCTTGACGACAACATTCCACTGCTTGTATTTCTACCCAGGAATGCGATCGCGCTGATCCAGCGCGGTGAAAAGCTGCTAGGTGGTGTTTTCCCACAAGGGGAGTTAAAGCCGCTTGCATCAACTCTTCCTCCAGGGGAGCATAATAATAATGCCAACTAAACGGACTCACAAACAAGTTTGGTAGAGCTTGAGTATAGATAGTGTATCTATATCGTCGGTACACTGCACTAAACCGGGCGTGCCAACTTTCTTTTACGCCAGCAGAAGCCCTGATTAGTATGTCCGGGGGTAAGTAACTGTTCAAAACGGTTGCCCACTTGTGCGCCGGTATGTGCCCTGTAGCATTGAAATGGGCAACTTGAGCAGCTGCATGAACCCCGGCATCAGTTCTTCCCGCACCATGTAGTGTTACATGATACCCTAGAACACTGGCTATAGCTATTTCTATTTCTTCTTGAACTGTACGTTGGGCTTTTTGCCGTTGCCACCCATGGAAATTGGTACCTAAATACTGAATAACTAAGGCAACTCGATAAGTTGGGGTGGGCTGGCGGCTATCTGACATCATGGGTTAGATGGGTTGGGGTTCCCTATTCCCTACACTAGTTCAATAATCGCCATTTCGGCATGATCGCCCCGACGGGGGACAGTATGCAAAATACGGGTATAACCACCTTGACGATTCCCATACCGAGTTGGTGCTTGCTCAAACAATGCCTTAACCAGGGACTTATCATAGATATAACCCAACGCCTCTCTACGAGCTGATAAAGAACCATCTTTTGCTAAGGTGATCATCTTTTCTGCTTCACTGCGTACTACCTTAGCACGAATTAGAGTGGTAGTAATACGACCATGACGTATAAGCTCTGTGGTCAGCGATCGCAATAAAGCACGACGCTGGTCTGCTGGTTTACCAAGTTTTTTTACTTTACAACGGTGACGCATAATAGGGACCTATTACTATGAAAAACAATCGGACTAGCTTTGTTTAGAACTTCTTTCCTGTGGTAAGGTAATACCTAGACGGCGCTGTAAAGCTTCCACCACTTCTTCTGCCGATTTTTGACCAAAGTTCTTGATTTCTAACAAATCTTCTTGGGTATAATCCAACAAATCTGCTACAGAATTAACTTGAGCGCGTTTCAGGCAGTTGTAAGCACGAACAGATAGCTGTAACTCCTCAATAGGAATTTGGGCAGTGGGATCATCTGGCATATCCAAGCCCATGTCCGTAGGCTCCAAGGAGATATCCTTAAGAGGGTTAAATAATTCTACCAGAATTGCCGCAGATGAAGACAGGGCCTCCTGGGGTGAAATACTGCCATTAGTCCAAACTTCCAACAAAAGCCGGTCTTTTAGGCTACCATCACCACGGGATTCTTCCACGCTATAATTAACTTTTCGCACCGGCATAAATACTGAGTCAATCTGCAAAAAGTCCAGGGATGTGGCCTCTTCTCTTCCCTTTTCTACAGTGCGGTAGCCCTTACCCCTTTCAATGCGAAACTCCATTTCCAGTTTGCCGCCCTCTGCTAAAGTAGCTACATACTGGGTAGGATCAATCACCTCCACCTCACCAGGCAAATCAAAATGGGCTGCGGTAACCGTTGTGGGGCCGGTAACTAGCAACCTTCCTATTTGTGGTTGATGGGAATAGCTTTTGAGAATCACCTCTTTCATCCGCATGATGATTTCCATCACATCTTCCCGCACTCCGGGAACTGTGGCAAACTCATGGGTGACACCAGCTATTCTTACTGCAGTGACTGCTGTTCCTTCTAAATTAGATAACAAAACCCGTCGCAACGCATTACCTACCGTTGTTCCTTGACCCCTTTCCAGGGGTTCTAGGACGAACCTACCATAATGATTACGACTTTCCTCAGTACTAGACTCTACACATTCAATTTGAAACTGCGCCACGGAGTAGCCTCCCCTTTAAGGTGCTGCTGGCAAAAATTTGCCCCTCGAATTAACTAACTTTATGCCCTGATCTGTGATTTTGGTGGATCAAAGTGCCATAATTTAAACCAATCTTTAACCAATCTTTCCAGTGATAAAAGTTTAACTTTCCCAATTGGTCATCTATAGTTTTCTGCTCCCCTTGAGGAATGCCCATCAAGGGGGAATCCTGTTCACCATACCAAATCAATGTCAACTTGATATTTACACCCGACGGCGTTTAGGTGGACGACAGCCATTATGGGGAATAGGGGTAACATCCCGAATCAGGGTAATTTCTAATCCTGCCCCTTGTAAAGCTCGAATTGCCGTTTCCCTTCCTGCTCCTGGTCCACTGACCATCACCTGAATTTGACGCATTCCTTGGTCAATAGCGCGACGACCGGCGCTTTCAGCTGCGGTTTGGGCGGCAAAGGGAGTACCTTTTTTTGCCCCCTTAAATCCACTGGAACCAGCACTGGCCCAGGAGATTACATCTCCGTTTTGATCCGTAATGGTGACAATGCTATTGTTGAAAGTAGATTGAATGTAGGCAACGCCATTAGGTACATTCTTCTTCTGCTTTTTACTCCCGGTTTTTTTGGTTGGTTGTCTTGCCATGTTTGTTTGCTGAATTTAGCTGAATTTAGACTAAAACTTGTTCACTTATTTACCAGGGGCCTTTTTCTTACCAGCCACTGTTTGTCTCCTACCGCGTCTGGTTCTGGCATTGGTACGGGTTCTTTGACCCCTTACAGGTAGACCCATACGATGACGACGACCACGATAACAGCCTATGTCAACTAGACGCTTGATATTCATGGCCTCTAAACGTCTCAGATCCCCCTCTACTTGATAGTTGCTTTCTATCTCAGCTCTTAAAGCCGCTAAATCAGCATCAGTCAAATCCTTAACCCGGGTATCTGGGTTTACATCCGTGGCCGCTAAAATGTCCTGCGACCTTCTCAATCCAATCCCATATATGTAAGTTAGACCTATCTCTACGCGTTTGTCACGCGGTAGGTCTACTCCTGCAATCCGTGCCACAATTAATCTCTCCCTCTTTTTTTGGTTTTTTTGTTTATTAGCGTACTGAAACTGCAAATTTTGTTGACAGTTTTAGCCTTGCCGTTGCTTGTGTTTAGGGTTTTCACAAATAACCATAACGCGACCACGACGTTTGATCACGTTACACTTATCACAGATTTTCTTGACTGAGGCTCTAACTTTCATGCCCTTTTTGTTGAACTCCAAATGGTAAATTATAACATTTCCCGAAAAATTATTTCAGTCACTACGAAGGGAAAATCCGCAGGTTTTATGATAAGATTGCTAGTCTTACTTCTTCCGTAGTCGGTAGGTAATACGACCCTTAGTTAAGTCATAAGGGGTCAGCTCCACCTTGACCCGGTCCCCCGGCAAAATTTTGATATAATTACGGCGGATTTTCCCAGAAATGTGTGCCAGGACATTAAACCCGTTATCTAGGTCAACTCGAAACATAGCGTTGGGCAATGATTCGGTTACAGTCCCTTCCATTTCAATCAAGTCTTGTTTAGACAAGGTTTTTCCTCAACTCGGTAATTATTCGTTCCAGGACAGATGCAATCTTGACAAGGAAACAATGTGGAATATATCAACAGCTTATTAATATATCTTAGCTAAAAGGGATGGGGAAGAAAGAAAATAGATTAGAAACTGGGGTCATTTCCTACAACAGTGATAGCTATTTTTAAGGCGCTGGTGACTTCTTCTTGGGATTGGTTACCATTAACAGTCAACAGCTTATGGCGATCGCCATAATACTGAATTAGGGGAGCAGTGTCTCGTCTGTAAACATTTAGTCTATGGCGAATAACATCCTCCAAGTCATCTTTTCTACCCCTTCCCAGCAAGCGAGAGACGACAATCTCATCGGGTGCATCGAGATTAACCACCCTTTCTGAATCACCCTGGATCCGGTCTAAAAGATTGCCCAAGAAAACCGCCTGAGATACTGTGCGGGGGAAACCATCAAGAATCCAACCTTTTTGGGCATCCGATTTTTCCAGTCTTTCTTCCACCATATCTTGCACCAGCTGGTCAGGGACTAAATCCCCCTTATCCATATACTCCTGAGCTTTCACACCCAGAGCTGTTTGGTCAGTAATGGCTTGGCGTAAAATGTCCCCAGTGGAAATGTGAGGAACCTGCAAAAAATCAGCCAAAACCTTGGCTTGAGTTCCCTTACCCGCACCTGGTGGACCCAAGAAGATTAATCGCGTCACTATTGTTTCACCATTCCTTCATAGCGTTGAGAGATGACGTAAGTTTGGATTTGCCTTGCCGTATCAATAGCCACACCCACTAAAATCAGTAAAGAAGTGGCTCCCAAACCTCTAAAAGTTGGTACATTTAAAGTGCTTTCCACGGCGGTAGGAATAATGGCCACCAGTCCTAAAAACATAGCTCCCAAAAAAGTCAAACGGTTGCTGACCCGCTCAATATACTCACTGGTAGCTTTGCCAGGTCTAATTCCAGGGATACTAGAACCCATTTTCTTCAAATTTTGAGCCACATCTACCGGGTTGAGAATCAAGGAAGAATAGAAATAGCTAAAGAAGATAATAGAAACCATGTATACCAAAGCATACACCCAAGAGCTAGATCCGCTAGGGCTCAAATAGGTGTTAACTATATTTGCCAATTCAACATTCTTAGTAAAGTTAGCAATTAGCAAGGGCAAACTAAGGATGGCAGCGGCAAAAATAATCGGCATGACACCGCCCTGATTCAAACGTAAAGGCAGAAAACTTCTTTGTTCTGCTAAAACTCGCCGACCTACTTGACGACGGGCAGAAATAATTGGAATTCGGCGTATACCTTCCTGGACGAATACAATACCAATAATGGTGGCTACAAACACCAACACCAAAACAATCACCCGTCCCACAATTTCCCTACCACCGACCTGCACCAAGTCAATAGTGTCACCCAGGGACTTAGGTAAGGAAGCCACAATATTGACAAAAATCAACAAAGATGCACCATTACCAATCCCCCGCTCCGTAATTAACTCGGATGCCCACATAACAAACATGGAACCAGCAGTCAAGGCTATTGCGGTTTCCGCCACAAAAATCGGGCCTGGATTGAGGGCAAACTGCTGCAGGAATAAAGCTGAAAAAGCTGTACTCTGAAGAATTGCCCAACCTAAAGACACATATCTGGTAATCTGAGATATTTTCCGTCTTCCTGCTTCTCCTTCGTTTTTCTGTAAATTTTCTAAAGAAGGAATAGCAGCAGTCAACAATTGGATAATAATGGACGCATTGATAAAGGGAAGAATACCCAAGGCAAAAACACCCAAGGTGGATAGTCCCCTTCCCGAAAATATATCCAACAAACCGAAAATGGCATTATTCCCAGATATGGCCTGTGCAAATCTTTCGCGGTCAATTCCGGGAACTGGCAAAAAAATACCCAATCGCACCAAAATTAGAATCCCGACCGTGACAAGCAGCCTTCCTCTTAGTCCAGCTGCTTGCGCCATTTGCATAAAAGTTTCCTGAGCCGTTGGGGCTTTGTCTCGACTGATCATAAAGTCTTACCTTGATAGTGAACCGGGTGCTGGCAGCTAGTTGACTAGCATGTCTTCAGCTTAAAACCTCACAACTACCACCAGCAGCCTCAATTTTGCTCCGAGCTTGACCGGTGAAAGCAGCAGCTTGCACCTTGAGTGGAACACCCAATTCCCCATTACCCAATACTTTTAAAGGTCCTTTAGCGGAGGTAAGAATACCTGCCTCTTTTAAAGAGGCCAGATTTACTTCCGAGTTAGCAGGTAGGGAAGCCAGCTTCTCTACATTTATCGTAGTGTAAACCCGACGATTGACTACAGGAAAACCTTTGAGCTTGGGTATTCGACGGTAAAGAGGTTGTTGTCCACCTTCAAAACCCGGTCTAGTGCTGCTACCAGAGCGGGACTTTTGACCCCGCATGCCCAGACCTGCACTAGCGCCTTGACCGGCAGAAATACCTCTACCTACACGCTTGCGGTCGTTTTTTAGAGCCCTTTTGAGGCTTAACATCGTTCAGTCTCATGTTGATCCTCTGGTTTTGCTATGGATTTTATTAATAAAACCCTGCATAAAGCATGATTAAATATAGAGATTCTCTACCGCGATGCCCCGATCTTCAGCGACTTCAGCAAATGTTCGCAGTGTAGATAAAGCATTAACAGCAGCTCTGGCGTTATTTAAAGGATTGTTAGAACCTAGTTGTTTAGCTAGAACATTACGTACTCCAGCTAATTCCAACACAGTTCTGACTGCACCACCGGCGATTACACCAGTACCTGGTGCGGCTGGGCGCATAATCACCTTAGCTCCACCACCAACACCATCAATGGGATGGGGAATAGAGTTAGACTTAGTGATAGGAATTTCAATCAGATGCTTTTTGCCATCTGCGACACCCTTTTTCACCGCTCCGATCACATCGGAAGCCTTACCAACTCCCACACCCACCTGACCACGTTCGTTGCCAACGATGACAATTGCCCGGAAGCTGAGTTTTTTACCACCTTTGACCACCTTACTGACACGACGGATTTGAATCACCCGTTCTTGCCAGTTGGTTTCTTCTTTCTTCGCCTTACTTGCCTTACGACGACCCGTTGCCATAATCACTTTTCTCTCAACGTCAGTTGTCAGTTGTCAGTTGGGACTTTTTCCCCACAGAAAACTTTAGAAATCCAAACCTGCTTCCCGTGCTGCCTCAGCTAAAGCCTGAATACGACCATGATAAAGATTACCACCTCGATCAAATACGACCTTAGTAATACCCTTTTCTAAAGAGCGCGCTGCTATTAACTTACCAACTTGGGCTGAAGCATCACAGTTAGCACCAGAGGCCAAATCAGACCTCAACTGAGGGTCTACTGTTGATGCTGCTACTAGTGTACGATGTTGTGTATCGTCAATAATTTGAGCATAAATGTGCTCATTAGAGCGAAACACTGATAGACGTGGACGTTCTGGGGAACCGTTGACTTTACCACGTACGCGCCTATGGCGACGTTGTTTTGATTCTCTACGAGTAAGTTTCATGTTTACTTCTTACCTTTACCACCAGTCTTACCGGCTTTACGTCTTACCACTTCACCGGCATAACGAATACCTTTACCTTTATAGGGTTCCGGGGGACGAACAGCACGAATTTTAGCTGCCGTGTTACCCACCACCTCTTTGTCATAACCACTAACAATGACATTAGTGTTATTTTCAACAACAAATTGAACTCCCGCTGGTGGTTCGATTTGCACCTGGTGGCTATAACCAATATTCAATACCAGATTGGCACCCTGCACCTGAGCTCGATAACCTACCCCCTGAATTTCCAACCGGCGTTGAAAACCTTGGGAAACTCCCTCCACCATATTGGCTACCAAAGTCCGGCTTAAACCGTGCATTTGTCGGGAAGTGCGTGTATCATCACGTCTGGTGACTAACAATGTTTCTCCAGATTGAGAAACTGTGACGTGGGTGGGTAGATCACGGGAAAGCTCCCCCTTGGGACCCTTAACCACCACCTTTGTACCATCTATTGCCACCTGTACTTTGGCGGGAATAGTAATTGGACGTTTACCAATACGAGACATGAATTTTGTCCTTTGTCAGTTATGAGTTGTGAGTATGAGTCATCTGGAATTGGCCTGGGTCGCTCTACTCCCGAACTCCTGAGCTTGTTTTTACCAAACGTAGCAAAGCACTTCACCACCCAGGTTCTGGCGACGCGCTTCCCGGTCAGTCATGATTCCACTAGAGGTGGAAATAATCGCGATCCCAATACCACCTAGGACTCTTGGCAGTTCCTTTTTGTTGGAATAAACTCGCAACCCAGGTTTACTTACACGTTTTAGAGTCGTGATTAGAGGTTGACGACTTTTACCTTTGTATTTCAGAGAAATAACTAGGTTACGTTTTACCCCTTCTCCCGCTTCAGTGTACTCGGAAATAAACCCCTCTTGCTGTAGAACCTTAGCAATACTACGAGTCATTTTTTGTTGCTGGCACTTCCGTTGTTTGATGCCTTGCCAGGTTAGCATTGCGGATGCGCGTCAGCATATCTGCAATTGTGTCGTTAGCGGCCATCGTTCCCTCTTTAGATGAACTTATTGATCCCGAAAGGGCATTCCCATTTCTTTAAGCAAAGCACGACCTTCTTCGTCGGTTTTGGCTGTGGTGATAATTGAAATATCTAAACCACGGATTTGATCGATTCTGTCGTACTCGATTTCTGGAAAGATTAGTTGTTCTCTCACCCCTAGGGTGTAGTTACCTCGACCGTCGAAGCTTTTGGCACTAACCCCGCGAAAATCGCGAATTCTGGGTAAGGCCAAACTAATCAACCGATCCAAGAAAGCATACATCCGTTCGCCTCGGAGAGTCACCATAATGCCCACGGGCATGCCTTGACGAATTTTAAAGCCAGCGATCGCCTTTTTTGCTCTGGTCACCACTGGCTTTTGACCAGTAATTAGAGCAATTTCACTTAAAGACGCTTCCAAGGCCTTAGCATTTTGAGCCGCTTCGCCCAAACCTCGGTTAACAGTAACTTTCAGCACTTTAGGTACTTGATGCACATTAGTATACTGAAACTGTTGGGTTAGTTTGGGGACAATTGTTTGGCCATATAAAGTTTTGAGTCTAGTTGTCGCCATTCACCTACTTATCCAAAATCTCACCTGTTTTCTTCAGCATGCGCACTTTTTTGCCGTCTTCGGTAAAAGTGTAACAGACACGACTAGCAATGTTTTGCTTAGTAGAATAGAGCATCACATTAGAGCTGTGAATGGGATACTCCTGGCTTACAATCCGACCAGATTCGCCTTCCTGTTGAGGTTTAACGTGCTTGGTCTTGATGTTAACACCCTTAACAATCACCCTGCTGTCTTGAGGTAATGCTTTAATCACCTCGCCCACTTTACCCTTATCTTTACCAGCAATCACTTGCACAGTATCACCGGTTTTGACGTGCATTTTATGGAACACCTTGGGTTTTACCTTGGCCACTACAGCACCTCCGGAGCAAGAGAAACTATTTTCGTAAAGTTTTTATCCCGTAATTCCCGAGCTACCGGTCCAAATACCCGTGTACCTTTGGGATTACCTTCTTTGTTGATAATTACTGCTGCATTATCATCAAAGCGAATACTCATGCCACTGTCACGGTTAATGCTCTTTTTAGTCCGAACTATTACCGCTTCCACCACATCAGACTTTTTTACAGCCATATTGGGTTGGGCATCCTTAACAACGGCGATAATTCTATCGCCCACGCCACCATAACGGCGATTGCCAGCACCCAGTACTCTTATGCACATTAGCTTGCGGGCACCGCTGTTATCGGCAACATTGAGGTAGGTTTGGGGTTGAATCACAATTAATCTCCCGATAAAAGTTGTTAATCAAATAACAACCTAGACAACAACCATTCTTCAAGCTTTGACATTGAGGATTTCCGTCACTTGCCAACGCTTGGTTTTGCTCAGGGGTCTAGTTTCCTGAATCCGAACCCGATCGCCCACTTTGCAGCTGTTTTCCGCATCATGAACCTTATAACGCCGGGTTTTAACCACGGTTTTACCGTACTTAGGGTGGGAAGACCGGTTTTCCACCGCTACCACCACAGTTTTTTGCATTTTATCGCTGACTACCAAGCCAACTCGTTCTTTGATTGCCATAATCTTCTAGTTGCTTTCTTGGTTCGGTTGACTACTTGCACGTTTACGCTCTGTCTCTACTGTTAGTAGCTGAGCCAAACGCTGGCGGGTATGTTTAAACCGGTGGGGTTTTTCCAACTGTCTAGTGGCCTTTTGTAATCGCAGTTGAAATAGTTGTTTTTTCAAACTCACTATTTCCTCAGCCAGTTTTTCATCACTTAATTCTCGAGCTTCTGAAATCTTGGGAAGAGGCATAACCTACTCCTGCTCCTGTGGTTGAGAGCGGACAATAAACTTGGTTTTAATGGGCAACTTATAAGCAGCCAAGCGCATAGCTTCACGAGCTATTTCTTCAGACACACCAGCGATTTCAAACAGAATCCGACCTGGTTTGACCACCGCCACCCAAAATTCCGGATTACCCTTACCAGAACCCATCCGGGTTTCCGCAGGACGCATGGTAACAGGTTTATCTGGGAAGATGCGGATCCAGATTTTACCACCCCGGCGAATATAACGAGTCATTGCCCGACGGGAGGCTTCTATTTGGCGAGAGGTGATCCAACATGGTTCTTGGGCTTGCAGGGCAAAATCCCCAAAGTTCAGGGTGCTACCACGGTGTGCTAGACCCTCCATGCGTCCGCGTTGTTGTTTGCGGAATTTCGTTCTTCTAGGACTTAACATGGTTTGTCGATTGGTAGTTGGTAATCGGTGATTGGCAATTGGTTGTGACTAGTTTTGTTCTAGCCACCCGTCACCTAATTACGCTTCATTTGACCGGTCTTCAAATTGCTGGCGACGGCGTTGTTGTTGACGACGACGGGGTTCACGCTCTCTGGTTACTGGTTGGGAGACAATGTCTTCTTGTCCGGGAATAATCTCTCCCTTGAACACCCAAACCTTAACACCCAAAATTCCGTAAACCGTTTGAGCTGTACAGTAGGAATAGTCAATATCAGCCCGTAGAGTATGTAACGGTACTCTTCCTTCACGAGTCCATTCAGTTCGAGCAATTTCCGCACCGTTGAGACGACCACTCACCTGCACTTTGATTCCCTGTACTCCTGCTCTTTGGGCCCTTTGAATCGCTTGGCGAACTACGCGACGAAAAGAAACGCGTCTTTCTAGCTGTTGAGCAATGTATTCAGCAATTAAATAGGCATCCGCATCTACTTTTTGCACTTCTACAACGTTGATGCGCACTTGTCGGTGACTGCCCAACAACTGCTGGAGTCCAGTACGCAGGGCTTCTATACCCTGTCCACCCCGGCCTACAACCACACCGGGTCTAGCCGTCCGCAGCTCTAAATCAACCTGGTCAGCTTTACGCTCAATGTGGATCTCAGAGAGACCAGCATTATTTTGAGCGTTTCTACCCAGCTTTTGTTCTATGTACTGACGGAGTTTGTGGTCTTCCTGTAGCAGTTCCGGATAGCGACCAGGAACTGCGAACCAAAGGGATTGATGTTCTTGTGTTATACCCAGACGAAACCCGACTGGATGAATTTTCTGTCCCACAAATGCTTCCTCTAAAATTTCTGACTGTACTCACACAACCCAATTATTTGTAGCTGTGGTTGTAACCCTATCTGACTCATTGAGCAGCTTCTCCCACAGCAACAGTAATATGACAGGTCGGTTTACGAATCTGGTAAGCTCTCCCCTGGGCCCTGGGCTGGAATCTCTTTAAGACTGGGCCTTGATCCGCATAGGCTTGGGTAATTACTAGACTCGCCCTGTCTAATCCAGCATTATGTTCGGCATTGGCAGCGGCACTTCTTAATACCTTTAACACTGGCTCACAAGCACGATAAGGCATAAATTCCAGGATGATTAGTGCCTCCCGATAAGATAGACCCCGAATTTGATCTAACACCCGCCGCACTTTATAGGGAGAAACGCGGATGTATCGAGCGATCGCTTTAACTTCTGTAGTATACGTTGCCATAATTTACTCCGTTTAGGGCCACATGTCACCAGCTTGGGGCCAATGACTAATGACATAACTATCTCCCCGATTTTTTATCGGTTTTTCCGTGGCCCCTATAGGTACGAGTGGGAGCAAATTCTCCCAACTTGTGTCCCACCATTTGCTCATTCACAAACACTGGCACATGTTGTTTACCGTTGTGAACTGCAATAGTATGACCTACCATAAGTGGCAGAATTGTAGAAGCCCTTGACCAAGTCTTAATAACTTGCTTTTCATTATTGGCGTTGAGCTTTTCAAGCTTGCTGAGCAAGTGATCAGCGACAAAAGGACCCTTTTTTAAAGAACGACCCATAGTTCAATCTCAGATTTTAGATTTTTGGGGTTTTGGATTTACATCCTAGGACTGACGACCGCCACGTCCCCGTTTAGAAGACTTACGACGACGACGTACAATCAATTTACTACTAGCTTTTTTACGCTTTCTGGTTTTAGCACCCAAAGCTGGTTTACCCCAAGGGGTAACCGGACCCGATCTACCAATAGGTGCCCTACCCTCTCCACCACCATGGGGGTGATCTACAGGGTTCATCACACTACCTCTGACCTTGGGACGACGACCTTTCCAGCGATTTCTACCAGCTTTTCCTGCACTCAGGTTTCTGGCATCCGTATTGCCCACCTGACCAATGGTGGCGTAGCATTCCCGGCGCACCATTCTTACTTCCCCGGATGGGAGCTTTAAGGTGACATAGTTACCTTCTTTTGCCATCAACTGGGCTGTTGCTCCAGCTGCACGCACTATTTGTCCACCTTTTCCTGGTGTCATTTCCACATTGTGTACGTTAGTACCTAGGGGAATATTACTCAGGGGTAGGGCATTCCCGTCTTCAAAAGGTGCTTGGGGTCCAGCAGTGACCTTTGCCCCGACCTTTAATCCGTTAGGATGTAATATATACCGCTTCTCGCCGTCTTCGTATTCTAATAAGGCAATCCGCGCATTCCGGTTAGGATCATATTCAACTGCTATAACTGTAGCGGTTATATCCCGCTTATCTCTTTTAAAGTCGATAATCCGGTATAGTTGTTTGTGTCCACCCCCCCGACGACGGCTAGTTATCCGCCCTTGATTATTCCGACCTTTGGGTCTATGCACTGATTCCGTCAGTGATTTTTCAGGTTCGGTTTTTGTGATCTCCGCAAAGTCTGAAATAGTTACTTGGCGAGTGCTAGGGGTGTAAGGGCGATAGGAACGAGTACCCATAAACGATTTTGGATTTTGGATTTTGGATTTTAGTATGGGAGGCCTTTGAGTTGGATGAGGATTTTTAATTGCTGCTTAAATATATCCAGTACATCTATTAGACATGACTTACTCAGCTTCAAATCCAATCTCAAATTCTTAAACGTCTGGGAACAGAACTTGTCTGATTTTTATTTCATCCCCGGATGCAATAGTCACCACAGCTTTTTTGTACTGGGGTTTAAAGCCAGTAAACTTCCCTACACGACGCTTTTTCCTGGGTGGTAGAGCAGTATTTACTTTAACGACTTTAACCTGAAACAAATCTTCAATGGCGGCTTTAATCTCGGTCTTAGTAGACTTAGGAGTGACCTCAAATGTGTATTTGTTCTGCTCCATCATGATGGTGGCTTTTTCTGTCAGGATGGGACGTCGCACTAAGTCTGGTAGGTTGCGGGGTTCAAGGTTAGGCACTGTACACCTCTTGAATTTTGTTTAATGCTGAAGATGTAACTACAATCTTGTCAGCGTGCAACAAGTCAAATACGTTCAACTGGTCAGCCGCAATCACCTTAATGTTTTCCACATTACGGGCTGAAAGACTGATGGTCTCCGTGCTTTGCCCAATTTCTGACAAAATTAGTAAGGTTTTTTGCTCCGCTGTTGCTCCCCAACGAGCTAGTGCTGCTACCAATTCCTTACTCTTAGGACGTTGCAGTTGGTCCGTGAACTCTTCTACAACTATCAAGTCTTCCCTACGGCTAACAAAAGCTGTGCGCAGTGCTAAACGTCTCTCTTTACGATTAAGCTTGATGTTAAAGTCCCTCGGTTTTGGACCGAAGATCACACCACCGCCACGCCATAATGGTGAACGAATAGAACCTGCTCGGGCACGACCAGTACCTTTCTGTCTCCAAGGTTTGCGACCGCCCCCTCGCACTTCTGCACGGGTTTTAGTGCTGGCTGTACCTTGGCGAGAATTGGTCATTTGTCTAACTAGGGCCCGGTGCACTATGTGGGACGCTGTCTCTTCTTTGGCAATTCGCAACTCGAAGCTGGTTTGACCAACCTCTTCCCCTTGCCAATTCTTAACTATACTCTCAACCATTTTTTTGTCCTTTGTTAGTAGTCAGTTGTCAGTTTTTACTGACAGCTAATCAACTAAAACTACTTATTACCAACTTTAGTCGTGGGCACTACGTTGACTAAGCCACCGGGTTTGCCAGGAATTGCTCCCTTGATTAATATCAGGTTACGTTCCGCATCCACTTTCACCACGGTCAGTTTACGAACGGTGACGCGACTACCTCCCAATCTTCCTGCCATCCTTTTACCAGGATAAACACGACCAGGGGTTGTACCCGCTCCAATGGAACCAGGGGCTCTATGGTTTTTGGAACCATGGGACATTGGTCCCCTGCCAAAGTTATTGCGCTTCTGGTTACCCGCAAAACCACGCCCAATACTCGTCCCAATCACGTCCACAATCTGACCTACACTAAAAATATCTGCCTTTATCTCCTGTCCTAAGGCATAATCACCCGCCGCGTCAGTCCGATATTCGTTTAAATACCGCACTGGTCCTGCTGATGACTTTGCCAGGTGACCTAACTTGGGTTGGTTTAACGCTTTTGGTTTTACTTCCCCATAGCCAACCTGAATGGCACAATAACCATCCGTGGGTTGGGTTTTAACTTGTGTAACAGTGCATGGACCAGCTTTGATGACGGTCACGGGAATGGATACTCCCGCTTCATCAAAAATTTGGGTCATGCCCAGCTTGGTGCCGAGAATACCTACAGACACAGTAACTGGTTCTCCTTAATCTAGTTGCTGACCTTGGGAGCGGATTTTCAGAGGATTTTACTACGCCCATAGCAGAATTGCTAGTGACGTAACAAACTGTGAGCCTACTGTTTGGTGAATCCGTCTATTGTTTCTCTTTTTTATCCACCAGAACAGTGATAATTACCTTTTTGATTGCAAGGCATTATTTCTGGTATCAGTGCAAAAGCCTATAGCTTTGCTTTTGTGCAGCAATGGGTTACACTGGTTACTTTGTTCCACTGCTCTGGCACTCTCCGTTCGCAACAGGACTTAAGCAGTTATGCTCAGTATCCATTTCCTGATAAATTATCAGGTTGCTCTTAACACCTCAAACTATGGTTTGAGGATCGGCCCTAAAAGGGCTAGCCGGAGCGAACTATAACTCAACTTTGTTAACTCAACTTCTTTTTGGCTGTGGGTTAGGGGCCTTCGTTTGAGTTTTACCTAGTCTTACCTAAATTGTCTCCATTCTAGCAGCTTTTTTGGTTTTTTCACCAAAAGACTCAAGGTTTTGCGGTGCTTTTTCCCCAAGCGGCTAAATTGAGAAGACCACTAATGGCGCGGTTTAGTTACAACCTAATAGTGTAATCCATAAACCCGGTTTTGTCGAGTGGTTGAGCAAAAATATTTTGGCAGAGGTAATTAACCAGTTATCTACTACTTGCTAACTTTTGGCAACCAGTGCTAAACTGTGTTGAGGAAGTTGGAATTTATCTTCGTGCACTAGTTGATACGCTTTGGTTAAGGTTTACCCTTAGCTTATGCATTTGTTAACGTTAGTTAGCAAATAAGTATCGGTGAATGATAATGATAGAGATATATAGGTTGGGTGGGAGAAAAATCTATGGCACTAATTACCACTGGCAGTGGTTTCATCCGGGATTTAGAAAAATTTGGTTCCTTGGGTGTATTTGTTCCCTTGGAAGGAGGTTATGAAGGTCGCTATCGTCGTCGTCTCAGGGCTGCAGGATATGTTAACCTTCATATTACAGCTAGAGGTTTAGGAGACGTAGCAGCCTATTTGATGGGGATTCATGGGATTAGACCTCCCCATTTGGGCAAAAAGAGTACCAGCAATGGTGCAGCGGTAGGTGAGGTACAATATTTACCCCCTTAATCTCTTCCCATTTAGCCCAGCTACCCCCGAATTCCAAAGGATTGTTATTGTGGGTGATTGAGGGCAATATTCTTTCCGATCAGGAAGTGGAATATTTCACCAATTTACCCCGGTTGGAACCACGGGTCAAGGTAGTGATTGAAAGGGGTGGCGATCGCTATTTTCGTTGGACTCCCCTAGAAAAAACCTTACTGGCCAGTTAATTGTATTTGATTACCGGCGAACCTATTCGCCGTTGGCCAGGTTGGGGTCCAGCTACACAAATTGAAGCAAGTGGTTAAGTAAAAATGAGACGTAAATCAACTCCCAGAACGACTACAAGTTCCAAACCCTCTATTTTTCAATCTCCCATATTTAATTTAACCACCATTGCTATTTTAGGGGGAGTATTGGTCTTGGGTATTGGCATTGGCATTGCTTTTAGCTCCACCACCACCCTTACTCCCTCAAATGTAGCCAGCCGTGAATTTATTGATTTAAAAGCCCCAAACCCAGAAATTTGTGTTCAGTATGGGGCCAGTGCAATGGTTATGGATGCCCGATTATTTGTCACTCTTAACCCATTTAATGTCTACGTATCACAACCAAATATTCGTCCTGGGTGTGTAATCCGCCAAAATAACTGGGCTATTTTAGAAAACAAGAAACTGGTCACATCGGATCAGGTAAGAGAGTGTAAAAATCGTCTGAATACTTTTGGATTTACCGGCAATTTGGACAGTGAAAAGCCCGATATTAGATGTATCTATCAAAATGAGGCGGGTCAAAATTTCTTCTTATCTCAACCAGGTGCAGTAGCGCCCAATCAGGAAACAGATAGATTTTAGTTATTGACATTTATTTTCACTTACCCCAATTTTATCCTCCGTATCTTGTTAGATATTGTTAAATTTTGTTAAGATTGGAGACGACAAAGATTTATAATTTTTCCTACTCCCTATTCCTTAAATCGAGAGATATTTCATGTTGAGACTCGAACACATCAGTAAAATTTACCCCACGGGGGAAGTTCTAAAAGATATTAACTGGGAAGTCAAACCAGGCGATCGCATTGGTTTAGTGGGCGTTAACGGTGCGGGAAAGTCTACCCAATTGAAAATTATCTCTGGGGAAATAGAGCCCACTGCTGGTCAGATAATTCGTCCTGCTAGTTTGCACATAGCCTATCTTAACCAGGAGTTTGAAGTAGATCCCACACGAACAGTTCAGGAAGAGTTTTGGACTGTTTTCAAAGAAGCTAACGCGGTGCAATTAGCACTATATGAAGTGCAGCGTGACATGGAAACAGCGACCGTAGAACAATTAGACAAACTAATTAATAAGTTAGACAAATTACAACGTCAGTTTGAGTCCCTAGATGGTTATAATCTAGATGCTCGCATTGGTAAAATTCTGCCAGAAATGGGTTTTCAGGTAGAAGATGGGGATCGTCTGGTGAGTGCTTTTTCGGGGGGTTGGCAAATGCGCATGAGTTTGGGCAAAATCCTCTTGCAAAAGCCAGACCTATTACTACTAGACGAACCAACAAACCACTTAGACTTAGAAACTATTGAATGGTTAGAGAATTACCTCAGGAGTTTGACCACCCCCATGGTAATTATTTCCCATGACCGGGAGTTTTTAGACCGACTTTGCACACAAATTGTCGAAACTGAACGAGGGGTTTCCACCACCTATCTAGGTAACTATTCTGCATATCTCCAACAAAAGGCTGAGAATGAAGCGTCTCAGTTAAGTGCCTTTGAACGTCAACAAAAGGAAATAGAAAAACAGCAAGCGTTTGTAGACAGATTTCGCGCTAGTGCTACTCGCAGCACCCAGGCAAAAAGCAGAGAAAAGCAGTTAGAGAAAGTTGAAAGAATTGAAGCACCAACTACAGGGGTGAGAACCCTAAATTTTCGTTTTCCACCCGCACCGCGCAGTGGTAGGGAAGTGGTAGAAATTAAGGACCTTACCCACACCTATGGAGACAAGATCCTGTTTCTAGGTGCCAACTTGCTCATTGAACGGGGAGACAGGATCGCTTTCTTAGGACCTAATGGAGCAGGAAAGTCTACTCTGTTAAAAATGATTACGGGTATGGAAATTCCTACGGAAGGAACTGTTAAACTGGGGGACCATAATGTTATTCCGGGTTATTTTGAACAGAATCAGGCGGAGGCCCTGGATCTAAATAAAACCGTCATGGAGACTATTCATGATGAAGTTCCTGATTGGAAAAATGAGGAAGTCCGTACGTTGCTGGGAAGGTTTTTATTTGCCGGGGATACGGTTTTCAAACAGGTAGGAGACCTAAGCGGGGGAGAGAAAGCAAGACTAGCACTGGCAAAGATGCTATTATGCCCAGTTAATTTAATCATTTTGGATGAACCTACTAATCACTTAGATATTCCCGCTAAAGAAATGTTGGAAGAAGCACTACAAAACTATGATGGTACAGCTATATTAGTGTCTCATGACCGTTACTTTATCTCCCAGGTGGCAAATAAAATTGTAGAAATTCGAGATGGAGAATTTCGAGTTTATTTAGGAGATTATCACTACTATCTAACTAAGATTGAGGAAGAAAAGGAACAAGCTAAATTAGCGGCTAAAAAGGCGACAAAAACAGCAAAAGCGGCTGCTAAGAAAAAGTAAGTTAAAGAACTCGGGGACTGAATGGCCTGTCCCCCGTTTGCCATCTTCATGAATACTCTAATAATTGTAGATGCTTGCTTGATTATAAAGGTTATCACTTAAACTAACTAATAGCTGATAATTGAGTGATAAGTTAAGAATTGTGGTGAGGTGCAACCTGTACTTGAGTGTTAGTTACTGCTGGGTATTATCCAAAGAGTTTCTCAACCGCATCAGTTGTCTTCTCATTTGAGGAGAGGCCTTAAATTCAGATATCTCCTGAGCTTTAACAGATGCTTGTAGCATTTCCAAAAATTCATCCGATCCCTCTGTAAGTGCATCTAAGAATACTTGCAGAAGCTGTTCACGATCTCCCAACAAACTTTTTTCTTCTATTAAGCGAAACTTAAGATGAATTTCACATTCATAAACACCGACTTGGAGATTGTTGACCTGGCTTGGTAATGCTTTGGAGTTCATAGTTGTGAGGATTCCTTTACTGGGTTAGAAACGGTGTTCATACAGGTGAGGAGCCAAAATATCCAGAAAAAAATATTTATATTTTCTCAATATTTTCTCAAACACAGGGAAGACGTAACTTCAGTTTACTCATCTGCTAAATTTGTTTTCCATTCCGCCCTCCATAGTGATGAAAAATTGCTTTTAACTGTTCCAATTTTACTCCTCCTTGTGTAGTTGTTGTATGTTGAAGTAGTAAAGCATAATGGGATTTTTAAGTTCTACACAATAAAGGTTCTGTAAGAACTTGTCCCACCTTTTTAAAAGTTTGTACAACAACTTTATCCAAACGTCAATACTGGGAAAATATATCACTTTATCAACTAGTAATTATATTTAAATTGATTTTTAAAAGTCTATATGGGTAAGACAATTTGATGTTAAGAACAGTTTTATTAAATAAAAACAGTGCCATTTGTTACATGCATTAAGATTTGTAACAAAAGTGACATAAAGCTTACGATATTTGATATATATAAGCGAAGTCCTAGCGATTCTGCTAATCAATCCATTTAGAAAATCCAAACAATTAAGATCGGGCACAACAGTTAAAATAATTGCAGTGTAATTAACCAAAATCCTAGACCTAATTATGGATAACCCAATACTGCTTAAGTCCACAACCCGTCATATTCGCATTTTTGCGGCCGAAATAAACAAAGACGAATTAGTCCCTAGCAACCAGGTTCTTACTTTAGACGTTGATCCAGATAACGAATTTAATTGGAGCGAAGATGCACTACAGAAAGTATATCGTAAATTTGATGAAATTGTAGAATCTTCAGAAGGTGTAGACCTAACAGACTATAATTTACGTCGGATTGGTTCAGATTTGGAGCATTTTGTGCGATCACTGTTACAAAGAGGTGAGATTAGCTACAATCTTGCTGCTCGTGTCACCAACTACAGCATGGGACTACCCCAAGTTGCAGTTAAGGTAAATGAAAGTTTCTAACCCATCAACAAAATTAGGGATCTGGTAAACCCAGACTCTAAAAAGTTCGGGAACACTAATTGCTAGTCGCTGCTTGGTGCGAGAAATATGGAAAATGAAGTGGCAATGCTTTTCTGCCCAAACGAATATTGTCAAGCCCCCAATCCTCTAAACCACAGGTTTTGCCAGAGATGCTCCACACCCTTACCTAGGCGTTATCTGTGGACGGTGGGGGTTCATGATGTGGGTAATCCGGGAAAAATTGTGGGAGACCGTTATGTAATCATTGAGGGGTCGATAATTTTAGATCTCAAACCCGGATTACCACCCCAAGCACCTGATTTAGCTTATTTAGATCAAGTCAAGCCCTATCTAAAACTTATCCCCCACCGCCTGCACATACCACAGATTTATGGAGTTCTTCCTGTAACTGAACCAGAAGCTAGAACAAATACACTGCTGTTGGAAGCCATACCCCTAATCCATGACAATGAAAACCAGCAAGTACATTTGTGGAGCGACCTAATCACAGCTTGGGGTAAAGCTTCTTCCATACGACAAATTAATTGGTTGTGGCAAATAGCGAGATTATGGCAACCCCTATACGAGCAAGGGGTTGCTAGTAGTTTGTTAGACTGGGACTTAATTAGAGTCCAAGGGGGATTAGTTAAGGTCCTGGAACTACGTACTGACAGCTCTTATATAAACCTGTCACAGTTAGGAAAAGCTTGGCAACAACTTTTAACACATACTCGACCGTTCTTTGTGGACTTGCTCAACCAGGTTTGTGAATCTTTGATTAACGAAGAAATTACTTCGTCTAAACATTTAACTATAATTTTAGACGAAGCGCTATCACAAATAGACAAGTTGCAAAAAAACACTTCAAGCATTGCCGTAAAAATTTTGACTCAAACTGATCCAGGTCCAAGTCGTCAAAGAAATGAGGACTCCTGCTATCCATCTCCAGACATTGTAGTTAGTCTATCTTCCCCAAGGGATGGTCTAGCTATTGTTTGCGATGGTATTGGCGGACATGAAGGAGGAGATATAGCATCCGATTTAGCAGTAAAGACCATTGTAGCACAAGTAGAAGAAATATTAACAATTCAGGGAAGTGTAGACAACTATAGAGATTCACAAACAGTCGTTCAAATGTTGGAACTAGCAGTAGCACTAGCAAACGATAAGATCAGCGAGCAGAACGATATTGATCACCGTCAAGGTCGTCAGAGAATGGGAACCACCCTAGTCATGGCCATACCCATTGCTCACCAGATGTACATTACCCATCTGGGAGACAGTCGTGCTTATTGGATTACCGATCATGGTTGTTATCAGGTGACCCTGGATGATGATGTAGCTTCCCGTGAGGTGCGTTTAGGTTATGCCACTTACCGTGAAGCCATACAACATCGTGGTTCAGGTTCCTTAATTCAGGCTCTTGGTATGGGTACTAGCGCTTTACTTTCCCCCACTTGTGAGCGGTTTATTCTGGATGAGGATGGTATTTTCCTCCTGAGTTCTGATGGACTGACAGATTTTGATCGGGTAGAGGACCACTGGGAAACCGAAATCCTACCTGTTTTGCGCGGGAAGTCTAATTTACAAACTACCGCATCTCGACTGGTAGAAATTGCTAATACTAAGAATGGGCATGATAATGTCACTATTGCTCTGTTACATTATCAAGTTCAATATCAAGAGCCCAGTGCAGTGCTAGAGGCAAAAATTCCGCCCATTAGTTTCGGTAAAACAGTTAATATAACCGGTAGTAATTCCCAAGCAAGGGATGTAAATTATTTCCCCCAATCAACTCGGGTGATTCCTGAAACTCCAGGTATTAAGGATCATAAACGCAAAATCCCCATACGGCTATTAATTCTGTTAGCTGTACTTTTAGGGGCCGGATTTTTAGGATCCTGGCTCAACCGAGAAACAAAATCCCCGGTTCCTGTTTCTACACCTACCCCATCGGTGAAAACTATAATTTACTTTTATCATACTAACTGGTAAGTGGAATTTATCTGGCGTTTACAAATGCATCAACATACTTTAGCTGCTGAAATTTGCCAAACGGGTGTGGGACTTCATAGTGGTGTAAATAGTACCGTGCGAATACTACCAGCTCCAAGCGGGAGCAAACGCTACTTTGTGAGGGTCGATTTACCTAATTTGCCAATTATTCCCGCTGAAATCGCAGCAGTTAATCAAACTCTCCTCTCTACTGAATTAGGCACGGGAAACGCTTGCATACGCACAGTAGAGCATTTACTAGCGTCCTTGGCTACTATGGGTGTAGATAATGCCCGGATTGAAATTGACGGATCCGAAGTACCACTTTTAGATGGTTCCGCTCAAGTGTGGACTAATAGCATTGCTGCTGTAGGATTAACTTCACAACCCGTTATTGATCAGTCTTTTCCCATAGTAATTAAGGAACCTATCTACGTTTATGACAAGGACGCATTTGTTTGTGTCTTACCTGGAGAGGATACACGTTTTAGCTATGGAATTGATTTTGATGTACCAGCAATTGGCAATCAATGGTACAGTTTTGTCCTTTGCCATGGGGAAGATATTCCCCATTCCTTTCTCACCGAAATTGCCCCAGCTCGAACCTTTGCCCTCTTACATCAAATTGAACATCTACAAAAATCCGGTTTAATCAAAGGTGGTACTCTGGAAAACGCCCTAGTTTGCGGAATGGATGGCTGGGTAAATCCACCATTAAGATTTATGAATGAACCTGTCAGACATAAAATCCTCGACCTAGTGGGTGATATCAGCCTATTAGGACAGTTTCCCAAGGGCCACTTTCTAGCCTACAAAGCTAGTCATCACTTGCATATCCAGTTAGCACGTAAAATTTTAGAGAGTGTCTGAAAAGTTGTGCTAAAAATTAAGTAAACTTTAAGATTATACGCTATTATCTAGGCTAATTTAGCTTCCCACATCTCAATCAAATCCATTGCCAATGTTAACCTTCAGCCAAACCAATTTTATCCAAGTGACTACATCCCAAGGAGAAGACCAAACCATTAATACATCAGCAACTAAAACAACTTTCACCATAGAAGAGATTCAGCAACTAATACCCCATCGCTACCCGTTTTTACTAGTAGATAAAATAGTTGACTATATTCCGGGAAAGTTGGCTGTAGGTATAAAAAATGTTACTTTTAACGAGCCTCAGTTCCAGGGACATTTTCCCGGACGCTCCCTAATGCCAGGGGTTCTAATTGTGGAAGCTATGGCTCAAGTTGGAGGGGTTGTTATGAGTCAAATGCCTAATATGCCTGAGGGACTGTTTGTATTTGTAGGTATTGACAAAGTGCGGTTTCGTCGTCAAGTGGTACCCGGTGACCAATTAATTATGACTGTGGAACTATTATCTGTCAAACAACGTCGGTTTGGAAAAATGCAGGGTCGAGCTGAAGTTGACGGAAATCTCGCCGCTGAGGGAGAACTAATGTTCTCTTTAATTAGTTAAAATTAGGACAGATAAAAAACCTGCGTATTTAGATGTAGCAGTGAAGCACATTACTCTAATTAATAAGTATTTTGTCGTCCCTGCTCCCTAATTCCAAATCTCATTCACATTTCAAATTCGTCTTCCTCACACACCACTTAATTTTGCCCGACACTTTGTCTATGAAACCAGTTCTGGAGAGTCACCCTTGAAGACACTTATTCATCCAACTGCTGTAATACATCCTAACGCGGAACTCCACTCAACGGTGCAAGTAGGTGCCTATGCTGTGATTGGAGCGAATGTTCAAGTCGGACCAGAAACCGTTATTGGTGCCCATGCGGTGGTGGAAGGACCATGTAAAATTGGATCGGGAAATCACATTTTTCCAGGTGCTGTAATCGGTATGGAACCCCAAGACCTGAAATATGTGGGAGAACTATCTTGGGTTAAGATTGGTGATAATAATGCCATTCGTGAGTATGTGACTATTAACCGGGCTACGGGTCATGGTGAAGCAACAGTTATTGGTAATGGTAATCTGCTGATGGCTTATGTCCATGTGGGTCACAATTGCATAATTGAAGACTCAGTTATTATTGCTAACTCGGTAGCTTTGGCTGGTCATGTACATATTGAGTCCCGAGCTAGACTCAGTGGGGTTTTGGGTGTTCACCAATTTGTCCACATTGGTGGTATGTCCATGATTGGGGGGATGACACGTATTGATCGGGATGTTCCTCCCTATATGTTAGTTGAAGGAAATCCATCCCGCATCCGATCACTCAATTTGGTAGGACTAAAGCGCTCAGGAATGCCGATAAATGAGTTTCAACTACTGAAAAAGGCTTTTCGTATTCTCTATTGCTCTAATGTGTTGTTTAAGGATGCTTTATCTGAGTTGGAACTATTAGGGGATACATCACAGCTAAAACATTTACGTCGGTTCTTGCTACTTTCACAAATGCCAGGAAGAAGGGGGTTGATTCCGGGGAAAAGTCCCACCAAAGGTAGTGACAATAATGAGTTGTGATTGGCTAGTTAGCTAGTCTTGACAAATTATGAATGATGAGTTTACTTATATTTATAAACTAGTACATTAAGTATACTAAACTAATATAATAAGTACTCATCATTTGGCTGAAATGCTAGAGCGCCTATAATGTCTAACTCATTTAAAATCTAAAGTTCATGCGAGTATTTATCAGTACTGGGGAAGTTTCGGGAGATTTACAGGGTGCGATGTTAATCACAGCACTGAAAAATCAAGCTGCTACTTTGGGCTTGCCATTAGAGATAGTAGCACTAGGTGGATCCCAAATGGCTAAAGCTGGAGCAAGAGTTTTGGGGGATACTAGTGGTATTGGTTCCATGGGAATTGTGGAAGCATTGCCATATATCATACCAACTATTATGATGCAAAGACAGGCGATCGCCTATTTAAAAAAAAATCCCCCGGATATCATAGTGTTAATTGACTACATGACCCCTAATATGGGGATTGGTAGTTATATGCAGCAGCATTTTCCCCAGGTTCCTGTAGTATATTACATTGCTCCTCAAGAATGGGTATGGTCAATGAGTTTAGACAGAACTAGGAAAATAGTCAATTTTACTGATAAGTTATTAGCAATTTTTCCGGAAGAAGCCCGTTATTATCAAGCGAAGGGAGCTAATGTTAATTGGGTGGGTCATCCTTTAGTGGATAAAATGGTCAACACACCTAGTCGTGAAAGTGCCAGAAAGATATTAGGCATTCAGGAGCAAGAATTGGCGATCGCCCTTTTACCCGCTTCCCGTCATCAAGAGTTGAAATATTTACTACCTGGGATTTTCCAAGCGGCAAAAAATATACAATCACAGTTACCAAAAGCAAATTTTCTGATTCCCTTATCTTTAGAAAGATTTCGGGGAAAAGTTACCAGAGCGATTAAGGATTATGGATTAAAAGCCAGAATATTTTCTGTAAACCAGCAGGAAATTTTTGCTGCTGCTGATCTGGCAATTACAAAATCTGGCACAGCCAATTTAGAGTTAGCTCTAGCGAATGTTCCTCAAGTAGTTGTTTATAGTCTGAGTCCCTTTACTGCTTGGGTTGGTAGAAAGATTCTGAAAGGATCAATTCCTTTTGCTTCCCCCGTAAATTTAGTTCTCATGCGAGAAATTGTGCCAGAGCTATTACAGGAAAAAGCAACAGCAGATAATATTACTAAAGCAGCAATGGAATTATTATTAAACAGGGAAAAAAGAACAAAAAACTCTATTGGATTATCAAGAGATGCGTCAGTGTTTGGGAGAAGTAGGAGTTTGCGATCGCGCAGCTAAAGAGATTTTAGCGATGATATAAATTGATTGGCTTGTGACCTATAAATAATAATCATTGACAACAGAAGTTGCCAGAATTTACACTTAATCATTGCTAATAATTACTGAGTTTTCCCCATCGTTCCTACTACTCTTACCGAGAAGTATTTTAAATAGTTGACTAATATGTTTGACACCGCTGAGAATAACTAAAGTTAATACTCCACCAATTAATCCCATTTGCCACAAACCACAACCAACAGCTGCTCCTAATCCTGCTGCTGTCCAGACACAAGCTGCTGTGGTTAGTCCTCTAACTTTTGGCTGCACAGACTTTCTCGGAGATTCTTGCAAAATTAATCCCGCCCCCAAAAACCCAACACCAGTGGCCACACCCTGAACTGTACGACTTAGCGCATTAGCAGTTGCATAGGGACTGTCACCCTCAGCTTGCAAAGGAATCATTACAAATAATGCTGCCCCCATACTTACCAACATAAATGTTCTCATTCCTGCTGGTCTCCCTCCCTGCTGACGATTAAACCCTATCATACAACCAATAATCAGAGCTAAAATGAGTCTGAACGCTATGTGCACCCAATCGCTTGTAGTTAGTACCATATTTACCATTACTGGATTCCTCAATTTTGAAATCTGGAACATGGTGTTTTATCGATCTGCCTACATACTTGTATAAACAAGCACTATACCGTAATTGTCGTAACTACGGTAAATCGGTAGATTTGCTAAACATTAAGGTTAGTTTAACAAACGATTAAAAATAAGTAAAGTTAATTTATCTAAAAAATGTCGGGATGAAACCTAGACCAAGATCAAACACTTCACAATCTAGACTTTGTAGGTTAAGTAGTCAAACCGCAGATTTTTAGTATAGAAAAATATTCCAATTACCAAAAATCTACGTATTTTTATCATTCAGCTGCAACTCTTACAGCTGGATAGGGAAAGAAATTCTTAAATCCTTGTATGCGTTGTTCCAAAGTTTCAGGAGAGCGGTTCCACATAGTTTCATAATAAAAGAAAACTATACCTAACTCTTCTCTTTGCACAGTTCGAACCTGTTTAGTAATTTGTTGCATAGGAACAGGACTAGTTCTCAAACCGGCCATAATGCCAATTCCGGTAGGAATAATTTGGCGCACTTCTTGTATTTCATTCCGGGCAATTTTAGAAGTAAAACTTTCCAAATCATCCCGATAAACTTGCATAACCAACTCATCTACAATATTGAGCCTCACCCAATTTAACCAGTCTTGTAACTGAAATTTATAGGCATGGTCGTAGTAATTTGGCGAAACAGAAAAGATGACTTTTGGTTTTAATTTGCTTGACAGTATGGTTCAACCGCACCATGAATTCCGTGATTTTATTGGCCCGCCATGCTACCCATTCTGAATCTTGAGAATTGGCTGGGGGATTTTTACCCGTTTCTTGCTTATACAAGTTTACGGTATAATCATCATAGCCAAATTGATGGGGTAAACTGGTGTGGTCATCAAACTGAATACCATCAATATCATAATTGTTAGTCAGCTCCACCAGCAGATCAATAATAAATTTTTGCACCTGGGGATGAAAGGGATTTAACCAAGATACTTCACCAGCAGCACTCATAGACACTGTAGAACCATCTCGCATTTTAGTGAGCCACTCTGGCTTATTTAAGGCCAGCTCTCCAGTATTGGGGGTCATAAATCCAAATTCAAACCAGGGGATTGCCAGCAGATTTTGACTATGGGCCTGATTAATAATATCTGCTAAAATATCATGACCATCGGATCCGCGAAATACAAAAGGTTGAATATCCAAGCTCTTAGCCACATTGCTGGGATACATAACATAACCTGAATTCCACACCACCGGGTAAATTGTATTAAAATTAAGCCGCCGCAATTTCGTTACAGCATCTTTAACTTGGTCACGATCTTTGAAAACATTTAAATCGTTACTTGTTACCCAAACACCTCGAATTTCTTCGCGAGACATTTGAGCAGTTACACTTGGTACTGAGTGTATGAGTACTACTGTCAGTAGGGAAATTAAGCATAGCCAAGGGGAAAATTGCTTCCAGATTTTTCCTGGCCAGTTGGTTCTGTCCTTTGGATGATAATTGAACGAAAAAAGATGGAGTTTCATGTTTCTCAATGAATTATGGTGTATTCAGTTTAAAATCAACCTAGCTACTAACATTAGTTACTACAGTCATAGCCATCTATCCTAAGTATTATGGCTTTAGCCATAATAACTGCATTGACTCCCCCAGAAGTAACCCAGAAGCAAATTATTCCAAAAACAACCAATTTGACCAGATTGCAGAACATCGATTCCAGGTCAAAAAACTGCATACTGAGTAGTGGCATTCTCTAGAATTAATTTGGAACGTTTCACCTGTTGAGGAATTGCTACAGGATAATCACCCGTAAAACAAGCAGAACAGAACCCATTTGTATCTTCCCCAGTGGCGGCTAACATTCCTTCCCAACTCAAATAAGCGAGAGTATCCACCTCTAAATGTGCACCTATTTCACTCACTGATTTAGTTGCTGCGATGAGCTGATCCTGTGTATCCGTATCTATTCCATAGAAACAAGGGTGAGTCACCGGTGGAGAAGATATCCTCATGTGCACCTCCCTAGCACCTGCTTCCCGGAGTGCTTTTACTAGTTTGCGACTAGTAGTTCCCCTGACAATAGAATCATCAATTATTACTACTCTTTTTCCCGATAACACATCCTTGAGGGGGTTCAACTTTACTTTTATTCCCGCCTCTCTCATACTCTGAGTAGGTTGAATAAATGTTCTACCAACGTAACGATTTTTAATTAGTCCCTCGCCATATACTATACCTGATTTTTGGGAAAACCCTATAGCAGCAGGTATACCAGAATCGGGTACACCAAAGACTATATCAGCATCTATGGGAGACTCCTGCGCTAAAGTTCTTCCCAGTCGCATTCTATAACTATACAACGTCTCATTGTGCATTAAACTATCTGGACGGGCAAAGTAGATCATTTCAAAGATACATAACTTGCGCTGGGGTTGGGGATTCCAAAATAAAGATGCTAAACCCGTTTCTGTAATCCAAACTAACTCTCCCGGTTCCACATCCCTAACATATTCCGCACCAATAATATCTAAAGCACAGGTTTCTGAAGCCAAAACATACCGTATTGGCTGACTATCCAATTTACCAATCACTAGGGGACGAATGCCATGGGGATCTCTTGCTCCCATAATTCCATCCGGTGTTCCAATTACTAAACTAAATGCGCCCTGACATCGGTGGAATGCATGAGTTGCAGCTTCCAACCATCCTCCACCAGTATTTACCTCCTCAGCGATCGCATGGGCTATCATTTCTGAATCCGTACTTGTCACCAGGTGTAAGTTGGTTTTGAGCAATTCTTCCCGTAATTGTATGGTATTCACCAAATTACCATTGTGAGCCAATGCCAGGGTTCCTAAACGAGTTTCCACCACTGCTGGTTGAGCATTCACCTTACGACTAGAACCGGTGGTGGAGTAACGAGTATGACCAACTGCAATATTACCTGGTAACTCCTCTAAAATCGCCTCGCTAAATACCTGAGAAACCAAACCCATATCCTTATGTTGATGTACATAAGGTCCTTCAAATGTAGCAATACCAGCGGATTCTTGTCCTCTATGTTGCAGCGCATATAATCCAAAGTAGGTCATTTTTGCCACATCCTGTTCCGGGGCGTATATACCAAAAACACCACAGGCTTCTTCTGGTTTGTCACAGAGGTTTTTAGAACTGTTCATGGTTAGATCAAACGTGGTAGGATGCTGGGGAATCATGCTGGTTTTTGCTCCTGGTGAGTCACTAAATACTAAAAAATACGGCTGGGTTAGAGAATGGTTAGGTGTCAGTAGTTATTGATCTGGAAATAAATGTCGAACTTTTGCCATCCTTATTCTTAATTAAAACTTAACCATTCACTAACAGAGTATCGCAAATCGGTCAAGGATAAAAAGGATCAAAAAGAAATTGTTAGTTACTTCACTCACAAAAAGCCAGTCGCTGGGCGATCGCCTGATGATAAACATTGCCCATTTGAGGAATATCCATACGCATTACCTCATAGCCATCAAGGGTAGAAACAGTCAACCCGGAGGATAAATTGACAACCGAACCCAACTTTTGCCAATTATTACCTAGGTGTGCTTGTAAATAGGACTCCCAAACTTGTTGATAGGTTCCGGGTATGGAAACTAGGATTCGGGCACCACCTTCACCAAAAAGCACTTCATCAAAGCGACATTCTCCATTAGAAGAAATACCCAAATTAATGGATGCTCCTAAATTGCCACTCAAACAGCATTCTGCTAAGGCGACTACTAGACCACCTTCAGCACTATCATGGGCAGAACTAATCCATTTGTGACTAATACCATAACGACAGACCTGTTGCACATCCCGTTCCAGGGCAAAATCAATTTTTGGCGGTTTACCAGCAACAGTATGATGAATGACTGCCAAGTATTCCGATCCACCCAACTCCAACTTCACGGAAACTGGTAAACCCAACAGATAAATTCCATCACCTACATTTTGCCAACCCTGACCACAGATTTTTTGTAAATCCTCAATCAAACCAACCATTCCCACTACCGGAGTAGGGTAAATCGCCTGGGGATTTCCCTGTGCATCAAAGGTCTCATTATACAAGGAAACATTACCACCCGTTACAGGAGTACCCAACTCTTTACATCCCTCACTGATTCCTTTACAAGCATAAGCCAACTGCCAATAACCTATTTCCTTTTCTGGACTGCCAAAATTCAGGTTATCAGTCACTGCTAACGGTTGTGCACCCACACAACTAAGATTCCGCGCTGCTTCAGCCACTACTGCCTTAGCACCTTCATAAGGATCAAGATACACATATCGCGAATTACAATCTACTGTAGCTGCTACTCCAGATTCCCAGGGAGTGACCGTAGATCCTGATAAGGGACGTAATCGCAGCACTGCTGCATCCGCACCACCTGGTAACAATACAGTATTATTTTGGACTTGATGATCATATTGACGATATACCCAACTCTTAGAAGCAATAGTAGGCGTGTTGAGTAATTTCAAGAGAATATCTTGCCAACTTAAAAACTCTCCATGCACCTCAATTCCCCTGACATCGCAAGTTGGTAACTTGGCTGAAGTCCACTCCCAAGCCAGTTTTACATATTCTGGAGGTTCAGACAATAGTTTCCTTTCATACAAAGGAGTATTTTCAGCCAAAGCCTTTGCGGGAATTTCCGCTGCTACTTCCCCCTGAAATAAAATTCTCACTACTGGCTCACTAATTACTTCCCCTGCAACTACTGCATGGAGTCCCCAACGCTGGAAAATATCAATTAACTCCTGCTCTCTTCCCTTATGGGACACAAATAACATCCTTTCCTGAGATTCGGAAAGCAGGTACTCATAAGGTATCATTCCTAACTCTCGAGCCGGAACCTTATCTAAGTCAAACTGAATACCTACACCACCCTTAGCAGCCATTTCCGAAGTAGAGCAAGTAATCCCCGCAGCGCCCATATCCTGCGCAGCCACTACTGCTCCTGTCTTGAATGCTTCTAGGCATGCCTCAATTAAAGACTTTTCCAGAAATGGATCGCCCACCTGCACTGCGGGACGGTTATCCATGGACTCGTCAGTTAATTCAGCGCTGGCAAAACTAGCACCACCCATACCATCTCTCCCAGTGGTAGAACCAACGTATAGAACCGGGTTCCCTATTCCTGCTGCCCCAGATTTAACTATGGTGGGTGTTTCCATTAATCCCAAAGCCATAACATTAACTAGAGGATTTCCTGAATAGGCTGAATCAAAATAAACTTCACCGCCCACAGTGGGAACACCTACACAATTGCCATAATGGGCTATACCCGACACTACACCCGTAAATAATCTTTGGGTTTTTGGATCCTCTAAACTGCCAAACCGGAGGGAATTTAATAGTCCAATGGGACGCGCCCCCATGGTAAATATATCCCTTAATATACCACCTACACCGGTAGCAGCACCTTGAAAAGGTTCCACAGCAGAGGGATGATTATGAGACTCTATCTTAAATGCTAATTGCAATCCCTGTCCTAAGTCTACCACACCAGCATTTTCACCAGGTCCCACCAGAATGCGTGGTCCGCTAGTGGGGAACTGTTTGAGCAACGGGCGGGAATTTTTATAGCAACAGTGTTCGGACCACATCACTCCAAACATTCCCAATTCAGCCTTATTGGGGTGACGACCTAGACGACGCACTATGTCAGCATATTCATCTGGTTTAATGCCTTGGGAGGCGATTTCTTGGGAAGAAAAGGGACTTTCTGCGGTACTCATGTCTGTTTTACACCAAAGGTACAGATGTTTATTCTATCGAAAAGTTGGGGTAAAACCAGTGTTTCTAGCACGGCTTTTTGAGAAAATCTGCTTGACATCTTGAGCAAGACAAGGTAGAATCTAGAAATGGCTGAGGGGTTATAGCTCAATTGGTAGAGCGCTTCAATGGCATTGAAGAGGTCAGCGGTTCGATTCCGCTTAACTCCACTAATAAAGACTAATAAATTAGAGATCTCCTCACAGGTTTGTGTTTTGATAGAATTAAATAGAGTTTTGTAAAGAAAATTGACAAATTGACTACTACTTTTGCTCCGCCAACCAGTTGGCATCCTCTTCAACCGATTTGGCAAGGTGAGGAAGAGGAAATTCAAGGAGGACTACCACACACCCAATTGGCTCCCCCATGGCAGTTGTTATTATTGGGTGATGGTTCTCCCACTAAACACTTACAATTACTCACCTGTGAGCCAATAGAAGTGGATGTAATTGATATGTCATTTGTGGGCATGGATTTAGATCAGGCTCCCAATTTAATTGAAACCTTACCGGGTCCAAGATTACGACGACAGGTATGGCTAAAGACATCATCCGGTCAAAGATTGGGTTATGCTACATCTTGGTGGGAGGCCAGTCATGTGGATGAATTTTTGCAAAACCGCTCTCTACCAATTTGGGCAAGTTTAGCAAGAATTCGTACAGAATTGTATAGGGACATTCGGGGAATTTATTGCGGTTACTCGGATGCGCTACAGTTAGGTTTTGGGCAACCAGGACCTTTTTGGGGTCGCCACTACTTGTTTTGGCATCACGGAAAACCTTTAACCTTAATCTATGAGGTTTTCTCGCCCTATCTAACTAAATACTTAGGTGAAACTGTAGTATCCACCCGCACTTTTGGATTTGAGTAGGTTGTAGATACCGGAGAACTGTTTATGAATCTGGTTGTACTCCAGAATTGGCTAGATAATGCTTCCTTTGCTATTTTGTTCTGTACCATGCTGATATATTGGGTGGGAACAGCTTTTCCTGGTTTGTCCATCACCGCAGCACTGGGAACCGCTGGAATGGCCATTGCCAATTTGTCCATTGCTGTTCTATTAACAGCAAGATGGATAGAGGCGGGTTATTTCCCTTTGAGCAATCTTTATGAATCCCTATTTTTTCTCACCTGGGGAATTACTGCTATTCATCTAATTGCCGAATATACTAGTCGAAGCAGATTGGTAGGGGTAGTAACTGCTCCCGTAGCCATGGGTATTACCGCTTTTGCCACCCTCACCCTACCATCGCAAATGCAGAATTCAGAACCACTAGTACCAGCTCTTAAGTCTAACTGGCTAATGATGCACGTCAGTGTCATGATGTTAAGCTACTCAGCTTTAATGGTAGGTTCTTTACTAGCGATCGCCTTTTTAATTGTCACCCAGGGTCAAAATATTGAATTACAGGGTAGTTCGGTAGGTAATGGTGGTTATCGTGCCAATGGTTACAAAGTGATCAAATCCCAAGAATTAATTATGGAAGGTTCTGGAGGAGAAAAGAATGGTTTTGCCCGGGTAGAAAGCAATCAAAATGGTAATGGATATAGTACAGCAGTTTTAGAAGTGGTGAAAGCTGACCATATATCACCAGTTACAACCCTTTCTCCCCAACGTCTGACCCTAGCGGAAACCTTGGACAACATTAGTTATCGGGTAATTGGTCTTGGTTTTCCCTTACTAACAATAGGTATTATTGCTGGTGGAGTTTGGGCCAATGAGGCGTGGGGTTCTTATTGGAGTTGGGATCCAAAAAGAAACTTGGGCCCTAATTACCTGGTTGGTTTTTGCCGCTTATCTTCACGCTAGAATTACCCGTGGTTGGCAAGGAAGAAAACCGGCAATTTTAGCAGCTGGTGGTTTTTTAGTGGTTTGGACCTGCTATTTAGGCGTAAATCTATTGGGTAAAGGCTTACATTCCTACGGTTGGTTTTTCTAATTCTATCAGGGGGAATCTCCCCTGATCCCCTATGTTAGATAGAATAAGTGGGCATAACCTAAAGTTACAAAATCGCTTTTGACTAAGACGAAATGATGATAAGTCAATTAAATAATGGTTTTACTCTATTTCTAAGTCTGCTGGTCGAGGCAATGCCTTTTTTGCTTTTAGGTGTTTTATTTTCTAGCTTGTTGTTGTTTTTCGTTGAAGAGCGCAAACTTGTGAATATAATGCCTAAAAATCCCCTCCTGGGAGCTTTGTTTGGCAGCATGATTGGCTTTTTGTTTCCAGTTTGCGAGTGTGGTAATGTACCAGTGGCTAGAAGATTATTAATGCAGGGATTGCCTACGTCCGTTGCTATTGGTTTTTTGCTAGCAGCACCAACTATTAACCCAATTGTGATTTGGGCAACGTGGACTGCATTTAGGGATCAACCAGAAATAGTAGTTTTAAGAGTGGTTTTATCTTTATTAATCGCTACTATTATCGGCTTTGTATTCAGCTTCCAAAAAGATATTACTCCTTACCTGCAACCCCAGATCGCCCGCTATTTGAAATTTAACCCCCCAGCACAGACAGAACCAAAAACCCGGGGAAGACAATTACAAGAACAGGTGATAACCCCCAGTACCCTTTTACAATCGGGAACCTATATCCTCGGTGGTAAAGCAGGTATATCCACCAGATTAAGTGGAAATTCTTCTCAAACAGTTGCAAAAACACCGAATAAAACTTTGATGGTGAAACTGGGTCTGGTTTTAGATAATGCTATCCAGGAACTCCGAGAATTGGGAGCTATAATGGTCTTAGGTAGTGCCATGGCAGCTGCTATTCAAGTATTAGCTCCCCGGGATGTGATCCTCAGTTTGGGTGCGGGGCCAATTAGTTCAATTCTTACCATGTTGTTACTAGCTACAGTGGTATCAATTTGTTCCACAGTTGACTCCTTCTTTGCCCTCTCCTTCGCTTCAACTTTTACCAGTGGATCTTTGTTAGCCTTTCTTGTGTTCGGTCCAATGATTGACATTAAAGGTGTGGGGTTAATGTTATCTGTTTTCAAACCAAAAGCTCTCTTTTATTTATTTGCTTTAGCGGGCCAATTAACACTTCTATCTACACTGTTTTTAAATCTCCACATCATGTAGCTTCAATGCCGTGACTTTACTTGTCTATGACTTCACTACGAAATGCTAAATCTCTAATCCCTAATCATTTACTTCCTTGGCTAGAGGTAGTAGCTATTGCTGCTTGGGGAGTGCTAATCTTGAAGTACTGGCTAACTGATAAACTGAATCTATTAATTCACCCCGATTTCTTTTGGTTAGTCATCCTAGCTGCTATTGTTTTACTGTCCATGGGTTTTTGTAAAAGTTTACAACTTTGGCACAAAACCCCTCCCGATCAAATCACCAGTAGTGAACAACATATTAATGTGTTTCCCCCTGGATGGAGTAGCAGCTTGCTATTAGTTGCTGCGATTTTAGGATTTATTATTAGTCCTCAAGTCTTTGCTTCCCAAACAGCACTGAATCGAGAAGTTACCGAAATACTAGGAGCAACACGGACTCAACCTCAGGCCTTTCGTGCTAATATCCGTCCGGAAGAGCGAACTCTAATAGATTGGGTAAGAATACTCAATGTCTATCCAGAACCGGACGCTTATACTGGACAGAAGGTCAAAGTCCAAGGGTTTGTGATTCACTCTGAGGAGCTCAATCTGAACCATCTGATACTAGCTAGGTTTGTGATTACTTGTTGTGCTGCGGACGTTTATCCCGCTGGATTACCTGTCCAACTCCCCACTACTCGCGACCAATATCCCCCAGATACCTGGTTAGAAGTGGAAGGACAAATGATCACGGAAAATATTGCCAGTAAACGCCGACTCACTATTAAGGCTAATTCTATCCGCAAAATTCCCCAGCCCAAAAATCCTTATAGTTATTAGACCTATTGGGTGACTAGAACATGTGAATTAAACTGAGATTTGTTCAGGAATTATTTTCCGTTTCTACCAATGACCAAAATCCATAAATATATTTTGTCTGTTTCACAACTAGATCGTGCGGCGATCGCCCTGATCTTAGTGTTGGGTTTGCTGATTGGAATAACTATCTTTAAAGGAGATGGTGTAAAACCGAATGTGCGCAATTTTAGTTGGCAAGATCGACAAATTGGTGCGGAAGATAGGGCATTTAGCCTGGTCTTTAGCCGTCCCATGGACGCTAAAAGTGTGGAGGATAATTTGCAAATCAACCCACCACTAGCTGGCAAAATCAGTTGGGCGGGGAGAAGGATGGTTTACACACTATTAACACCAGCTCCCTACGGCACAAATTATCAAGTTTCGTTAACTAAAGCCAAGGATAAGTTTTCTCGCAGTAAAGATAATAATAGACTAATCAAAGCCTTTACAGGAAAGTTTTCTACTCGAAATCGTGCATTAGTTTATATTGGTGTAAGTCCCCAGGAATATGGTAGATTGGTGCTTTATAACTTAACCAAAGAGGAGAAAACAATACTTACCCCTAGGGATTTAATTGTTATGGACTTTGAGCCATTTCCTCTGGGGGATAAAATTCTGTTTTCCGCTCGTGCAAGTAATAATCCAGATTTGCTATCGGCCCAAATTTACACGGTGACCACAGGGGTAGGTAACGGACAAGAAGAAAAATCAGTAGGTAAACTGGGTTTAATATTGGACAATCAGGAATTTCAAAACCTCAAGTTTGATTTGTCCCCCGATGGAGGGACTCTTGTGGTTCAAAGAGGTAAAAAAGATAATCCTGGGGATTTTGGACTATGGTATTCATCCCTAGATGACCTAGGTTCTAATGGACAACTAATCCTAAAACGCTTAGAAGGGCAACCAGCAGGTGATTTTGTCATCACACCGGATAGCAAAGCGGTAGCAGTTGCTCAAGGGCAAGGAACTGCAATTTTATCCCTAGCAGGAGATACAAGTAAACCATTGGACTTTTTACCTCAGTTTGGTTTGGTACAAGCCTTCTCTAAGGATGGTTCCCAAGCTGCTATGGTAAAATTTAATAGCGATTACACTAGGGATTTATTCTTGGTTACCAATCAGGGGGTTCAGAAACCATTACTAAAAACTTCGGGATCCATACTTTACTGCAGTTTTGATCCTTCCTCACCCACTCTCTACTGCTTATTAACTAGTTTAGTATCACAAGATAAATATGTGGAACAACCTTATCTGATGGCTATCAATCTGGATACAAAAAAGTACAAACCAATTTTAATGTTACCCGTAGGACAAAGAAATGTACAAATGAGCCTAGCTCCCGATGGTTTAGCAGTTTTGTTTGACCAAATTGTACCCGTAAGCAATAACTCCCTTTCCTTACCACCTAGTATCTTGAAAACTGATGATGGAGAGGCGATCGCCAAAAGTAGTCTATGGTTTATGCCACTGCTACCGATTGCTGAAGATCAAGCCAAGTCTATGATTAAACCGGAAGCGCTTCCTATAGACGGGTTTAACCCAGTATGGCTGCCATAAACTTTATGTTATTTCACAATTATACTAAAGAGAAACAAATCATGGTAGATTCAGAAATACAACAGTTAGTAAACTTAAATCAAGAACTAAAAAATAGTTAACAATGATTTATGTCGGAAATTGGAGAAATTAAGCAAGGAATTAGGCGAAGCGGAAAAAATTCTACAGTGGCAAAAAAAACGCTCCAGCGTCAGCGAATCCATGTTAAATCAGCAGAATCAGGAGCTAACAGCTGCTCAAGAGCAGATTCAGTCTCTTTCCCAGCAATTGGAAACTGCTTTGCGGAATATGGAAAGTCAGGAGATGTTTATTGAAACCCATAAAGCAGAATCACAACTAAATCAACAAAGAATCGCCCAACTAGAAAGAGAATGTACCCTCCTACAAACTAAATGTAGTGAACAATCTCAACAGTTACTACAGTCAGAAAATACCTGTCGTGAATTAGGTACACGACTTTTAAGACAACAGCGTCAAACCCTACAGTTTAAAGCTGCTTTAGAAAAGTGTTTGGATAATCCTGCTTCTAATGATCAAGGAGTAGATGATAATGGTTGTTATCTACCAGATATCAATCCTGAGGATAGTAGATTTTATAAAAAACTCCAGTCTTTATTTTCACGTGGGGAACCCATTAGACCTTGGTCAGCGATGGACTATGTGGAGTCAGAATTTAACCAACCCCTTAATGAAAACACAGAAAACATAATGGATGTCTCCGAGGAGATTTCCCATGTAGATCAGAGATTGGAAGATATTCTGTCAGTATTTTTTGCTTCTAATCCTGACTTGTCAAGTACATCAGATATGTCACCAACCATATCCACCAATGAGACCAGCATGAAAGGTGCGGGTACATCTTTTCTGGGTGGGGAGGAAGATGAACCTAGACCAACCATAATTCCAGAAGGTCTAAAAGATATGAATAATTTACCCGAACTGAACTTGTTATCTGATAATACCATAAACACTAGTGACCAACAAAATAATTACGATCTACAATGGTCAATTAATACTGTGGAACCTTTAGAGCAAGATTCAGAACAGAAATCACCTTCACCTTTGATTTACCCCGGTCGAACGGTGAAAGTGAGAAAAACTTTAGCAGCAGTAGATCTCCCAAATTTCCCACCGCAATCTCAAAATCAAGATGGTGGTCGTTAATTAACTCTTCTTAACACGCCTACCAATGGTAATGGCATAATTAATTTCCAGTAATTGTAGCCAAAGTGTGGGATAATTGGGTTCCAACCAGGACTGATTCCATTGGAGGAATGGGGAGAACCAGGTTCCCAGCAAAGCGCTTACCAGAGCATGAACACCAAAATTGAAATAATTACCTAACCATTTAACTAGATCCTGAAAACCCGCCATTTGCCAAATCCAAATCAACAAAGCAGGATTTTTGCTAGCAGCTTTTATCGCTAGACGATTAAAGGTTAACCAGTCACAGCGGTCCTTAATAAAATTGTCCACTACCTGTAAAGGTTCATCCACCAGCAAGCCAAAGAAGGTATTGAGCATAGCATTTACCCTTTGGGGAGGAATAAATTTCCCCGTGGGAACCATCATTCCCTTAGAGAATAACCAAGTTACAGAAACGTTACTTTGGTAGGCACGAATTCCGTTGAGATGTGTAAAACTCAGTAAGTCGTGTTTTAAGGCCGTGTTCAACAGAGTCGTCAAACGCTCCAGGTTGCGAACCAAAGAACCGAAACCAGTAAATACCAAAGGAGATTGTAAAGAAGCGGAATCACCAATGGCAATTATTCGGTTAAAAGCCACCTTACGATCTTTACTACTGGTACTAAAATGCCCGGGTATATAACCAAAAGTAGCCTTTTTCCAAACCAGCTTATCCAGGTCACAACGGCGATATTCTGGCAAAATTGCGAAAAAGTCCTCATACATTTCCAAAAGGGAACCGGGATTTTCACCGTTTACCTGATGATAGTGAAATAGATAAATTGTCAGTTCTTCCCCCTTTCCTGGAAACAACTCCCAAATTAACTGTCTCCCCCTAGAAATATCCCCATGGCTATACAAAACATCCCCATACTGGGAATCCCACACCCCAGGAGCGAATCCCTTCTCTATAATAGCACCCACTGTGGGACACACACTATCAAAAGCTCTACCACCATTTAATTGCCAAGCTATAGGAGAAGCAGTACCCATAGCATCTATGAGTAACCTACCCCCAACTAGTTTCTCCTTTCCCGTAGTTATACTCTTGACAGTTACACTAACTTGTGAAGTAGTTATATCTGCTCGCACAAATTCCGTTTCATCCCAAATATCACCACCAGCATCTCGCAGTTTTTGCCCACATAGGGTTAATAACGTCTCAGCATCCAGAGCTACATTGAGAACTGTAGGTGTGTGTAATATAGGTGCTTGCAAGTCAGATGGATTATTCGCATCAAAAAATTTATTAAAACCATCTTTATACTCTCTAGCAATAATAGTTTCTACTTCTTCATTTGTAATTAAGTTTAAATTTATTAAACTTTGAATTTCATCGCGAGAAATATTCCATTCCCTATTCATTCTGCCAAAAGGTAATCTTTCAATCAGTAGCACCTTATAACCCAATCTGGCCATAACTGCAGCATGGATTGAACCCAAAGCGCCACCGATATAGATTAGGTCATAGATTAGGCCAGATGAGTTTTCTGGTGGGGTTGTTTGGTGTTCAAAAACTACTTGACGCGGTTGCTGAGGACTTTTGACACCTTCGCGCCAACGTTGCTCCCACCAGTAAACACGTTTAAGATCGTATTCCCCATTGGGAATTTTCTGAAAATACTTGACAGTTAGAGGATAATAGGGTTCTAATTCTGTAAAAATTGACCTTTGGGGGTCAATCTTTGGGGGATCGGGGTATTGATGGGGAAAGCGACTCCGAATACCCATAGTTAAACGTCGTAAAACTAAACCTTCTCTTCTAAACGGTTTATCTCCCCAACGAAATACCTTCAAGTATGTTGTTCGCTGTACAGACCAAACAAAAATCGAGATTTCCGTAGATAGATGTTTTTCAACAGACAAACCCTCATTAACTACGCGAACCCCTTGTGGAGTTAGTAATTTTTCTCCATCTCCCGGAACAAACTCTGTTTGTAGCCAGTCCCGGACAGCACCACTATCGCTGGTGGGAATTTCTAAGTAAAGAAGCTCTTTCATTTTCTAGTGATATCTCCCAATGTTTTTGTGATGTTGTTGTAAACGTACCCAAACTTACCTAAAAAATTTATCCTAATAATTCGCACCATGAATTATCCTATCCCACAGAGTCCTCAAGAGATCGTCGCCCTGCGACAACAACCGGTTGATGAAGAGTTAGTAGCCGCCGCCATTGCAGGATTAGTCCAGTTAGGTCGCGCCCAAGGCCAGTCACTGGAAGAATTAACTGCTCAAGTGCTGGAAGAGGATCCCCTATTAGACCGCCAACAAAGAAGATGGCTGAGCCAGTTGGTAGCGCAGGCATGGGAAATTTTCTCATAAATCTTCCCCTCATCTCCTGTACTCATCACCACAGTCCCCTATCACCTGATATAAATCTCGTGATTGTTGGGAAACCCCATTGATGATTTTGATATCTTCATGATCCAACTCAAACTCAAAAACCCGCTGATTATCTACTATATGTTCGCTAATTCCCAGCCTTGCACCTACAATTACACCTGCTACTGCTGGCTGTTTTAGAACATAATTGATAGCTACATTAGCAATACTGGCTCGATGCTTATCTGCTATTTGTTTGAGAGTAGCAAGTAGGGATTGAAACAATTGCCATCCACCCCAAGCATCAATCATATTCTTGTACTTTTTCAAACTAATGGTATTTAAATCAAAACCTCGAGGTTCTCGTTGTCCCAAATATTTTTCGGATAAAAAACCACCGCAAACAGTACCATAGGTGAATAGCTTAATATTGTGTCCTTCACAAAATTTAATCATATTTACTTCTGGTCTTCTATCAACCAGAGAATATTGCACTTGATTGGAAACAATTCTTATGCCAGCTTGGGTGATGATTTGTAAGTGTTCCGTATCGAAGTTAGTCAAAGCTAAGTGTTTAATTTTGCCCTGAGCTTGTAACTCTGCCATATATTTTAGGGCATTTAAATAGTTAGGATTGCCATATTCCCACCAATGAAACTGCATTAGGTCCAAACATGGCACATCCATCCTTTTCAAGGAAATGTTAATATTTTCTTCAACGATAGATTTAGTCATATTTACAGGACGAGGAACCCATTTAGTGAAGGTTTGAATATTATTAGCTGCCAACCCTCCACGCTGTGCTATTAACTGGCGACGGAACTCCCCGATTAAATCCTCTGCTGGTCCATAATGATCTGCCAGATCCCAGGTGGTAAAACCAGCATCAACATATTTGAACATAGAATTTAAGGCATTTTTTGGCACAATGCGTCCATGTCCACCAGAAACCTGCCACATTCCATTTAAAATGCGGCAAATTCGTAAATCAGGAGTAAGTTGTAAATAGCTTTTTATAGGTAGCATAGTAGTTTATTTTAATGGATTTAAAAAAAAATGGGTTATATCAACAGACCATAAAAACATTGAGAATCTAGCAAAATAATTGTGGACTAACCATTACATATTAGGTGAATATATCTAATATATCTTAGATATTGAATGGATGAGATATTTCATAACTTATGTTACACTGTCTTACAGTATGTTATTTACTGTTGAGTATTTTACTTGTTAGCTGCTCTGCTCCGAGTTCAGGCCAACTAGATACCACCTTAAATGCTCAGTTACCCCAGTCAAACACTAAAGGTCAATATTTGCCAGTTTCCGCGCGAATGACCATTGGCAATGGCAAAAAAATTGATTTGGAAGTTGCAAAAACACCAGAACAGCTGATGATGGGGTTAATGTATCGTCCAGCTTTACCAGATAACCGGGGTATGTTGTTTGTATTTTCTTCACCCCAACCAGTGGGATTTTGGATGAAAAATGTACCAGTGTCATTAGACATGGTATTTATTAACAGAGGAGTGGTTAAATATATCAAGACTGCCCCCCCCTGCGAAAATGAACCCTGTCCTACCTACGGTCCAAGAGTGCTAATAGACCAAGTGGTTGAATTAAGAGCTGAACGGGCCAGGGAATTGGGCCTCAAAATAGGAGACAGGGTGAAAATTGAGGTATTCAAATCGCTCAGGTGACACATTAAATACTGTCTTTAGGTAACTAAGAAAAAAGAAACGATATAAGACAACATACTTTACCCCGAGGAGGTGAAATACAAATGTTCCAATCGAGATACACCCGTCTGCTAAATTTCCTGCAGGAAGATTTAGCAATTTCAGCAGCTTCCCTAGCTGTTGCTTTACGTCATACTGAACAAGACACTGGGTCACTAACCATGATCCTATGGCAGTATGGACTAATAAATTTAGATCAGTTAGAGCAGATCTATGACTGGTTAGAAACTGTCTAAATTCCAATCAGGTGTAGTTAAATACATTCATACATTTTTTAGGAATTAAACATGCCTTTTGATATACTCCCCGACCTGAGGGAATATTGGTAGTGGACCTCAAATTTCACTTTTCATTTATTTCCAATCTTCACCAATGCGAATGGTGAGGTCTGCATCTAAATCTCCTTGAGCGGACACTTCAATTTGACCTACACCCAATATTTTTCTTAGTTCCACTCCTGGGTGTCTAGTTCCTCTGCGAACAAAGATCTGGGTTTGGCGTTGGTTTTCAGCCCAATCGGGAACGGTGTAAATATTAGCAAAACCTTTGGATTTGAGGTGATTGATAACTTTTGCAGTCACTTGAGGTTGACTGCTGGCATTTTGAATAGCAATTTTTAGCTGAAAAACTGAACGAGAGTCTGACCTGACTTGATAGATATCTACCCCAACATTAATTTTTTAATAAACTTTGTTGTCCGGTTAGATTCAACCAGTAACTTTCTGGATCTTTACTGAACTTACTAAAGGTACCAGGAAGCATGGTCATCTCAAATTTATCCCGTTCCACATTGACGGCAAAATTGGCCAAGGCCATCATCTCCTCCATTCTCAAGTTGGTGTCAAAATACTTACGCATCATACGGGTAAGTTGGGGTAATCGGGGTAGGACGACGGGATTATTTAAGCGTTGAACCAGTCCACCAATCAGAGCTTGTTGTCGTTGGACCCTGGCCATATCCCCCACACTAGATTCACGAAAACGAGCAAATAATTCCGCCTGTTCACCGTTCAGGGTTTGCCATCCAGTGACCAAATTTATCGGTGTTCGGCCACTTTGATCTTGAGAGGTCATGGATTGGGGTACAAATATATCTACTCCCCCCAACTGATCCACCAGTTCTCTTAAACCACTGGTGGAAATACGAATATACCGATCTATTGGGGCATCACTAAAAGTGCGACTGATCACCCGTGCAGCTAATACTGGTCCCCCCTTGGCATTAGCTTCTGATATCTTGCTGAGTCCATCTTCTGGTAAGGACACCATTGTCCCTTTAGGGATTGAAAGCACCCTTATGGATTTATCACTAGGGTTTAACCGGACTAGTAGCATGGTGTCACTACTACCGGCAAAACTTTCTGGTGAACCATCTAGGGTGCCTTTAATCGTTTCAACACCCATTACTAAAATATTCATCGGTTTGGATAGCTGGTAAAGGGAAAGTTTATTCCATAAACCATCTGATACTTTTAAATTCTCTCTGTTAGTTGGTGTATACCCGTCATCTTCTGCTTGCTCTAAGTTACTCCATAGAGGGGTCCATAAAGCAACTGCTGACATCAATAAACCTGATAAAGTGATACTTATGGCAAAGGTTAATACCCACAAAAGCCAACCAGGCATACTTAATCCCAGCTTTTCAAAAAGCTGATATGGAATTTCTCCCATTGATTTAATGACTGTTCGTTGACTATTTACATGCTCTGCCTTCACCTCCGTTCCCAATCCTGGTAAAGGATTTGACACAGGCTGAGTTTCTACTGACATAAGCTGCTGCAGTTTTCCATCATGCTCTAAAGCGGTTACCTGTTGAATTCCAAGCTGATTTTCTAACCACTGAACTTCTTTGATCACAATTACCTCCCCACTTAATCACTTTTTCATAACAATATGTTCATATCAAGCTACAGATTTCTGCTGTCGCAGGCTATAATTCAGATGGTACATAGTAAATTGGGCTTGTAAGGAAACCATTTGAACAACCAAATCAACCTTGATCGGAAATTAATGTAGACTACTAGATTTTTAATTCAACAATTCCCTACTGGACAGATGGATTCAGTCAAGATTATCCCAAATGGCATGAATAATAAATATAGACTTAATATTGTTTCACAGTAGTTCCCATTTTCCAATAACAACATGACTAGTTCTATGATCCCCGTTATTTTGGCTGGTGGTAAGGGCGAGCGTTTTTGGCCCCTAAGTCGCAAAGACAAACCTAAACAGTTCTTAAATCTGGATGGCAGTTCCCAAAGTTTACTGCAATCCACAGCCAAGCGACTGCTAAATGTCTCTGGAGGTTGGGATAATCTGTGGGTAATCACTTCCAGCCAAATATCTCAAGGTGTAGAACAGCAATTGCCCAACCTGTTATCCTCAAACCTGTTAGTTGAATTAGAGGGTAGGGATACAGCAGCTGCGATCGCCTGGGCAAGTTTGGAAATCCAGAAGCGTCATGGGGATGACACTGTGATTGGATTTTTCCCTGCTGATCACTGGATTGCTGACCAAGAGGGGTTTGAAAATACTCTCAGTGCTGCTACCCAATTAGCAACTAGCACAGAGGCCATCGTCACTTTGGGGATTAAGCCTAGTTTTCCATCCACTGCTTATGGCTATATTGAACAGGGTGAAAGGGTTGGTAAATTTAATAATTTACTAGCCTATCACGTGAACCGGTTTACTGAAAAGCCCAACCGAGAAATAGCTGAACATTTTTTATCCACAGGCCGTTTTAGCTGGAATAGTGGTATGTTTGTATTTCGCGCTGGAGTCATACTACAAGAATTACACACCCATACTCCAGAAATTGTCATCCCTTTAGCAGAACATGGACCTGATATTTACCCTTCCTTGCCTAAGCAAAGCATAGATTATGCCCTCATGGAAAAGACTAATTTGGCTTATGTCTTACCAGTAGAATTTGGCTGGGATGATCTAGGAGACTGGAATGCCATTGAACGTCTACTCAAAACCCAGGAAGATCAAAATGTAGAATTAGCTACCCATGTAGGTCTCCATACCCAAGGAACTATTATTTATGCTTCCGATCCCAATGATTTAGTTGTCACTATCGGTTTAGAAAATTTGGTCATTGTGCGCGATCGCAATGTTACTCTAATAGTTGACAAAGATCGAACTCAGGAAATTAAACAGGTGTTAAAGAAACTACAGAGTGATCCGCGATTTACGGATCTATTGTAGGCAAAGGCTTGACGTTTCAGCACGTATTCTAATTTTGTTATGTCAATTATCCAAGCTCAAAATCTTAGCAAATCATATTCAGTTGGTATTAAACAACCTGGTTTTGTTGGTACAATAAACCACTTCTTCAATCGTCAATATCGTCAAATTCAAGCTGTTAAGGATGTAACCTTTACCATAGAACCTGGAGAAATAGTGGGGTTTCTAGGGCCCAATGGTGCGGGTAAAACCACGACGTTAAAAATGTTGACCGGTCTAATTCATCCTTCCAGGGGATCACTAAAAGTGGCAGGATTCAGCCCTTTTCGTCGTCAGGAAGCATTTTTGCAAAGAATTACCCTAGTTATGGGACAAAAGCAGCAATTATTATGGGATTTACCAGCCATAGATTCCCTAAAAATTAATGCTGCAGTATATAATATATCCGATAGAGAATTTCAGCAACGAGTTGGTGAACTAACAGAAATGCTTTCCCTGGGTGGCAAACTAAACCAACCAGTCAGGAAACTTTCTCTAGGTGAAAGAATGAAGGCAGAAATTTTAGCCGCTCTTTTACACCGTCCCCAGGTTCTATTTTTAGATGAACCAACTCTGGGACTGGATATTAACGCCCAGGTTAACGTAAGAGACTTCTTAAGAGAATATAACCAACTTTATCAATCTACTATATTATTGACAAGTCACTACATGGCGGATATCACAGCGCTTTGTGAAAGAGTATTAGTGATTCACCAGGGGAAACTGATGTATGATGGCAGATTAGAAGAATTAATACAGAAATTTGCCCCCTATCGTCAAATCTATATAGAATTGTCCCAGTCGCTACCTATTGAAAAACTTACTCACTATGGAGAGGTAGAACATCTAGAAGGTAGAAGAGTTAGTTTACTGGTGCAAAGGGAAGGTCTAACCCGCACCCTAGGACAAATATTAGCGGATTTAGACGTGGTAGATTTAACTGTCAACGAACCACCAGTGGAAGAGGTAATAGGTAGAGTTTTTCAATCTGTTGTTATATGAAGTATTTTTTCAGAAAGGCCCACATCCTCCTCACAGTGTATTACGCCTACATGCTAGAATATCGCTCAGAACTACTGTTATGGGTTTTATCTGGTTCCTTACCCATAATTATTATGGGTGTGTGGAATAAAGCAGCACAGGGGGGAAACTTTGGTTTAAGTCCACTTGACTTTACCCGCTATTTTTTTGCAGTATTTCTATTTAGACAACTGACAGTTGTTTGGGTAATTTATGATTTTGAAAGAGAAGTGGTCGAGGGGAAACTTTCCAATCGATTATTGCAACCCTTAGACCCGGTATTTCATCATCTTGCTAGTCATATTGGTGAAAGATTTGCCAGAATGCCATTTGTTGTGGCAATTGTGGGAATATTCTTCGCATTTTACCCTCAAGCTTTCTGGATCCCGAGTTTTACTAACTTTTTTTGGTTTACCCTAGCTGCAGTCCTATCTTTTGCATTGAGGTTCCTAATTCAGTATACCCTAGCAATGTTAGCCTTTTGGACTGAAAGAGCTACATCCCTAGAAAACTTTTGGTTCTTATTATTTCTGTTTCTATCAGGTATGATTGCACCCCTAGAGGTTTTTCCCCCAGCGGTCAAGAACTTCGCCTTATGGACACCATTTCCCTACCTAATTCATTTTCCTGCAAGCATTTTAGTAGGTTTACCCGTAGATTTAACCAGGGGATTTTTATCCATTTTAGCCTGGTTGTGCATATTTGGAGTAGCCAATCGCCTACTATGGCGCTTAGGGTTAAAGCAGTATTCAGGCATGGGAGCTTAATTTTCCTTTCTCATAGATAAACTGATACGTTTTAACTTTTCATTCACCTCCAGCACTCTTACCTTTACCAACTGTCCCACCTTAACTATGGTTTTGGGATCCTCCACAAATCTATCTGCTAATTGGGATATGTGAACCAATCCATCCTGATGAACTCCAATATCAACAAATGCACCAAAATTAGCCACATTAGTAATAATTCCTTCCAATTCCATACCCACCGTTAAGTCCCTAATTTCCCTAATTCCCTCCCGGAAGGTAGCATATTTAAATTCCGCACGAGGATCTCTTCCTGGTTTTTCCAGTTCCCTGAGAATATCTCGTAAAGTAGGCTCTCCAATGGCATCAGTAAGGTATTTTTTGATGCCAGTTTTTTTCAGCCGTTCCGCTATTTGAGTAACTTGATTTAAGGGTACTTGTAAATCCCCTGCTATCTTTTCTACCAGGAGATAACTTTCTGGATGAACTGCAGTATTATCCAGAGGATTTTCCCCATTTCTAATTTTTAAAAACCCTGCTGACTGTTCAAATGCTTTCGGACCAAGTTTTGGCACTTTCAACAATTGTTGACGATTTTTAAATGCCCCATATTGATTGCGATAGGTGATAATATTATTAGCAACTGTAGGGGTAATTCCAGAAACAAATGTCAACAGTTCTTTAGAAGCAGTATTCAAGTCTACCCCCACATAGTTGACACAACTTTCAACGGTTTCATGTAATTTCTTTTTCAGGAGTTTTTGATCCACATCATGCTGATATTGTCCTACCCCAATGGATTTGGGGTCAATTTTTACCAATTCAGCTAGGGGATCTTGCAATCTTCTCCCAATACTAATTGCACCTCTGACAGTTACATCTAAATCAGGAAATTCCTCTCTAGCTACTTCACTAGCTGAATATATGGATGCACCGGATTCATTCACTATAACCTTAATTGGTTTGGAGTGGCAATCTCTTAAAACCTCGGTGATAAATTCATCTGTTTCGCGGGATGCTGTGCCATTGCCAATTGCTATTAGTTGAATGTCATACTTTTCTATGAGCTTTTTTACCATCTGAACCGCTTTTTGCCTCTGTTCCCCTCCCTGGTGAGGAAAGACAGCTTGATATTCTAGAAATTTACCTGTTGGATCTAAAATCGCTGTCTTACAACCCGTTCTAAACCCTGGATCTATGGCCAAAGTGGGTTTCATCCCTGCGGGTGCAGATAATAACAACTCCCTTAAATTTGCTTCAAAGGTTTTAATGGATTCAATATCAGAATAGGTTTTCTTTTCACTAATTACTTCATTAATTAATGAGGTCTTCATCAAGCGGTTAAAAGCATCCTTTAACATAGCTTGGTAGAACTGTCTGATATTTTGTGTTCGGGTGTGAATTTCCTGGGATTCCAAATAAGCAAGTAGAAAATCTTGGTCAAAACCAATGTCAAAGATTAACAGTTTTTCCACTTCTCCCCTACTTAAAGCTAACATATTATGGGGAGCAATATTTTTGACTTTGACCTGATAGTTACGGTACATTTCAAATTTAGTTGTCCCTTCCCCATATTCCTCTTTGATTCGGGAAATAATCACACCCGTTTCCAATATATATCCCCTGATATAGGCTCTTAAATGAGCCTTATCAGCTATCTCTTCTGCCAAAATATCACTAGCGCCTTTTAACGCCTCTTCACTAGTATTCACGCCTTTTTCCCGGGCAACATATTTACCTGCTACGGAATCCAGGGAAATGGATGCACCATTTTTCACATTTAATGATTTAATCAATGCTGCTAAGGGTTCCAGACCTTTTTCTCGAGCAATGGTAGCACGAGTGCGACGCTTTGGTTTGTATGGTAAGTATAAATCCTCTAATTCCGTTTTCTGTAAGCAGGAGTTGATTTTCTCTTCCAGTTTGTCCGTGAGTTTACCTTGTTCTGATATGGCGCTTAAAACTGCCCGTTTTCTCTCTTCTAGTTCTGTCAAATATGTATATCTATCGGATAAATCTCGTAGTTGTACTTCCGTCATTTCTTGGGTAAGTTCCTTACGGTAACGTGCAATAAAGGGAATAGTTGCACCTTCAGCTAAGAGATCTAAGGCGTTTTCTACCTGGTTGACTTTAAGTCCTAATTCAAGAGCGACTAATTGGGGAATATTCAACATATTTTTAGTAATCAATAATACTGAAAACGTTAAAGTCCTGACAAAATGGAAGGTTCAGATAACTAGCAATTATTGGCAAATCATTCAAATGTCAACTAATTAACATATTTAGTTTCCCCAGCTATTGTAAAGTAAAGTTAATCAATTATATAATTTCTTCTTATTTCCAGTGCGGGTTGACTTTTTCAATTTCAACCTCCTGTTTTAGTTCAGGATGTGATTAAAATGCCCTTGTTTTTTCTAGTTCCAGTACTTACCGCTTGTATAACTGGTTATTTTTTCAATAAAAAAAATCTGGAGATTGCTTATATTGCTGGTATACTAACAGCTGTTACCCTGGTGGTGAGCCTGTTTTTAGCATCCTGGCAACTTCAGTTAGTGTTATTGGCAGTGATAATTTTCCTTTCTAACCAACTGTTGGCTAAAATTAACATTGACCGTTTTTAAACCAGGTGCAATTTAGATTTCGCCCCTGACTAGTATAACTGTACTATTAACACCGGAGGCAATAGTTTCAGGAATATTACCGTGGATTGCCTGTTGTAATAGTCCCTCCCGGGAAGCACCTAAAACCACCACATCAAAACCCTCTGTATTAACCAATTCAATCACTGCTTGACTAACCGACTCACCTTGTAAAGAAGCAGCAATTACTTCACCATGGATGTTTCGGTTACGAATTAGTTGTCGAGTAGATTCCTCTAAAACATGCATATCCGGTTCCTTTTCCCAGGGTTTCACTACCTGGGTAAGGCGAATTTGGGGGTTTTCTACTAAGCTTACTAAAGCTGGTAATAATTTAATAGCTAGGGGTGCATTTGGTCCTCCAGCCATGGGTACTAACCATCGATGGAAATTAGCAAGGTATGACTTATTATGTAAGCTACTTAATTTGACCAAAACAACATCACAGGTGGCTTGACGAATAATCGTATCTACCACCGTACCGAAAATTCTTCCTGGTGTGGAAGTGTTTCCTTTCCAACCCATAAAAATTAAATCTATATGTCGTTCCTTAATGGTTTCTAAAATGGCCTGGGCCACATCATGCGCAACCCGTATTTGGGTGTGGATGGGAACTTGCCATCTTTTGGCTAGGGACTCGGCTTGTCTAAGTATCCTTTTGCTTTTTGTTGTTCTGACCTTGGTTTCAGAAGGAGAACTATGACGAGACACTAAAATAATCTGTAAGCATTCTAATTCATAATGGCGTTCTTGGGCAATTGTGGCAGCCATTTCTAATAGAGTTTCCGCTGTATCTGGATTAGATAGGGTAACTAATAGTCTACCTCTTCCAGTACTAGGCGATCGCGTTTGATATACCAGATATGATGGTTCTGGCTGAGGTCCAGAGGCGATATTTTTACAGTTAATGCTATCTGCTTCTGCTCTAATAATATCGCCACGAGTAATAATACCAAGAATTTTTTGTTTTTCTACCACCGGTAAGCGACTAATTTGGTGACGGTCTAATAGGTATAAAACTTCGCTTAGGCCTTGGTCTGGTTGCACGGTCACAGGTCCTGGTGTCATAATTTCCCGTAAAGTAGTATACTGGAACGGGTAGATGTTTTTAATATCTGACTGGGTGATAATTCCCACTAACTGACCCTGATCTACTACTGGAAACCCTCGATGATGAGAACGAGAAAAGGCTTGAATAGCCTCTTTTATAGACATCTGGGCATCTAACGTTTCTACTCGTTTTTGCATTACATCTTCAGCTTTTAATTTAGTTAAAACACCTTCAATAGGACTATTTTTTTCAATGGTAATCCCATTTAGTTTCAGTAATTCATCATATAGTGAACCTGGTACAAAGTAGTCTGCAACTAAGTAAGCTGTTACAGCAACAATCATTAAAGGCAATACCAGATTAAAATCTGTAGTTAACTCAAAAACAATGACAATAGCAGTAATAGGAACCTTAGAAACTGCACTAAAGAAACCTCCCATTCCTGCTAAAGCGTAAGTATTAAGGGAACCAAAAACCCAAAAAATTGCACCTCAAAAACCCCAATAATATGACCCAAACAGGAACCTAAAATCAAACTGGGGGCAAATAATCCCCCTGGGGCACCGGAACCAAAGGCAATTAGGGTAAGAATAAATTGACTAATGAAGGTAATAGTAGCTAACAGCAGATTAGGCTCACTAGCAATCATGTATTCTCTCAAACCAGCATTATCTCGATAATATTCTGGTAGCAAAGCCACAATCAACCCAGAAATTAGACCTGCTAGAGCTACCCGTAAAGGTAAAGTAATATGCAATCTTTGATAAATTTTAAGACTAAGTCTTAGCCCATGACGAAACACAGCACTGAATAAGCCAATAATTACCCCCAAAAGCAGAAAAATGGGAATTTCTGGGACGTAAAACTGAGCAGAATAGTTAACCAGTTCTCGATTGAGTTGTAAAGTTCCACCACCCAATAATCTGGAAATTACCCCCCCAATAAAACAAGCAATAATAGCAGTTCCCAGAGTTAATTCCGACAGGTCTTTCAGTAGTTCCTCAATAATAAATAGCACTCCAGTAATGGGAGCATTAAAAGCAGCAGATAAACCTGCACCAGCACCTGCAGCAATCATTTGGCGACGATGTTCAGGAGATGTGGGCACTAAACGGCTCATCCCTGCAGCTAAACCCGCACCAACCTGTATAGTCGGTCCCTGTCTCCCCAAAATTAAACCCGATCCCAAAGCAAAAATAGTACTGATTAACTTAATCCCCACCACTTGCCAAGATAACCTGATAGGAACATTACCTAAACTGGCTTTCACTTGAGGTATACCACTACCAGCAGCTTCCGGAGCAAATCGTTGGATTAACCAACCAGCAAAAAATCCAAAACTCATGCCAATCAGTGGTAATACTAACCAAGCTGGTAAAATATGGGTACTATGAATACGCCATGTTCCTAACCATCCGGAGCTCTGTTTGAGTAAAACAGCTGATACAGCAGCTACAATACCGATAATAGAGGCCTCCGCGATCGCCAGACCCTTTCTGGGTTGCCAGATTTGACGAAATTGTTTGGCGAGCCGATCAACAATCAACATATAGCAACGTATAAATGCTTTAATAACTTGTATTTATTCCATTTTTACCGATAGTGGAAAGGCCTTCTACTATAATAGAAGGAGTATAACAAGAACCGTTCCAATCAGCATCACCACCGATCTTAACTACCTGCTTGAGTGCAGTGTAAACATTACCAGCAACCATAGTATCTTTAACTCGACCGATAATTTCTCCTTTTTCCACTAGATATCCCAAATCAACATTAATAGCAAAATCCCCAGAAATTCCTCCGCTCCCACCCAGCATTTGATCCACAATTAAACCTGTATCCATAGATTTAATTAACTCCAGCAGGGATTCCCTACCGGGTTGGATGAGAAAATTAAACATACCAGGAGCGGGGTAGCTACCCAGACCTGGGCGAAAGCCATTACCTGTAGTTCCCATACCTAAGAGACTACCAGTAGTGCGATCGCTGTAGAAGTTGCGTAAAACCCCCTGATCAACAAATATCAAAGACCGGGTAGGGGTGCCTTCATCATCAAAAGGACAGCTATAGGGACCTGCTTGGGGATCCTGATATAAAGTAAGATTAGGTGTCATAATTGACTGGCCCAATCTATCAGACCAGGGGGAGGCCCCTTCCCACACCTGTTTAGCATTTAGAGCAGCCTGTACAGTTCCCCAAAGCATATCAGCAGCTTTAGATGTAAACAAAATAGGCGATCGCCGGGTGGGGGTAGGAACATTTTGTTCGGCCCAGGTTAATCGCTGGAGAATTTGATGTGCCACTTTTAGGGGGTCAAGTTGACCGCGTTGAGTTTGTCCATCAGCAACACTTAAAAAATCATCACCTCTAACCCATTCAGCGGACATATAGCAACTGAGGGTAGTGTCACTGTAATCACAGTTTAGACCCTGACTATTAATTAACCTAATACTTTCCACATCGCATTCCCAGTCACCATTACAAACAACATCGGGATAGAAGTCACGCACCTCGGCGATCGCAGTTTTGCCCCAATTTATCAGTTGTTCTACGGATACGGAAATACCTATATCGAGGTAAGATTGGGGAGAATGGGAACCCAGTTCTACCGATTCTGGTTCATTTAGTTGACTCAGGGCTAGGGCCCGTTCTACCATTCCTTGGGGGTCTAAAGGACCGTAGGCCACAGTAAGTCCTGGGCGGCCATTTTTCCACAGTCGGAGTGCAGCACCTTCGGACTGACTAGTTTCTAATTGTTTAAGACGATTAGCCTCAAAAAACACGGGACGAGAAAGTGAACGGGACTGATATACTTCTGCGGCCTCGGCCCCGGATTTTAAGGCTAGTTCCAGCAGCTGTTCAGCTTGTGTATCGTGGGAAAAGTTTGCAGGACCCATGTTCCTTAATTCATGATAAGTGCTGTAAAACCTGAATGGGTTTTGCTAACGGAGGAATTTAGCTCTAGCCATAAAAGTCCATAAAAGTGTTGTACCTACAAACAGCTTATCAAACCTGGGGAAAAAATTAGCAATTTCTTCTGTGGGAGTGAATTTCTAATCTTTTTTCCACATAGACGCAATTGTTTCCCTGTAGCACACTTTCAATGTGAATTTTAAGGCGTGTTCTTATGTAAACTGGTTGACATTTTCTCTAGACTAAGTTAAAGTGTGTTGAAATTGTACGAATTAACACTCTTTAGTTTAGTCAGCAATCTTCAATTTGTAAATTCTATCATGGGTGATCTAGAATCCAAGCCAAATCCGCAACTGCCAAGATCATTAATCATTTTGGGAACCACCATAGTGGTGGGGTTTGGTGGGTTCCAGGTCTACAAGATCCGGCAAAATAAACAAGAAAAAACTAGTTCAACACAAGCTGTGACAATTACAACACCGCCAGTTCGCACAGTAACGGCTTTAGGGAGACTGGAACCGAGAGGAAAAGTGATTAAACTTTCTGCACCCACCCCAACTCAAGGGAATAGAGTCGAGCGACTTTTAGTAGAAGAAGGGGATATGGTAAAAGTTGGACAAGTAGTGGCAATTTTGGACAGTAGATCTCGATTACAAGCAGCATATCAGGAAGCAGAAGCAACAGTAAAAATAGCCCAGATTAATTTAGAAAAAGTGCAACAGGGTGCAAAAATCGGAGAAATAAAGGCGCAAAAGGCAGAAATCGGCAGAATAGAAGCACAAAGAATTGGCGATGAAAGTGGACAGCAATTGACAATATTAAGACTAGAGGCTCAATGGCAAGGTGAAACCACATCACAAAGGGCAATAATTAATAGATTACAGGTACAAATAAAAAACGCCCAATTAGAATTAGAAAGATATCAGCAACTTTACCGAGATGGAGCAATTTCCCAGTCCTTGTTCGATAGCAAAACACTAACCGTTGAAACTATTGCCCAACAGTTAAAAGAAGCAACAGCAAACCTGGAGCGCATGGATAAAAGTGGAAGAAGGCAAATTGAGGAAGCAAAAACTGCTCTCAATCGGATTCGCTCTACGGGTGGGGAACAAATCATTTCAGCTAAAGCAACCCTCGATAAAATTGCTGAAGTACGTCCAATAGACGTAGCAGCTGCGAGAGCTGAATTAAATCGTGCCAAAGCTGTAGCAAAGCAAGCCAAAGCCAGTTTTGATCAGGTTTACATTAAATCTCCTCAAAAGGGAATAATATTTGATATCCACACCCGTGCTGGAGAGCTAGTAGGGAACGAAGGGATAGTAGAAATTGGGGAAACAAGCCAGATGTACGCAGTAGCAGAAGTCTACCAAAGTGACATCAGTAAAATTCTTCCTCAGCAACGGGTTAAAATATTGAGTAGTTCTCTAGAGGGAGAATTGCAGGGAACAGTAGATAGAATTGGTTGGGAAGTAAAAAGACAAAATGTGATTAATTCCGATCCCAGCGACAATATTGATGCAAGAGTTGTAGAAGTTTACATCAAACTAGACCCACAATCCAGTCAGAAAGCCGAAAAATTCACCAATTTACAAATCAAGGCGGTAATTTCCCTATGATGGGACTAATTCAGGAATTCCAAAGACGTACACCCTTGGGATGGTTGCAACTAAGTCGTCATAGAAGTCGGTTATTAGTTGCTATTTCTGGCATAGCCTTCGCTGATGTGCTAATCTTCATGCAGTTAGGTTTTCAAAATGCTTTATATGACAGTAATACCAGATTAAACCGAGCCATGATTGGAGATATAGTTTTAATTAGTCCCCAAAGTAAAAATATGCAAAATATGTCTACCTTTTCGCGCAGGAGACTATTACAAGCGGCAGATATACCTGGGGTAAAATCCACAAAAGCCATGTATACTGGTTTAGTAGCATGGAAAAATCCTCAAACGAAGCGAAGAACCTCTGTGCAAGCAATTGGATTTAGTCCCGAAGAATTGGCATTAAACATACCAGCAATTAAAAATCAATTGGATACCATTAAACTCCCTGATTATTTTTTATTTGATCGCGGTGCTAGAGGAGAATACAAACAAATGTTTGCAGAAATAGACCGAGGGAAAATAGTCAGCACAGAAATAGAAAAAAGAACAATTTATGTGGGTGGATTGTTTAAATTAGGAGCTTCCTTTGGTGCAGATGGCATATTAGTTTCGAGTGATGAGAACTTCTTGCGGATATTTCCTAGAAGACAGGTAGGAAGTATTAGTTTGGGGTTAATTAATGTGCAACCAGGGTATGAAGTTGCCCAAGTAGCAGCAGCATTGAAATCTCGCTTACAGGATAATCAAGATGTAAAAGTTTTGACCTTTCCAGAATATATCAAATTTGAAGAAGCATATTGGAGGAAAGAAAGTCCGATTGGATTTATTTTCAGTTTAGGGGTGGCTATGGGATTTGTGGTGGGAGTAATTATTGTCTATCAAGTTTTATCAACGGATGTCAATTCTCACTTGAAGGAATATGCCACTTTCAAAGCTATGGGATACAATAATATATATCTATTAGGAGTGATTTTTGAAGAAGCCATTATTTTAGCTACCCTGGGATTTATTCCCGGATTTATCATTCCGCTGGGATTATATCAATTGGCAAGAAATGCCACTAACTTGCCCATATATATGACTTTAACTAGAGCTATATTCGTCTTAGCTTTGACGTTTGTTATGTGTACATTTTCCGGTTCCATCGCAACTAGTAAACTACAATCAGCTGATCCAGCGGATATGTTTTGATTATATTAGTATATCTTAAACAACATGGCAAACCCTCAATCATCATTAAAAGTATCACCTGTAGAACCGGTAATTGAGATTGAAAATCTAGATCACTATTTTGGCACGGGATACCTCAGAAAGCAAATATTATTCAATATCAACCTGAGAATTAATGCAGGGGAGATAGTGATTATGACTGGTCCGTCGGGATCGGGTAAAACTACTCTATTAACCCTGGTAGGAGGTTTACGCTCTGTACAGTCTGGAAGTTTAAAAATCCTAGGTCAGGATTTAAGTAAAGCCAGTTTAAAACAACTGACACAGTCTAGAATAAGTAACGGTTATATTTTCCAATCCCATGGTCTACATGGAAGTTTAACCGCAATCCAAAACGTGAGAATGGGTTTAGAAGTTCATCCGAGAATTCCCGCAAGAGAAATGATGATCCGTTCCCGTCAAATTTTGGAAACAGTTGGGTTAGGAGAAAGACTCAATTATTATCCAGATAACCTATCAGGGGGTCAAAAACAAAGAGTGGCGATCGCCCGTGCATTAGTCAGCGATCCCAAGATTGTGTTAGCTGATGAACCAACTGCTGCATTGGATAAACAATCAGGTAGGGATGTAGTAGATCTGATGCACAGATTAGCTAAAGAACATAATTCAACAATTTTACTTGTCACCCATGACAATCGGATTTTAGACATAGCAGATCGGATTATTTATATGGATGATGGTCATTTAAGTGAACATGGTTGAATGGGGAAAGTTGAGATATGTCTACGTGAATTATCTGTTAGATATTGATTTGTTAGTTTTTTCTCGCGAGTGTTAATCCATCTGCTATGGGGACTAGACTTAGGGTGATTCTTGAGTCTCGATGTAATTTTTGATTAAATGCACGAATTTTGCTGGTTTGGTTGTCTTGTACTTCTGGATCTGCTACTCTTCCTGACCAAAGCACATTATCTACCGCAATTAACCCACCGGATCTAATTAGTTCTAGCGATCGCTCGTAATAATTTTCATAGTTGGCCTTATCTGCATCTATAAAGGCAAAATCAAAGGTTTCTGCTTCCCCTGCTGCTAATAGTTTATCTAGAGTTTCTAATGCTGGAGCTAGTTGTAGGTCAATTTTATCTGCTACTCCCGCCCTTTGCCAGTATATTCGAGCCATATTAGTGTACTCTTCGCTGATATCACAAGCAATGATTTTGCCATCATCAGGTAAAGACAAAGCCACTACCAGGGAACTGTAACCAGTGAATACTCCTATATCTAAAGTCTTTTTTGCTCCTAAGATTTTAATTAGCAGGGCCATAAATTGTCCCTGCTCAGGGGAAATCTGCATCATGGACATTGGCAGCTTAGCAGTTTCTTGACGTAATTCCCTGAGAATTTCCACTTCGCGCAGGGAGTTTCTCAGGAGGTAATTATATAGATCCGTTCCTAAACCCAGGGTTTGTTTTGTCATGGTATAGTGTAAGAGTGATTTTTGACTATTATATCCTTGTGCGCACGCGGAATATGTTGAGAGATGTTGCGGTGATGCAAAAAGTTGATCTTGGTTCCCAGGTTTGAAGTTATAATCTAAAAAGTGTTCTTGGAGAACCAGGTGTTATTATGTGATATCATCAGCGGTTTGTATTTAAGGGGGTAAAGATGAGTCGTCCAATTATTCTTGGTATTGTCGGTGATAGTGCTGCGGGAAAAACCACCCTCACTAGGGGTATAGCCCAGGTGCTAGGACCAGAAAATGTAACTCTCATCTGTACTGATGATTATCACCGGTATGACCGCCAGCAAAGGGCAGAAATTGGCATTACTGCTCTTCATCCAGACTGTAACTATCTGGACATTATGCAACAACACTTGTCCACTTTGCGCACAGGTCAACCTATTCTCAAACCAGTCTACAGCCATAAAACAGGAAGTTTTGAACCTCCTCAATACATTCAACCCAATAAGTTTGTCATTGTTGAAGGGTTGCTGGGCTATTCTACCCGTGCTGCGCGTGACGCTTATGATGTCAAAGTCTATCTAGCTCCTCCAGAATCTCTACGAGCTGATTGGAAGATCAAAAGGGATACCCAAAAGCGGGGTTATACCCAAGAACAAGTGTTAGCAGAATTAGAAAAGCGGGAACCAGATTCGGAACAGTTTATTCGTCCTCAACGTCAATGGTCTGATATTGTAGTTACCTTCTATCCCCCCAATGACAATGAAACGGAAAATGGTGGACATCTTAATGTGCGGTTAATCTTGCGCCCTACTATTCCCCATCCTGATTTTACTCAAATTCTTCATCCAGATAATGATGACTCAGAATCACCTGTGCGATTGGGACTGGACAGGGATATGGGTAAACCAGTTGATGTGTTAGAAGTTGATGGACACGCGACTTTAGAACAGGTTAATAAAATAGAGCATATTATGTGTAATGATATGCCCTATCTTAAAAATGTGTGCGATCGCGAGATTAATCCTGAACTGGGTAAGATTGCTGGCACAACTGGGGAAACTTTGCAAAGTTATCCATTGGCAATAACACAATTGATAGTTACCTATCATATGTTGAAGGCAACTCAAGGGCATTCTTAAAGGAGGAAGAGGTGATGTGATGAGACAAAAAACCATACCAATCATCTAAACCTGCACCAGTACTAGCAGAAACTTGATAAACCCGAATGTGGGGATTAACCTTTTTCGCATAGTCAATACATTTTTCCACATCAAACTGTAAATAGGGTAATAAATCTATTTTAGTCAGAATCATAACATCACTGAGACGAAAGATGTGGGGGTATTTCATGGGTTTATCTTCCCCTTCTGTAACCGAGAGAATAACAACTTTAGTCTGCTCCCCCAGGTCAAATAATGCGGGACAGACTAAATTGCCCACATTCTCTATCATCAATACAGAATCCAAGGGAGGTTGAAGTTCCTGGATTCCCCTTTCTATCATAGCTGCATCTAAATGACAACCTGTACCCGTATTTATTTGTATTACCCTGCAACCTGTAGATTGGATTTTTTGTGCATCGTTAGTGGTTTCCTGATCTCCTTCGATCACACTAATATTTAACTTGTGTTTTAAGTCATTAATTGTGCGAGTTAACAGAGTAGTTTTACCTGCACCTGGAGAACTCATCAGGTTTAGAGCTAGGATATTTCGCCCTTTAAACCACCCTCTATTTTGAGCAGCTATTAAATTATTTTTGCCTAAAATTTCCTGTTCTAGTGATATAGTTGTGTGGTGAATTTTAGCATGAATATTTGCTGAAGATTGGTCATGTTCGTGAGGATGTTCATGAATATCATGAATATGGGAATGGCTAATTAGGGTTCCATCAGCTAGGGTATGGGTATGATAATCCCCATTTACAGGAGGGGTGTTCATATTAGTAATTCTGGCTTTTTGATTGCCATCACATCCGCAGGTTACACACATAATTCCTCCACTTCTATTTCCTTAATTTTTAATTCCTGACCTGTGATTAAATCCAACTGTACACTACCACAGGCACAGATTCCAAAAGGCTTATCTACCGTAAATTTGGCACCACATTGTTGACATCTGGCCATTCCAGGGACTTCTATAATTTCTAATTTTGCTCCTTCAGCTATTGTACCCTCAGCACAGATATCGAAACAGAATTCTATCGCATCTGGCATTATGGCAGATAATTTACCTATTTCCAACGTCACCCGCTTAACTCGATGCTTGTGGGCATTTTCGCTAACCAGGGCAATGATGTTACGAGTTATTCCCAATTCGTGCATATTTTATATATCCTAATATCCCTAGTATTATCCCAACACTATTAGATTATAGATTAACATATTCTTGGTAGCTGCTCTCCCACCAACATATCTACTATTCTTTCTGCACCAAAAACCGTTTTTAAAAAAACTATTCCAGGTAGTTGGTCAACTACTTGTCCAATAATTGCTGCTTGTTTTCCCAAGGGATGATCTTGCATGGTGGATAATACCAGTTCCGCTTGCTCCTGGGGAACAACAATTACTATTTTACCTTCGTTGGCTAAATATAATGGATCTAAACCAAGTATTTCACACATTCCACTCACCTCCTCCCTAATGGGAATGGTCTGTTCATTGATTTTTATTCCTAGATTTGCTGTTTGGGCAAATTCGTTTAATACCGTCGCCAAACCTCCCCTGGTTATATCTCTCATAGCATGAATATCAGGACAAACCTTGATAATTTCAGCCACCAGTTCATGCAATGGTTGACTATCGCTTTCTATATCTGTTTCTAATTCTAATTCTCCTCTAGCTATTAAAATTGCCGCCCCATGATTCCCTATTTCTCCATTAATAATTACCATATCCCCCGGTTGAATATGGCGAGGTGAAATTTTAATTCCCTGGGGTATTATCCCTATCCCAGCAGTGTTAATAAATAATTTATCCGCAGAACCACGATGCACTACCTTGGTGTCTCCTGTAACTATTTGCACTCCCGCTTTTTGAGCAGCATGTTGCATACTCTCCACCACTTTTCTTAATGTTTCTAATGGCAAACCTTCTTCTAAGATCATGCTACAACTTAAATATAGGGGTTTAGCACCCCCAACTGCCAGATCATTAATTGTGCCATTAACAGCTAAGTCACCAATATTGCCACCGGGGAAAAATAAGGGATCTACCACGTAAGAATCGGTGGTAAACGCTAATCTATCTCCCAGTTTTCCCAATGTTGATAAATCAAAACTTGCCTGATCTTCTAATTGGGATAAAATCTCATTATCGAAATTTTTTACAAATACATCATTAATTAAATCGCTCATAGCTTTACCACCACTACCATGAGATAGGTTAATATGGCTATCTTTAACTTGATGGGAGCGACGACTTACCCGTGCTATTTTTTGAAATAGGGGATTTTGATTTTTCTGATTTTTATCTATTGCCATATAATTACTATACAAGAATTGATAACCTGCCATATTTATAATATGCTGCACAAGCACCTTCAGAGGAAACCATACAAGTTCCTATGGGTGTTTCTGGTGTGCAAGCTGTGCCAAATACTTTACATTCCCAAGGTTTTAAAACTCCTTTAAGAATTTCTCCACATTGACAGGCTTTATGATCAGGCACTTTCAAATTGGGAATAGTAAATTTGGCTTCTGCATCAAATTGAGCATATTCGGGACGTATTTTCAAACCAGAATTAGGAATTTCTCCCAACCCCCGCCATTCAAATTTCTCGCGAACTGTAAAAACCTGATTTATAGCTTGAAGGGCATTTTTATTTCCCCCTTTCTCAACTAACCGATTATATTGATTTTCTACTTCACATCGATTTTCTTCTATTTGTTTTAATAACATCCATATAGATTGGAAAATATCCAATGGTTCAAATCCAGAAATGACAATTGGCTTGTGATATCTTTGGGGAATAAACTGATATGGCTCTGTTCCAATAACCATACTTACATGACCTGGACCAACAAAACCGTCTAATTGTAAATCTGGGTTTGCTAATAATGCTTCCAGTGCTGGTATAACTAATACATGATTAGAAAATAAACTAAAGTTTGTAATGTTTTCTGCTGCTGCTTGTAATATGGTAAATGCAGTGCTAGGAGCAGTGGTTTCAAATCCTAAACCAAAAAATACTATCTCTTTTGTAGGGTTCTCCTTGGCAATCTTTAAACTGTCTAGAGGGGAATAGACCATTCTAATGTCTGCTCCCTCAGCTTTTGCTTGTAACAAGCTGGTTTTAGAACCTGGAACCCTCATAGCATCCCCAAAGGTGGTGAAAATAATATTTGCAGCTTGACAAAGGGCGATCGCATCATCTATTCTACCTTTTGGCATAATACATACCGGACATCCAGGTCCATGAATTAGTTCAATGTTATCTGGTAATATTTCCTCAATGCCATATTTAAAAAGTGCATGGGTGTGCCCACCACATACTTCCATTATTTTGAGGTGTTTGTTTTTGTGCGAATTTCTTGAGATTTGAAGACTCAGTTGTGCAATTTCTTTTTGTAAACCTTGAGCTTTTTCGGGGTTACGGAATTCATCTACATATTTCATAATCTTAATTCTGTTATAAATTACTCCTCAACCGTTAGCTATTTCCTGTAAAAGGGCTAAGGTTTCTGCTGCTTCCTGTTCATTAATTCTGTTCATAGCAAAACCCACATGAACTAACACCCAATCTCCCAGACATTTTTCGGGTGGGTGTTCCTCATCCACAATACATGCTATATTGACTTGACGCTTAACTCCTCCAACCTTAACTATTGCTAGTTTATGTTCTGGATTGCTGATCTCTATTATTTGTCCAGGTATTCCTAAACACATTTTTATCCCCCTTTTGATGTAGTTAAAGTTTAACATCATAGATTAATACATTTAAAGTTTAACATACATCTTGGGAAAGAAAATGCTTGTTAATATCTATAATATTTTGGGCGTTGTATCATAAAGGTATGAATTGAGGTTCAATCATGTGGTATCTACCGCTTTAGCTAGGAATCACTGTAATGCTTAATCCCTCCATAGCTGTATTTTTGACGACTTGTTGCGGCGCGTAAAAGTATTTAGGCACAATCGGGTCTGAGTTATAATTTAGCCTCAATAATCTTGCCGATGTCCATCTGTCAAATTCATAATCTTCTATTATACAATCTAGCTGCATGACAGCTTAATTAACATCAACCATGAACAAAAATCTTCAAGGAAAAATCGCCCTAGTCACAGGTGCAACGAGAGGTATAGGAAAAGGTATCGCCATTATTTTAAAATACCCTGGTTTATTCTATTATTAACTATGCTAAGTTCACCCAAAATTTAAGGTTTATTAAATATGAAAAACTCTCATAATAATATCTTAATTCCGCCAAAACTACCTTTTTTAGAGGCGATTTGTTGGCAAACTAAAAATGTGTATGCCTTTTCTCTTGAAGAAATGTTAACTTGTTATGAAAGAGGCTGGCGTTATCGTTCTTTATTTAATAACTTAGAATCAGATGAAGTAGAATTTATTAAAACCATAGCCCAAGAATATCAATCTTGGTTAATAGTAGAGTTATGCAGTTTAAATTAGAACATCACAATCAAATTGTTAAGATTCTTAATAGTTTAAATACACAAGTGTTTGCTGAGAATCAAGCTTATTTTGGCGGTGGAACATTAATCGCTTTACTGTATAATGAATATCGTCAAAGCAATTATATAGATTTTATTTGTTCAGTAGAATCATCAGGTTATAGAAAATTACGCTCCCTGATTTTTGACAACAGTTATCAATCATTATTTTCCAACTTAGAGCAGATTTCTATTGGTAGAAGTACAACAGATCAATATGGCATTAGAATGTTAGTTAAAATCGGTAACAATTTCATTAAAACTGAAATTATTGCTGAAACTCGTTTTGAATTGGAATCACCTCGATACTTTCAGTGGTCAAATATCCCTTGTTTAAGCCATAATGATGCGATTATTTCAAAGCTATTAGCTAATTCCGACCGTTATCCAGATGCTAACATCTTATCAAGAGATTTAATTGATTTAGCAATTTTAAGAGTTAATGGTTCATTTTCAGAAGAAGCCATTAACAAAGCTGAACAAGCTTATGAAGTAATTCGTCCTTTAAAGAGAGCAATTCAACTGTTTCAAAATCAACCAGAATATCGAGGAAAATGCTTTGAACAATTAAAAATTAGTGAGCATTATTATCCCATTATTATTGATGGTGTCGACTTATTAGCTACTGATTTTGATTTACATATTACAGAAAGGACTTTTAAAGAACAACCTGATTTATTTAGTTAGTTATTTTATTTAAACAAATTGATCAATTATATTTAACTAAACTTTTATTAAATTGTTCAAGATTTTGAATTAATATAAGTACGCAGTTTTATTTTCTTCTATTTTCGAGCGATCGCCTGCTTTTAAGTGGTTTAATTACTTAAAATTGATAGAGATTGGGCCCACATCTAGCTGCCATAATCATAGCTTGTCCTAAAGATATTCCTCCATCGTTTGGAGGTACATTACTGTGAGTAAGAACTTCCATTCCCATATTTTGGAGTAATTTAGTTGTTTGCTGTAAAAGAATTCGGTTTTGAAATACTCCTCCTGTTAATGCTACTTGATTAGTTTTATATTCTCGACTCAATAGTTTAACTGTTTCTATAATCAAATTGGCTAGAGTTAGGTGAAACTTGGCAGCTATTTCCCCCATTCCAACTTGTTGGTTTATATCTTCCAAGATTCCTTTCCAGATGGGAGCTGTGTGTATATAATACATTCCATCTAATTTTTCAATATTTTGATGTGATGGATAACTAGATATATCATTTAGTATTTCAGTACTAATGCTGGACTCCATTTCTATAGCTGCTTGTCCCTCATAGGTACATTCTTCCCGACAAATCCCAATTGCTGCTGCTACCGCATCAAATAACCTACCAACAGATGATACAAGGGGTGAGTTAATATTTTTTTCCACCATTTGATCTAGCAATTTTAAAGGTTGTTGTTGTAGAAACTGCACAATTTCTAGAGATGGATATTGTTCTTGAACCTCTTGCCAATTTAAAGCACTATTGAGGTGAGCATAAGTATTTCTCCAAGGTTGATAAATAGACTGTTTTCCTCCTATCATAGGTACTGGTTTAAAGGTAGCCAGTCTTTGGCAATTAGAATAATCAGCCAGTAAAAATTCTCCTCCCCAGAATGTACTGTCTTCTCCATATCCTAAACCATCAAAAGCTACACCTAATACTGGCTGGCTATTTAAAGGTATTTTGTTTTCCCCTAGACAAGCTGCAATGTGGGCATGATGATGTGGAATTTCATGAAGTTCAATTTCATTATTGACTGCTAATTGTCTCCCTAGTTTTGATGATAAATATTCCGGATGTTTGTCAATGGCAATAATTGCTGGTTTATGGGCGAATAAATTGAGATATAAATTCAAAGTTTCCTGATAGTTAGTAAAAGCAGATGGGTTTTCTAAATCTCCTAAATGTTCTGATAGAATAGCTTCACCTGATCTCAATAAACAAAAGGTGTTTTTCAGTTCTCCACCCATAGCTAAAATAGGTGGTGTCTTCTCAAAACCTGGTGGTAAAATAATAGGTGCTGGCGCATATCCTCTAGCACGTCTGAGAATCTGGACTTTTTGATTAACTACTCTCACTACTGAATCATCTACTCGGTTAATAATATCTCGGTTATGGAATAAAAATAAATCAGCTATTGAAACTAACTTTTTTTTTATGTCATCTGAATTATCAATACATTGAGGTTCATCGGCAATATTACCACTGGTCAAAACTATGGGAACCTTCATTCTTCTGAGAATTAAATGATGTAGAGGGGTATAAGGTAACATGAAACCCAAAGTGTTTTGACCCGGTGCGATCGCCCTGGCTATAGGATTCCCGATTTGGGATTTTATTGAGTTATGTGGCAAGTTATTTTGGGGATTAATTTTTAATAAAACAATTGGTGCAGCAGGACTCGTTAATAAATCTTTTTCTAAATCAGAAATCTGACAATATTGGGATATTATATTAATATCTCTAGCCATTAAGGCAAAAGGTTTATGATAACGTTTTTTTCGCTGTCGTAATTTTTCAACCACAGTTTCTTGGGTAGCATCACAAGCTAAATGGAAACCGCCTAACCCTTTAATAGCAACGATTTCACCTTTTTGTAATAAGGTACAAACTGCATCAACCTCATCCAACATAGAAAACATATCCCCACTGATAGGTTGACCATCAGCACGTTCTAACCATGCGCGGGGACCACAACGAAAACAAGCTACAGGTTGAGCGTGGAAACGTCTATTATTCACATCTTCATATTCCCGGTTACATTCTCCACACATAGGAAAATCTACCATGCTAGTATTATTTCTATCGTAGGGAATGGCCTGCATAATACTTAACCGTGGTCCACAATGGGTACAGTTAGTAAAGGGATAGCGGAAATAACGACTAAAGGGATCAAAAATTTCCTGTTGACATTCACCACAGGTTGCAGCATCGGGAGCAATTTCCGTTTTTACTGGTGTCTCCATACTAGGAGCAATGATAAATTCTATGAGTTCGTCAGTATGGAAATCATTAGACCCATACAGTGGACTCCTGATTAGTTCATGAATGTGAGCTAGGGGTGGACACTGGTCATATAGTTGCTGCACAAAAGCAGTTATTTTTTCCTCACTCCCAACAATCCGGATTAGAACCCCATCCCCATCATTACATACATCTCCTTTTAAACCAGCATTTTTAGCCAAGCGGTAAACTGTGGGACGAAAACCTACACCCTGAACAGTACCCCTAACTCTTATTTGCTCTGTTCTCATGTTTTACTTCCCCGCAAAATTGCTAAAAAGGTACATTCCCAAACCAGTCTTGGTTGAGCGTAGCACAACAAGTTTTTTCGGGTCTTTTCTAATTCTTGAATAATCTGTGCTTTATGTGTTTTTTGCCAATAATACTGTTGTAAATATTCAATTAACCATAGTTGTCCTTCCGTGTCTAGTTCCCGATCAATTCTTTTACCCAATTCCAAAGCATGTAAGTATGAGATAGGCATTTTTTTTACTTCCTCGAGTAATTCGCTATTAATGCTTTGTAGTTGTTGGTGAGCCAAAATAGCACTTCCTGGACTCCCAGCAGCTAGATTTAAGATTTCTGGGTGTTGTAAAATGTCTAGGTTTCCTGTTCTGGTTAACACCTGAGTTAAACTACTACTGTCTAACCTATAAAAGGGAATTTTTTGGCACCGGGAGACTAATGTGGGTAGGATAGATTCCGGACTAGGTACAATTAAAATTAAAGTTGCTCTTCCTGGTTCTTCTAAAGTTTTTAGCAGAGCATTAGCAGCAGACTCAGCCATAGCCTCTGCTTGCTCTATTACTACCACGCTACGCACAGACTCTAAGGGAGGACGGGATAAAAATTGAGAGATTTCCCTAATTTGCTCCAATCTAATTACCGGTGGTGCTTTACGTTTGACCTTTTTTTCTGCTGCTTGTGCTGCGGTTAGTCTTTCTCCTTGATATTGATAGGTGGGTTCTACCCAGAATAAGTCTGGGTGATTTCTTTGACTAACACGGGTTTTTAAAACAGACAGTTGTTCAGCGTCTCTAGAACTAGCAAACAGTAGTTGGATAAAACACGTTGCTGCTAGACTCCTCCCTACCCCATCCGTCCCCGCGAATAAATAAGCTGGTGCAATGCGGTTTTGTTTCACGGATGCAGTTAATAGTTCTATGGCTTGTTGCTGTCCTATCAGTTCTTCAAACATGAGAATGAGTTGTTTCTAACCATTAGTGGTCACCAACGACCTTACAAACCATTTGTCAATTAAAATTTTCCTGATGTTTTCCTGGACTAGTTCCTGTCCCCCATTACCATCCACCCGAATCATCTTCGATGGATGGTTTTTAGCTATTTCATTATATCCCTTTTGAACACGATGGTGAAATTCTATTGTTTCTTGCTCCATTCTATCTAGTTCTGCTTGACCACGTTTACGACTTAGTCCTATTTCTACATCTATATCCAACCAAATGGTTAGGTCACTTTCTAAACCTCCAGTAGCAATCTGATTAAGTTGGTCAATTATAGTCATGTTCAATCCCCTGCCATATCCCTGATAAGCAATAGTGGAATTTGTATAGCGATCGCACAGAATATATTTCCCGGTTGCTAAATTTGGTTTAATAATACTGCTAACATGTTGTGAGCGGTCTGCTGTATATAATAGCAGCTCTGCCATTTCATCCAGTGGTTGCTCGTAGGATGTTTCCAGCAACAACTTTCTTAAATTTTTTCCCAGGTCTGTTCCTCCTGGTTCGCGAGTTAGCAAAAAAGAGATTCCTAGAGTTTGTAACCACTGTGCCAACATTTGCATTTGAGTGGTTTTCCCTGATCCTTCCACTCCCTCAAAGACAATTAATTTACCTATCATACTTATAGTATTTGTGATAATATTTGTGGTCTGAAAACGATCACATTATAGATCAAGAAAGAATGCTTAGGAAAGGGCGGACCACTCGCAGGTAAGTTATGTGTTATAATAGAAATTATATATTACACGAAAAGGGCTTGGTTTCTGACCAAGCCCAGGTATATACCAAGTGTTTACCATGCTTATTAATTTAAATTGATAAAAATATAATCTCATCTTCCCAAAGTATAGCTTTAGCCAAAACGCTATATACGGAGCTAGTAGCTAAAACTGATTGGTAGATGGGCACGGTCTGGCTATATGTTGAAAAACTAAGTTTGTCTAATGTATAGCACTTTGGATAGATGAAATAGCAGAAAATAGAATGTACACTTATCGACATATGGTAAACACCTGGTATATACAAGAGGCTTGAACTGTGTTCAAGCCTTTTTCATAGTTTTTTATCAAGAGTAATCATGCTACGGAAAATTTTATTTTCTGTGCCAATTTTGCGTTGAAGACAAAATAATTATCATCGATAATTGTATTTAACTCCTCATCCCACCCCCTATCTACATTTTCAGCCAACCTAGTCTAGGAGTAATTGAATATGGCTAATCTCAACCCATCCCATGGCAGCAAACAGCTTTTAGCAGGTTACTGTGGCATTATTTTCGGTGGCTTTGGTATTCATAAATTTATCCTTGGTTATGCACCCGAAGGTTTTATTATGTTAGTTATTTCTGTAGTTGGCGGTTCTCTCACCTTTGGATTAACATTAATTATTATGCAACTGATTGGTCTGATTGAAGGTATGATTTACCTGAATAAAAACCATGAGGATTTTGTTGATACTTATTTTATTGGTAAACAGCGCTGGTTTTAATACGCCCTAATCATTTCTATTTTCTAAGGATATTACAGTATTGTTATGCAACTTGCACAAAAAAATGAATTGACAGAAGAAGGCGCTGCAACAACTAGAAAAGTCATACTCGATGTTAGCGGTATGAAGTGTGCCGGCTGTGTAAAAGCGGTAGAAAGACAGTTAACCCAGCACCCGGGGGTAAAAAGCGCCTGTGTGAATCTAGCTACGGAAATTGCTGTGGTAGAAATGGAAGATGGTGTTGAGGGGAATACGCTGGCACAGTTGTTAACAGCCAAAGGTTTCCCATCAGAAATGCGAAACACTCAGGGGTCTAGCAGGGTTGGAAAGCAAGACCAAGAAATGAGATCTGCTTTTGTGCAGTTAATAGTTGCTTTTGGACTGTTGTTGTTTTCAGGACTGGGACACTTTGGCAGTCATATATTTCCCATTTTGAGTAGCATCGGGTTAAATAACATTTGGTTTCATTGTGGATTGGCAACTCTTGCACTCCTGTTTCCTGGTCGTCCAATCATTATAGATGGTTGGTTGGGTTGGCGACGAGGATCCCCAAATATGAATACCTTAATCGCTTTAGGAACTTTAACTGCTTATATTACCAGTTTAGTTGCACTTTTATTTCCCCAGATGGGTTGGGACTGTTTCTTTGATGAACCAGTAATGATGTTGGGTTTTATCCTCTTGGGTAAAACCTTGGAGAAACAAGCTAAAGGGCGCGCTGCATCAGCATTTCATCAATTGTTAGCCCTAAGACCACAAATTGCTAGACTAATTGTCAACCCTGATGAACAGAAGTTAGCAGTTAATTCTAACATTAATATTATTGAAATGCCAGCTGAACAGGTACGGGTGGGGGAGTGGTTACAAGTACTACCAGGGGATAAAATTCCCGTCGATGGCCAGGTGCAGTTTGGACAAACTACCGTTGATGAATCAATGTTGACTGGGGAAGCTGTTCCCGTAATTAAACAACCAGGAGATTCTGTTGCAGCAGGAACTATTAATCAGTCAGGAACTGTCTCAATTGTGGCTAGAAAAACTGGTGAAGATACTACCTTGGCTCAGATTGTGGCTCTGGTAGAAACTGCCCAAGCTCGTAAAGCTCCAGTGCAAAAATTGGCTGATACCATTGCTGGCTATTTTACTTATGCGGTTTTAACAGCTTCTTTTCTAACTTGGGCATTCTGGTATTTTTTAGGGACTCATGTTTGGCCAGAGGTGTATATTGCTTCTGGAATGGTCATGGGTAACCATTCTATCCATTCTCCCCTACTCAACGATCAAAATTCGGCACTCCTCATTAGTTTAAAGCTGGCGATCGCAGTTTTGGTAGTAGCTTGTCCCTGTGCTTTAGGACTAGCCACACCCACAGCCATCTTGGTGGGGACCGGTATAGGTGCAGAATCTGGGTTATTAATTAAGGGTGGGGATGTATTAGAAAAGGTTCACCATTTAAACACCATCGTATTTGACAAAACTGGTACCCTTACCACAGGTAATCCCACAGTTACGGACTGTCTACCATTAACAGATATAGACACTACCAACTTGATACAATTAGCAGCAGCGGTGGAAAAAGGCACTTGTCATCCCCTAGCGAAAGCCATACAGCAGTCGGGAGAAAAGCTAAATTTACCCATCCCCCATGCCATGAATTTTTACACAGAACCGGGTATGGGGGTTTCCGCTATGGTAGAGGGGAAAAGTGTGCTGTTGGGTAACTGGGAATGGTTAAACAGTCATGGAATTACTATCAGTACAACTGCCCAAGAGCAAGGACAAAAGCTGGCAAAGGAAGGAAAAACAGTCATTGGTGTTGCTGTAGATGACATGTTGGCAGGTTTAATTGCTGTTAGTGATACCATTAGACCCGATGCCAAATTAACAATAAACCACTTGCAAAGAATGGGCTTACATGTTATAATACTCAGCGGTGATAGGTCGGAAGTAGCAGTTGTTACTGCTCAACAACTTGGTCTCGAGAATACCAGTGTTATTGCTGGTGTTACTCCAGAGCAAAAAGCTGGACTAATTCGTTCTCTCCAGCAGGGTAGCTTAAATGTAGGTAGTAATTCCTGTGTGGTAGCTATGGTGGGAGATGGTATTAACGATGCGCCCGCTTTATCCCAAGCGGATGTGGGAATCGCCTTGGGTTCAGGAACGGACGTGGCTATGGAAAGTGCGGAAATTGTCCTCATGGGTGACAATTTGAGTGATGTGGTAGCATCTATTCAACTTGCTCGTAAAACTTTCACTAAAATTCGTCAAAACCTATTTTGGGCCTTTGCCTATAACACCATTGCCATTCCATTAGCTGCTGGGGTTCTCTTACCCAGCTTACATTTTGTCCTAACTCCCTCTAGTGCTGCTGCTATTATGGCTTTTAGTTCTGTTAGCGTGGTGACTAATTCTCTTTTGTTGAGAAGTGTGAAACCACAAAATTGAAGAACTAACTAAATAATTAAATCCTTTTTTCTTTTCTTACATAGCATCTACTATTTGTATATGAAAACCGATGACTCTAACTGGGATGATGATCTACCACCAGATCCCCAGGAAATATATCAGGATTTAATTTCCACTCTGGAACGAAAAGTGGGATTTGGTCTGTACTTTGTACAATGCATGCCCATTGAAGCTGATAACTTTGTTCAGCGTATTAGTTGCGATCTAGCGAATAAGAAAATAATCTTACTAAACTTATATGAGCCAATAGAGAAATTCTACGATCATGTGAGAAACTATGTCCAGGGACAAACTATTGATATCCTCCTAGTTAAAGGTTTAGAATACTCCCTATATAAGTATGAGAAAAGGAATTTTGGTGAAGTTACGGGGGGACAGTTCACCAACTTAACCAAAGTGCCACCCATACTAAATCATCTGAATCAACAGCGAGAAAGATTCAGAGATGATTTCTCGTTTTGCTTTGTGTTTTTACTACGGTCATTTTCTCTAAATTATTTGATTCATCGCGCCCCAGACTTTTTTGATTGGCGATCTGGAGTGTATGAGTTACCAACTACAGCAGAATTGGTGGACGAAGAATCTCGTCGTTTAATTGTAGAGGGAGACTATAAAAAATATTTAGAGCTTACTCCCCAACAGAAAATCGAAACAATGTTGGAAATTCAAGAACTGCTGACAGAAAAATACCAAAATGATATTAACAGAGCTAGATTGCTATTTGAAATGGGGAATCTACTGTATTCCGCTAACGAATACGAAACAGCCATTACATTTTATGAGCAGGAACTGAAACTTCAACCAGATGATCATAGTGCTTGGTGTAATCACGGGCATGCACTGTTTAGCTTAGCTAGGTACGAAACTGCCATTGTATCCTATCGCCAGTCCCTGAAATTACGACCAGATGACCCGTTTTCCTGGTATGCACTAGGTAATTCCCAGCGTAAGCTACATCGAGATCAAGAAGCAATTTTATCTTACAATCAAGCCATAAAAATTAAACCGGATGATCACTATTTCTGGTATAACCGGGGTAATGCACTCAGGAATATAGGGTGTAATGAAGAGGCAATTCTATCTTATGGTCAAGCCATAAAAATTAAACCGGATGATAGTAATGTGTGGAACAATAGAGGTATTGCCTTAAGAAATTTAGGCAGATATCAAGAGGCAGTTTTTTGTTATGATCAGGTGCTAAAGTTGCAATACGATGACTACTATGCTTGGTATAATCGGGGAGTTGCACTAAAAAAACTCAAACAAAATGAAGCAGCTGTTTTATCCTATGATCAGGCATTGAAACTGAAACCGGATGATCACTATACCTGGAATAATCGAGGCAATGCATTAGATGATCTAGGACGCATAGAAGAAGCAATCTTTTCTTATGATCAAGCTCTGAAAATCAAGCCAGATGATCAATATGCTTTTTATAACAAAGCCTGTTGTTATGCAGTTCAGGGTAGAATTCAAGAAGCACTAGAAAACTTAGAAAACGCAGTTAAGTAAGTCGGCTGGGAAATTTATAGCTATGTAACGAAAGGTTAAGAAAGGCAAGAGTTGTTAAATTTAATACGTTCTGTACTATGCTTATTTCTTTTTCCCCTAGCGTTTACTCCATCCATTACGGCATAAGCAAGCTCTAACTCATCTTCAAACATTTTTCCCGATATCTCATCTTTTTTAAGGTGTTTCCACTCTAATTCAATTGGATTCATCTCAGAGCAATATTTGGGCAGAAAGAAAATGTATAAATTCTGACTCTCCCATTTTGACCATAACTTTCTCACTTCTTTGCATTGATGTATTGGACCATTATCCTGTACTATTACTCTTATACGTCCCAGTTTTTCTGCTTCTTCGGCTTCATGCTCCATCATTTCAATATAAGATTTGCGATTCACCCCCCCAATTACTAAACCGTAAACAAAACTAATTAAGGGTTGAAGAAGACCAATAATACTTAGTCTTCGACCACGGCGTTTTGTTTGCTCTAAGTTTTTTTGCTCCCCTCTTTGGTAATATGTATAACTCGGTTCACTCCACATACAAAAACCTGATTCATCTAAATATTTCAAGTCTATTTCTCCCCCAGCAGCGGATAATTCCAACATATCTAGGTCTGCTTGCTTGATTTGTTTACTTTCTGGGTCTTGTTTTCCTTTGTGGCTTTTTCTGGTTCTTTTCCAAATGATCCCCTTTTTTTTAGTACCCGTCTTAACCTATCGGGACTTAGTTTAACCGAGCGTTCCGTCTCTAACTTTTGAGCTAATTGAACACTGTTGTATGTACGTGGTTCTTTTTTCAGGCATTCCTCCAGAAATTCTATGTCTGAATCCCTGTATTTCGGTTTTCCTCCTCGACCAGATTTTTCCCACAGTCCTTCTAGACCAAACTTTTCCCATTTATGTAAAACCTCTCTAACTGTTTGTGAAGTCCAGTTAAAATGAGCTGCTATTTTTTCCACGTACCATCCATGTGCATTTAACCTAATCACTTCTGCTCGGTCTTTGACTTTCTGTGGTACATCCGCACTTCTTAGATTAAACAGCGTTTTATCTTCCTCACTTGTCAGAAATACCCTTAAACGAGCTCCCATATCTTATTACCTCGGTATATCCTATTTATTTATCTTCACATAGTTTGGTTTTTTCAGTCCAACTTACTTAAAGCTCAATTAGAAGCACTTGGTGGTAAAACAGTTGGTGAAGATTATTTACCCCTGGGTAATGTGGAAGTTACTCCTATCATTGCCAAAATTAAACAGGCATTACCCAAGGGTGGAGTAATTTATAATACCTTAAATGGGGATAGTAATGTGGCATTTTTTAAACAACTAAAAGGTGCGGGTTTGACCCCAGATAAGTATCCATCTATGTCCGTGAGTATTGCGGAGGAAGAGGTTAAAGCCATTGGAGTAGAATACTTAAAAGGACATTATGCAGCTTGGAATTACTTCCAAACTGTAGATACACCAGCCAACAAAAAGTTTGTAGAGGCTTTCAAGAAAGAATATGGTGCAGATAGGGTACTTAATGATCCTATGGAAGCTGCTTACATTGCCGTCTATCTTTGGAAACAGGCGGTAGAAAAAGCTGGAAGTACGGATTTAGCCAAGGTGCGCCAAGCTGCTTATGGTCAGACCATAGATGCACCCGAAGGTAAAGTGACCATGAATGGTAACCATCATATATCTAAGGTTGTGCGTATTGGTGAAGTTAGAGATGATGGCTTGTTTAAGATTATTTATGCCACTCCCGCACCGGTAGAACCTATTCCTTGGAATCAATATGTCAAAGAGACCAAGGGATTTGCTTGTGATTGGTCAGATCCTGCTAAAGGTGGCAAGTACAAACAAAGCTAGTCTAATTGTATTTATAGCTTTAGCTATAATGTTTGCAAAAGAAGTAATGATGATGAGTGAGAGCTAGGCACTATGCCTCGTAGCTAATTAAGTTTTCATGAGTCATTCTAAGAATGACTCATGAATTTTTTGAGGATAAATTGGTGTTAACAGGATTTTTAGAAGCACTATTTAATGGAATTAGCATTGGGGCGGTACTATTAGTTGCAGCGCTAGGACTTTCCATTATCTTTGGACTGATGGGTGTGATTAACATGGCCCATGGAGAATTGATGATGCTGGGAGCTTATACTACTTTTGTAGTGCAGCTTGGTTGTAAACAGTTAGGTGGTATTTGGTTTGATAGTTATATATTCCTGGCTTTAATTATTGCCTTTTTAGTCACTGCTTTAGTAGGTTTAGTCTTAGAGAGAGGGGTAATCTCCCATCTTTATGGTAGACCCTTAGAAACCCTTTTGGCTACTTGGGGAGTAAGTTTAATTTTTCAGCAGTTTGTCCGCAGTGTAAATTCAGTGGTAGTGATTGGTATCCTCTCATTTTGCGTACTATTCTTTGGGGGTGTACGAGTTTTAAACTCCCGTCAGCGGTTCCCCCAATTTGGTTACGGAGTGAAGGGAATCATCTTAGTTTTATCCTTGGGAATTGCCATGAGTTTGGGACGGTTATTTAGTCAACAGTCCTCCATGGTTCAACCTTGGTTTGGGGCCCAAAATGTTGATGTGACCGCCCCCAGTTGGTTACAATCCGGTGTATCTTTGGCCGGTGTGCAGTTACCCTTTGCTCGCTTGTTTATTATCTGTTTAACCGCAATTTGCGTAGTAGCAATTTATTTATTCTTACAGCGTTCCCCCTGGGGTTTAAGAATTAGGGCTGTGACGCAAAATCGTAATATGAGTTCTTGCTTAGGTATACCTACACAAAAAGTTGATGCTCTTACCTTTGCCCTGGGATCCGGATTAGCTGGTATAGCTGGTTGTGCTATTAGTCTACTCGGTTCCGTGGGTCCGAATACCGGACAGAACTATATCATAGATACCTTCATGGTAGTGGTTGTAGGAGGGGTTGGTAACTTAGTAGGTACGATTGTAGCTGCTTTGGCCATTGGTACTGCTAACTTTATTGTGGGATCAGGAACTCTAGCTTTTTTGTCTTCTGGTGTTCAACCCTTGGTGGATTTTTTCAATTTTTTTGCCACTACTAGTATGGCAAAAGTGATGGTTTTTGCACTGATTATTGTTTTTTTACAGTGGAAACCAGCGGGAATTTTCCCCCAAAAAGGTCGGAATATTGATGTTTAACCAAGGTCAGAAGATGATGAAAGATCAGGCTAAAAAGTCCATTTTGGTGGAAATTGCCGTAGTAATGGCGATCGCATTATTGCTACTTGTAATTATGCCACTTGTTTTGACAGAATTTCGCCTAAATTTACTCGGGCGATTTTTATCCCTAGCGATTGTGGGTTTGGGGTTAGATTTGATTTGGGGTTACACAGGGTTACTCAGTTTGGGACATGGCATTTTTTTTGGCTTAGGTGGTTATGCCATAGCCATGTACTTAAAACTGCAAGTTCCCTCCGGTGAATTACCTGATTTTATGGGACTATATGGGGTAACAGAATTACCTTGGTTTTGGCATCCGTTTTACTCCTTTGGTTTTGCTGTAATCGCGGTAATTTTGATTCCAGGTTTATTAGCAGGAGTTTTGGGTTATTTAGTCTTCCGGAATCGCATTAAGGGTGTGTATTTTTCCATTCTTACACAAGCAGCGGTGATCATATTTTTTAACTTTTTCAACGGACAACAAAAGCTATTTAATGGTACCAATGGTTTAACAGCGTTTAAAACCCTGTTGGGTGTAAGTTTGAATGATAGAGGAATGCAACTTGTTTTGTATAGCCTAACAATTGTATTTTTAATACTTACCTATGGTCTATTTCGTTGGTTAACCAGTGGTAGATTTGGAAGGTTGTTAATGGCCATTCGAGATGATGAAACTCGCGTCAGATTTTGTGGATATGATCCTACAGAGTATAAAGTTTTGGTATTTGCAGTTTCCGGTGCGATCGCGGGGATAGCAGGAGCATTCTACGCCATTCAAAGTGGTTCGGTGTCACCGAGAGCAATGGATATTGGATTCTCCATTGAAATGGTAATTTGGGTAGCGGTAGGGGGAAGAGGAACCCTAACTGGTGCGATTTTAGGGACTTTACTAGTTAACTATGCACGAACCTTTTTAAGTGAACAATTTGCGGAAATCTGGTTATTTTTCCAAGGTGCACTGTTTTTGGTGGTAGTTACAGTTCTCCCAGATGGAATGATGGGATGGTTAAAAACTCAAACCCTAGGCTTTGTGAATAGGTCAAGCAAAGTTATTACATATCCAAGTTTAGAACAGGATGTAGAAGTAGAACATGAACGTAAAAATCTTGGAAACTGAAAATGTAACTGTGAGTTTTGATGGATTTAAGGCCATAAATCGCCTGAATTTCACCATGGAAAAGGGGGAATTGCGAGTGGTGATTGGTCCTAATGGTGCGGGTAAAACTACTTTTCTCGATGTAATTACTGGTAAGGTTAAACCAACTCAAGGTAGAGTTTTATTTAAGGGTAGAAATCTACGTAATTTCAGTGAGCATGAAATTGCTCGTTTAGGAATTGGACGCAAATTCCAAACGCCCAGAATTTACTTAAATCTCACTCCCCGGGAAAATCTAGAACTCACTAGTAACAGACAGAAAAATTGTTTTTTTTACCCTATTTAGCAGTTCTCATTTTCGCGAACAACAGACTATTAGAGAGTTATTGGGAACTATTGGGTTAACTTCTAAAGCTGATATTCCTGCTGGGTTACTTTCCCATGGTGAAAAACAAAGATTGGAAATTGGCATGTTAGTTGCCCAATCCCCTGATTTATTATTGGTGGATGAACCCGTAGCAGGTTTAACAGATGAAGAAACCTACAATATTGGGGAATTATTGTTAACACTTTCTCAAGATCACTCTATTTTGGTTATTGAACACGATATGGAGTTTGTGAGGCAAATTGCTCGCAAAGTCACCGTATTACATGAAGGTTCCGTATTATGTGAAGGGGATTTCAAACAAGTGCAAAATGACCCCCGTGTCATTGAAGTATATTTGGGACAGCAACAGGAATAAAGGATTTATGTTACAAATCTCCAATCTCAATGTTTATTACGGTGAAAGTTATATTTTGCGCAATGTGGATTTAAAAATTGCGTCAGGAGAAATGGTTTGCATTATTGGACGTAATGGTGTGGGTAAAACTACCTTACTCAAAACCATTATAGGATTACTAAATCCTAGAGATGGTCAGATCCACTTTGCTGGTAATATCATTAATAATCAGTCCCCAGATCAACGGGCAAAAATGGGTATTGGTTATGTCCCCCAAGGTAGGGAAATTATTCCCAGACTCACAGTCAAGGAAAATCTTTTACTGGGTTTGGAAGCTAGGAAAAAAAGACCAAAAAAACTGGAGATCCCCGACGAGATTTTCAGCTTGTTTCCAGTTCTAGCAACCATGCTTCACCGTCAAGGTGGTGATTTAAGTGGTGGACAACAACAACAATTAGCAATCGGACGCGCTCTCATGGGAGATCCCCAATTACTGCTCTTAGATGAACCAACGGAGGGTATTCAACCCTCTATAGTGTTGGAAATTGAGTCCGCAGTGCGTCGGATTGTGGAAACTAGGGGAGTTTCTGTTTTGTTGGTGGAACAGCACTTACATTTTGTTCGTCAAGCTGACTACTACTATGCTATGCAAAAAGGTGGGATTGTAGCTTCCGGATCTACCAATGAACTGAGCCAGGATGTAATTCAAAGCTTTTTGGCAGTTTAACAAACTACTGATCACTGCTGCTCATACTCTAGGAAACTGGGGAAACCCGTGGGGTAATTGTTTCTTTCCCTGATGGGTATGGGAAATAGCAGCTTCCATAAAACCTTTAAACAGGGGGTGGGGGTGACTAGGACGAGATTGAAATTCCGGATGGAACTGACAAGCAATGAAAAATGGGTGCTGGGGATATTCCACAATTTCCACCAGACGTCCATCCGGGGAAGTACCACTAATGACATAACCGGAATTCAATAGGTGATTACGATAAAGGTTGTTGAACTCATAACGATGACGATGACGTTCATAAATCACCTCCTCTTGATATAAATCAAAAGCTAGGGTATTTGGCTGGACATGACAAGGATACAGCCCTAATCTCATAGTACCGCCTATATCGATTACATCTTGTTGATCCGGTAAAAGATTAATGACTGGATAATCGGTTTTAGGATCAAACTCGGCACTATTAGCACCTACTAAACCCTCTACATTCCGTGCCCATTCAATTATTGAACACTGCATACCCAAACATAATCCTAAAAACGGAATTTGTCGGTTTCTAGCATATTCAATGGCACTAATTTTGCCATCCACACCCCGAATGCCAAAACCCCCCGGGACAATTATACCATCTACTCCTAAAAGGTAATTATCTGGTGGTTCTACTTCTAGTATTTCCGAATTCACCCATCTTAAACGTAAATCTCCATAAGTGGCGATCGCTGCATGACGTAGGGATTCTACTACAGATAGATAAGCATCTCCTAAACGTACGTATTTACCAACTATGGCAATTTCTACAGGAGATTGGGGATGAGACATACGCTCTACCATGGTTTCCCAGTGGGTTAAATCCGGTTCTCGCTGTTCCATTTGTAATAGGTCTAGGGTTTGTTGAGCTAGTCCTTCTTTTTCTAAAATTAGGGGTACTTCATAAATACTACTAGCATCTTGACAGGTAATTACACACTCCACAGGAACATCACAAAACTCTGAGAGTTTTTGTTTTAAACCCACCGGAATTGGGCGATCGCATCTACAAACTAAAATATCTGGTTGAATACCAATAGATCGTAATTCCTTAACAGAATGTTGGGTAGGTTTAGTTTTCATTTCTCCTGCTGAAGCAATCCAGGGCAAAAGTGTCACGTGCATGTACAAAACATTTTGTTTACCCACTTCTTTGCGCAGTTGACGGATAGCTTCTAAAAATGGTAAAGACTCAATATCACCCACGGTTCCACCAATTTCAGTGATTAACGCTGCGGGATTTGTTTCTTTAGCGACTCTAATGACCCGTTCTTTAATTTCATTAGTAATATGGGGAATTACCTGAACAGTGCCACCATTATAGTCTCCACGACGCTCCTTATTAATTACAGACTGATAAATCAAACCAGTAGTAACACTGTTTAAACGAGACATATAAGTATCCGTAAATCGTTCATAATGCCCTAGGTCTAAATCCGTTTCAGCACCATCCTGAGTCACAAAGACCTCCCCGTGTTGAAATGGGCTCATTGTGCCTGGATCCACATTAATGTAGGGGTCAAGTTTGAGAATGGAGACGGAATAATCTCGAGATTTCAGCAATCTCCCCAAACTTGCTGCTACAATTCCCTTACCAATACTGGAAACAACGCCCCCAGTTACAAAGATAAACTTAGTCATACTATTTTCAATAAATCTTGTGTGTTTACCGTGAAAAAGGTCATAGGAATAATAATATTCGGTTGTTTGCTTACCTCCTCTGTTACCGTGGCTCAGAACTCACTTTTAGTAGTTTTTCCACCGAAAAATCACCAAACCAGTACAGAAAAAATATTTTTTATCGGTACAGCACCACCCCAGGGAGAAGTGGTAATTAATGGTCGGAAAGTTAAACGCAGTCAATCTGGTCATTTTTCTCCCAGCTTCCCCCTGCAATTAGGAGAAAACCTGTTCAAAATCCGTTACCAAAATCAAGAACAGGAGATTAGGGTGACTAGAGTTTCCACCCAACCAGAACTACCAACAGGTTTAGGTTTTGCTCCCAATTCCCTCCAACCTGGAGTTGATCTAGCTAGACTCCCAGGAGAACTAATTTGTTTTAGCGCCATTGCACCTCCTCAAGCTACTGTGTTTGTCAAGTTAGGGGAGCAGATGGTTTCTTTGACACCACAACCGTTACAGGCTAATTTACCCGCCAATTCCAGCGTGCTAACCGGAAGAAACCAACCCACTGGCTATATTCCTAACAAATATCAGGGTTGTACAACAGTCACCAGTGTTGCTGATTTAGGACAACCCCAATTTACTTTGACCTTAAATAATCAAACCATATCTCAAACTGCTCCGGGCAAAATTCAGATTCTTCATCCTGCCCAGTTATCTGTTGCAGAAGTCACATCAGAATCATGCGTAACTCGTACGGGTCCAAGTACGGATTATTCTCGAATGACTCCCTTACCCAAGGGGACAAGAGTAATGATTACAGGTCAGGAAGGTGACTGGTTCAGATTAGATTATGGAGCTTGGGTTAATAGGAAGGAAATCCAAATTATACCCGGAGCAGCACCACCAAAAACCATTATTCGCAGTGTGGGATATAGTCAATTGCCCAAAGTAACCGAGATACGATTTCCCCTACAAGTCCCTGTCCCCCTAAAAGTTCAACAGGGCGATCGCACTTTTACTCTTACTCTTTACAACACCACTGCTCAAACTGATACTATTCGACTGGACGATGACCCTTTAATTTCTCGTCTGGATTGGCAACAAGTCACGCCAGATCAGGTAAAGTACACTTTTAACCTTAAAAAGTTGCAACAGTGGGGATATAAGTTAAAATATGAGAGTAGCACTTTAGTTTTAACTTTACGTCACCAACCAACTATTGCTTTAGCAAGACGGTTGCCATTATTAGGTATGAAAATAGTACTAGATCCTGGTCATGGTGGTAAAGAGTCCGGTGCTATTGGTCCTACAGGATATGCGGAAAAAGATGTCAACTTAGTAGTCTCTAAACTACTGCGAGATGAATTGGTTAAGCGCGGTGCTGTTGTAGTTATGACCAGGGAAGATGATCGGGAAGTATCTTTAGTAGAAAGACAAGAGATTATCAGTAAGGAAGAACCAGCGATCGCCCTGTCCATTCATTATAATTCCTTACCTGATAATGGTGATGCAGAAAACACTAGAGGTTTTGGTAGCTTTTGGTATCATCCTCAATCGCACAGTTTAGCAGTGTTCTTGCATAATTATGTTGTCAGTCAACTCAAAAAACCATCCTATGGCGTATTTTGGAATAACTTAGCTTTAACCCGTCCTAGCTATGCACCAGCGGTTCTATTAGAATTAGGTTTTTATGAGCAACCCTCAAGACTTTGAGGAAATAGTTAACCCTCAAACACAGAAGAAGATGGCGAAAACCCTAGCGGAGGGTATAACTAAGTGGTTGAAATCACAATAAAATCGCCAGGAACTACCGGAATTGACAGTGGAAATCACTTTTAATGGTTGATTTTGAGATATTCTAAAAAATAATGCTCGGGAGAATGGCAACTGTGAACTTACAAAAACCAATATTAGTGGGAGGATTAGGATTATCCTTTTCTCTATGGATGTTAAACACCTGGCACGACTCTATCATACAAATGGCGGAGTTGGGTCTGTTAGGTGCTTTAGCAGTTGGTGGAGGATTATGGTTTTTGCCCAAAAGTCAACCCAGTGAGCAGCTACATGATAATCCACCAGATAGAAG
>ACYB01000045.1 GCA_000175855.1 Raphidiopsis brookii D9
TTTTTTAGTAGCTTCTCAGTCTGCTGCTCCTGGTTACGCCCGTCAAACTTCTAGCTCATGGTGGGCATGGCGAGTTCCAGGGGGGAAGGGTGGATTGGGGATTTACGGTTTGAGAAAGAGCAGTTATTACTCCTTGCACGCTTTATAATCACCCTGTTATTTTCCTAGAATTAAGGATAATATTACCTATAGATGTAAATAACTATAGCTATTATTATCCATGAATAAAGGCAAGGTAGCCGAAACAGCTTCTGAGCGAGCGGTGCGCCTCATCAAGAAGAAGGGAACAACTATTATTAGGACTGCACAGGCACTCCAGGTTGGTATCCATCCACGCACGCTCTATCAGCTTAGAGATAATGGGGTCTTAGAACAAGTATCACGCGGCGTTTACCGCCTATCGGAGCAGCCGTATTTCTCTCAGCCAGATCTGGTGACTGTTGCACTACGTATCCCTAAGGGAATTATCTGCTTAGTTTCCGCGCTGGCTTTCCACGAACTCACCACCCAGATCCCTCATACCGTTTCAATAGCACTAGCCAAAGGGGCACAATCTCCAAGAATAGATTACCCACCTGTTTCTGTTCATCGCTTCTCAGGTGCGAGCCTTAAAACGGGGATAGAGGTCTATGAGATCGATGAGGTACCTATTCGGATCTACAGTGCAGAAAAAACACTGGCAGACTGCTTTAAGTTCCGAAACAAGCTGGGTATGGATGTCGTTCTTGAGGCTCTAAAGCTCTACAAGACACGGAAGAAATTCAACCCCCGGCAGCTTATTGAATATGCCAGAATCTGCCGGGTTGAGGCAGCGATGAAACCCTACCTAGAGGTACTGGTATGAGTGCGAAAAACCTCAAAAATATCTCTGCTTCTGTCCGTCAACGTCTTCTAAACAGGGCGAAAGATGAACAGCGGCCATTTAGCGAGCTACTTCAGTACTATGCGATGGAACGCTTCCTGTACCGAATGTCGCAATCTCCTCATGCTGACAGGTTCATTCTCAAGGGGGCGCTGATGCTCAGAGCATGGCACTCGACCGAATTCCGTTTAAATGTGAAAAATGTCGAAAACTCTTTAGTGAAGATTTGGATTTTGTGGGCAAGAACATATACTAGAGCTGTTGGGAAATAAAAGCATATTTTTTGGACGACAGAACTTCCCCCATCCTGATTGAATTTATGCTGCATCCAAATAGAAGTTCCATAGCCCTGCAACGACCAACATTAAGTGATCATCAAAATGGATAGCTTTTGAGTTTCCATTAATTCCACTTCCTAGATGAAAGCGGACACTTTGTATGGGTTTATTCTTACATGCTGAGCTTCACTAGTTTCCATTAATTCCACTTCCTAGATGAAAGCGGACCCATTTGATGAATGGGAGATATTCACTCTAGACTACCATTTGTTTCCATTAATTCCACTTCCTAGATGAAAGCGGACTACTCTAGTTAAGTTCTTTGAAGGCTTAAAATTATCTAGGTTTCCATTAATTCCACTTCCTAGATGAAAGCGGACATAGATTCGTCCTCTTTAATGTTACTGTGGATGCCATAAAGTTTCCATTAATTCCACTTCCTAGATGAAAGCGGACAGCTGCTTATTATGCCAGCGTGATAATTCACAATTTAGCGTTTCCATTAATTCCACTTCCTAGATGAAAGCGGACGATAATGCAATTAATGATTATACCTCAGCTATTAGGTTTCCATTAATTCCACTTCCTAGATGAAAGCGGACTTGATGAGGATCAGGACGTGATCCGCCAGGCGATCGCACGTTTCCATTAATTCCACTTCCTAGATGAAAGCGGACACACTTCCGGAAAAACTGAGAGAGTTACATAATCCCGTTTCCATTAATTCCACTTCCTAGATGAAAGCGGACCTGATTTGAGCAATGCTAATTTGAGCAATGCTAATTTGCGCAGTTTCCATTAATTCCACTTCCTAGATGAAAGCGGACTTGCCTACATTCATAATATAAACTACCACTCAAATAGTTTCCATTAATTCCACTTCCTAGATGAAAGCGGACTAATCTGACAAAGCATTGGGAAAAATGCAATTTAACAGGAGGTTTCCATTAATTCCACTTCCTAGATGAAAGCGGTACTTTTTTTGCCTCCCTCCTTAAATTATCGACCTCTTTGTTTACCTTTTGGTTTGTTTCCATTAATTCCACTTCCTAGATGAAAGCGGACCGTAAAGTTTGTATTCCTTGTAGACACCAGCGTTAGGTTTCCATTAATTCCACTTCCTAGATGAAAGCGGACTGGTAGAATCTAGCCCAGGAATAGATTATCGTTTAGCTGTTTCCATTAATTCCACTTCCTAGATGAAAGCGGACATATTTTTCTGCTGTCCAGAAACAAAAAGTACCATGAATGTTTCCATTAATTCCACTTCCTAGATGAAAGCGGACTTCTCCTGTATTCTCTGTACCTCTCTTAGAAAGGTCGTTTCCATTAATTCCACTTCCTAGATGAAAGCGGACAAAACTGTAGCCATTCTTTGTTCCAAGATAGAATTTCATGTTTCCATTAATTCCACTTCCTAGATGAAAGCGGACTTAGTGGGGTTCATTTTAAGAGGATAGAAGCGAGGTGGAGTTTCCATTAATTCCACTTCCTAGATGAAAGCGGACAAGAGACTTCATTCAATGATAAGTGGGTGCATTTAAAGTTTCCATTAATTCCACTTCCTAGATGAAAGCGGACTTGGGAGGATGTCAAGGAAAATATTGTCATCTTTATGTTTCCATTAATTCCACTTCCTAGATGAAAGCGGACTGGGGAAAAATACCCCACTTAAATTCACACCTTTTAAATTGTTTCCATTAATTCCACTTCCTAGATGAAAGCGGACACTAATAGATAAAAATCCAGCTGTTGTGTTTTGATAGTTTCCATTAATTCCACTTCCTAGATGAAAGCGGACAAGGATTTACTTGAAACGGTTATTCCCCGGGGGAACGGGGGGTTTCCATTAATTCCACTTCCTAGATGAAAGCGGACTTGAAGGGAAGAAGAGAGGGGTTGGAATTGCTTATAGGGTTTCCATTAATTCCACTTCCTAGATGAAAGCGGACTATGCCTCTAAACTAGGGTTGGTCCCAAGTAATGAAGTTTCCATTAATTCCACTTCCTAGATGAAAGCGGACATTCTGTATTACCAGTAATATTGGTAGCGACTCAAGTTGCGTTTCCATTAATTCCACTTCCTAGATGAAAGCGGACATGATCTTTGAGCTACATAGTGGCAAAAAGGGATGGTCAAGTTTCCATTAATTCCACTTCCTAGATGAAAGCGGACCCCTTTATGTTCACTAAGGGGGTAGGATTGTTTTCTGTTTCCATTAATTCCACTTCCTAGATGAAAGCGGACACTTTAACCTAGACTTTAATACCCGAATGAAAAAACTCGTTTCCATTAATTCCACTTCCTAGATGAAAGCGGACTGATAGTGAGATGAAATGAGCGCCATTTAGCGAGTGAGATGTTTCCATTAATTCCACTTCCTAGATGAAAGCGGACACGAGGAACTACCATGAATAAAGATGAAAAGAGAAGTTTCCATTAATTCCACTTCCTAGATGAAAGCGGACTAAGCAATGCCGATTTATCAAATGCTAACCTACAAGTTTCCATTAATTCCACTTCCTAGATGAAAGCGGACCGTATTTGGCGGTGGAGAGAAATACATTCATTTGTATTTGTTTCCATTAATTCCACTTCCTAGATGAAAGCGGACTGTCACTAGCTGTGTATTGACTTTTAAAGTTGATTACGTTTCCATTAATTCCACTTCCTAGATGAAAGCGGACCGCATTGCTGCTCTGATAGAGCAGCAATGTTAGAGGGTTTCCATTAATTCCACTTCCTAGATGAAAGCGGACGTCATACGAATTTAAATAATAGCGCATTCTATGAATGTTTCCATTAATTCCACTTCCTAGATGAAAGCGGACACTAGAAATAGGGGGTAAATTGTTACTATATAGAGAAGGTTTCCATTAATTCCACTTCCTAGATGAAAGCGGACATCCCGAGATGTTTTGGCAAGAGCCAACCATTGAACGTTTCCATTAATTCCACTTCCTAGATGAAAGCGGACCCCTTTCAAGAGTAATTGTCTTAGAAGATGTAGACAGTTTCCATTAATTCCACTTCCTAGATGAAAGCGGACTATTTATTACGAAAATTTAAAAGTTTCAGCTCCAGGGGTTTCCATTAATTCCACTTCCTAGATGAAAGCGGACAGTAATGGAGAGGTGCCGGACAAACTCAAGAATGCCATGTTTCCATTAATTCCACTTCCTAGATGAAAGCGGACTTTCTCAATTTGGTACAGAGTTCTTAGTAACTCAAGTAGGAAGTTTCCATTAATTCCACTTCCTAGATGAAAGCGGACTTACTGTTCTTTTTAAAGAACAGTAGTTCTTTTTTGAAAGCGTTTCCATTAATTCCACTTCCTAGATGAAAGCGGACCGGTAAAATGACCGTCAGCGACTACCACATGCTGGCCCTTGCTGGCGTGTTTCCATTAATTCCACTTCCTAGATGAAAGCGGACTGAGAATATGAAATTAGACTGTTACACAGTATTCACGTTTCCATTAATTCCACTTCCTAGATGAAAGCGGACAAGTGATAGCTGTGGTAACTGACACAGACTTCCAGCTGAGTTTCCATTAATTCCACTTCCTAGATGAAAGCGGACCATAATAACGGAGACTCTAATGTATTAACTGTTAGTAGTTTCCATTAATTCCACTTCCTAGATGAAAGCGGACTTTTACTAATACACGATCTCCAGCAACTAATGCAACGTTTCCATTAATTCCACTTCCTAGATGAAAGCGGACTCCGAGGAGGAAAATAATGTATCTATTCTATGTTCAAAGTTTCCATTAATTCCACTTCCTAGATGAAAGCGGACACTACGTTCTGAATGTACTTGACTTTATAATTCAGTTTCCATTAATTCCACTTCCTAGATGAAAGCGGACGTGAGGCTAAAGCACAAAAGCAGCACTAAGCGTGGGAGTTTCCATTAATTCCACTTCCTAGATGAAAGCGGACCGAGGTAACTGAAACTAAACTAAAAGTGTCAACAAAGTTTCCATTAATTCCACTTCCTAGATGAAAGCGGACCAGACGCAACTCTTTTAACTTTTCTTCCAAACATAGTTGTTTCCATTAATTCCACTTCCTAGATGAAAGCGGACAAATTAATCAACCCCCTATACCAGCTGGGCAAGATAGGGGTTTCCATTAATTCCACTTCCTAGATGAAAGCGGACCAAGCAAAAAACCTCCATGAGGAGGTGGACTTCTTAGTTTCCATTAATTCCACTTCCTAGATGAAAGCGGACAGCAGATTAAAACAATAATTATTGTGTCTAGTGGTTTCCATTAATTCCACTTCCTAGATGAAAGCGGACCCCTCCATTTTAAACCCTTACTCTGTCTACTGTCTAGACCCTCTTTCCGAAGGTCAGAAAAAAAAATCCCATTTCAGCTTCTTATACACTCTTAAAACATACCTCAAATCCTTATGGGACAAGGGACCGAGGTTCCCGACGATTTTACTAGCGTTCCAGCCTTTTTCTTTGACCTTCGGTTTTTTTTCGTGATTCACTGCTTTTATTGTCATATTTATTTCTCTTTCTATTATTACATTAACTACAAAATTTTTCAATAATCTATCCCAAATGTGTTGTTATAACTATACTCTCTCCATGTTTCTAATAATAAATTAGAAAGGTGATAAAAAACACAGTCTTGATTTTT
>ACYB01000044.1 GCA_000175855.1 Raphidiopsis brookii D9
CTAACTTTTAGATCTTCCCAGTAGTTAATAGCTTCTGACCATATTCCAATCTGAATACGAAATATATCTTTTGTTAAATCTTCAATTCTTCCACTTAAGAAGCTACTGTAAATTAATTTTAAGTCATATTTAATGTTCTTTGGTAGATCTGTTGCTGGACTGAAATACCAAATTTGCCTCCACTGTATTTTAGCCAAAGTTGGTCAATACTGCGCAGTTCTTTACAGGGGAATTTTTCTGCATCTTCTATCCTTAGCCAACCTTCTTCTTCTCGTTTGGCTATTGCTAGCATGATTTTTCTGGTTTCCCTGTCTGCTTGTTTAAAGTTTTGTGCTTGTAATAGGCTATTTAATTTTGAAAAAACTTGAGGCATGTTAGTTGTGTGTCGATCATTGGCTTTAAATGTTTCTGGTATATTTTGGTTTTCATATTGTTCTATTAGGACTCCAATTATTTCCATTAAAGAAGCTAGAGGGTGTGTTTCATCTTCTCCTACTTCATCAATTAAGTTGTCAAGCATTTCAACTAAATACCGCACGAATGTAAACCTTTTTGCAATTATTAGGATGATAGTATAACTTGAGTATCCTTATTTTGCATCTGTCCATGAATTCTAAATTTCCAATCAAGCATATCAGTCCCCTATGTACCTTGTTTTTACTACTCACCGGTACTAATCTTATCAGAGTCACCCCAGCGCTAGGAATCGACCAGCACCAGATAATAGCAAAACAACTAATTCAGAGCAAAAAGTCCCAGGTTAATCAGGTTTTTCAACCAATTCTATCTAAAATTAAAAAAAACCACCCAAATCAAGATTCTATTACCCACCCATATTCCCATTGGGAAAAATGACCCCCCACTTTACTCAATTGTGGAAACGGTAACCAAAAACAAGTACCAAATCCTACTAGGATTCACTCCCGATTGCGGTGGGGGAACAGCTTGTGGTTTTGGTGCTATTAGTGCAGAGCTAGTTAGTAGTAATACCCCCAAACCTGTAGGAAAAGAAGTAAACCTAAATAACAACAAAAAAGCCTATTTTGAAGATTTTAAATGCGGTGCTAACTGCTCGAATGCTAACCTGATATGGAGAGAAAAAGGAGTGCAGTACACTATTGGATTAAAAGCGGGCAGTTTAAGCGATTTAGTAAAAATGGCAAACTCTGTAGTTTCACCAAAATGAGAGAATCCCTCCTTAAGGACGGATTCTCCCATTCTTTTGGTCAGCTTTCTTCCTCGTATTCCACCTGTCTCTCCTTAACTTTCTTGGGAATGTTAACCGGTTTGGGTACATCTAACCAAGCATCACCTTCTAAGTCCTCATCATCCTCATACTGTTGAGCATAGGTTTTATTGTAAGGTTGGGTTGTGGGTTTTGGACCAGCTGGTGCTTGATAAGCGTCTTTGTCAGTTGTTTCGCTCCAATTATCTTCTTCCTCCTCATATTGTATAGACTCGTAGGCCCGGGCCTGCATAACCTCACGCTGAGGTCTGATTTCCTCTTCTACATAGTCTGGAGTCCACTCTTCTTGTTCTCGTGCTACCGGTTGGGGAGTGCGAATCTTAGGTTTAGGTGGTTCCAAAGGTACTCCACTAGGTAATTGATTAGCAGGAGAAACAGTTCGCGTTGGAGAATAACCATATTCTTCCTCCGAGTCTCTTTCCCAGGGTGCTTTACCAATACCTAAACGTTCTAAAACTCCCACGCTCAACTGGTTAACTCTTTCTTCCGCACCCTCAAATACAATCAGTCTATTGGGCCCAGTGCTGACTACTTCATCTATAGAAATTTCATAGGTACTCAACAGTTGTTCTGGAATTTGGGGTAATCCCAGGGAAGCGATAACTATAGAAGATATTTTACCACTTTCACCATTGAACTTAAAGCTTCTTACTCTACCTAATACTTCTCCAGTTTCTGTAATCACTTCCCAATTAATCAAGTTACTAAGAGCTTCTACGTCAATCTCCTCAATGACATCTTCATTATCAACCAAAATCACATCACCGATTTGGTTAATACTACTGAGATACATTTGGCGGGGTAGACTAGAAATAGAAATCAGGCTGTCTCGTAATCCAAACGCCACAACCTCTCTTTGGTCAATGTCTACCCACACCTGACTCACGATACCTAACCTTTTGCCGTTATCGCGGGTGATGACTTGGGTGTTTAATATATCGGAACGTCTAATTGTCTGTTCGGAGGTCATTCTATAAGTCGTCCTGATCTCAAATCCGGTTTATATATATACTATTTTTAACAGAAAATCAACACATCAACCTAACTTACATAGTATTATGCTTTTTAAGCGCAATTAGTCCCAAATTAGGCTCAAGTGAAGTTATGCAGCTTATAGGGGATTAGGTCTGTCCGGTTGTAATTGGGAGAGTAATTGTCCCCAATTGAGAGAGACAGCATCATTTTCCCCCTGTTTTACCTCAAAGGTAATATTTTTGGCTTGTGGTTGTTGTAATGATTGAAGGCAAATTTCTGCCACATCATCCCGACTAATTTTACCGCGAATATTATCACCCTGGTCTACTATTAATTCTTTTCCTCCCCTGTCTTCTGTTAAAGCACAAGGTCTAATAATTGTATAAGGTATTTGGCTATCTCTTAAACTATCTTCTCCTTTTAACTTCCAGGTTAAAATTCCTCCTAGTTGGTCATTTAATCTCACTGCAGGTGGCTCTTCTTCTAAATTAATTCCTGGTCTCCCTGGACGGGTCACACCTGCAGAACTAACCAATACGAATTGGGATACTCCTTCACCACCATAGGCCCGAATGGATTCTAATTCTAGGGTAAATGCACCGGGGGTAAATTTAGGATTTAACCGACCATCATATTCAAACTTACTTAACATTAATTGCAGGGAACAAATTTTACTTTCATCAATTTTGGGGCAGTCTTTTACAGTTTTGGCTCTAAAAACCGGCACTAAATTGACAAAGGGAATGTTAACATCTATCCATGTATTTGCCATGGTATCGAAGGAGTAGCTATAACCTATGCCATCCCAGGTTGTTTCTGTTCTTAAAAAGATTTTATAACGTTGTCCATCACCTTTAACCCTTAATCTGATCCCCGTAAAACCGGATAAGTTAATTGCAGGGGAAAAGTTTTTAGTTCTTACGGAAGCAAAACCTCCCGAATTTGCCGTGGAAACATTGCCATTAAAGACTGCAGTTTTCTCAAATATGTAAAAATTGCTGGAACTAACTCCACCCATAACCACATCATCTAAGGCACCCCAAATATTTTTGAGATCTGATGATGGTTGGGTAAAATCAAAGATGATTTTTTCTCCGGTGGTTGGTAAATATCTTTTTGCAGCTACTATTAAATTTTTCACTCCTTTATATTCTACGTTTTCTGGTGTGTCTCCTACTATTTCCGGTTGATAGAATTTCACCCCCTGATTATATTTTGCTCTGTCTGGTGTGTCTCCCTCTACCGGTTGTACTCGCACTGCTGTACAGCAAACTACACCCTGAATATTACTCATGACTAAATCATTGAGACTTTCTGGTTTTGTAATATCTCCCACCACCAGATCTGCTTCATTGCCCAAAATTTCCCTTGCTTTCTCTATATCTCTGACCAAACAGCGCACCCTATAACCTTGGGTTAATAATTTTTTTACCACCCTTTTACCTACACCACCTGTTGCACCCGCTACTAAAATTATACCCATTTGTATTCTCCCTGTTGGTTGATCTTGTCGGTTTGTAGGACGATTTTGTAGAATGTTTTGTATCCAATTTAGGAGGGGAAATACCTCAAAATAAGTAAGAGTTCTAATGAATCTACACAAATCCCATTGATTACGTTTTTTGTCATTCATAATGATTAACAACTCAATTATCTGTATTATATACTGTACTTATACCGTATCATACTACATGATCTTTCCTCTGGCAACTTTAGATTACTCTTAAGATTACATAGCTTATATACATTATAATAATATCCTAATAATGGAAATAATCCAACTAACAGGACTACATCTATGAGCGGGTGGGCAAAAATTCAATCTGACTATGAGGACTTTCATCAGCAATTTGCCAGCATTATAATTGCTACAGTCAGCGACCAGGGAATTCCTAATGCTAGCTATGCTCCCTTCGTTATGGATGAATTAAAAAATATTTATATATATGTAAGTAGTTTATCTACTCATACTACTAATATTGAGTCTCGTCCAGACGTGAGTGTTTTATTTATTGAGGATGAGGGTAAAAGTCCTAATATTTTCGCCCGTCGGCGTTTGAATTTTGATTGTAGAGCCAGTTTATTGGAAAGAGAATCCATTAAATGGCAAGAAATAGTCGATCAATTTCAGGCAAGATTTGGCACAATTATAGAAGTTCTGAAAGGTTTGGCTGATTTTCGAGTTTTTCAGCTAACTCCAACGGGAGGAAGGTTTGTAATTGGTTTTGGTGCAGCTTACCATATTCATGGTGATAACCTGCATCAACTTGTACCTATTAGTCGGGACAATATTTCTAATTAGGATTTCGGCTGAAAACCGACTGATTTTGGGAGATAATGGTTTATGATAGAATTCCATCCGTGTGGCTTTGGTAAAAAACAAGTTGACACTTCCTTGGGTAGCATGGTCTACTATACCCAGACCGGTGAACCTTGGGATATTGGGGAAATCGACAAATTACCACCCTTACTATTTTTGCACAACTTTGGCGGTGGTGCTTCCGCTTTTGAGTGGTCTAAGGTTTATCCAGCTTTTGCCCATAAATATCGCATTTTGGCACCAGATTTAATTGGTTGGGGGGATTCCGATCATCCTGTTAGAGACTATCAAATTGTTGATTATTTGACTACCATTAAGGAGTTTATTCACCAAACTTGTGTGGATACTGTAACAGTGGTTGCTTCGTCTTTAACAGCAGCTTTAATGATTCGCATTGCAATTTCCGAACCACAAACCTTTGAGCAGTTATTTTTAGTTTGTCCTGCGGGTTTTAATGATTTTGGTCAAGGTGCGAGTAGGAGATTACCGCTTCCAGTGATCAACCTACCCTTTGTTGACAGTTTGATTTATGGGTTGGGTGCAGAAAATGAACTAGCTGTAACCAACTTTTTACAGAACTTCCTATTTGTGAAATCACAAAGATTGTCACAAGAGATAGTCCAGGCCTATTTAACTTCTGCACAAAAGAGAGATGGTAAATATTCAGCCTTGTCATTCTTGAAGGGGAATCTTTATTTTGATCTGAGTTTATATATTCCTCAATTACAAGTACCTACGGTATTTTTTTGGGGTGAACAGGCGCAGTTTACTAATATTAGTTTAGGGAGGAGATTAGCCAGTTTAAATAAAATGGCAATTAAAGATTTTCAGCAAGTGCTTGACACAGGCATTTTACCCCATTTAGAAACCCCCGGAGTTTTTATTGGTTTATTATCTAAATATTTAGATATTTAGATTCTCAAACCTTAGGATAGGGGTCTTATGGCCGCAAGTTACCACGGCCACAACCCCACAAATTCCCCTCTAACCCAGTAATTCCAGATTGGCAAAAACGAATTCTTGAATTGACATACCTGCTGGGGTTTCCGTACGGATTTCTCGACGATTGAGAATGTAATAATTGCCTACTTTTTCATATTCATCCGTGAACTCACTACGACCACCTTTTTGTTCTCCAGTCTTGGGATCGTGATACACAGAATCATAAGTATGAGATAGATATCCCGCTTCCGTTTCGTGAATACTGAAAGTGTTAATAGTCACAACAACTCCATGAATATGACGGTGAACAAGAGTAACTACATCATTGCGGACTTTATATTTATCACCAGCTGATTTTCCGCCAACAATAATTTCTACTGCACCAGTGGAATCCTTCTCACCATAGGTAAAGGTATTTTCTCCATGAGTTTGGGCAAAAGTGCGCCGTACACGATGGACGGCAATTTCCCAAGTTTGACTGTCAATTGCCTTTTTGGCAGCTTCATCTTCTACCTGGGTAACTTCCCATTTAAAATTGGCATCAATACGAATTTTGCCAGTGAATTCCTGACCCTCATATTTATAAGTGATATCTGCTGTATAACCGGGGAAATTTTCATCCCAGGTATAACGATTTTGATATGCAGCCCGGAAAAGTTCTTGGGCAGAGATTTGAGTGACTGTCATGATGCTTGTCCTCTGGCTGAATAATAGCTTTTTGTGGTTTATAATATTAGAATATAGTTAATCTTTAGGTTCGCATAGTCCCCAACTGGGTACTTTTATGGCTAAAACACTCCACTCTATTTTTGAAGCAATAGCCCATGTTGAAACCGAGCAGGAACTACAACAAGCTCTTATGGAAACTATTAGCTTACATTTTGGTGTGCACCATTGGGGTATTTCCTTTATTGAAGAGCAGTTCCTGACAGGAATAGAAATTCCAGAAATTCCTGCGGTTTGTTTGGAGGCCAATCCCGTAGGGAGTTATGTTGTAGAACGTCATGCACCCACCCATGAACTGTTAGTCTTGGCTCCAGAAGACTGGAAAAACTTTTGTACTCGCCATGAACACGTGATGACAGGTCCCATAGTTTGTGATGGTAGACTGGTGGGAACTCTGAATTTTGCCCGAGATCCTGGCAGTCCTCCCTTTAACAATAATGATTTAGCTGATTTAAGTGCTTTATGTATTCATTTATCAGCAAAAATTGCCACTCTCCGAGTCAAGTGGAATATGGTCAAAACTATGACTGAATGTCCTTTAACTGCTAGGGAGTTAGAAATTGCCCAATTAGTTGCCCAGGGGTTAACAAATGGGGAAATTGCCAGCCAACTTTGGATTAGTCAAAATACGGTTAAGCAGTCACTTAAAAGAATGTTTAAAAAGTTGGGTGTTTCTGCTCGTGCTGAAATGGTGGCTAAACTACATTAAGTTGACTGAGGTCAAATTCCCCTTGAGTAGTGAGCATTATGGCATGAATCAAGGCTTTTCCTTTGAGGAGTGTTTCCTGAAACTCCATTTGGGGATCCGAAAGTGCGACAATACCACCACCAACCCCGATCACAGTTTGTTCAGCTGTGAGTACAGCAGTGCGAATCACAATGTTCAAATCAGCTGAACCATTCAAACCCAAAAAGCCGATCGCTCCTGAATATACTCCTCTTGCTTCTTGTTCTAATCGGTCAATAATTTCCATAGTTCTGATTTTTGGAGCACCTGTCATTGAACCACCAGGGAAAGCATTACGAATGCAATCTATAGCAGTCATGCCTTCACGTAAATAACCCCGAATAGTTGTTACCAGTTGATGTACAGTGGCATAAGTTTCTACTTCCATTAAGTTGGGAACATGGACAGTACCAACTGCACAAACCCTTCCTAAATCATTACGAAGTAAGTCCACAATCATCAAATTTTCGGCCCGATCTTTTTCGCTAGTCCGCAATCTTTCACCCAGGATAAAATCTTCCTCTGGTGTTTTTCCGCGTGGGAGTGTTCCCTTGATGGGTTTGGTTTCTACCCAACCTCGACAATCTATTTTTAAAAATCGTTCAGGAGATGAACAGGCGATCGCCAGATCACCGAAACGCAAAAATGCCGAGTAGGGAGCAGGATTAATTGAGCGTAATGTGCGATAAAATGCCAGTGGATCGGGAGTGGCATTTGTTTTAATTTGATTAGTTAAACAAACTTGATAAGTTTCTCCTTCATGAATTTCGTCCAGACTTTTCTGGATATCATTAAGATAAGTTTTTTTGCATCGACTTAATCGAAAATTCACTGATGTTTCTTTTTTTTCAGCAACAACGGGAGACAGAGGAGGCAGATTTTTAAGCTGTTGTTCCATCCATGTAAACCAGGTTTCTGCTGAACTTGTTTCTCCTTGCTGAGTTAGGAAAATTAAATAAAGGGTTTGTTCTTGATGATCAATCGCAATCATGCGATCCACAAACAAAAACATAGCGTCAGGTAAGGGAGAAGGATGGTTTAATTTAACTCCAAATTCTGCCTTTAGTTCATAGCCAAAATAACCAACAAACCCACAGTTAAAATCAAATGGTAAATTATCAGATGAACATTGTCTTTGTTCCAGTTCCCCCTTGAGATATTGAAAAATACCCTCTTTCTTCAAGCTGATATGATTAGATTTTATCATCCTCAGTTCTTGGGACTGTGTTTGATAACGAATCAATAAACTGTTTTCACCATTACTATCTCCCATAAAAGAAAAACGAGAAAGACCTGTTTCAACAAGACTACTGTCTAACCAGAAAGCATTGGGTGATTCGCCAAACAAATGTACGAACATTTGCTCAGCATCAGCATAAAGGTTTAATTTACGAGTACAAATTTCAAATTTTTGCTGCTGTTTTTCTCCAACATGGTTAGTTGGTAAAGGTGCATTTTGATTATTTACTATCCAAGATTTCTGACTAGAAATTTTATCATTATCTTGCAGAAATTTATGAGTAATCCGTTTAAAGTTCTCAAATAAAGTATGTCCATATTCAGTACAGATTGACTCTGGATGAAACTGCACACCCCACCGTGGTAAAAAACGATGACGTATTCCCATAATCAGATTGTCTTCTGTCCATGCCACTTTTTCTAAACAGTCTGGTAAGTCATCTGCAACTAATAAGGAATGATAACGTACAGCAGAAAAAGGAGAAGGAATACCTGTAAACATATCAGTTCCATAATGGTAAATATCACTCAAGCGACCATGATGAACTTCTGGTGCATGAATAACTTTTCCTCCATACTCATTACCCAGTCCTTGATGTCCCAAACATACACCTAAAAGTGGAACTTTTGTATTTTGAATAGCTTGATGACAAATACCAAAATCTTTTAAATTCTCAGGACGACCAGGCCCTGGTGAAATCACAATATTATCAAATTCCCACTTTTGTAGTTCTTCCCATGCCATTTGGTTATTGTACACTACAGTGGGATATTCTCCATTAACTTCGGCAATTAATTGATAAAGATTAAAAGTGTAGGAGTCGTAGTTGTCAATAATTAGGGTTTTCATTTTTTTGGTAAATCTCACCGAAAAAGTTGAAATTGAGACACTAACACTGGACTCTTAGCTTTAGTTATGGGTGAGTCTAGTTGGTACGAACTGAGATCATGTGGACCAGGATACTCTGGGTAAACGAATTATTGTTTTTTTTGTTTTTTTAATCTTCCACTTGGTATCCTACCAATCAACTTGCGATCGCTCTTTTAATACTTTCTCATAAACCGCAATAGTTTTTTGAGCCAATTGTGTCCAGCAAAAACGGCGCTCCAACTCTTGATATGCATTATCTACTAGCCATTTTCCATAACCAGGATTTTTCAAGACTTCTAAGATTCCCCATGCTAATGAGTGGGGATTATTTACCTGAGTGATGATTCCCGTTTTTGTATGTTCAATAACCTCTGGAAAACCACCAGTATCGGAGACTATCACTGGTACTCTCGCAGCAAAACTCTCTAAGGCCACAATCCCAAAGGGTTCATATAAACTGGGGAAAACTGCACAATCAGCTAGGGTTTGAAATTTATCTAAGTAATCGTCAGAAAGGAAACCTGTGAAATAACATTTGTCCCAAATTCCTAAATCCCAAGCTTGTTGTTTTAAATGATCCGTATTCCCACCACCAATGATCACAAATTTCACATAACCAGCCATTTCCCAGAGAATTTGAGGAGCAGCGTTGAGTAATACCGGTATGCCCTTTTCGTGGGTTATTCTCCCAACATAATACACTATTTTCTCATGATCAGCCGCAAATTGCCGACGAAAGTTTTGGGCATGAAAATCCCGATGATGACGTTTTTTCTCCGGACGAATACCATTATAAATTATATCTATTTTGTCCAAAGGACTGTGCAAGGCTCTGCTCACTTCCTTTTGCATATATTCGGTACAAACAATAATTCGCCAGGCATTATATGCCAATTCATTTTCTTTACTATGTACATAGTTTTGGATATCATTATGAATCCCATTACATCTTCCATATTCTGTTGCATGAATAGTAGCAACTAAAGGAATTTTGAAATTGTGTTTTAGGGCGATCGCCGCATCCCCTACTAACCAATCATGGGCATGAATAATATCAAAATATCCTTGCTTAATTAATTTACCACCATAATGACCCATACTCTGATTTAAATTGACTACCCAGTGAAAAAAATCATGGCTATGGGCTACTGGTACTCGGTGCACATAAACACCTTCCACCACTTCATAAGGGGATGCTTGTTTCACATCGGGTGTAATTAGGTGAATTTCATGTCCTAATTTCACCAATTCTGGGTATAGCTCTCCCACATGACGAGCAATACCTCCAACTATCCTTGGTGGAAATTCCCAACTTAGTACCAGTATCTTCATTCTTTTGACTCCCCGATACTTTACAAAAATTCAAATAACTAACAGGAATTCGAGACTTTTATTTTTTTTATCAACCTCCAACCTTTGATGTGGTTTTTGGCTTTCTAGGTCTCACAAAACGCTACACCAATAATATAGCTTTAGCCATAACACCTGGGATGGGTTTTGATTTTCCTCATGCTTTATAATTTTTTATCCAATTTCCAGGTAGGTGAGTGGAGTTACGAATTTCCGGGGGATTTTGCTCCCCCTTCCTTGCGTAACTTTTTGATGCTTTGTACACACCCAAATTGATCTCATATTGACTAGCTTTGATCTAACTTTAACACAGCCATAAAAGCTTCTTGAGGTACATCTACTGTCCCTACAGCTTTCATCCGTTTTTTACCCTTAGCTTGTTTTTGCAAGAGCTTTTTCTTACGGCTAATATCACCACCATAGCACTTAGCCAAAACATCTTTTCTCAAAGCAGGAATATGTTCACTAGCAATCACTTTAGTGCCTATAGCAGCCTGGATAGGAACTTTAAACTGATGACGTGGAATTAATTCCTTCAACTTTTCGGCCATGGATCTACCCACATTATAGGCTTTATCTCGATGAACGATCATTGCCAGGGAGTCTACCGGGTCACCATTGATCATAATATCCAATTTTACCAGAGGATTTTCACGGTAGCCAATTAGATGATATTCCATACTAGCATAGCCACGGGATCGGGACTTCATCTGATCAAAAAAGTCCGTTACTACTTCAGCTAGGGGAATTTCGTATGTAAGAGTGGTTCTACCTTGGGTAAGATATTTCATATCCTTAAATACACCCCGACGATTTTGTGATAACTCCATTAGAGTTCCTACAAAGGTTTCTGGAGTAATCATTTCTACCTGTACATAGGGTTCTTCTATTCTTTCTCGATCATTAGGTGCTGGTAGGTGGCTTGGATTATCAATATACAGTTCCTCACCCTTGATAGTAATTACCTTATAAACCACGGAAGGAGCAGTAATAATCAAATCTAGATTATATTCCCGCTCTAACCGCTCCTGGACAATTTCCATGTGCAGCAAACCTAAAAACCCACAACGAAAGCCAAATCCCATAGCACTGGAAGTTTCTGGTTCATACTGCAAAGCAGCATCATTCAATCTTAGCTTTTCTAAAGCCTCCCGCAAGTCTTCAAATTGGTCTGCATCTATGGGGAACATACCGCAAAAGACCATGGGATTAGCTTCAGTATAACCTGGCAAAGCTTCGTCAGCTTTAGCCTTTGCTAATGTAATAGTATCACCCACTCGTGCATCAGCTACCGCCTTAATCGCCGCAGCTAGATAACCTACCTCTCCCGCATGCAATTCTTCTACTTGGGTTTGGTTGGGACAAAGAACCCCTAACTCGTCAATTTCATACTCCTTGTCGGAGGCCATCAAATAAATGCGATCGCCTTTTTTGACTGTGCCATCCATTACTCGGAAATAAACTATTACTCCCCGGTAACTATCATAATAGCTATCAAAGATCAAAGCCCTTAATCTTTGACTGACAGTATCAGCTGCTGGGGGTATGCGCTCGACTATAGCCTCCAAAATTTCTGGAATACCTATTCCTTCCTTAGCAGAGGCTAAAATTGCTCCGCTACAATCCAGTCCAATAATTTCCTCAATTTCTCCAATGACCCGATTTGGTTCTGCTCCTGGTAAATCAATTTTATTTAATACGGGGATAATTTCCAGGTCATGTTCCAAGGCCAAGTACACATTGGCTAGGGTTTGAGCCTCCACACCTTGGGAAGCATCAACTACCAATAAAGCACCTTCACAAGCAGCTAAAGAGCGTGAAACTTCATAGGAAAAGTCTACATGACCAGGAGTATCAATTAAGTTCAACACATACTGCTGTCCATCCTTAGCGGTATAATTCATGCGGGCAGCTTGCAGCTTAATTGTAATGCCACGCTCCCGTTCTAGATCCATATTATCTAGGAACTGCTCTTTCATTTGTCGGTCTTCTACGGTCCCGGTGGACTGGAGTAAACGATCAGCCAGGGTGGACTTCCCATGATCTATATGAGCGATAATACAGAAGTTGCGAATGCGAATGGCGGGAACCTCAGTCATATACCATCTTTGCTTGATTAGCAGTCAAAATTTAAAAGTATTCACTTCATGTATTTTAATGCTTTATTGGACAATGGGTAATACATGATTGGCAATTCCTGCTCTTCCCCACTAAATCGGTAAATTGATTTTCAGGATATGATGTCACTGGATATAAAAACTGCCAGTTACAAATTGGTTATCTGGGGTTGGGCAATTTTTTGGGAATATAAACCTATGAATATGGAAAAACATCACAATAAAACGGATAATACAAACGCCGAAAAAATAGAAATAGCATTACGTCTGGACTCGGAATTGATCGCTCAGATTCAACATCTCACCAATGACCCCAGTAAGGTCATAGAGGTTGCCATTCGTCAGTGGTTACGGGGAGATTTTCCCAGGGATGATGAACTGACTCGTACCCCTATGCGCACCCCTGTCCCCCCAAGGGGTGAATGGAATGATTGAGTCTCGACTTTCAACCACCCTAACTATGAGAAAAATCGGCTAAGCTTAAAGCTGTCCCCTACTAAACAGGTACCAAAACTATGGAACTAACTCTTGAAAACGTTGAAACTGTACTAGATGAAATGCGACCCTACTTAATGTCCGATGGGGGTAATGTGGAAGTGGTAGAATTGGATGGACCAATTGTGAAACTACGCTTACAAGGGGCTTGCGGTTCTTGTCCTAGTTCTACTATGACACTAAGAATGGGCATTGAACGCCGTCTCAAAGAAATGATTCCCGAAATTGGTGAAGTAGAACAGGTATTTTAACAGCTAAGGTAAAATTAGAAGAGGGACAAAGGATGCATTGGTAAGTTAATTCCCATCATCCTCTGCCCTTTCTACTGGGCTTTTGGATCACATTCTAGCGCCTTTTTTTGCATGGTTCTGAAGATGTTGTAAAAACCATTGGCGCGGGAAGGTGTGAGACTAACGTTTAATCCCGTTGCCTGGATAAATTCCGGGGTTAGTTGTATAATTTCTTTAGGAGTTAATCCATTTAATCCTTCTATTAAAAGTGCTAATAATCCCTTGGTTAGCTGAGAATCCGAATCTCCTGCAAACATTACCTTGCTGTCATGAAGTGTAGCTGTAACATATACCTGAGAAACACAACCGGGAACTTTGTTTTCTGGTACTTTGCCTGCTTGGGCAAACTCAGGTAGTTTCTGTGCATACCAAATTAGCTGTTGATAGCGACGCTTAGGATCGGAAGCACGTTGAAATCTTTGAACGATCTTCCCCAGAGCGGGTGGTAAGGAATCAGGACTCAAGGACATAGTAAATTGAGAAAGTAATCTATCTGATTTTGAGTTTAACGCAGCAGGAAATTCACGGAAAGTTTTCTAAAAATGAACGTAGGTGGTTGAAGGTTTAGTTTCGCGTGATAGGCGTTTCACACCTTGCTTGACAAATGTTTCCAATAGTAACAGGGTCTGATTTTCTTGGAATACCCTTTGCAGGACTCCACCTAGTGTTTCCATATTTAACTGACGGTCACTTGTCAAAGCTATATCTTGCTGTTCAAAGTACTCGATTAAACTTAAACCAGCTATTCTAGTTAAATAGGCCGCACTGACACCTTCTACCATTCCCCCAGCGAAAAAAGTGACAGCATTGGTTTTTAAAACACCCGTTACCGCTTTGGTAGACAATTCTACCAATCCCAACTTGAACATTAAGTTTGCCAGGGTTCTAGCCACCTTTTGAGCTTGGTCAAGGGAGATTTTTTGTAGATAGATATTACTCAAATCCATAACCATTTGACCGGTAATGGCCACAGTTGCTAATATATCCAAAGCGGGTAGGGGATTAGCAAATGCAGCAGCACCAGCGATCCACTGATTTTGTTCTACAATAGGTAAGGAGCGATCGCGTCTAATAGAATTCAAGCAACTTCTAGCTTGGGTTTTTAAAAATAGGGACTTGCGCCATGTGGTTGCACAAACCAACTGTGGTATTTGTTGTGCCAAAATAACCGTGAGCTGTTCTACTAACTGTTGAATATTGGGTGTTGGTTGTTCCATCCCCTCTTGAATGGATCCATCAGCAAGATGCTTTCTGACTTTTATGGGTAGGGGAGAAGCAGAAGTAGCAAGCACATGACCAGGGAATGTTTGTTGTAGGGATTGCAGAATAATTATGCGTTCCTCCGTCATATACTGGTCTTGCTTATTGAAAACTAGTAGGACTAATTGTTGAGTAGATCGTAATTTTTGTAAAACGTCTAGTTGGGATGCGGTAAGGTCTCCATTAGTGATAAATAACACCAAATCAGATTTTTGTAATGTTAACAAAATAGCAGGATCATCATCCTGACTGAGCCTTGTAAATAAAGGTAATGTTTCCACCAACTCCCAGGGGTTAGCAGATAAATTAGATACTGTTTTGAGAAGTCGAATTATGGTACTTTTGCCTACAGACTTACCACCGGTAACCGCGATTTGCACTTCCTTTCTATCTAGTTCCAAAGTCAATTTAGCCAGTTGTTCTTGTAGAATTGACAGACTTGGGTGATTAACCACCTCATTTGCGATTTGGTGAATAATAGATTGGGCTTGACTGATAACAGCTTCCACTCTA
>ACYB01000043.1 GCA_000175855.1 Raphidiopsis brookii D9
AGTTACTGAATAGTAGTACATTTTCTGTAGGGCAGTTTTGCCCTGTTTTTCTATTGTCACTTCCTCAATACGTTCATAATCCTTAATTTTTGTTGGCGTAGACCTCTCTTCCTTAAAAGACTGATAAGTGAAATCAAATAAAGATTTTATTCCTTCCCAATTTATAGTTAACTTAACTCCATGTTGATCCAGATCACTCAATTCAAGTATTAAATTTCCCCTGTCTTCAAACCCAGGTTGTTTAAATAATTCCTGAACCATTAGTACCAGACCTGCAAGTCCCGCACGATGTTGACAAGAAGGTAATTCAGTTAACTGGTAACACAATTCAATTACAACTGATTTTAAGTCTGGTTTTACATTTTGTTTGTTCATGTTCCGTATCCATATTTCTGGCAATAATACTTGCTATCGGCGATCGCCAAATATTTGGGTAAATCATCCGGGCGATTTTGTGCATAAGACCGAGCTATTTTTTGAGGAATAGGTAAAACATAACCCTCAGCATCAGGATCTTTATTTTCCCTGAGTTTTAAAAATTTGTCTATATCGGTATCTAAAACTGCATTAGTAGAATAATCATCCGTCTCTCGGAAAGATTCAGAAGTTGCCCAATATCCAGCTTCTACAAAATAGCTAGAAGCTTCTATTCGTTCTCGCGGGGAATGGTTTTCTAGTTGTTGAGCTAATTGTTTTTGAGAGACTATACCCTGCACATCACAAATAAAATTTTTAGCACTTGTAATTTCCTCTTTATTATAGGGTTTGACATTAGGTGGTTCATAAATCCAGATTTGAGAATGTTCTATAAGTCCATGACGGTTAGATCTACCAAACCGTTGAACCATTGATGAAATTGGTGCTATCTCTGTAATTAAAACATCCGCATCCAAATCTAAAGACATTTCACAAACTTGAGTAGTAACAGCAATCACACTTTGTTTTTGAGATTGAAAAGCATTAACTGTCTGCTGATGTTTATCCTTTCGGTCTTTTAATGTAAACCGACTGTGATAAACAATAATTCCAGTATTGTCTCCCAATATACTTTCCAGTTCCCTCGCCTTTTGACGACATCTGTCAATAGTGTTCACTACCCAGAGCACTCGTTTACCTTGTTTAAAAGCCAAAATAGCCTCAGTCTCAGCAATAGCCTGATCGCAGGAGCTTATTAAGTATCTAGGTCGATTTTCCGCCTTCTCTAACTCTTCCATTTCCTGTTTTTCTTCTGTGGGAAATACAGCCAATGCTAAACCTAGCTGTTTTTTTTCCAAGTCTGAGGTTAAAGCCTTCTTTCTCGAAGTAGATAATGTTGCAGTCATACATAAAACGGGAATATCAAAATGCTCTAAGAAACTGAGTAAAGACTCAAACATTTTCGGAGAAAAACTGTGAACTTCATCAATAACTACCACAGAATCAGCCAAAACTGGTAACAAAACTAAGCCACTATAACTATGACTTAAAAAAGAAAAGAAACTGGTCAACAGTAGCTGAAAAAAAACGCTTTCCCCAAAAACCCAAAGCATAAAGACGCTCATTCGTGGTGAAATCCTTACCTTCTGTTGATTCAGAAGGATTTTCAAACATGGCCTTGAGTTCATAAGGTGCTGTTCCCGTTAACAGACTACCATCAGTTTCCGGACACCATGACACATAATCCTTAAATCCCTCCGTAGCCGTTCCCCTTGTTGGATATAAAAAATTACACGACCAACAGCATAATGTTTAACAATACCTTGCTGCCATTTATAGGCAAAAATGGTCTTACCTGTTCCACATCCACTAAGTAACAACAACCGTGAATTTAACCCAGTAGCTTTTTGCTGGAACTTTTTTTAATTCAAAGAGCTTGCCTGTTTTCTTTTCAATCTGTTGGTAACGAGGTTGCAGAATTTTATTTTCAATTTCCTCCGGTGTTATTGGTTCCCTATGTAAAGTTTCCATAACCCATTGATCAATGGTATCAGAACCCTGAGTACGAAAAACTCCTGATGCAACCGAGTCAGCAACTATTAAACCAGATTTTACCCCTAATAATAAACTACGACGTTGAGAGTTTCTTCTAATTTCATAATTTAAATCATCAGCTGCATCCCTAATCCTATTATAAACAGACTGCCATATCTTATCTGTAATCCTCAATTGAGAGGGCAATTTGGGAATTCCCCTTAAACTAACCAGTTGTGAACTAACTAATTGTGCCACCCTCATTAAAATTGCTTCTATTTGAGGATGTTCTAAATAAAGTTTAACTTCCTGCACACAAGTGCGCGATCGCCCAAAAGGTTTAACGGAACCTTTTTCAGCAGGAGATGCTTGTAAATGATGACATAATACCGATGCTGTTATCACATCCAAATCTAGTTTGCTAGGCTCTAGCCATTGAATCATAGAAGGGAAGTAAATAATCAAAGCACTAATCCACTCATGACGTAAAGCCTGACTGATTTTTTTCCCCTTTTATCAAGGCATCAAACTCCTCATTAGCTTTGCCAATATCATGAAATAGAGCCGCAACTCTCATATGTATCAGAAACTGCTGGGGATCTTGAATTTTAAAAAAGCGACACCAGTTGCGCAGGATCCTATCTTTAAACACTGCCAAAACTGCCACCTCTGTATCTTTGAGATGCTGCTCTAGAGTCAGAAGTTCACGACCAGAAACTGCACTCTTAGCTAATAAGTTGTGTGGCATCATACTTAGTCTGATAATAAGTTTTTTATTCGGGACATTAGGATAAAAAACACCGCATCCCAGTCGACGTTTACCACCCAGTCCACTAACCTGTAACTTAATTGAATCTTCCTCTGTTAAATCAGAAACCATCACAGTAAACCCTACAATCGTGTAACTTCTTTTTTGAATGGGCTTATTAATTTTCAATGTCAACCGTTTAGGTTCTCCCTGATGATTAGCCAAGATACCAAGGTTAGCATGAATTTCTAAGGATTCTAACTGCCTATTGGCGGCTTGTAGAAAAGACATTGGTTCAGTATAGCCTTTAATAGTAACTAGCCTAGACTTTAGGGATTCACATCCCTGTATAGTTTCTAATTTGGGGCTTCCTAAGCTTATTTGATATTCTCCAACAGTTAAAGTTTGCCCCACTAAAGGATAGACCAAAGATATAGCATCCACTGGAATTCTTAGAAAAAAACGCGAACTGGAAGTTAGACTAATACTTCCTTGTTGGTCGGGAATGCCCGATATAGTATTAATTGCTAGTCCCTGGAGATTATGCAGTTCAGGAATCTTCCGGCAAAGACTCCCTAAAAGTCTATAATTATGGTCGGCATGAAGTTTTGTTCCCTTTACAGGAAACACCAACTGAACCAGTGATATCATAGTCGTCATCTTATTCTTTTGTTATCAAAACCCCGCGCTCAATAGCTTTTGCGGATGTAATCAATAAAGACTGGACTTTTGGAAAAGTCACATTCATTTTACTTTCATACTTTAGCAAATATTTTGAGAGTTGTCAACCCCAGCATGCCACTAACTATACAATTAGTTACATTTATTATCAATGATCCGGGAATATTAAAACCATAATTATTCCTTACATTTGATAATTTTTCATTAATTGTTCAACTTCAGACTTCACCAAATCTACTAATTCAGGTGGTTCTTTTACTACTGCACCTCCTCCATATCCCAACACCCATCTTTTCAAATCATTTAGTCCTGCTACTTCCATCTCCAAAGTTATAGATCCATCAGTATGTTCCTCAACTTTTTGAGTTTTATGCCAACGTCTCTCTATTATATATGGACTTGTGGATCGACTAAACCAGATTTTTACTAACTTCGCCTCTCCAGTTCCAACCTCTATTTGAAATGTTTTACCCAGATATTCTTGAACATTAAAGGTTTTATCTCTGATAAAGCTACTATTTAATAATTTCAATTTTTTGATTCTATCTACCCGAAAGTAGCGCATATCTTGTCTGTTGTGACAAAATCCGATCATATAATAATTTGTACCTCTATCAATACGCAAAACATAGGGATCTATGATTCTTTGTGAAACCTGATCGCGACTTGCCGTGTAGTATTCTATTTTTACTCTTACAGTCTGATTAACTGCTTTTACTAAGCTATGACAGATTTCAGTATCAAGATGGGTTTCTGCTCCCCCGGTAAAAATAATTCTTTGCTCTCCTACTTCTTCTCTATTAATTCGGATTTTATCCGGTATTCTTTCACTTAAACGCAAAATTGCGGAATCTAAATCGTCCACATAAGCACTGCCAGTATAAGATTCGAGCATTTTTGCTCCTAGCATTATCGCAGACAGTTCTCTCATAGACAGATTAATACTAGGCAATCGCCATTCCGAGTCTGTATAGTGATGTCCCTTAACAGAACAAAACGCTAGGGGAGCATTGAATCGGTCACGCAAGAATGCCAAATCATTGCGTATTGTGCGGTCACTAACCTCCAATCTTTCTGCCATCTGCTGGGTTGTAAATCTGGTTCGCTCTCTAATCATTGAGTCTATTTCCAGTAGTCTTTCCAAATGTCTTGACATGTATATACTCCATATATATTTCCTTATCTTAGTGAAAAGGATAAACTAAGCACCCGGCAAAAAACTTTCCGCCTCAAAAAAATTCTCACGAGTTAACATAGTTTTATCTATCTTAATACTTTTTATGTGCTCAACACCTAATGGCATCAAAGGTTTAAACACATGGGTACTGGTCAAATCTATCCCAAAATCCCCCACGTGCTCAACGCCTAATGGCATCAAAGGTTTAAACACTAATAGACGAAGCTGCTAGCGTTGTTGTTGCTGGTAAGTGCTCAACGCCTAATGGCATCAAAGGTTTAAACACGCCATCTATTACTGCTGTATGTTGAACAAACTTTACGTGTGCTCAACGCCTAATGGCATCAAAGGTTTAAACACTGCTTAGAGAGGGAGCAGCACAAGAATCAGCATTGGAGTGCTCAACGCCTAATGGCATCAAAGGTTTAAACACTGTCAGAAGCTCTAATAGGAACAACAAACCATTCGTGTGCTCAACGCCTAATGGCATCAAAGGTTTAAACACGAGATTGATTTTTTGAATCTCGCGAGATTGATTTTTTGGTGCTCAACGCCTAATGGCATCAAAGGTTTAAACACAGCGGTGGCTGAAACCCTTATTGTAAAGGTATTCTTTCCTAATTATACAAGCATCAAATTTTAAATGCAAGAGATTCACTCAAATTGTCCTCCCAACTGAATTTTCAATCCCCGATAAATTTCCTCAATCACTTGCTATGAATGGTTTTCAGACTAAATGCAAGCACCTCTCCTAACCCCAAAAATGCTCAACCCCATACTCTCAAAGACTTTCTGGTTTTCCTTTCGCTCTTTTTAACTTAACAATCTACAGTGCTTGCATTAAAAAATTTTGTAACATTGATCTGGTAACAACCAAGCATTAGGACGATTATACTTCCGTATATCGTTCACGCACTGATTAGAAAGACGAATTAGTAGTAAACTGTCCTCATCCGTTAGTATTCTTTCCAATTCCCATCTTAGTTTTTCCCGCGATCGCATCGTTAACCAAGAGCGAAAAATTGAGTATTGCACTCTGTCACCATATCCTTCCAACAACTTATATACCTTTCTCCAACGCTTTGAATCGCGAATGTCATAACAAATGAGGTAACAATTTCTGTTTTCTGCCATAGCTACACATTATCTTAATATTAGATTTCCGAATAACCCCGGTTCACCACTCCATTCCTTTTCTAGCAGGCGTACTTCTAATTCAAATAGACGACGATAGGTAAGAGAATACCCTGTCACCGGATGTTTCCAAGTTTCTTGTTTACGACGCTCATATAGTTCAACAAATTTACGTTTTCCAGGTTCACTTAACCATACCTGTTCTCTTCTAATTTCAAAGTCTTCTTTTGGGTGCCATTGGCCTCGATTAATTGAAGACATAACCGTCATGTCAACTAACGGTACTCTGAATATTTCTAATAAATCTAGAGCCAAAGGAGCAGCTTGAGAACGAGGTTGGTGGTAAAAGCCTAATGCACCTTCCAACCCAACAGTCAAAATGGCATTCATTACATCTTTTAATACCAAAGCATAACCAAAACTCAACAGAGCATTAAATCTGTCCTTAGGTGGTCGACGATTCCTACCATTAAAATAGAGTTCATCTACCACATCTGCAACAATTAAATGTGGTAAGGCACTAAAATATGACGCAGCAATATTTCCCTCCAATCCTAACAATGATTCTAAAGATTTTGCTTGAGGAACTTGTTTAAGCATCGTTTTAATTTGGGCAATCGACTTGTGTAAATTTTCTGGTACCTGAGTTCTACCTCTAGTTCCCCGCATTAAAAATTTACGCTGACCTTGACCTCGACATAAGACCAATTTCCTGGCTAATTCTAAACAAAATGCAGGGTCGCTCAATGCAGTATATTGACGAATACGACGTTGAATACTACCTCTTCGATTATCAAAACTTCCAACATACCGACCTCCTCCAGAAATAAAATGTATCCCTATATCTTGATGTGCACAAAAATATAATGCCTGAGTGGAAATTTGAGAGAAGCTGTGCAAAACTAACTGTCCTATTTGACTAGCTGGAATATTTTCTATGGGCTGATTACGACGATTAATTTTGATTTGTGATCCCGTCTTTCCTACTAATGCACCGGGCTCTAAAATATGAATTATTAAACGTTCATCATCTTCTGGAAAAAGGCGAATAGGTTGCCATTCTTTATCATGAGTCAGTCTAGCTTCTTCTGGTAAACAGACAGGTGCTAAGGAACAACGAGCACATAGTCTCTCATTTTCTGTCACTGGTGGTCTGTAAGCTGATTCCCTCAAATTACGCGCTTCTTTAATTGCTTGATGAACACTTTCCCTACCAGAATGATCTAAAGGCACATGAATCAATATGTTATCAGTATGGTAACGAATACGACCCTCTTTTACTGTAATCCCCAGTGCAAATTCCAGTAATAGTGCATAAGCTAGGATTTGTAATTTGTCACTCTCCCATGCTTGAGGTTGTTTATTTTCATCTCTGTGACAATAACCACGCTTATGCTCGTATGGAATAGTTTGCCCATCACGGGTACGAAGCGCATCCAATCGTCCACGTAAACCTAATTCCTCGCTTTCAAGAAATAGTTCTTCCCAGACTTCATCTTCTTGTTTTTCCAGTTCTGTGTGTAACCTGCGTCCAGCAAATATGGCTGCATCTTGAGTATATAGCTCCTCAACCTCTTCCAAATAAAATAATCGTCGACAGTAGGCTAGTGCATGAAGCGCAGAAACTCGTATAGTCTTTGATATATCCTGCGGTGATGTTTTTTTTACGCCTTCTGATTCTAAGTCCATAACTTCCATGGTGTTACCCTTATTTTCTTTGACCTTGCCATTAATTTACTTAGTGAGATAGGCAAAAATATTTCCTAGTGTCTGTAACTAATGATTAAAGCAGAATTAAATCTAGTCAATATACACACGATGTAAACTTTACAGTTGTAGTTTAGTCTTTCCAGTCTTTTATATAAACTTGACAAGT
>ACYB01000042.1 GCA_000175855.1 Raphidiopsis brookii D9
TACAGCACTTTGTCTAACAGTTTGGTACAATAGTTGAGAAGATAAAGGTAAAAAATAAGATGAAACCCTACTCAATAGATCTGCGGGAAAAAATTATTAGCGTTTACGAAGCGGGAAATACATCTATTCGGAAAGTCGCAGAAAGATTCAAGGTAAGTAAGAATACAGTACAAAACCTGGTGAAGCGAAAACGAGAAAAAGGGACACTAGAGCCAAGTGTAGCGACTGGAGGAAAACCGAGCCAACTATCTGGGTATGAACAACAGATAGAGGAAATGGTAGCAGAGCATCTAGACTATACCCTAGCCGAGTACTGTGAGTATTGGGAAGAAAAGACAGGGGTAAGGCTAAGTGAGAGTGCAATGTGCAGATTTCTTCAAAAACAGAAGCTCACTCTCAAAAAAAAACAGTACGAAGCAGTCAAGCAGGGACAGAAATTACACAAAAAAAAAGGTTAGATTACTGGGAAAGCATCCGAGATGTTCTTGCAGATGACCTAGTTTTTGTGGATGAAATGGGAGTATTACTAGGATTAATGAGGGGAATGGGCAGAAGTAAAAAGGGAGATAGAGTCTACGATGTCAAACCTTTTTACCGTGGAAGCCGAGTTACCGTAGTGGGGGCTATTAGCAATAAGTCAATCTTGGCACTCAAGACATTAGGGCAATCAATGAATGGAGAAGACTTCAAAAAATTTGTGGAGGAAGAGCTATTACCAAAATTGTGGAAAGGGGCAGTAGTGGTAATGGATAATCTCAAAGCACATAAAATGAAGGGGATTATTGAAATGATAGAGTCCGTAGGCGCAAGGGTAGTTTATTTATCACCGTATTCACCTGAATTTAATCCCATAGAACATCTCTGGTGGCAACTAAAAGCATTCATCAGGAAGTTTTCACCGAAAAATAGTTTGACAGTAGTCCAACTGTTGTCAGTAGGGGTCCTCTTATGCTCCAGCCAACAACTCCAAAATTATTTTTCTCACTGCTGCTACTGTACCAGTTAGTCGCGCAAAGTGCTGTATTCTTTAAGAACTTTGGCCTATACCAGAAAAGTTTCCCGTCTAATGTTCCAGCGCTTGGGTGCTGAGGACTATACTCACTATGACCCCAAGGATCCCGGGTATTTTGAGTTTGAAGGATCTGGTTACGTTTATAAGGGTGGAAACCACTTCTCCGGTACTCACATTATGGGAACTACCCCCAAAAACTCAGTGGTGGATCAAAATCTAAAGTGTTGGGATCATCCTAATCTCTATTTAGTCGGCTCTGGTAGTATGCCTACAATTGGCACATCCAATACCACGGTGACAATTGCTGCACTGACCTTTAAAGCTGTTGAGCAAATGCTCAAAGAGTTATAAGTCTGGCAGTTTTTTGAGGGAATTTTGAGAGGCTTTTATTTATTTAGTCCTCCTTTCAGAATCGAGAACAGATTATTACTGAGAAAATACTGAGAAAAATATGCCCACACAAACCGGTTATACATTGATTAAGACAGTAGAGAACCTGCACTTTTATCTCAAGCAGGCACTTAGACTGGAACATGCCACAATCCCCCCCTATCTGACGGCTTTGTATTCTATCAAACCTGGCAAAAATGTGGACGCTTTTCATATTATTCGACAGGTAGCCGTAGAAGAAATGCTGCATCTGACCTTGGTGTCCAATGTGTTGAATGCAGTGGGAGGAAGTCTTAAAGGTACTCTAACACACCCAGATTTTATCCCCAACTACCCAACTCCGATTCCCACTGGAGCAAGTGACTTCGAAGTGGATTTAATAAAGTTCTCTCCTCAGGCGATCGCCACCTTCATGAAGATCGAGCGCGCAGAAGAGGTAGAACCGGATAAACCCCTAGTAGTAGCTCGAGAAACACAAGAGAAACAGAACTTCCTCACTCTTCATGAAGGCCATCCTTCCAATACTTTTTATAGCATTGGACTGTTTTATGCAGAAATTATTCGTGGTTTGAATGCTTTGCATAAGGAAATGGGTAACAAATTGTTCTGTGGAGATCCTAATTTACAGATTACCCCTGAATACTATTACAACGGTGGTGGGGATATAATTGAAGTCACAGATTTACGTTCAGCTATCCGCGCCATCAGAATTATTCAGGAACAAGGGGAAGGTTCCAGAATTGGGGCTATCTATGATGCAGAAAGAGAAATGGCCCACTTCTATCGTTTTGAGCAGCTCACACAGAGTAAGTTTTATACCATTAACCACGATGATCCTTTAGAATCTGACTCACCCCATCAACCATCTGGGCAGTCTTTGAAAGTCAACTGGGATGAGGTGTATCCAATCAAAACCAACGCTACACTAGCTGACTATCCGGAAGGGGAACTACATCAAGCAGCAGTGGCATTCCAAAAAGAATACAGCAAGTTTTTGGCAGAAATTGAAGCCTCTTTTACGGGGAACCGTGAGAAGCTAATTCCAGCAGTAGGGGCCATGTTCCGCCTTAAAGAACTTGCTGCCCAATTAATTCGTAATCCGATCCCTGGAAATGCTGAAGGACTGCATGGGGCTCCTATATTCCGAGTCACACCCAATATTCAAGATCCGCAAAAACGCTATCCCTGGTAAGCTGTCGTGCACTCAGTATACGGAGTAATCCAGTTGGAAAGTAAATTTGACCGATGTGACGATGTTCTTGTAGAGGTAAATAACAGATGGGCAATCAAAAACCCGAATTGGTAGGGTATTTTCTGGATTTATCAGTGGTTTTAACTGGGTTTTCTCGATTTCATCTTCAGGGAACCGGACAAACCAGTCTTTACTTTGATACAGTAAGTAGTGTAGTAGGAGAAGGACTTTTTGAGGAGTTATTAACCACCTTTCACAACCTTGAGAATCAAAGTCAAGGATTGCGGTTGAATATATTAGGGTCAGAAAAATTGGGACCAATTGCCCGCAATATCATTAAGCTCTGGTATTTATCTACATGGTATCAATTACCTCAAGAGTGGCGAGATGTTTATGGTACAATCCCCAATGATAAAACCTTCATTCCTGCATCTGCTGCTTATCCTGAAGGATTACTGTGGCCAGCTGTTGGTGTGAACCCCAAAGGGGCTAAAGGTCAAGGATATGGTACTTGGAGTGAACCTCCCCTAGTAACTCTGGATCAGAAATAACCATAGTGTTGATCTTTTCCTAACCGCACTTCATCCAATAAGTATTCTCCCAAAACAAAAATGAACATTGTATCTTGCTTGCGTAAAGTTTCCGCAATTGCTCTGGCAGTAATTCTTAGTTTGACAGTCTTCAGCTTGCCAGCTCGGGCTTTTGTTTGCAAAGACTATAGTAAGTTACTGGAAACAAATGCCTGTGTTGGTTGTGATTTATCAAACCTAAATTTGGAAGGAAAGGATTTGTATGGCAGCGCACTAAGTAATGCTAATCTCTCTAACACTAACCTTTCTAAGGCTCTGATGAATGATGCCAAGCTAGATGGGGCAAATTTGACGGGTGCCAATTTATCCGATGGCAATTTGACTGGGATAGTTTTATCAGGGGCCAACCTAACAGGTGCTAACCTCTTCCATGCGGAATTGTATAACGCCTTGCTAGATAAAGCGAACTTGTTCCGGGCAAATTTAAGTAGTTCTGATTTGAATTCAGCCATTATCTCGGATGCAAATTTAACCGAAGCTGTAGTCAAATCTGCAAACTTAGAAAAAGTTAACCTCTCGCGTTCTAACCTATCAGGCACAGATTTTTCTGAAAGTAAGATGCGAAGAGCAAAATTATCAAAGGCAATTCTTCAGGGAGCTAAATTTACTAAAGCTGACCTATTTGAGTCCCTAATGCCTGATAGTACCACCTATAATGGCGATCTGTCTAAATTTGGCGCATTGAAATAAAACCACTAAAACTAACACCGCAGAGTTTTTGTGTGTTCTAAATTTGCACACTCCGTTAGCGTTGGGCATAACTAGAATACATTTTTACAAGCGGTATTCAATGATTACTTAATGAAAATCACACAAGAACCATGTTGTCAAAAATTAGCAGGATGTTTCGTTTATCAGTAGTTTTAGCTACTTTACTGTTAGTTGGCCTTACTAGCTTGCCACTAACGGTGATGGCTGCTACTAATGACTCCAACTCGGTTTTAGTATCTCTGGTTTCTTCCACAACCAAACCCCTGTTGGATCCCACCTTTGATAGTGCAAAAGTGAAGTTAGGTATTACACCAACAGGATGGAGCAACAGTGATGATTTAACTATTGATCTCAATCCCCCTATTCCATTCCAACAAATCCTTAGCGAAATTGCACTGTCGGGTTATAAGGGGACACAAAATGCACCTAAATTTCCTAAAGCACTTGGGGATTTACAAAGGGAGTTAAATATCAGAGGACTGAGAATTTCTGAGCCTTGGGTAGGAACCGAATTTACCATAGGCAAAGCTAAAGAGACTTTTGATGAGTTAGAGAAACAAATAGCCTTCATGAAAGCGATGGGAGGCAACACTATAGTTGTGGCTGAATTAGGTGGTGCTGTTCATCAGAAAAAAGTTCTAGACAAGAACGGTGTCAATATAGGTGTGGATCCATTAAAAGAGAGACCTCGTTTTAATGATCAACAATGGTCTGATTTATTAAGTGGTTTGAATCAAATGGGTAAAAGGGCCAAAGAGGAAGGTATGCAGTTAATGTATCATCCTCATATTGGTACTGGGGTAGAAAACTCTCAGGATATTTGCCGTTTGATGTCGGGCACTAACCCTGAATATGTAAACTTGCTGCTGGATACTGGTCACTTGTACTATGCAGGAGTTGACCCTCTAACCGTAGCAAAACAACATGCCAATCGAATTAAGCACGTGCACTTGAAAAATATCCGCCAGTCGGTATTAAATGATTCTAAGAATACTGGTCGGAGCTTTTTAAATTCCATTCGTGCAGGAATATTTACTGTTCCTGGAGATCCCAATGGTGCTATTGATTTTCAGCCTATTTTACAAGAACTTGCCAAGGTTAACTACCAAGGATGGTTAATGGTAGAAGCTGAGCAGGATCCTAACAAAGCTGAACCATTACAATACGCTCTTATGGCTCGTCAATACCTGCAAAAACTAATAGGTTTTTAGTTTTTTTAGGTTATTTAACAAGTTTTTGAGTGGGGAGTAGGAATTAATCCATTTCTACTCCCGGATAAATAGGAATCAGGAATAGAATTATGCAAGTTCAGAATTTGAGTGATGTAGAAGAAATTAGGAAAGTGTTCGAGAGGGATTATGCAGATGCCATGAGACTGCGCAATCCTGAGGTTTATGGTCAAATGTATACCCAGGATGCTGTTTGGATGCCACCCAACGATACTAATCGTAGCGGGGTTGCTAATATTAAGATTGGATTTACTAACCAAATTGCTGATAAATATATAGATCCCAAATTCACCGCCGAAGAAATCAAAATTATCGGTGATTTAGGATATGTAATTGGCTTTTCTATTGCTCAAGTTACCCCCGTAGCTGGTGGTGCAACTAAAACTGTTCGTTTTCATGCATTATGGATCATGAAAAAGGAAAATGGAAAGTGGAAAATTGATCGCCAAATTTGGAATAACAAACAGTAATCTCAATCTAATATCTTAGATCCTGGGATCTCAGATCCCAAAAGGTTTTTTCAGAATCCTTCCCAAGCAAACTCAATCTCAATTTTTTCGGGTAGATATATGAGTACCAAAGAAATTTACTTTAGTTTTTTCATGTTCACTAGTAACGTGAAACCCCATGATCAGCAATATCGTCAGGTTATTGTCCGACATATTAAAGAGCTGGCAAGTTATGGTTACACAGGATTTGAGTTTCCTATTGCTCCACCACAAACAGAAACGGAACACGTACCAGCCAAATACGCAGAAGATTTAGTTAACTATACCAACCTGCGCCGTCATTTGGATGAACAAGGATTAGGTCATATTAAAATCAGCACTAATGTTGGAGTCACTAACACAGCAGATCCCAGTTCATCAAACCCAGACACCCGAGCAAAAGCATTAGAATACTTGAAGTCACGAGTTGACATCACCAAGGCCTTGGGTGGTGAAATCATGATGGGTCCAATTATTGTTCCCTACGCTGCTTTTCCCGAAAAACCATCTAATGAAAGTGGCAAGAGTGAGAATAAAAAAGAGTATTTTTGGAGTGATGAACTACAGCAACATCTAAAAATTCGCTATGACAACGCCCGACCCGTCCTGAATGAGTTAGGTAAGTACGCGGAAACGAAGAAAGTTAAATTAGCCATTGAACCAATTACCCACTGGGAAACACCAGCACCGAATAAACTATCTCAATTAATTCAGTTTTTGGGAGGAGTACAAAGTAAACAGGTAGGAGTAGTTATAGATAGTGCCCATGAAATTTTAGATGGAGATGGACCAGAAATCTTTAAAACTCAAGTAGAACACCTCGCCCGTGAGGGAAGACTCCATTATATCCAAATATCCCCTCCAGATAGAGGTGCTGTCCACTCTGGTTGGATACCCTGGCAGTCATTTTTGGAACCAATTTTACCAGTCTATAAAGGACCTTTTTCTATTGAGGTTTTTAATGCTCTTCCTGAATTCCAGGAGTTATTCCGACTGACTAGACGTAAGTTTTGGATCCCCGGTGAGGACAGTGCCAATGATTACCCAAGCGCCTATCAAATTGCAAAACTGGCTATTGAGATTACCCAAAAACAATTGAGTAAAGTTCAATCTAAGTAATTATGATCTCTCAAAATCATGATGTCTAAAAACAATGGTGTCTAAAAACAATGGTGTCTAAAAATAAGAAATCTGTCAATATTATCTCGACTTTTCTGACTTTTCTTCTAGCTATAGCTATCACCTTGTGTGGATTTGGAGAAACAATAGCATTAGCAGCGTGTGGACCAGAAAAAGAAATGGGCGCATGGGAGACCATACCTCTTCCACCACCATCCAATCGAATGCAGTCCGTTCACACTATCCTTCTCCCTAATGGCAAAGTGCTAACTTTGAATGGAAGTAGCTTTCGTACTACTCTCACCAAAGATGAAAATGGTAACAACAAATTTATAGAAGGGGTAGATGTCACAGATGATAAGATAGTTGACAATACTGGTTTGCTGGATCCGGTTAGCGGACAATTCAAACGCACTTCCACGCCACCTGCTATGCAATTTGGCGAAAGTAATGATTTATTTTGCTCAGGTCATGTACAATTAGCCAATGGTAATGTTCTATTTATTGGTGGTACTGGAAGGTATTATCCAGGGGGAGCATTTACAGGTTCCAGACAGGTGAATATTTATGACTGGAAAACCGATACTTGGTCTGCTGTAGGGCAATTAAAACAAGGCAGATGGTATCCTAGTTTAATTCCCCTAGCAGATGGCAAGGTAGTAATTTTTTCTGGTCTGAAATTAGATGCTCCTAACCAGATTAATCCTAGTTTGGAAATCTACGATCCCAGTACCGGGAAAATCTCCTATGTGGATCTGACAAAAATCAAAAACAGTCCCTTCAATACCAAACTCAAAGATGTTAATAGCTACGATAGCATAGATCTTTATCCTAGAGTATTCCCCACCGCTGATGGTAGATTATTAATTACTGGAGATGATGGTGGTATTGGTGGAGTTTTAGTCTCCCAGTCCAGCAAAAAAAAACCTAATTTAATGTCCATCAAAGACAATGGGGATAACAACTTCTCAGTTAGTTTTGAAGTAGGACCGGAAAAAGGCGAAACATCTAAAGCTTATGGCACTGCTTTACAGGTTCCTAACTCCGAAGATGTTCTACTATTAGGTGGAATTATTGGTACAAACGATATTAACTTTGGTCGAGGGGGAAAAACAGAAGGATTTCCTGCTGGTTCCAGAGTTGCGGATAGCCTACAACGCTGGGTATCCCCACAAAAGAGTGGAGAAAAGAATGGTAAATGGGAAATTGTAGATCACTTTCTCGACAAACCCAGAGCCAACCTGGAGGCGGTAATTCTCCCCACTAAGGAAATTCTAGTAGTTAATGGTGGTGAATATCCAGAGTATAAACCTGTCTATGAACCCTTGTTAATGACTCCTGATGATCAGGTTCCCGGGGGTTATACTAAGAAAAGTATGAACCCTGCTAAACTGCCTAGATTATATCATAATGGGGCAGTTTTATTACCCGATGCTCGTGTTTTAGTTACTGGTGGTAACGCTAATAGAGCTTCACTAGAGAAAGATGGAACTGTTCATGTGAATGTGGTGAAAGATCCAACGACATATTATAAGTTTCCTGAACTAAACAAGGAATTTAGTATCGAGGAGTACTATAAATCTCCCCAAAGTTATTTCTTAGTAGAAGGAGACAGTCAACCCTTCGTTCCCGCAGAAATTTGGCAGGCTGAAATCTTCAGTCCTCCCTATTTATTTCAACCTGGGTTACGTCCAGAAATAGTTCAGGTTCCAACAACCCTAAACTATGGTAGAAAGGACGGTATTTTAGTGAAGAATGCTACTGAAAAAGGCTCTGTTGTCCTGGTGAAATTAGGAGCAGTTACCCATTCCTTTGATTATGGACAAAAGTTAGCGGAACTATCTAATGTGAATGTGCCTAACGTCATGGGGGATAAATCTTTGATTGTCTTCAAAACTCCCGAAAATGCTAATCTCTACCCCCAGGTTATTACATGATGTTCTATCTGAATAATTTAGGTAAACCTTCCATAGCCAAGATGGTCAAACTGGAGAAAACGGGGACTACTCCACAGTAACAACTAAAACATGAGGACACTGTCCTCATAAACAATAAATCAATCAACTGACATCAAAAATCAGCAAAAAATTATGGCACTAACAGAAAAAGATTTGCAAGAATTACCGGAAGATGGCATAGACCCAGAAAACCCAGGGAAATATGAGGTTTTACTAAAGGAATTACAAGGTAACATTCTCAGGGGACACGGGCGCGATTATAGTGTACACTTGTTTTTGGAATTTAAACCCGATAAACTGGTTGAAGTTAAGCAATGGATTCAAACCTTTGCCCAAAAGTACTTAAAGTCGGCTAAGAAGCAGTCAGATGAGGCTGTAAATTATCGACAAAACAGTATCAAGGGCGGACTATTCACCAACTTTTTCCTCTCTTGCAAGGGTTATGAATATCTGGAAATTGAACCATTTTTGATTCCCTCAGATAGTCCATTCCGTCAGGGAATGAAAAATGAAAATATTAGAGCTGTTTTGGGTGATCCAAAAGTTGACCAGTGGGAAAGTGGATTTCAACGACAAATTCACGCCTTAATCCTCATTGCAGATGATGACATTATTGCTCTGCTTCAGGGTGTGAATCAAATGATGCAAAAACTACGTCTAGTCGCTGATATTGTCCACCGGGAAGATGGCTTTATTTTCAGAAATGAAGCAGGGCAAATTATAGAACACTTTGGCTTTGTCGATGGTTTGAGTCAACCACTGTTTTTAAAAAGGGATGTTGTCCGTTCCCGTATTCAGGACAGTGGTTTTAGTAAATGGGACTCTAGAGCTCCCCTTGATATCATTTTAACTAAAGATCCTAATGGCAAAACAGAGGATAGTTACGGTAGTTATTTAGTCTATCGAAAACTTGAACAAAACGTTAAAAAATTTCGTGGTGAGCAGGAGTCCCTAGCAAAAGCCTTAGAAATTAAAAAGGATCTAGCAGGGGCGTTAGTTGTAGGTCGTTTTTATGATGGCACTCCCGTCACTCTTACGGATATACCAACTTTTTTACACAATATTACCAACAACTTTAATTACGATGATGATCTTGCTGGTACCAAATGCCCATTTCATTCTCACGTTCGCAAAATGAATCCTCGTGGGGATACGGGAAACGTAGTATCTTCCTCTGGGTTTGACGAAGCTTTAGCAGTGGAAAGAAAACATCGGATTGCCCGCAGGGGAGTGAGTTATGGAAGTAACGATCCCGCACACGACCCAGAAACGGATTCAGGATTATTATTTTTGTGTTTTCAGGCGGATATTGAAAACCAATTTAATTTCATGCAAACCCGATGGGCGAATGCGACAGGTTTTGTCCAAGCTAATGTTGGACCGGATCCGATCATTGGTCAACCCCAAGGAACTCAAAAATGGGTAAAAAACTGGGGACTCTCCGACTCCAAACCGCTTAAGTTTGAACTATGCGTGACTATGAAGGGTGGGGAGTATTTTTTTGCTCCTAGTCTCAGTTTTCTCCAGAATATTACTGATTGAGACATTAACTTAGGGGTCAATTATAACCTTCAAATTAAAAATCATGGTCTTCAAAGTGAAAATTATGAACACAATCATTAGTGGGTGGTGGGTGGGCAAGGAACGAAATATGTAGGTTATCGATAATCTACGTATAACAATCAAGCTGGTAAAGCTCTTAGTTAATAACACGAAAGTGTTATGTAATGGTTCCGTATATTCCATAGTACACTTTTTGCATTCTAATTATGCGAAGATCAAAGTTCTCGATTTGGCTTACATCCTTTATTTTTGTGTTTGTGGCCCTGGGTTCAGTCTTTCTAGAACCTAGAGTAGTTTTAGCTGAAAATGCACCTTGTGCACCTGGAGCTTCCTCCTTGTGGGCAACCTCAGTCAAGGATTTTGTCGGTACTTCAGCCAGCAAAAAATCCAATGTCTATTTCACTGGTGCAGAAGGTATTTTGACAGAGGTGTTTTATCCCACTGTAGATAACGTGCAAAATGTTGACTTACAGTTTTTAGTTACCGATGCCAAAAAAACCTGGGGTGACGAAGAACGCAAGCAGGACCATAAGGTTACCCAGGTTAATAAACGCTCAATGGTGTGGGAAGTCATAACTACAGATAAAGACAAACGTTGGCAAATCACTAAGAGATTTTTTAGTGATCCCAATCGTCCTACTGTAATTGAACGAGTTACTTTCGCTACTCTTGAACCGGGAAAAACAGTCCAAGACTATAACCTCTACCTGCTGAATAATCCTTCTATCAACAATTCAGGTAGTGGGAGTCCTGCTAATGCTTGCAGTGGACCACAAGCAACAGGTGGAGACAACTCTCGCACCCTGTCATCCAATGGTCGAACTTTCCTAGCAGCTTCTGAGCCTAATTCTACCTCTTCAGCTGTCACGACCTCACTACCTTGGAAGAAGATTGATGGCACCTTAATGGTATCTAATGGCTTTGTGGGTCAAAGCGATGGTTATACTGACCTTTTTGTTGGAGCAGGTGACAAAACCATGAACTGGCATTATAACAATGCTGTTGGTGGTAACGTCGCTCAAATTGGCTGGGTAGATTTTGGCAATACCACTGGTGCCAAGATTTCTTTTGATGTAGTCTTGGGATTCGGTAACAGTGAGCAAGCGGCTATAGATGTAGTAAATGCTACTCTAAATACTGATTTGGCTACTGTAGAAAGTGATTATACCAAAGAATGGGTAGCCTATACGGATAAACTCAGTGATCAAAATGGATTAGCTGATGATCAGTATTACTTGGCAGCCATGAATCTCAAGAGTATTCAAGATAAGACTAATGGTGCCATGGTAGCAGGTCCTGCAACACCTTGGGGGGAAACTAATACTGATAAAAATCAGGGTGGTTATCATTTAGTTTGGCCCCGGGACTTGTTTAAATTTGCCAGTTCTTTGATTGCTGCTGGTGACACAGAGTCAGCTAATGAAGCTGTTGATTACTTTTTCAACATTCAGATGCAGACTAAAACCAGTGATGAGCCTTATTCCCGTCCTGGGCGCTTTCCCCAAAATAACTATGTGGATGGTAGAATATATTGGAATGGCACCCAGATGGATCAAACTGGAATGCCCATCATCTTGGCTTGGAAACTTAACCGCACTGATTTGTGGCCCAAAATTAAGTTAGCAGCAGAATATTTAGCTAACTATGGACCATACACCCAGCAAGAACGTTGGGAAGAAATGCGTGGTTACTCACCTTCCACCATTGCTGCAGAAATTGCTGGTTTAGTCTGTGCAGCTGACTTGGCTAAAAAATCCAATGATCCAGAAGCAGCTAAGTACTATCTCAAAAAAGCTGATGAGTGGCGTAATAACGTTGCCAATTGGACTTTTACAACCACTGGTTATCACGGTAATAAGCAGTATTATGTACGGATTACTAGTGATAAAAATCCCAATGATGGTGTACGGTTAACCTATGGTAATGGTGGGGGAACCCATGATCAGCGCTATATCATCGATGGTGGATTTTTAGAGTTGGTACGTTTAGGGGTGATGAGCGCCAATGACTGGACAATTTTAGAAACCATTCCTGAATACGATGAAATTCTCAAGCAAACCATTACCAAAGATGGTGTAGAAGCTGAAGCTTGGTTCCGCTATAACTACGATGGTTATGGCGAATACAATGACGATCGCAATTTTGATACTAGTGGTCGTGGTCGTTTGTGGCCAATTTTCACCGCTGAACGTGGTATTTATGAGATTGCCAAATCTGGTGCGGGATGTGCTGGTCAAAAATATCTCAAAGATCTGAAAGTCATGTCTTCAGAAGCAGGATTTATTCCTGAGCAAGTTTGGAATAACAGCACTACCATTACAGGTTGGGAAACAATTACCCCTGCATCTCATCTTCCTGGTACTTCTACACGCTCTATACGTCCTCTTAGCTGGGCTATGGGTGAGTATATTAACCTGATTGCAGCCGTTAAAGATGGTAAAAGTGATGCTCCGGATGTGGTTTGTCAACGTTATGCTTGTGATAAACCCCAAACTGATGTGACTTTCACAGCTAAAAATGCGACTACAAAACCAGGTGAGAATGTGTATTTGGTTGGTAATAGTCCCTTACTAGGCAATTGGGAACCCACTTCCGGTGTTAAGCTTTCTCCTGTTAGTTATCCTACTTGGAGTGTTAAGGTTTCTTTACCTGCGTCTACTAGCTTTGAGTACAAGTTTGTTAAACTTGATGCTAGTGGCAACAAAAATCTGGGAAGAAGCTGAAAAACACACTTTGGAAACTCCTGCAACTGGAGAAGTTTCACAACTTAATACACTGTAATTTATCCTGATTTTTCACGACCCAAAAAACTAAAATTGAAGTCTTCTTTTTAGGGTCTTCTCTAAATTCTTCCCACTTCTAGGGGTGGGAAGGTTTTTTACCGTTTTAAAAAAAAGGGAGTATAAATATCCTGAGAATGGGGATTGAGATAAGGATGTTGTAACTGGATGTTTTGTAATGCAAACTGTTCAAAGATAGCACTTATGCGATCCTCTGGAGTATGATTACCCGCTAGCCAGGCTTCAATTAATCCATTTCTTGTCTCTTCTGAATATCCTCTGTGGGTTTCGTAATTATCAATAAATTGTCTACCACAGTTTTTACAAATATAATTTTGTTTGCTTTTTTATGACCATTTTTATTAATCTTGCTTGACTTACATTCTGGACACTGAATCATATTTTTACCTTGATTACTCTATTTCTACCAGTGATCGCTTTTTCCTCTTATCATACCCTAATTCAGCAACGCCCGTTACTTTTTACGTAGGCGATCAGACCAAGTTGCTGATGGTGCAGGTCAATACCATATTGTTCCATCGATGGTTTTTCAGCCCACGGGTACTGATCCCTTTGATCCGGATTCCTACAACCTAGAGAAGACTATCTTGAAAGAAGTAGCTGAAGAGCTATTTAATTATGAAGAAGGTGACTTTAATCCCTTATCCTACCCTGAAATCGCTGACCTAAAAACCCTATTAGACCAGGGTGGTGCAACCCTTAAGATTACAGGGATCGGGATGGATTTACTCTGTTTGCGACCTGAGTTTTTGACCTTACTGTATATTCAGGATTCAAGCTGGTTTGAACGTCATGGGGGATCTATATGTTTCTCTGAGCATGAGTATGATTACGATCCATCTAGCAGGAAAAGTTGGCGATCTATCCTTGATGGTGAACCTTTTCAATCAGAGGGAGAATTAGCACCACATCGTTGCGTAGCGACCGGGGCAATTAGTGCCCTCCTGGCTAGGCAATATTTATTACAACATCTTGTCGTCTAGCTAGGTCCTAGACCGTTTTTAAAAAAAGGGAGTATAAATATCCTGAGAATGGGGATTGAGATAAGGATGTTGTAACTGGATGTTTTGTAATGCAAACTGTTCAAAGATAGCACTTATGCGGTCCTCTGGAGTATGATTACCCGCTAGCCAGGCTTCAATTAATCCATTAGCAATAATTTGACAGCGGTGAGTACCGAAGCTCTCTTGGTCGCCAAATTTCTGCTCTGGTTCTTCAGCACAACCCAATCCAGGTGCTAGTATTTTAGTAAACATGGGAACCGGTTGCTGAAAGTATAATTCATTTTCTGCATAAATTTTTTGCAACACTGGCCAGACGGTCTGATGTTGACTTTTATTAAAATAGAGGACAGCTGAATCGTAACGTTGATAATCGCTGGGTTCATATAATGCTTTAAAAGAGAATGAAATATCAAGATCATTAAGATATTCCGTTACACTTTCCATCACTGTTGGTGCTCCTTCAGCTGCTATATTAAAGTAAATGCGCGTAATCTCCAGGTTGTTTTGAGTTCCCGCATTAGCTACGGCCATATAAAAGCCATTTTGTACCAGATTTTTCGGCATTTTAACGGATATAGTCTTTCCAGCGCTGAGACTTTGAGTTGTTGGTGATAAATGTATATTGGGGTCAACATGCAGTGTTAATCCGTTCTTATAGACTGCTAAGGTACCGTCTGTCTCTTCCTTGACAATCTCCCAATTGGGACTCCAGTAACCTTTACCTTTGTTCCCATTGTGTAGACGATCATAAAATTCTAGATCTACCCCAAATAAACTATTGTTTTCAAGCTGTTTATTTAATTTACTGCTGTTTACGTTCTCATCTGTACTTGATTTATTGTTTGTGTTAACGTTATAATAGTTGCTGTATATAAAGTTACGCAATTGAAATTTTAAATGTTGCTGCTGTATCTGTAAAGGTAGCTTTTGAAACTGAGAAATTACAGAATCTGGCATGGTTGAATGTTTGTAGCGTGTATGTTTAATAGAGTAATAAGACTCAATTTGAATGTGACTAACCATATCCTGTAGAGAATCTTGCAACTGCTCAGGAAGTTGTGTCAACTGAAATTTGCGAGAATTTAATAATTGCATAGTTTTGTCACCTATAGATAAAAACAACAAAGTCCCCTTTACTGACCTTTTAGCAAAACTCTTAATTAGATCTAAAATTAATGTCCTCCCCAAAAATTGTGCCGAGGGATGCTTGAGGACGACACAACAGAGTTTTGGCTAACTGAAGAATAGCAATGCCAGAATTACCAAAAGTCTTTTCGTGTTGCAGTTTAGCTTGGATGGACGTAATTAATGAAAAGCCAGTAAACTGTACAACTAATTGCAAAAAATTAGGTCGACGTTCTAAAATCTCCGGAAAGCTATTTAAATAACCACCTACTAATTCTGCTATGGAGGGTTGTATTAAGTGCAAAGGAATAGCTGCTAATCGTAGAGATTCTTCGATTGCTATGGTTCGACTGGTTACCATACTATATAGCCAAATTTGTAAATAACTAGCAATTATGGAACCTAAATCACTTGCTGGGTCTCCCCAATTACCACGTTCCCAATCAATGAGGCGAATTATTTTTCCCCCTCCATTATTACCGGATGATTGATTTATTGTAGATTCCCAATTTAAAGACAGGAGAATATTATTGAGTTTCAGGTCATTATGGGTTAAACAACAAGCATGATAAGATTGACCCAATTGGGAAATTGCTTTGCCTAAATTGTCATAACGCTGATACAAGGAAAAGAATTTTAAACCATCTGCAGTCAGATGACCAAATAGTTCTGGTGTAATTCTAGGTATTCCCTCATGTAAGTGAGAATTTTTATTTTTTCTGGTGACCTCAGGATTTTGGAAGAAATTTTCATATTCTGGACTATCTAAAGTCAACCGATGAATTGATGCTAATATTTCCCCTAGGGAGCGAGCAATTGTCATGGGAAATAAATTTTCTCGAGCATAAAACTCACCTATATCCCGATATTCTCTGAGATAGTTGAAGACAAGTATGGAATTGGCTTGATCAAAATGTATTGCTTCTGATAGAGATGAACGGAGATGATTTACTGCTGAAAATGTCTGAAAAAAATTATGAACTTGCCATTCATCTATAAACTCACCACTGGTTTTACCCTCTCGATTAATACGTTCTTGTTTCACCAATAATTGACGGTTATCAGGCAAAGTAAGTAATAGATTAAAATTTTTAGCGGATTTGAGATCAATCTTGCTGGCTGATTGCTCTTCTTGAGTGCAAATTTTTTGAGAAATCAGGTAAGGAAAAACGTTTTCAGAACTTAAAACAAATGGCATGACTTTCAGATGATATGTTATTCTCGAAAAGAATATGCTAGAAAAGAAATGGCATTAATAGCTGTAATAACAACCATAAACTCAAGGGTTTTGATGCCAAAATTGAACAGTCCATCAAAATAAGGATTTTCACCACCAAAAACAGCCTGAGAATTATGATTATTCAGATCATTAATGAATGTTTCCGAGTTAATAGGCGCCAGATCATTAATAATAATCTTAGCCATTGATATTAATAGTTAAAGTTTTCCTAGAGCTTTTTTGATTGGCTCTCCTGGAATCAAATTCAACAGGAAAGCCAAACTAGCTAATTATTCCAGTGCATTAGTAGTTGTAGTCACTGTAAGACTTAGCTAAATAAGCAATATTACCAATACCATAGGTATTGACAAATGCTTCTGCTAATTTGGTGAATACGGACATATCACTGAAATCATAATATCCACCACCATGGACAGAAATAGAATTGATATCACTCATTTCATTCAGAAAACTTTCCGAATCTTGAAACAGTTCAGAACCATTGGCTTGCAATTGATCCAGTTTGATACTTGCCATAATTTCCTCCCCAAGGATTTGTTATTGACTTACTACGAGTGAACCAGAAGTGACCAATAAATGATCTGGTAATTTTCTTACCAATAATAATCATGATCACTATAAGATTTTGCTAAATAAGCAATATTACCAATACCGTAAGTATTGACAAATGCTTCTCCTAATTTGGTGAATACGGATATATCACCGAAATCAGATCCACCACCATAAACAGAGATAGAATTGACATCGCTCATTTCATTGAGAAAACTTTCGGAATCTTGGAATAATTCAGAACCAGTGGTTTCCAGTTGACCAAGCTTAATACTTGCCATAATTTCCTCCTCAAAGACTGATTGCTAGTGATAGACATTGCCAAAATCAACAGTGTTTTAGTTTTATACTCCACTGCTATAAGACTTAGCCAAATAGGCAATATGAGCAATACCGTAGGCATTGACAAATGCTTCTGCTAGTTTGGTGAATATGGACATGTCACTTACAGTGGAGTTGAATCCACCATGGATAGAAATAGAGTTGATATCGCTCATATCATTGAGAAAACTTTCGGAATCTTGGAACAGTTCAGAACCAGTACTTTGCAATTGATCCAATTTGATACTTGCCATAATTTCCTCCTAGAAAACTTGTTCTTACTGGTGAATATGGGAGCATTTGAGATTTGCTCAACCGATACTCCTATTTTTATGGGAGAAAATTTAAAAAATCAAGGGTTTGAACTGTGTTGATTGGACATTACTCATGATTTAATGTCCTTTTATATCGCTGGTTCCATATCAATCTCTGATTAGATTAGCGATAATTTCTCGAATGATGATCAATCTGTTTTTAAAAACAGCTACCTGATATATAATAATAAATCCCCCTTCAGCAAGGGAGGAATAATAAGAATTAGTAAAAACTTAACTCAAAGGTTAGAAGGTGACTGAATCTCTCAATTCATCTAGGGTGTCATCAATCTCGGCTCTCCATCTTTCTAGGTTGTCGTTGACACGTCCTAAAACTTGGGAAATATCAACACTCTCGACCGAATTAGGATTTCTCCTTCTTCGTCTTACACCTCCTTTGATATTAACCATTTCGCCAGGAGTAACTTCTTGCAAAAGGTCGCCATCACCATTGGGGTATAGATCACTGATTTTTATGTCCATTTTTGCATCACCTCGTGAGATCTGAATTTCAAATTCTTTTTTTTATTGTTCTGAAATCATCTCTCGAAATTGCAACCTTTCAACATCAAGTTTATGGACATAATTTCAGGCTTATTGTCTCTAAATTACCCCACTCTATGAGCTAGAAACTCTGGGATTTATCAGTGGGGTAAGAGTTTTAAACTGGTTTGCTATCTCTCAAAGAGATTTACTTTTCAGTTGATTTTTGATCCTGTGTCTTGAGATCCGGGAATGGTGATATCTATCGGTGTAATTTTACCTGCTAACTGGGTTAATGGTGGTTGAATGGCACCTTGATTTCCCACAACTAACGTAACTAAATTCTCTGGTTTGAGATATTTTTGAGCCACTCTTTGCACATCTGTAGCTGTGGTTTTTGTGACCGCTTTTTGATAACGAAACAGAAAGTCAGCAGGATAACCATAATATTCATAACGCATTAACCGTGACAGGGTTTGACCTGGGTCCTGAAAATTGAATACAAAAGAATTTAGGGTGGACTCCTTAGCATACCTTAATTCTTTCGCTGTTATTGGTTGTTTTTGAATGCGCTCAATCTCTAATTGAATAGACTTTATAAACTGTACTGTAGCATCGGAACGGGTTTGTCCACCAGCAATAAACATACCCGGATAATCAAAACGGGGATTCCATGAGCCATATACAGAGTAGGCTAAACCTTGGCGCGATCGCACTTCATTAAATAGTCTTCCTCCGAACCCATTTAGCACGCCATTCATTACATCTAATGCTGCATAATCTGGACTATTGAATTTTCCGCCCAAATGTCCCATTAAAATGCTGCTCTGTGTCAGTTGTGGTTGATTGACAAAGAATAACCCACTTAAATTAGCCTGCTGCACTGGTGGTAATTGGGTTTTAGCAATATTGAGATTAGGTTGCCAATCACCCAGTTTAGTCTGAATCAGAGAGCGCATTTTTTTCGGGTTAAAATCCCCCACAATTCCCAGGATTATGTTATTGGGATGGAAATATTTCCGATAGAAGTTAATCACATCTTCTCGCTGGATTTTATCGAGAGTTGCATATTCTGTAGTGCGTGCATAGGGACTATTTTGACCATAGATTAATTTGCGAAACTCCCGACTGGCAATATTGTCAGAGTCATCATTGCGACGGGTAATACTTCCCTTAATTTGAGTTTTAATCAATTCCAACTTTTCCGGAGCAAAAGCTGGTTCTCGTAAGACTTCTGTAAACAACCCGAACACAGTTTCTAAATCTTCAGTTAAACTTTCAAAACTGGCAGTTCCAGCACTTTCACTAATGTCAGTTTCTACGGATGCTGCTCTTTGTTCCAAAATTTCATTTAGTTGATCCGGGGAATGTTTGGCAGTCCCCCCAATGCGCATCAGTGAACCTACAATGTCACCTAAACCGACTTTATCTCCTGCTTCCCAACGACTACCAGTCTTAATTAGGGTTGTTCCACTAACTAGGGGTAATTCATGATCTTCCATTAAATAGACGACTAAACCGTTGTTTAATTGGAATCGCTCATACTTTGGCAGTTTAATTCCCGGTAAAGAATTGAATTGTAAGTCGGTATAATGCTTGGCTGCTGCTGTTGCTACCCTGGAGAAATTCAAGGTCAATACTAAGGCAATTACTAAGGCAAAAAATAATTGCCAAGTTTTACCCAATTTGGGGAAAATATTGCGTGAAAATTTCAATTTTTTACTCCTGACCATGGTTCTGTTTTCGTCCTCTATACCTATGATTTTTGAGAAAGTAATTTACCAATCGTGCGATTTTCCGCTGTGAAGGTTGATTGTGCTACCCTTTGAATATCCGCAGGGGTAACCTTTGTAATGTCATCCAATTGCTTAAATAAATTCTGCCAAGAACCTGTTTTCACCTCATATTCCAATAGTTGCTGTGCCATACCCATGTTGGAATCTAAACTCCTCAGTAAACCTGCTCTAGCTTGTGTTTTAACTCGCTCTAATTCTTTCTCAGATACGAACTGGGTTTGCAATTTACTAATTTCCTGACCTAGGGCGATCGCCAATTCATCTACTGTATGGCCTGGTGCTGTCAGGGCATAAAATAACATTAAATTGGGATACTTGTCCCCTGGAAAACCACTAATCCCCTCAGCCACCAAAGCCACTCTTTGGGTTTCAATCAAGGATTTATACAGTCGTGAAGTCCTACCATCACTTAGTAAACTGCTAATAATATCGTAAACAGCATTATCGGGATCAGTTATACTGGGACGATGATAGCCCTCTAAGTACCAAGGTTGGGAGGGTAGTTTTACGGTAATTTCTCTGGTGCTGGTTTGTTTAGGTTCGGGGGCAATTTTAGCTTGTGCTTTCGGTTTAGCTGGATATCTACCAAAATAAATTTTGGCCAATCTTTTAACCTGATTAGGGTTAACATCACCCACCACCGCAATAGTTAAATTACTGGGAACATAATACTTGTTAAAAAACTCCCTCACATTAGCTGGAGAAAGGTTACGAATATCTTCATCATAACCAATAACAGGTCTCCGGTAAGGGTGAACTTTAAAAGCAACATCGGTGAATTTTTCAACCATTAACCCTACGGGAGAATTTTCTACCCGCATTCGTCTTTCTTCCAAAATCACATCCCTTTCTTTATAAAATTCTCGGAATACTGGTTCTAAAAATCTTTCTGATTCCAGAGACATCCACAACTCCAATTTATTAGCAGGAAAACTATAAAAGTAACGGGTTGCTTCACTAGAAGTGTTAGCATTTAAACCCACACCTCCAGCTTGTTCAACTATTTGACCTATTTCATTTTGTTTCACCAATTTCCCAGCTTGAGCTTCTACAGCTTTAAACTCTTTTTGTAGCTTTTCTAGTTCTTCCGTTCTATTTTCACTCTTGGCAGATCTAATTTGATTGTCTAATTGCTCTAACTTGTCTAATAAAGGCTTCTCCACTGTGTAGTTTGTTGTACCAATGCGCTTGGTTCCCTTAAAAGCTAAGTGTTCTAAAAAATGAGCTATTCCTGTTTGTCCATCTGGTTCATCTATCCCCCCAACATTTGCATAAGTCAGAAAAGAAACCACGGGTGCTTGATGTCTTTCCAAAACAATAAACTTTAGACCGTTATCTAAAGTAAACTCTGTTAGTTGCTTAACAACGCGGTCTAAATAGGGCTTAATCGAAGTTTGATTACCCTGCAGGGCGATCGCTGTTTGAATGGGAAAATTACCACAAAATAAGAAAAATGCTAGGGTTATTACTAGAAAACGGCTCGTAGAAGTCAAAATCCAATGGCTCATAGCAAAAATTCAAGTAAATTTACACTTCTTTAAAATTCGGGTCAGTTAGCACACAAAGCATTAATCTTGTATTAAGCTTTCCGTGCTTCCTAACTTTCATGTTAGACAATGCAGATAAAATTCGTGTTCCCTAACACACAGGAATAACTCTATGCCAGTTTCTCATTATTCCTCTCCTTCAGAAGCTCAAACCCGTAGCCGCATTCTTATAGCAGCACTGCGTTTATTTGCTTCCGGGGGATTTGATGGCACTACCACCCGTGACTTGGCCCACGCTGCAGGAGTTGCTGAGGGTACACTCTTTCGTCATTTTGCCAATAAAAAGGCAATTCTGGTAGAGGTAGCGACCAATGGTTGGGTAGAAATTCTCACGGACCTACTGACAGAATTGAGTGAAATGGGTAGTTATAAAGCCATAGCCCAAGTTATGCGTCGCAGAATGTGGAACATGCAAAAGAATGTTGATTTGATGCGAGTTTGTTTCATGGAGGTGCAGTTTCATCCAGATTTGCAGGATCGCATCCAAACTGAAGTGATTGATAAAATGACCAGTGTTACAGAAGCATTCTTCCAAACCGCTATGGATAGGGGTATTTATCGTCAAATGGATGCTAAATTGGTTGCTAAAGTGTTTTTAGGAATGTTTGCGATCGCAGGTTTTTCTCATCAAACCCTAATTGATCCCCATGGGTCTCCCCAGGAAATGCAACAAATGGCTGAGGGTTTAGCAGATATATTCTTAAATGGGGTTTTGGTTAAGGAATTCACAATTCAATAATAATTCTCACCGAGAATCTGCTCAGTGGAAAAAGGACATTTTTCTGGGTAATCACCCTGGGAATGAACACAACCCCAGGGATGCTGGTCATTTTTGGGGGTCAGATCCTAACCAAAAGTATTTGTGGGGTAATCATACTAGAAGACCTGTGCCTGTTTATTATCAAGGAGCTTATTCCGGTAATTTAACCATATATGCAGGACAAAACGTAAAATTTACAGACAGTACTGGGTCTACCTATACCATACCGGGTGGACGTGGTTTAGTGGACCAAACTCACATATTTCAAACCATGAAAAGAGCCATAACGGGTTCTAATCTTTAAAAACTAGTTTCTTCAGCAATGAAATTAAACCGTCGTCAACTGCTTAATGTTTCTCTGGCCAGTCTAGTATGCTTTTCTTCAATAGGTTACAGCTTCCCTACCCTGGGAAACACTACTAATAGTACTATCAAACCACGGAGACTAAAAACTGGTAATGGCGTTGGTCTAATTAGTCCTGCTGGTGCTACCTTTTTACCAGAGGAAGTAGAAATCGTCCAGGATGCTGTTAAAGCATTGGGAATGATTCCCTATGTTGCTCCTCATCTTTTGGCACGCTATGGCTATTTGGGGGGGACAGATCTACAGAGAGCAGCTGATATCAATCAGTTTTTTGCTGATGGTAAAATCTCCATGTTATTACCAATGCGTGGAGGTTGGGGTGGTGCCAGGATTTTGCCCTATTTGGACTATCAACTAATCAGGAAAAATCCCAAAGTGTTAGTAGGTTTTAGCGACTTAACGGCATTAAATTTAGCAATTTATGCTAAAACTGGCTTAGTCACCTTCCATGGTCCTAACGGTTTAACATCCTGGCGTGCTGAACAGGTAAATTGGTTTCGACGGGTTCTGTTTGCTGGGGAAAAGCTCAATTTTGGCAATGAAACAGACCCAGACGATAGGGGAAGGTTGATGAAGGTAAAAAACCGTATTCAAACCATTACCCATGGAAAAGCACAGGGGCGCTTAGTCGGAGGAAATCTTTCGGTTATTTCAGCCATGGTAGGATCCGCTTATTTGCCCAATTTTGAAGGGGCAATTTTGTTTGTGGAAGATGTGGGAGAAAATATTTACCGTATAGATAGGATGTTAACACACCTGAAATTGGCAGGAATTTTACAAAATTTACAGGGGTTTATTTTTGGTCAGTGTACTAATTGTCCACCAGATGGAGGGTATGCTTCCCTAACCCTGGAAGAAGTTATCCGCGACCATGTTCAATCTTTGGCAATCCCTGCTTGTATGGGATTGCAAATTGGACATCTGGAAAATATTGTCACTTTGCCCATTGGTATCAGGGTGGAAATGGATGCCACCGCTGGCACAATTGTTATGCTAGATTCAGCTGTAGTTACTTAAGGTATTGTTATTATGTTAACGCCTACATAAATAGGGGGCTGGCTCGTAGCGACTTGGGTGATAAGCAAGGTGCCATAGATAATTAAAAATTCTCCTGATCACTTAACATTTTTGGTAAAACTACTATAATTAACTAAGTTAATAACAAAAGTAGTTCCTAATTGTGTTTACAACCACACTAGCTCGAACCCAGAGCAAACCACCCCTGGATTTATTTACTGCCATTAATAATTTAAAAACCGAATTAAATGCAGTAATACTAGCTCACTATTATCAAGAACCAGATATACAGGATATAGCGGATTTTGTTGGAGACTCTTTACAACTGGCAAAAGCAGCAGCCAAAACCAATGCGGATGTGATTGTATTTGCCGGTGTTCATTTTATGGCGGAAACGGCAAAAATCCTGAATCCTGATAAATTAGTGTTGTTACCAGACTTAAATGCTGGTTGTTCCCTCGCTGATAGTTGTCCTCCGGAAAAGTTTGCAGCATTTAAAGCTGCTCACCCAGATCATATAGTCATCTCCTATATTAACTGCTCCGCTGAAATAAAAGCTATGAGCGATATTATCTGTACCAGTTCCAACGCGGTCAAAATTGTCCAGCAAATACCTAAAGACCAAGGGATAATTTTTGCTCCTGATCGCAATCTGGGAAAATACGTAAGCCAACAAACAGGAAGGGATATGATTTTATGGCAGGGTAGCTGTATTGTACATGAAACCTTCTCAGAAAAGAAAATAGTTGAGTTAAAAATTGCACATCCTCACGCCCAGGCGATCGCCCATCCGGAATGTGAGAGCAGTGTTTTGCGTCATGCGGATTATATTGGCTCTACTGCTGCGCTCCTCAATTATTGTCAAAAAAGCCCTGCTGTGGAGTTTATAGTTGCCACGGAGCCAGGAATTATCCATCAGATGCAAAAATTAGCACCGGGCAAACACTTTATCCCCGCTCCTCCTGAGAATAACTGTAATTGCAACGAGTGTCCATTTATGAGATTAAACACCTTAGAGAAGCTATATTTAGCCATGAAGAACCGGACCCCAGAAATCACTATTTCCGAGAAAATTCGTGTTCAAGCATTAAAACCCATAGAAAAGATGTTGGAAATGAGTAATTAAGGAGATCTCAATCATGGAAATCCGCGATCGCATTAAACAGTTCAATATTTACTTTCCTAGATGATTATGAACCTAAAAACGAAAAAAGCTATTGAACAACTAGAAAAATTCGTTTCTACTCCCCTAGAAGAAACACTGAGACAGCATGAAAAGACTACACATCAATAAATAGCAACTAACCTATTTAAGACTGTAGTCAGTACCATACCAGCTTACCAATCGTTTTTAGCGACACATAAGATCAAAGGGGAAACAATTCAAACTTTGGCGGACTTTCAAAAATTACCGGTAATTTGTAAAGAAAATTATATTTCTGTTTACAGTTTGCCAGAACTATGTAAAGATGGAGAATTAGGAGGCTGTGATATGATCACGGCCTCCTCTTGCTCGGTGGAAAAACCCACATTTTGGCCCCGATTCTTCCCACTCTCCCAATTTTGACTATAACCATGATTTCTACCCTCCCTAATTCTGGTACTCAAAATCTACCTAATGTGCGTTTACAAATCCGTGCACTGTTGCCACAACTTATAGAATGGAGACGTAAAATACATCAAAGACCAGAATTGGGGTTTCAAGAAAAACTAACTGCTCAGTTTATTTCTGAGCAATTACAAGCCTGGGAAATAGAGCATCAAACCGGTATTGCCCAAACTGGTATTGTGGCTACAATCACAGGAACAGGATCCGCCACTGGTAAGGTTTTGGCTATTCGTGCTGATATGGACGCGTTGCCAGTTCAAGAAGAAAATAAGGTATCCTACTGTTCCCAACAGGATGGAATCATGCACGCTTGTGGACATGATGGACATACTGCGATCGCATTGGGAACAGCATATTACCTACAAAAACACCGTCAAGACTTTAGTGGTCAGGTAAAAATCATCTTTCAACCAGCAGAAGAGGGACCTGGTGGAGCTAAACCAATGATTGATGAGGGAGTATTAAAAAATCCTGATGTGGATGCTATTATTGGTCTCCACCTATGGAATGATCTATTGGTGGGCACTGTAGGGGTTCGTCCAGGTCCTTTTATGGCGGCAGTGGACTTTTTTAACTGTACAATCTTAGGTAGAGGTGGACATGGAGCTTTACCTCATCAGACCATTGATTCGGTTGTGGTTGCAGCTCAGATTGTGAATGCTTTACAAACTATTGTAGCTCGAAATGTCAATCCCCTGGATTCAGCAGTGGTGACCATTGGTGAACTTCATGCTGGCACAAGAATGAACGTAATTGCTGATACTGCAAGAATGAGCGGGTCAGTGAGATATTTTAATGGTCAATTGGCAGAATTTTTCAAGCAAAGAATCACGGAAATTATCCGGGGGATTTGCGAAAGTCATGGGGCTAATTACGAGTTAGAATATACACATCTTTATCCACCCGTAATCAATGATGAGGTGATGGCACAATTGGTGAGAAAGGTAGCAGAACAAGTGGTAGAAACACCGGTGAATATTATCCATGAATGTCAAATTATGGGTAGTGAGGATATGTCATTTTTCTTGCAAGAGGTTCCAGGTTGTTATTTCTTTTTGGGTTCTGCTAATCCTGAGAAACAGTTGAACTACCCCCATCACCATCCGCGCTTTGACTTTGATGAAGTAGCTTTAGCAGTGGGGGTAGAAATATTTGTGAGATGTGTGGAAAACTTCTTAATACCGCATTAATACTGCAAGAGTAAATTAAACCCCATCCTCACCTGTTGGTTCTTCTGTGGGAGGAGTAGGAGTTGTAGTAGGAACGGGATTTTCCACAGGAGGAGGAGTGGGAATGGAATTTTCCACAGGAGGAGGAGTAGGAGTTGTAGTGGGAATGGGATTTTCCACAGGAGGAGTAGGAGTTGTAGTAGGAATGGTGGTTTTAGGAGGAGTGGGAGTTGTAGTAGGAATGGTGGTTCTAGGAGGAATAGGAGTTGTAGTAGGAATGGTAGTTCTAGGAGGAATGGTGGTTCTAAGAGGAATAGGATCTCGTTTAATTGGAGCTTCTAAAGCGACAGATAAACTATAGTTACTTTGAGGAACTGTTGTAGACAAAGTCAGTTGGATAGTTAACCTCCCCCTACTTGTTAAGACTCCCTCATAGCTAGTAACTTTTTGAGCATCAATGCTAAGGGGTTGACCGTCAGCAGTAAGAATAGTTAATAAAACGCCACTTTCCTCATTAAGTCCCACGGTGAGCTTTTGTCCTGGACTACCTCTAAAACTGTATTCAATTACTTCCCCAAATTTGATTATTCCTTCTTCATTAGCATTATTAGATGAATCCCATGCTAAACTCCGTAGTTCCGTTTTGCTAGGTGTGAGTGTCAATGTAGAATCGGGTGTAGATCTGGGAATTACAGGGGAAGGAAAATTCTGGGGTGTGGTGGATAATCGGGGAAATAACCCTTGATCACGAAGGTAATTAACTAGGGACCAAGAACCAAATCCCGCCAAAATAACTACAAAACTACCAATAGTCACCACGGCCAAAGTATTGTCCAAAATCGAACTATTAGTATGAGTAGTATGAGTAGTGTGAGGTGATATTACTGGTTCAGGTGAGTTAGTTGGGGTAGGAGATGGATGACTAATAGCAATAGTGGGTAAATAGGATAGATTAGGATCCGGAGGGTTTAAGGGACTTGAGACTTCTAAATTATTTAAATCAAGAATAACTTCCTTAGCATTTTGATAGCGATCGCCTGGGATACGATTTAGCATGCGATTTATTACCTGAGCGAACTTAGGACTAACTTGTACCCAGTGCTGCCATTTCCAAACAAAAGTAGTTTCATCAAATAGATCCGCTGGTTCTTTTCCGGTGAGGAGAACTATAGCCGTAACAGCCAGTGCATACAAATCACTATTGGGATAAGCTTTTCCGGTTTGGACTTGTTCTATGGGGGAATACCCCGGTTTACCTACTGTAGTAGATTGATGGACAGAATAAGTTGATAACCTAGTTGCTACTTCTTTAACAACACCAAAATCAATTAACACAGGTTTTTGGTCTGTGCTGCGTAAGATTAAATTATCGGGGGAAATATCCCGGTGAATGATCTTAGCTTTGTGAATATACTCTAAAACCGGTAATAGAGATTGTAATAAATATAGTATTTCCGCTTCAGTAAAACTTTGACCTTGAGTACGACGTTCATTTAAGATGGTATGGTAGGTTTTCCCTCCCACGAAATCCTGGACTAGGAACAACCGTTGGTCTTGGGCAAATTTTTCTCGGAACTTAGGAATTTGGGGGTGATCAATTTGATATAGTATGGATGCTTCCCGATCAAACAATTCTTGAGCTTTTTTACCCTTGTATGAATCTGGGTCTAAAATAACCAATTCCTTGATAGCGCAAAGTTCGTTAAAACGTCCTTGGTCTTCTGCTAGATAGGTTCTACCAAATCCCCCCTGTCCCAAAAGACGAATAATATGGTAGCGATTTTGGAGAATAGTTCCAAGGTTAATGGGTAATGGCATAATCATAGTAGTTGAAATTAAAATTAAAAGCAAAATATTTAGAGGGTTAAATAAAGCATAAACTAGATCACAGGAATATCAAACCTAAAAATGCTTGCTGGGGATATAGTTACAAAAGGAACTCATAAAGGTTCCCAGAAAGCAAAAATCCTCCAGCTTCCAGTTGTGGGAATTTTTACCTTAATTATCTACAAATCTACAATGCTAAAAGCTGGAATAGTTGGACTTCCCAACGTTGGAAAATCAACTCTATTTAACGCTGTAGTCGCTAACGCTAAAGCGGAAGCTGCTAATTTTCCATTTTGCACCATAGAACCGAATGTAGGCATTGTTGCAGTACCAGATGATCGGTTAAACGTCCTGGCCAAACTGGCCAGCTCTGAACAAATTATACCTGCGCGGGTTGAATTTGTGGATATTGCTGGTCTGGTGCAGGGTGCTAGTCAGGGTGAAGGGTTGGGAAATCAATTTTTGTCTCACATTCGGGAAGTGGATGCTATAGTGCATGTGGTCCGTTGTTTTGAAAATGATGATATTATTCACGTTAGTGGTTCGGTGGATCCAGTACGGGATATTGACATTATTAATTTGGAATTAGGTCTGTCAGACCTGGCTCAAGTTGAAAGACGCATAGAAAGATCACGCAAGCTAGCACGAACTAGCAAAGATGCGCAATTTGAAGTTACAGTTTTAGATAAATTAGTAGCAGCTCTCAACGAAGGTAAGTCCGTTCGTCAAGTCAGTTTAACTCCAGAAGAAGCTGCGGTAATTAAAAACTTAGGCCTGCTGACTAGTAAACCAATTATCTATGCTGCTAATGTAGCTGAGGATGACCTAGCTACAGGTAATGACTTTGTGGAGAAGGTACGAGCAGTCGCAGCACAAGAAAATGCTCAAGTGGTAATAGTCTCTGCTCAGGTGGAAGCTGAGTTAGTAGAATTACCTGATGCAGATAAGGTTGACTTTTTAGCATCTTTAGGTGTGCAAGAGGGGGGTCTCAAATCTTTGATTCGTGCTACCTATGCTCTTTTAGGTTTACGGACATATTTCACCTCTGGACCCAAGGAAACCCGCGCTTGGACTATTCATGCAGGAATGTCCGCACCTCAAGCAGCGGGAGTCATTCACTCTGATTTTGAGCGGGGGTTTATTCGCGCAGAAACCGTTGCTTATGAGGATCTGGTTACCCATAGATCTATAAATGCTGCTAAGGAAAAAGGTCTGGTCAGAAGTGAGGGTAAGGAATACATTGTACAAGAGGGAGATGTGATGTTATTCCGATTTAATGTTTAGATAGGAAGGTGGAAATGGGGACAAGACTAAGCAATACTCCCCCTCTTCCTGGCTTCTTTATAGGAAATACTAACATTTTTAACTCCCGCTTTAATCATCTCTCTTTCTAAAAGGGCGAAGAACTGATTTCTATCCCCACTTCTAACTACTGCTTGATTATGTGCTTCCGCGATCGCCACTGGATAGCCATACCCCTTTTGTATTTGTGCTAATACTAGTCCCAGAGCTTGATCTATCATCTGAGGGTCATTTACTACCCATGCTGGAAACTCAATTCTGGCGATTTCTGTGCCCACATGTAAATAACAAAAGTAAATGACTTGATCATCATATAATTGTAGAATCCGGGAATTGCTGCGCCATAATGCGCTCCTTTGACCAGGTTGGAGCTGGGTGGCCCATAATGTGGTGTCTCGCAAACCTTCAAATTTTTTACAGGGAACGTAATCTAGTTGATCTGGACAATAGTTAATACAGTCGGGAACGGGATAGGGACAGTTTAATAAACGCAATAGATTTTTTGCTTCGTTGTTACGAGCTGCACTTAGATATCCAACTATGGGGATTCCTGCTTGACGTAACTTTCCCCAAGCTTCTAGGATAGGTAGTAAAATTTGATCCCTAGCTTCTAGTGGTAGCTGTTCTAAAAACCAATAGATTAGGGAGCCATCTACCATCGCTAGGGAAGGATGGTCGTTTTTTACGCTACAGGCTAGGTCAGCTAGTACCGTAATTTCCGAAGCAGTTCGGCAATGACTCATCCATTCTTCGGTTTTTAAACCCCATTGACGGGCAATGTATAGGTCTTCTTCTCGGTAAAATATCTCTGGTAAGCTATCTAGCAGGGGATGACGATTTTGTCCATAATATAAAACCACTCTTCCAATATTTAGTAGGTAGCAATAGGCAATTTCATGATGGTTAGGAGCAATTTGAGAACCGTCCGTAGCAATTATCGTATGTAGTTTGGGGGGAGTAGAAATTTGAATACAAGTGTCTAGAGGTTCTAGGGGTGTAGCATTGGCAAAAGTAATGCGATCGCGCCATTTTTCCTGACGCTTGACTATTTCGTCTTGACACTGGCAAGCCTTTTTTTAAATTTTCTTTTGCTAACTCCAACTTACGGTTACTTTCAGCTACTTCAGAGCAAAGGTGCTGGCTTAAACCCTGCATTTGCCCAGCTAGTTTGGTTAAATCTAACATGATTGGTATCTAACATTATTCACATCAACAGATGGTGGGATAACCACTTAGAAAAATCTTGCACAAAGCGAGAAAGTGGGAGCAACTGAATGCGCGGGTCATTTTGTCCAGCTTCTCTTTCTGATTGGGTATTATAACCCCAATCTGCTAAAAAAAGCCCCACCTTGTCTAAATCCGATTGTTGTTGAACCAGTTGTAGAGTTTTCAATCTATCTTCCACAAACCATAATCTTGCTGGTTGATATTCTGTTGTACGAATTAATTCTCGTAAAATTTCGTATTTGGGAAGTTTTACTTCTTTACCAAAAATTGCCTTTTCTGGTAAATTAACCCCCTCTTGTTCTAACAATTGCTTGACAAAACGTTCCTCTTTAGTGGTAACAATAAACAATTCCACTTCACTATCAATGGTAAGCTTCAATCTTTCTATCACTCCTGGATAAAATCTATGTAATCCTAACCACCCGCCTAAATCGTTAGATATCCACTGATCGCGCAAACCATCCAGTTTATTACCAACTTCTTGAGATGATAGCTGGGATGTTTCTAAAATCTCTGTGACAATTTTTAGCCAGTCTTGTAAGATTTGCTCATCAGAAAAACCATCAATTATAGCTTTAATTAAAATCGGCATTTCCCAGCCCGTTTCAATCACAGGACGGAGACGATAAAATCTCAAAGCTAAATCATCTGGTATTATTTCTTGCTGAGATGGATAAAATTGACAGTAGGTACGCCATGCTACCTCAAAGTATTCAATGAGTCCGTCACAGATGACCCCATCAAAGTCTAGAGCTAAAATTGTGGGATGATTTACTGTCATGGTTTAAATATATATAAAAAACTGCTGATTTCAACTTATCAGAAGAGCATAGGTTATTTTTTGTATTTAGGGAAGTCGGGAAATTTAGACTGACATAAAAAAATACCTAATTTATGTGATAATATTTATATTTATATATTTTAATAACTTATTTTACGTAATTAACATGGGTAAAAGTATCTGATTTATTTATGGTAGCAGGTACTGTAATAGTGTTATGATGTCGAATGTACGCTGTGTATAGTTTTTGAGTTTTTGTATTGTGACTATAGCTCTACTACATCGGCCCTACCTTTTCATACTTTTTTTTGGTTAAGGTATTCTTATATATCTTTTGATAGATGTAATGAGACTTTCTAATTTTTTATAATGGTACTGTTTAGTCACAGTAATGATGTAATTTCTCCCTTGGTTAAAATTCTCTCTAATTGTCTCTAGTGGATTTTATATACCTATGTTAACTATGCTGGAACAAATCACTGCCCTTATTCTTACTTACAACGAAGCACCCAATATTGACCGGACTCTCAAAAAACTCACCTGGGCTAAAAAAATTATTGTTATTGATAGTTACAGCACAGATGAAACCCTACAAATACTTTGCCAATATGCCCAAGTACAAGTTTTTGAACGAAAATTTGATACTCATACTAATCAATGGAACTACGGACTAAAGCAGGTGAGATCAGAATGGGTTCTCTCTCTTGATGCTGACTACTTGTTGACTGATCAACTAATCACTGAAATTCAAAATTTGCCCTTGGATACTGATAGTATTGATGGCTACTTTGTGAGATTTAAGTACTGCGTATTTGGTAAACCTTTACGAGGTGCTATACTTCCGCCTCGTCAAGTGCTTTTTCGCCAAAACAAGGCAATCTATACTGGTGATGGTCACACTCAACTACTGAAAAACGAAGGTAAATCCATTCAATTGCAAGGATATATTCATCATGATGATCGCAAAGCATTAAGTCGCTGGCTATGGGCGCAAGATCGTTACATGATTATTGAAAGTAAAAAACTTCTGGAAACACCTAACCATAAACTCAGTCCGGGCGATCGCCTTCGTAAATACAAAATATTAGCCCCGCCAATCATTCTAGTTTATTGCTTAATTATTAAGGGGGCAATTTTTGACGGTTGGCATGGGTGGCATTATACCCTTCAAAGGGTTTTAGCAGAAATTTTGCTGAGTATACGGCTCATAGAAGGGGAAAGAGGTTGAATTCACTTTCATGAGACAATGAAATGGGTCATAAAACGTAAAACAACAGGTGGCTACCATGAGCGAGACAGAATTAACTCAGAATAGTTTAGGTAAAGAAATCCATTTACATGGGAATCAAAAGCAGACAACTGCTAAAAAATTATTGGTAATTACGGAATTTTTTCCCCCAGATTATGCAGCTACGGGACAACTAATAGAAGAACTAGTCAGGCAATTAAATCAGGAGAAATTAAAGGTTGAGGTATTTACGGGACAACCAGGTTATGCCTACAGTGTAGATAAGGCCCCATCAAGAGAGTACCTGGAAGGTGTACATATTAGACGAACCCGTGCTACCCGATTTTGGTCAAAAAGAATCCGTGGTAAAACTCTCAATGGCATAATTTTTACTGTCCGTGCCTTCTTCCATATTATCTTTAATTTTTATAAGTATGACCTATTTTTATTAACTTCTGCACCTCCCTTTTTAACATGGGCAGCATATCTAGTAAAAATAATTTGTAGGTCTCCCTATATTTGTTTAATTTATGACATTTACCCAGATGTGGCGATCGCCTTAAATGTGGTTAAAAAAGACCATTGGTTAGTTAAGGTGTGGCGAGAGCTAAACAGAAGAACTTGGAATAATTCCGAACATATTATCGTTTTAACTGACGATATGAAAATAATATTACTTAAACACTATCCCCAACTAATAGAGAAAGTCTCAGTAATTCACAGTTGGGCGGACTCCAAATTGATAATCCCCATAGAAAAACAAGATAACTGGTTTGCCAGGGAACATAACTTAGTCAATAAGTTTACCGTTTTATATTCTGGTAACATCGGTAGATGTCATGAAATAGATACAATTATCCAAGCTGTCCAACTCTTAGCCCAGGCAGAAAATATCCAATTTGTTTTTATTGGTGGTGGGGCAAAAATCCATGAGCTAATAGAGAAAGTGACCACTATGGGATTAACCAATGTTTTGTTTCTGCCATACCAGCATAAATCCACACTACCCTATTCCCTAACTGCCTGTGATTTACACTTAGTTAGTTTAAATCGTAAAGTATATAATTTAGTAGCACCTAGTAAGTTGTATCCAGCACTAGCCAGTGGTAGACCGGTAGCGACAATTTGCGATCGGGAATCTTATGTGCGAAAGATGGTAGCCAGTGGTAAATTTGGAATAGGTATAGACAATGGAGACGGCAGATTCTTGGCTAATTTTATTTGGGATTTAAGTAAGAATAGGCAATTAGTAGAGCAGATGGGCAAGGCGGGTAGAAATTATTTGGAATCTAATTTTACCCGGGAAAAAGTAACCATGAAGTATACCAAAATAATTATGGAAATCATGGCGAGAAGATGTAACGACAAAAAATTAAGTAACCTAAGGTCAATGTAATAATAGATATGACAGGTATGATAGGTCTATGAACAATCAAGATCAAACAGTAGTTACTCCCAGGAGAGAAAACAGCAGGATTAACCTTCCGTCTGGGGGCCTATATCCCCAGAGCTTGCCCTTATTTCAACCCCCAGCCAATGAAAATAATCTCCTAGAATTTACATCCTTCCTCAAAAGGCGCGCTCTGCCAGTCATAGCATTGTCATCCGTGGTAATGTCTGGAATTATTTATTCCTCATTCAACACGAAAGAGATTTATCAAGGTAGTTTTAAGATGCTTGTCGAACCTTTGAGCAGTGACAAAAACTTATTATTACCCTTTGAAGTTGCTGGGGGTTCTCGTGCACTGGATTACCCCAGCCAAATTGAGGTTCTCAAAAGTCAGGAAATAATTAGTGAGGTAATACCACAATTGCAATCCTCCTATCCCGAACTAACATACAATTCCCTAATCGGAGGTTTAAACATTCGTAGATTAGGGGAAACAAAAATATTGCAGGTTGAATATAGAAGTACAAAGCCTGAAATAATTGATGCGGTATTACAGTCCCTATCTAAATTTTATTTGCAATACAGTCTGGAAAAACGTAAAACCAAACTGAGTCAAGGGGTAGCATTTACAAATGAACAATTGCCTGCTATCAAAAATAGAGTGGACAAGTTGCAGTTAGATCTGCAAATGTTCAGGCAAAAATATCGGTTTGTCAATCCAGGTGATCAGTCCACTAACGTAGTGGGGCAAATCCAAAGTATAGAGGCACAAAGAACTGCTATTGAACAAAAGTTAATTACAGCTAGGGCTAGTTATTCTAGTTTATTGACACCTCAAGGACAGCGAGCATTGTTAAACTCAGCCCCTATCTATGGTGGGTTGGTAGGTCAACTCAGGCAATTAGAAACTCAATTAGCTGGGGAATCAGTGAGATTTCAACCAGATAATCCCTACGTCAAAACATTACAAGAAAAAAGAGAAAGTCTATTGCCAATTATAGAAGATGAACAAAAGCGATATATATCCTTGAAAATGGATGAGATTGCCAGTACAGTTAATTTGATGGAGATAGAAAGGCAAGAAATAATTAAAGCTGAACAACAAGTTAAGTCAAAGTTCCAAATATTACCTGTTCTAGCTAAACAATATGAAGAATTACAACGTAATTTACAATTGGCAAATGAAAGCTTAAACCGGTTTTTAGAGGCAAGAGAAAGACTCCTCATTGAAGTAGCCCAAACGGAAATACCCTGGGAATTAATCCAGTCTCCAGCTACTTCAGAAGTGCCAATTCTTCCTGACAGATTACGGGATTTATGGACAGGAATATTCGCTGCTGCTGCAGTAAGTTTGGGTTTTGGGTTTCTCTTAGAAAAACTGGATGAGACCTATCACGATCCCACTACCCTCCGAGAAAAAACCAAGTTGCCATTGTTAGGAATTGTCCCCAAAATAAGAAACATGAGTGAGTCCATCACTTCCCTAACTCCCCAAAAGGGGAAGAGTGAGTCACCTTCCATTCCCTTTCTCCAGTCCAAAAAAGCTCGGAAGAAGGGCTATTATGGTTATGGCTATTATGGTGAGGGACGTATGTGGCAGTCATTACAGGTTCTCTACGCCAATATTCAACTGCTCAATTCTGACAAGGTTATTAAATCCCTAACTGTTTCCTCTGCGATTAAGGGTGAAGGTAAAAGTACCATTAGCTCCTATCTAGCACTTGTAGCTGCTTCCTTGGGCAAGAGGGTTTTACTTGTGGATGCTGATCTACGTGTGCCTAAACAGCATAAGCGATTTAATTTACCAAATGTAGTTGGTCTCAGCAATATGATTACATCTAATCTTGCTGTACAAGAGGTAATACAACATGTTCCTGATTTGCCAACCCTATCTGTTATTACCAGTGGATCCACACCACCAGACCCAATGAGATTGATCTCATCGGAGAAAATGAAACAAATAATGACTTCCCTGCATAAAAATTTTGATCTGGTGATTTATGATACTCCTCCCCTTTCCGGCCTTGTGGATGCCAAACTGCTGGCATCTCAAACGGACGGATTACTACTGGTAGTTGCAATGCATAAAACCAATAGACCTGCCATAGCAGAGGTTAAAAATTCCCTGGAAGAATCCTCTACTAGCATATTAGGTATAGTTGCTAACAACCATAAGAAAAGTTCTTATAATTACCATGATTATTATTACAATTACAGCTAAGTGCTTTTTGGTAAATCCTTTTGGGGCTGAGTTGAGATACGAAACCCAACTTATGAGGGGGCGATCGCCTTGAATTCTCACAAGAAAATAGTCGAAAGGCACAGAAGCCACTTGGCTTTAGACAGGAAGTGCCAACGGCTAATTTATTCGCCTTGATATTTAACATACGTCTGACCCGTCCTTGACATTAAGGAAAGACGCGCCTATAATTATGGGAACCTGAAGACCGGGGAAGCTTAAGTCCACCAATCCTCAACTTTGGCTTAAGTTAAAGATTTATCAAAGGTCGGTTTTTGGATCTACGTTCCCAGATTCCCTGTTAATTATTGTCAGGAGTGATATAGTGATATGAAGGGGAATAATTACTGTGCTAAAATATTCGAGTTTAATAATAACAAAAGTGGTTTTACGGACTTTTGGTTGCCAATAATCCTGGTAAACCTGGTCTTGACTGTGAGTACGCCGATCAGCCCCGCAAATGCTACGGAGCAGTCCCCTGATCAAATAGGTAGGGAAGAAAATCAGCCCCATCGTGACCAGTCTACTAGGGAAGTAAACTTGGATGTGAAGTTGCCACAAATAAATGCTCAAAATAATTCCCAAAATGCCGATAATAGTGAGGAAATCGATAAAATCCGTCGGAGATTATTGCTGGAACCGGTGATCAAACAAAAACCGGCACCTAAACCACAACCAACAAACGCACCAGGACTCAGTTTTGCTGGTGTTAGTGCCTTCGGGGCCAATATGGGGGATGTATTTCTGGGTACTTCCGTGGCAACTGCTGGTAACCGAGGAAACTCTCTCAAAGACATAGATGGTAGTATGAGTGCTGGTTTTGGGTTAGGTGATGCCCGAGGACTAATTGGTTTGGAATTCACTTTTAATAACGGTAGTATCAAAAACTTCGGTAGTAATGGAACCTTTGACTTAAAAGTCCATCGTACTATCCAAACTGACAACAGCAGTTCCATTGGTGTAGCCGTCGGTTGGAAAACCTTTGGTCAGTACAAGACCAAAGCCAGTGGTGAAGCCGTCAGGCCTTCTAGTTTGTATGGTGTGGTGACCAGTCATTCTCTATTGAGGGCTAATGACCCTGTCAATAAGATGCCCATATCTTTTTCCCTCGGAGTTGGTGGGGGTGACTTCAGACAGGGCAATGATAGTGTGGGGGTATTTGGTGGAGCCGGGTTGCAAGTTCATCCCCAAATAGGTGTGGGTCTTGGCTGGAGTGGCATTGGACTGAATGTGGGGGCTTCCTTTCTTCCCGTACCGACCCTTCCCTTGACAGTAACAACTAGTGTTTCTGATTTAACTAGTAATAGTCCAGGCTCGACCGTATTTTCCCTTAGTGTGGGCTATGGCTTCAATTTTTTGCCTAAATAAAATAAAGGAGTTACATTATGTTAAAAAATAGATTCAGAAAGGAAAATAGGAAGCTGCTTTTGGTTCTGACTTTAAGTCCCCTATTACTTTTATGCCAATTACTCCAATTACCGAGTCAAGCTCAAACTAATTCACCCAGTGGGGGTACAGCTGGCACTGACAGCGGGGCACCTACCAATGGCTCCCAAACCAGCATTTTTTCTAATCCCCCTAGTCCCCAGACTGTGACACCTACTGCACCTACTGGAGGAACTTTTGCCCTAACACCGCAATCTCAGACCAATCTCAATGTAGTAGCAACAAGTATTACACAAAATCAAAATCTCAGCAGTACGGTTGCAGCAGTGTTCACTCAAGGATCCGGAGCTGCTGCCAATTCACTAATAGGTAACTTTAGTACGGCCGGTGTTCCCATTCAACTGGCTCAGGCACTGCTTACATCCATTAATAACCTACTGCCTACATCTGGTGGAATAATACAGGGAAATGTAAACATTAACAGTCTCAACGATGCTATTGTGGCATACAATGAGATTATTCTTCAGAGTGGATCTGACACTTTAACAAGCCTTTCCGAAAACGAATCGTTTGTTTCAATCGGTCAAACTCTAGGTCAATTGAGATCAGCTTTGTCCCAATAATCTAACACCAACACCGAGTCCGACTCTGGGTAGGGGCCCACCAAGTTCTGAAACAACTTGTGGTTAGCGTGATCTTACGGTTTAGTAATTGGGGGGTAAATCGCAAATCTTATATCGAAATGACTAACTTATTTTAGATTCCGATTACATTGAGAAGTTGAGCTTTGATGGTCCAGTGGATCTCAGTTCCTTCCCCGCAACTCGCTACTCAGTAGTTGAGCCGTGCAGGGGATAACTGTGTCTATATCTTGACTGCATGCGATCGCCTTACTATATAATTTTCGACAGATATGAAAATCAACTCCGAATTTTTCTGTAGAAGGGGCTATGGTCCCTACGCCACAGGAAACCGCCAAAAGTGAAATGTTTAAGGCCAATCAAGCGATGCAAATTGCTAGACGTTCTAATGAACGGGCGGGGGGTATCTGGATTTATCAATTTATTCGGAGTCCAATTTGGTTTATCAGTGTTTTATTTACTTAACTTGATCTTAGATAGAGTATAATGTCAGATTTATCAAAGCTGTCTATCCTGATTATCGGTTCTTATAATGGTCAAGACTCATTTGGGGATAAATGTTTAGCTCGCTGTGTGGCTCAACAAATCCGTGAAACTTGTAATTTTAGTGGACATCAATCACCTAACATCCTTTCTCACATTGACGGAAATCTAGAAACAAGTCAAGGTGAAATTCCTGAAGTTGAGTTCAGTACGGGTATTTCTTTACTATACTGGGCATGGAATAATAAACTGCGCCATCTTCATTTGCCCACTGCTTTACAGAGATTTATGGGAGTTATTACTTTGCCGGTTTACTTGATGGCAACTCAAGTTAATCGCCGGAAGCTGCAGCGGATTAAAAGGGAGATTAGGGAATCACCGCTGGTTTATTTTTATGGTGGTACGCAGTTATCAGAACAGTGGTTTTGGTACAACTTTATCCCTTTAATGATTACTGCTTTTTTGTGTAAGTTATATCAAGTACCTCTTTATTTCGGACCACAGCAGTATGGACCGGAAAATAACTGGCAACGTTGGTTTTTAAGGACAACGGTCAAATATCTTGTACGTGACATCAGAGTCAGAAATAAAAACTGTCTAGAATTACTGAATTTGTCACCGGAAAAACTATGCTATGATGAGGTTTTTAGTTGTGCAATCCGTTACCCAGTAGTTAAGCATCACGTCCCACCGAAAAACTTTATTTTAGTGAATATGCGGGGGACTAATTTTCTCAGAGATGGGGAAAGCAGGGAATTTGAGGTGTTTTCAAACTTACTGGTGGCTGTGAAAAATCAATTGGGTTTACCCTTCAAACTCTTTCAAATGAGCGGTTCATCTTTTTGTGATGATACAAAGTTACTCGGTTTTCTGCAATCTCGCCCTGAGTTTAGTGATATCCACCTAGAAGTTTTACCCCTGGTAGTTGAAGAAGCAGAGTTAATTAAAGTAGCCATTCAAGCTTATGGAACCATATCTATGTCATTTCATGGCTGTATTCTTTCTATGATTGGTGGTTGTCCCTCGGTTCCTGTGACTTCGGGGGACTATTATGATTATAAGTATATTGATTTTGATAAATATAGTGGTGAACAAGGAACTCCTTTAATTACTTTGGGTAATTTAGATGTAAAACAAGCATCCGCAACCATTAGTGATTACTTTTCTAAATATTCCCCAGTAAAAACAGCAATTGCGCGGGAAAGGGCTGCGCAACAGATGAAGTATTGGTATAAAACAATTGTTTAATTTGTTCAATTGTGCTCGAGGACGATAATTATTTGCTACTAAATTCCATGAAGTATTAACTAGAATTCGTGCAATTGATCCAGAATACAGCACTTTGTCTAACAGTTTGGTACAATAGTTGAGAAGATAAAGGTAAAAAATAAGATGAAACCCTACTCAATAGATCTGCGGGAAAAAATTATTAGCGTTTACGAAGCGGGAAATACATCTATTCGGAAAGTCGCAGAAAGATTCAAGGTAAGTAAGAATACAGTACAAAACCTGGTGAAGCGAAAACGAGAAAAAGGGACACTAGAGCCAAGTGTAGCGACTGGAGGAAAACCGAGCCAACTATCTGGGTATGAACAACAGATAGAGGAAATGGTAGCAGAGCATCTAGACTATACCCTAGCCGAGTACTGTGAGTATTGGGAAGAAAAGACAGGGGTAAGGCTAAGTGAGAGTGCAATGTGTAGATTTCTTCAAAAACAGAAGCTCACTCTCAAAAAAAAACAGTACGAAGCAGTCAAGCAGGGACAGAAATTACACAAAAAAAAAGGTTAGATTACTGGGAAAGCATCCGAGATGTTCTTGCAGATGACCTAGTTTTTGTGGATGAAATGGGAGTATTGCTAGGATTAATGAGGGGAATGGGCAGAAGTAAAAAGGGAGATAGAGTCTATGATGTCAAACCTTTTTACCGTGGAAGCCGAGTTACCGTAGTGGGGGCTATTAGCAATAAATCAATCTTGGCGCTCAAGACATTAGGGCAATCAATGAATGGAGAAGACTTCAAAAAATTTGTGGAGGAAGAGCTATTACCAAAATTGTGGAAAGGGGCAGTAGTGGTAATGGATAATCTCAAAGCACATAAAATGAAGGGGATTATTGAAATGATAGAGTCCGTAGGCGCAAGGGTAGTTTATTTATCACCGTATTCACCTGAATTTAATCCCATAGAACATCTCTGGTGGCAACTAAAAGCATTCATCAGGAAGTTTTCACCGAAAAATAGTTTGACAGTAGTCCAACTGTTGTCAGTAGGGGTCCTCTTATGCTCCAGCCAACAACTCCAAAATTATTTTTCTCACTGCTGCTACTGTACCAGTTAGTCGCGCAAAGTGCTGTATATTCCAGCTAGTCCCCAAGGATTGCGCCAATTGTCAAAATGGTTGGGTTATGAACAAGCAGAGGCGATCGCCTTAGTCTACCGCCAATTGAAAAGCCTTTTAATCAGTACAGAAAGAGGTTTGCAACACAAGAGAAAGTAATATATGAAAATCATCCACCTTCCTGTTTCTGTGTTAGATTCACGCTGCTTTCTGAAGGTATTTATGAATTGCAAATCTAGGTGTTCTAACATTTAACTGTAATTGGCATAGCTAGAAACTATTATATTAAATAACATCTGAAAAATAATGAACCTCACAAAACCTCTCTATGAATCTGATTTCAATTTGTGGATAGAACAAACCGTAAACCTGCTAAAAAAAGGAGAGTTTGCTGAGTTGGATATTCAGAATCTTATCGAAGAAATTGAAGACATGGGCAATAATCGTAAAGATGCTTTAGAGAGTAATCTGACTAGAGTTTTTCAACATTTACTCAAGTGGAAATATCAACCACAAAAACGCTCTAATAGTTGGAAAGCGTCAATTACTGAACATTCTTTGCGTTTAAACAAGTCATTAAAAAAAAGTCCTAGCTTAAAGAGATACTTGGAAGAGGTATTTGATGAATGTTATCATGATGCCAGATTAATTGCTTCTCAAGAAACAGGAACAGATATTCATGTTTTCCCGGAAATTTGCCCCTTTAATAGTGCTAATGTTTTAAATCCCCAGTATTTACCAGAAGACGATATTTAGTAAATTTAGTAAACTGCTTTGTCTTCTACTTTTCGGCAATTAAGAGGATGATTTAAAAGTCATAATTGATGTATCAAATGGACTAAGAGGGGTAAAAAAATGATTAAATCAAAGTTGGCGGCAAAAGTTACATTATGTCAGGTTTTGTCTGTGGGTGTTGATCTGGGTGCTACGTTGGCAACCTCAATATGATTCCTATTTTAGGTTCAATCAATGCAAGTTATTCAATGTCTGGGGTTTTACTTCCCGGAATCATCGGGGGGAACAGAAGTATATGTAGATGGGTTGGTGCGGGAACTCCAGTTACATGGCGTGACAAGTGTAATTGCTGCAGCCCAAGGGGGAGATAGGGAAAATACTTATTTATATAATAATTACAGTGTCTATCGCTATCCAGTATTAACCCGTCCCACCCCGGAAGAAATACGGGGAATAAAGCCCCACGGTGGTTTTACTTATTTTGCTGAGTGGTTAAAACAACAACAAAGAGATATTTATCATCAACATTCCTGGGTGACTGGTTGTAGTATTCATCACCTAAGGCTGGCTAAGGCATTGGGGATGAAAACCGTCATTACTGTCCATGTTCCTGGTAATATCTGCTTACGGGGAACAATGTTATTACAAGGTAAACAGGTCTGCAATGGTAAAATAAATATTGTCCGTTGTGGTACTTGTTGGGGTATGGCTAGGAATATTCCCCCCTGGGCTGCTCCTCTGGTAGCAAGGGTTCCCCTTTCGGTAAGTCGGAGGGCAGAAAATATTAATTCCCGCCTGGCTACGGTGGTGGCTACACCTGCTTTGGTGGCTACCCACCAACAACGATTACGGGAAATGGCCCAAGTGAGCGATCGCATTATCGCAGTATGTCAGTGGCTTTATGATGCCTTGTTAATCAATGGTATCCCCGAGGAAAAACTGGTTTTATGTAGACAGGGAGTAAGTTTTGATGGTAAAAAGACCACAGCAGATACCAGAGATACTTTCAATCATGCTCAACCTTTAAGAATTGGTTTTTTAGGACGGTGGGACAAAGTTAAGGGTATTCATATCCTAGTAGCAGCAGTGCGCCGATTACCACCGGATGTCAAGGTAAAACTCATCATTCACGCTTTAGTCCAGGGGGAAGTAGCCTATCAACAACAGGTTTTAGCGGATGCTGGGGGGGATACTCGTATTCAGTTTGAAGAACCCGTACCCCGCCATCTCGTTTCCCAAACTATTCGGGGTTTTGATTTACTGGCTGTTCCTTCCCAGTGGCTGGAAACTGGACCTTTAGTGGTGTTGGAAGCCCAAGCAGTAGGTGTACCGGTGATCGGTTCTGATTTAGGGGGGATTGGGGAATTAGTCACCCATCAACAGGATGGTTGGTTAGTTCCCCATGATGATGTGGGAGCTTGGGGTCAGGGCATAACTTGTTTGGCTAGGGATAGGGGTTTGTTGGCCCGGTTACGTGGGGGAATTGGTGCTGTGAGGACGATGGCTGATGTGGGGAGGGAGATTAAATATGTGTATCAAAGTCTTTAGAAGGGGGTAAGTGTGAGTAAATTATTGAGTTTCATGGCCAAATTTTTGAGATCAAAATTGATTCACCCTAAGTTATCTTATAAAATTTGGCAATTGTTATGCAAGCTAAATCATGGTCAATCCTTCTTTTTTCCCTTGAGATCATCTGGTAATTTTCCGGTTTTGATGTATGGGGGAATCTGCGGTTACTCGGATAGTGCTATTTTTTTTGAATCTTTACAGTATGAACAGGAAAACATAGCAGTATATAGATCAATAATTATTTACTACCAAATTTTATTCTAGGAAATATCACATCACTATCAAAATCGTCTCTGGAGTCGGGGACAGCAGTCAATATATATGTTTTTACTCAATAAACTAGGGGAGTCAGTTGTAATAAGTGCAACTAATATCGCTGAGAAGAAGGGGGGATTCAATACATACAGAGAAAGGACATGGACAATTATGGGTGCAAAAAGTGAGGTAAAAAGTCTAGGAAAGAATCAAAAGTATGACATCAATATCCGTTATTATCCCCTGCTACAACTGCGATCGCTTTCTGGAAGAAACAGTTAACAGTGTTTTCCAGCAAACCTTTACTGATTATGAAATCATTTTAATTGATGATGGTTCTACCGATAACACAGCCAAAATCATTAAATCCTTTGGTTCCCAAGTGAGGGCGGAATTTCAGCCCAACCAAGGAGCCAGTGTCACCCGCAATAGGGGTACAGCCATGGCTGGTGGTGAGTTTATCCAATACCTAGATGCTGATGATTTATTACGACCTGATGCTTTAGAAAAACGGCTGGGGGCTTTAAAATCCAGTGGGGCGGATGTGGCTTACTCAGACTGGCAAAAGTTAGTAGAAATAGCACCGGGGAAATTTGAATTAGGAGAAATTATCAGCAGAAAAATAGAAGATATTCACCCGAATATAGAAATTGCCTTATTTACCTCCTTTTGGTCGCCCCCGGCCGCGCTCTTATACCGTCGTAGTATCGTAGATAAAATTGGGTTGTGGAATGAATCCTTACCTATCATCCAAGATGCGCGGTTTTTACTGGATGCTGGGTTAAAGGGTGGTAGGTTTGTTTATGTTCCCGGTGTGGGGGCTGAGTATCGCGTTCATACTAGTGTCAGTTTATCCCGGCGCAATCCTTTGGAGTTTGTTAAAGATTGTTACCGGAATGGTTGCCAGGTACAGGAATGTTGGGAGCATAGGGGAGAGTTAAATATAGAACAAAAAAAGGCCTTAGCTCAGTTATATGACTATACAGCCCGGACTTTGCTGATGGGGGATAAAGAACTGTTTACAGAAAATCTCGCTCGATTGTATGGGGTAGAGCCAAAATTCCGTGGGAGTCTACCTAAATTAGCGGGTTTGATGTCCCAAATTTGGGGTATTAAAGTTACCCAGTGGTGGGTGAACAAGTTAGGGCGATCGCCCCTCAGATACCCCAGTTCTTAAAGAAGTGGGGTTACAATCATTTCACTTATACAGCTAGTCTATAGAGTATTTGATTGGTGTTTAAAGTACAACATTAATACTGCAGTTAATAAAATTAAAAATTGAAAATAAAAAGTTATCTTATCTGAGGTGTTACCAGTGAGTAAATTATCATTCCTGATTTTCATACTTGATAAGTATTTAAGGAATCAATCTCGTGATTGTCCTCATTGTGGGAGTGAAAATACTATTCTTAAACAACGTAAAAAACTTTTACTTGAGTTGAGAGAGTGCCAAGATTGTTTTCTAATGTATAGGTATCCCAAAGATACAATGGTAGATAATTTTAATTTCTACCAACTAAATTACGATGAATTACTAGTAATAGCCACTCCCATCGAATCAAAAGCAAGGTTAGTATATTTGTGATATGAATAAAACACTCAAAGTTCTGATAATTGGTTTCTCCTTAAAACAAACCATCCTCACAATCAGCGACGCCCAAAATTATAATTTAAAAAAACTCAACTATGAAAGTTCTAGTTTCATGTGGTACTAAATTTCACTCAGATCACCTTGCGTATGAGCTACAACAAAGAAATAGTTTATATAAACTAATTACATCTCATCCCTCAGTAGCATACAAAAGAAAACCAATTGATCGAAAAAAAATATTGTTCCTACCCCCCATTTTTGTGATTTCCCTAGTCCTGAGCAGACTTTTGGGGAAATTTTACGTTTTCCGGTCTCGTTTGGAATGGGTGCTAGCTATAATTTACGACTGGATGGCTAGTTTATTCGTCCAAAGTCCTGATATATCAATTTCATGGGCTTGGGCAAGTTTACGTACAATTAGGGAAGTTAAAAAGAGAGGGGGTATTGCCATTGTTGAGGAATGCGGCTCATGTAATTTGTATCAAGAGAAATTGCTCCGGGAAGAATATCAAAACCTGAATGTACACTATAAACCGCAAACATTTCATAAAATCATTCTCAGAGAGTTGGAAGAATGCCAGGAAGCAGATTACATATTATGTCCATCTCAACATGTCGCCAACTCTCTAAATCAATGCGGGATTGCTCAGGAAAAGTTGTTAATTATTCCTTATGGGGTTGAACTAAGTTTGTTTAACCCCCAACCGAAAAAGGATGATACATTCAGGGTTTTATTTGTGGGTACTGTAGGAATTCGCAAAGGACTAATCTATCTATTTAAAGCATTGGAACAACTGGCAACCAAAAATAATTTGGAAAATTTTGAATGTCTAATTATTGGGAGGTTAGATTATGATTTCAAACATATATTTAGTAAATATAAAGATTATTTTAAATACATTCCAAGAGTTCCCCATGATCAATTGAAAGAATATTATTCTAATTCATCATTATTTGTTTTTCCCAGTTTAGACGAAGGTATGGCTTACGTCCAATTAGAGGCTATGGCCTGTGGTTTACCTGTAATTTGTACACCCAATTCTGGAGGTGACAGTGTGATTAGGAATGGTGAAGAGGGTTTTATTATACCTATTCGTGATTCTGAGGCAATTCAACAAAAAATTGAGTATTTGTATTTCCACCCCCAAGAATTGCAAAAAATGAGTCAACAAGCACTGGAACGAGCTAAGGAGTTTACTTGGGAAAATTACGGTAACTCTTTGAGTAAAAAATTGCAAGAATTAAAATTGAGGCGGGAAAAATGTTAAGAAAACTTCTAATTAATTTCTCCAATACATTATGGGATTTATCCACCTTTAATTGTAAAAAACACATAATGTTCAACGTTACGCTATGTATTCTAGGATTAAGTTAGCAACTAAAGAACTTGATTTATCTTCTTATGAGTCATGTTTGTCTATTAGTTATTCGAAGCCTTTATGTAATCTCATAGGTTTTTTAGATTCCCAAATTTTGGAGGCTAACTATCCGCAATATAACATATGTAATCTCGACTTACCCAGTGAAACTTTTGATGCCGTAGTTACCGATCAGGTATTGGAACATATTGAGTGTGATCCTTGTGAAGCAATTAATGAGTGTTACAGAGTTTTAAAGCCTGGTGGAATTATGGTTTGTACCACCTGTTTTATGATGCCATTTCATGGTAGCCCGGATTTTAGTGTTTCTGGAGGTGGTGATTATTGGAGGTATACTCCCCAAGGCTTACAGTTTCTGTGTAGGAACTTTTCAAAAATCATACAGTCGGATGGTTGGGGTAATCCACTTTTACCTATCCTTGGCGGTTTAGGGCTTGTCCATAAGCCGATACCAGATGCAGCTTGGCATCCTCTGCATAAAATAGCTACTTATGATCGTAAATCTTATGCTTGTGTAGTGTGGATAATTGCTCAAAAATAATGAAAAGGGTTACATTTATTACTCCAGCACATATTTCCTGCAATCCCAGGTTATTTAAGGAAGCTAATACATTACATAGTGCTGGATTTCAAGTGAGGGTGGTGGCTGGAGATTACTCGCCAGAAGCTCGTATCCTAGATAATAGTATTTCTCCTGAGCCACCTTGGTCATGGGTAAAAGTTCCTTTAGGAAGTAAACCTATTTATTTAGCCACCAGATTTTTACAAAAACTAGCGCAAAAACTCGCTGCTCATAAATACATCCTTAACTTATCCATAGCCACATTTAGTAATAGCCCCATCAGCTACCAACTAGCCAAAGCCGCCGCCGCAGAGCCGGCAGATTTATATATTGCCCACTGTTTAGCCGCCTTACCAGCCGCCGTGATGGCAGCCGAGAAACATCATGGTAAGGTGGGTTTTGATGCCGAAGATTTTCATATTGGGGAACTACCAGATATCCCGGAAAATCAAGCAGAAATTGCGGTGCGGGATGTGATTGAGCGCAGTTTATTACCCCGGTGTGACTATTTAACTGCGGCTTCTCCCCTGATTGCTGAGGCTTATGGGCAGAGATACGGAGTAGAGATGACAACAATTTTAAATGTTTTCCCCCTGTCAGAAGCACCCCCATCTCTGAGTCAGAAGCAGGAGATAAATTCATCACCTTCTTTATACTGGTTTCCCAAACCATTGGTAGTGGTAGGGGGATTGAGTCTATAGTTTTGGCCATGGGTAAAATGCAAACACCAATGAATCTATACCTGCGGGGATATCCCGCTAAAGGTTATTTAGATGGGTTGATGGACTTAGCTCAATCTGTAGGTGTAGGTGAACGTCTGCACATTTTACCTTCTGCTCCTCCGGGGGATATGGCTAAGTTGGCGGCTAATTATGATCTGGGATTGTCTTTGGAAATCACAGAACCGCAAAACCGGGCTATTTGTTTGACGAATAAAATTTTTACCTACCTATTAGCAGGTATACCCGTACTTCTCAGTCACACCCCGGCGCAAGGGGAACTGGCTGAACAGTTGGGGGAGGCGGCGATTTTAGTAGATATTCATGATATCTTGTCTTTGGCTAGTGTTTTAGATCATTGGTTTACTGATGCTGTAAGGATGGAAAATGCCAGAGCTAAGGCTAGGCAATTAGGACAGGAGGTTTATAACTGGGATGTGGAGCAGTGTAAATTTTTGGGAATGATTAGGAATACATTCATGTAATCAATCACACAAAATAATATTAAAAGAAATACCAAAAAATTTAAAAAACGTGACAACCTCTGATTATTGCTGGTAATCACAACCCTGATGATCCCTATTGGCAAAGGGAGATAGTACCCCATCTCAGTGATAGTGGACAGATTCAGTACATCGGCACCGTGAATGATCAGCAGAAAAATCACCTTTTAGGTCAAGCAAAAGCCTTTTCATTATATAAATTTCTAGAGTTACCGTGCCAAAGATGGAATAAAAAACTACAAATAAATAGCGATCGCTAGTGAGATAGCAATATATTATCCTGTATTATTTTGTCAGCCAATAACATGAAACGAGTTCTCATTGTAACTCCGCACTTTCCGCCTATTAACGCACCTGACCATCAGAGAGTGCGGATGTCACTACCATACTTTAAAGAATTTGGCTGGGAACCCCATATCCTTACAGTCAAACCAGAATTTGTTATAGGTGTCAATGACCCATTACTAGTTAAAACCATCCCCAGTCACACATCCGTTACATACGCCCAAGCTTTACCATTTCAAAAAACTAAACTAATTGGCATAGGTAGTTTAGGACTCAGGTGTTTTCCTTTCTTACTAAAAACAGGTAATCAACTTCTCAAACAAAATAAAATTTGACTTGATTTACTTTTCCACCACAGTATTTATTGTCATGGCTTTAGGTCGTATATGGCATGATAAATTTAATATACCCTATGTCTTAGATTTTCAAGACCCCTGGTTAAGTGATTACTATGAAAAATCTGGAGTAACCCCACCGGGGGGAAATTAAAGTATAAATTCTCTCAATTACAGGCAAAAATTTTAGAGCCTGTAGCCATGAGTAAAGTGAGCCATATAGTCAGTGTATCCCCAGAGTACCCAAACAGCTTACGGCAGCCATATCCATACCTCAAGCCAGAGCAATTTACTGTTTTACCTTTTGGTGCACCAACAGTTGATTTTGAGCAACTTCCCGATTTAAATATTCACAATCGGATATTTAACTGCCAAGATGGTAAACGCCATTGGGTTTATGTTGGCGTAGTCGGTAATATTATGTCATTGGCATTGCGAATTCTCTTTTTGGGAATTCAATCACACCGTCGCCAACACCCAGAAACTTGGCAATCTGTTAAGCTTCACTTTGTTGGTACTAGCTATGCAACTGATAACCGAGCTGTCAAAACGGTAGAACCGATGGCCCGGGAATTTGGAGTTGATGATTTAGTAGAAGAATACACCCAAAGAATTCCCTATTTTGAAGCCTTACAAACTTTAGTAGATAGTGATGGTGTGTTATTAATTGGTTCCGATGATCCCAGTTATACAGCTTCCAAACTATACCCTTGTGTTTTGGCCAGAAAACCAATTTTAGCCATCTTCCATGAAAAAAGTTCCGTGGTCAATATTCTTAAGCAGTGCCAAGGAGGTGAATGTGTTACTTTTAACTCTACTATTCAACCTCAAAATTTACTGGAGGATATATTGAAAAAATTAAAACTGGCTAATTTCGCTACCAAAAGCCTATGAACCGCAAACTGACTGGTCAGCTTTTAAACCTTATACTGCTAGGGAAATGACTGGTAAGCAATGCCATATTTTTCATAACATCCTGACCGTAGCAGATTCTACATCTTAGTGTTCTGGTAATAAGTATTTCTTATGAATCAGCCACGTAAATACCGCCTAGGTATCCTAGTTACCCACCCTATTCAATATTATGTTCCTTGGTATCAAGCTCTCGCCGCTCACCCAGAAATTGCACTGACGGTTTATTACTGCTACCAGCAAACCGCCCAGGGACAAGCAGCAGCAGGGTTTGGGGTAGCTTTTGATTGGGATATTCCCTTATTGCAGGGTTACAATTACCAGTTTCTGGTCAATCAATCATCTACCCCCAATGTGTTTGATTTCTGGGGATGTGATACACCGGAAATTAGCCAAATTATTAAGATAGGTAAATTTGATGCCTTTATAGTCCATGGGTGGTATACCAAAAGTTATTGGCAAGCTATCTTAGCTTGTTGGCAAAGTCAAACCCCTTTATTTGTCCGGGGTGATTCCCATCTGCTCACTGAGCGTTCTTCGATCAAAGTCTGGTTGAAATATCTATTTTACCGGTGGTTTATTCCCAAGTTTACCCGCTATTTAGCGGTGGGACGACGGGCTGAAGAATATTATCTATATTATGGCGCTGAGGCGACTAAAATAGTTTTTTGTCCCCATGCGGTGGATAATGAGTTCTTTGCTAGTCACGCTCTGGCTCTGTCTGGGGAACGGAGTAAGATTCGTCAAGATTGGGGTATACCAGAAAATGCCTTAGTATTCCTATTTGTAGGTAAGTTTATCCCTAAAAAACGCCCTGGTGATTTTCTAGGGGCGATCGCTCAAGCTAGCCAAAAATCTGCCCATATTTGGGGGTTGATGGTGGGGGATGGGGAGTTACGCCCAGAAATGCTAAATACAGCCCAATCCCAGCAACTAAACATGACATTCGCCGGATTCCTCAATCAAACTGAGTTACCCCGTGCCTATACTGCTGCTGATGTGTTAGTCTTGCCTTCAGATGGGGGAGAAACCTGGGGCTTAGTTGTCAATGAAGCTATGGCCAGTGGCTTACCCGCTATTGTCAGCGATCGCGTGGGTTGTAGTCCAGATTTAGTCATCCCTGGAAAAACTGGGGAAATTTTCTCCTGTGGGGATGTAGCAGCTTTAGCACAGATTTTACAACGCTTTGCCGATCATCCCGGTGATGTAGCAACCATGGGTAATGCAGCTAAGAGCTTAATTGCTGATTATTCTATTTCCCAAGCAGTAGGGGGTACGATGACCGCAGTCAAGAGTTTACTTAGCAGTTAGTCAAAATCTAAAACTACCAGATAAACCATGCAAAATCCCCATGTGTCCGTTGTGGAAAAACTGCAATGGTGTGATCAACACCGGGAAGAATTAGCAGCTATGGTGCACAGAGTATACCAAGATTTTCAACCCCGAGATTGGGCTGAAGTCGCCAAAGATTTCACTAAAATTGTTAGAGACTGTTTAAATCAAAATTCAGATCATCAGGAAAAGTAATAGCATGGAAGACCGCTCTGAGTTAATTATCTGGCTGGTAATTTGGGTAGTTGTATTCGCCTTCACATTGCTTAGTCAATGGAACCAGAAACTTCCGAGTTCAGGGTTGCCACTTGCCTATATACTGTCTTTGTCCATGATTCATTTTTTCGGAGGACTCATTTACGCTTTCCCATGGTACACGCCTAAAAGTGCCTACCTACTGCAGGGAGGAGGCACTTACACTCAAGTCCTTGAAGGCTTTATTCAAAGCCTATATGGTATCCTCGGCTTTAGTGTGGGTAGTACCATCTTAACTTATTGGCTACTGCACCTTTGGCAACCCCATTGGCTTTGGGGAAATCCCCAGGAACCAGATTTGCAATTACCACGAGGGCTATTTGCAGTATCCTTATTATTCTTCCTCATTGTTACCCCTGCTATTGGGAGAATTCCTGGGTTTCAAGGCTTCTCTACATCAGGGGTATATTTATTCGTTGTTTCCCTATGTTTATCCTGTTGGAGTAACCTACAGCAAAAAAATGTCAGGGGTTTTTTTGGATGGCTAGCAGTTAGTTTTTCTTTGCCTGTAGTGACCATTTTCACTCAGGGGTTTATTGGTTATGGTGCATCTGCTACCTTAGCAGTTCTGATTTTTATTTCCAGTTTTTATCGTCCCCGTTGGCAAGTTTTAGTAGCTGGGATTTTAGCGTTTGTCTTCGGTCTATCTGTCTATGTAACTTATATGAGAGATCGGTCAGAAATTCGCACTAGTGTATGGGGGGGAGAGTCTTCACAGTCAAGATTGGAAAAAATTACAAAAACTTTCAGTAATTTTGAAATTATCAGCCCTTTTAATCAGTCACACTTAGAAGCAATTGATATTAGACTCAATCAAAATGTGTTAGTAGGTAAAGGTGTGGAATATATTAGGAGTGGCCAGCAAAATTTTGCCCTAGGTGCAACCATTTTACAAGGTCTACTTGCACCCATTCCTAGGATATTATGGAGGGATAAATTCACATTTGGTGGTAGCGGTAATATAGTTTCTTTGTATACTGGTCAGAAGTTCGGTTACGGTACAAGTGTAGGAGTGGGACAGGTTTTAGAGTTCTATATAAATTTCGGCTCCATAGGGGTTTTTATTGGCTTTTTGATCTTGGGAGTCATCATCAGAATTGTTGATATCCTAGCCAGTCATAATTTATTCTCTGGAAATTGGCTAGGATTTGTTTTCTGGTTCCTACCTGGTTTAGTTGCTATTCAGCCTGGGGGCGCGTTAGCGGAGATTACGGCTAGCATGGCATCTAGTTTGGTGTTAATGATAATCATAAGAAGATTGCTCGGGAAAAAGTCCTCAGGTACGAGGGTGTTGAATAGTATGACTCAAGAATAGTTGGCTGTTTAGCACTTATGATTTTAATTACAGCCATACCGAATTAACACAAGTTAGCCATTATATTTTTTAACTGGAATTAACTCAGAAACTTAATGTCAGAAACTTTTAGCAATCATCGCCGCTTCCATCTATGGATACCCAATTTATTTGAAATTAAAGGGGGTATCCGAACTTATTCCGGTTTTTTCCTAGAAGCCTTGCAAAATATTTACCCTGATGCCAACTATGAGATATTTATCAAACACGACACAAAACCGCAACCAGATTTTACCCCCCTAGCCAAAACCAAATTCCACTGCAGTGGCATGGTGCCATTTTCCCTAAGAACGCCAGCTTTTGCTGCCCAATTGCTGCTTGGGGCTATCCTCAACCTTCCTGATTTAATTATTGCCACCCACCTCAATTTTACCCCCGTTGCTTATCAACTCAAACGTCTTTTAGGTATTCCTTACTGGACAGTTGCTCATGGCGTAGATGCTTGGAATATTGACAACCCTAAGTTACAACAAGCTTTACACCATTGCGATCGCATTTTACCTGTGAGTCACTATACAGCAAATAGAATAATAAAAGAACAAAATTTGAATCCTGAAAGAATCTCCATTCTCCATAATACATTTGACCGCAGTCAGTTTCAACCAGCAATTAAACCAGCCTATTTATTAACTCGCCATCACCTCACAGCAGAGCAACCGATAATTTTAACAGTGGGGAGATTATCAGCGTCGGAACAGTATAAGGGCTATGACCAAATTATCCCAGCCATGGTCAAAATTCGCTCAGTAATTCCCAATGTTCATTACATGATTGTGGGTAAGGGAGATGATCAACCCAGGATTGAGCAGTTAATCACCCAGTTAAAATTACAAAATTGTGTTACTTTAGGGGTTTTGTTCCCGAAGGCGAGCTGTGCGACTATTATAATCTTTGTGATGTATTTGCCATGCCCAGTAAAGGAGAGGGGTTTTGGGATAGTTTACCTAGAGGCTTTGGCTTGCGGTAAACCCGTAGTGGGGGGTAATCAAGATGCTGCCATTGATGCTTTATGTCATGGTAAACTGGGGGCGTTGGTTGACCCCAATGATATAGATGACATTGCTAAAACTATAGTTTCAATTCTTAAACGTAGCTACGACCACGATTTAATGTATCAACCATTAGCTTTGCGGCAAGCAACTATTGATGCTTTTGGTTTTGAACGGTTTCAGAAAACCCTAGCTGGGTATTTGCAGTAGCTCGGTGAAAGTCGGTTTTCAACCGACTGGTTTTAATTCATCATCCTTGGGGAATCAAATGTTTACAGCATCAAATAAAACGAGGGTTTAGTGAAGGCGAAAACTTTGATGTGAGATACTGGGGAGTCAAGGAATTATTAACCTGCTTTACCAATCAAATTGGTGATTCCAAAATATCAATAGAAAGTATTTAGTATATAGGGAATTTATCCTCTATATAAAATCTGTTAATTTAAACCAAAGCTAATTACTGATATGTGCGGAATTGCGGGTATTACCAAAATAAATACCAATAATGGTAATTTAGAAGCAAAAATCGAAAAGATGCAAACTGCACTAAACCATCGTGGTCCAGATGATGCAGGTATTTATATTTCAACTGACAAACAAGCGGCTTTAGCTCATACCCGACTGTCAATTATTGACCTAACAGCTGCTGGACATCAACCCATGTCCACCCCAGATCACCGCTATCATATTACATTTAATGGGGAAATTTATAACTTTCAGCAATTACGGAAACAGCTGATTTCCCAGGGGGAAACATTCCATTCCCAAACAGATACAGAAGTAATTCTTAAACTCTATCAAAAAATTGGTTTCGATTGTGTCCAGCATTTACGAGGAATGTTTGCCTTTGCCATTTGGGATGACTTGGAAAAAACTTGTTTTTTAGCTCGTGACCCTTTAGGAATTAAACCACTTTATTATTGCCAATTAGGTACAACTTTAGTATTTGCTTCCGAACTCAGAGCAGTTTTAGCATCTGGTTTACCTCAAGTTAACATATCATTACCAGGATTATATGGTTATTTAACCACTGGTTCTGTACCGGAACCACATACATTAATTGCTGATATCCATTGTTTAGGGGCGGGTAATTGGCTATATTGGCAAGGGGGGAACACCACTAAAAAACAGTATTGGCAACTGAACTTTACTCCCCAAGCAATTTCCCTAGGGGAAGCCCAAGAAATAGTACATACAGCTTTACTAGATTCCATCAACCATCATTTTATTAGTGATGTCCCTGTGGGGATTTTCCTGAGTGGGGGTATTGACTCTACTAGTGTTCTGACTTTAGCTACCCAAACCCAAACCTCACAAATATCTACCTATTCCATCACTTTTGCGGAATCGCCATACAATGAAGGGGAATTAGCCCAAAAAATTGCCCATCACTTTGGCGCTGATCATACAGAATACCAAGTTACAGCATCCTTTGCTAAAAATATCTTGCCAAAGTTTCTCAGAGCCATTGATCAGCCCAGTATTGATGGTTTTAACACCTTTTGTGTTTCTCAATTAGCTCGTGAACAGGGGATGAAGGTGGTATTATCTGGGTTAGGTGGAGATGAAATTTTTGGCGGATACCAATCATTTCAAAAAATCCCCCAGATGGTAGCATGGGGTAAAAAGTTACACGCCTTACCTTTCACAAGCTTAGGTGTTGCTTTAGCAGGTTGGGGAAATTCACCCAAAATCAAACGCTTAGGAGACTTTTTGAGTCACACTCCCACCTTTGCTAGTGCTTATCGCAGTTTCCGAGGAATTTTTTCTCACACTGAATCTTGTAGAATTATTGAGCATCTCCTGGGAACAAAGTTTAATGATCAAGAGCAGTTAGATAATTTAGATAATTATTTTACCCCAGAGGATCAAGTGAGTTTTCTAGAAATCACTGGTTATATGCGTAATCAATTACTGAGAGACAGCGATGTAATGAGTATGAATTGGGGTTTAGAATTACGAGTACCCTTAGTAGATCAAGCTCTCATAGCAGCAGTAGCACCAATTCCGAGCCACATCCGACTCCAAGCGGGGAAAAAACTGTTAGTAGATGGGGTGGGTCAAATACCTGACTGGGTGGTAAATCTTCCCAAGAAAGGCTTTCATTTTCCTTTTGAAAGTTGGATGGATGATGACTTTGGAGATTATTTTCAAAATCTCAATATACCGGATAACATCAACCTCAAACCTTGGTATCGGCGTTGGAGTTTAGCGATATTAAGGTATTGGTTAGAGGAGATAAAAAAATAGAAAGTCCTCCATGTAATACCCTCCGTTGCACCTGTGCGCGGTGGACCAAGTGAAGCAGTGTTGAAAATGGTTCAAGCATTAAATGCTATTGGTGTTGAGACGGAAATTGCCACTACTAACGATAATGGTAGTCAGTTACTCGATTTCCCTTTGGGGAAATGTATAGATTACCATCAGGTTCCTACCCGGTTTTTCTCTCGCTTTTCTCCCCCCATTCACTCACTGCGGGAGTTCGCATTTTCCCTAGGTTTGACTAATTGGTTATGGCACAATATTCAAAGCTATGATTTATTACATGTTCATGCCATTTTTTCCTATGCTTCCACCGCAGCTATGACTATAGCTCGCTTACAAAAGATTCCCTATATTATTCGCCCTATAGGTCAACTATGTACATGGTCTTTAGAGCAAAGTGCCCTGAGAAAGCAGCTATATCTGAAATTTTTTGAAAGAGCTAATATTAACTATAGCCACAAAATTCACTTTACTACTCCCGCTGAACAACAAGAAGCTGCACATTTAAACTTAAGTTGTGCTAGTTTTGTTTTACCTCTTGGCATTTCTATTGCTCCAAAAATTGCTCATGCCCGTCAAAATCTACGGCGACACTTCAATTTACCAGCAGAGGAACCAATTATTTTATTTTTGTCCCGCTTACATCTTAAAAAAGGTTTAGATTACCTCATCCCAGCTCTGGGTAAATTATCTAATCACCGCTTTACCTTTGTGTTAGCAGGTGACGGTACTCCAGAATATGAACGTTACTTAAAATCCCTGATTACTAATCATGGCCTGGAAAAAAAATCACATTTTACTGGTTTTGTCAAGGGTGAGTTCAAGGATTTATTAATTCAGGGTGCTGATTTATTTACTCTCACCTCTCACTCAGAAAACTTTGGTGTGGCAGTTTTAGAAGCTCTAGCTGGGGGTGTTCCAGTGCTGGTTACTCCCGGGGTAGCTTTAGCGGATGTCATTACACAGCAACAACTGGGCTACGTTTCCGCTTTAGATGTAAATGCGATCGCCTCTACCATAGAACAGATTCTCAGTCATCCTGAGCAAATGAGAGAAATGGGCGATCGCGCTCGACAGTTTATAATCAATAATTACAGATGGGATACCATAGCAGGGAAAATGGTTTCTGTATATCAAAACATAACTTCAAGGTACTTATAAAATGTCCAATAAAAACGAATATTTCTACACCAATACTGACAGCGGACACCTTATCATGGTTATTTGAAAAACCTAGCCCTGGCTATTTCTGGAAAAATGGATAAACATTTCACTGCTCTGTGGGATGGTGGACATATTAAGTTTTTTTCTGTCGTAACAATGAAAAGCTTGCTGATTTCAGAGGGATATGAAGATATAAAGTTTAAATTTGCTGGAAGAATACCCTATTTGTGGAAATCAATGTTGTGTTCTGCCAAATTGATTAAATAATGAATACCTTTCACTAATATCATACACATTATGAACATCTTAGGAATTAATGCCTATCATGGCGATGCTTCAGCATGTTTAATTAAAAATGGTCAATTAATAGCTGCAGTTGAAGAAGAAAGATTTAATCGAATTAAACACTGGGCAGGATTTCCAACCCAATCCATAAATTATTGTTTACAAATCGGCGGTATTCAGGGATCAGATCTAGATCATATAGCTCTATCATTCAATCCCAAAGCCAATCTCAACCGCAAACTATTATTCACCCTCAAACAAAGACCATCCCTAGGATCACTTTTAGACAGATTTAATAAACAAAGTAAATCAGCCACCTTTCAACAAGAAATAGCCACCGCGTGCCATTGTCCCCCGGAAGAAATCAAAGCCACCATTCACACTCTAGAACACCATAGCACCCACTTAGCCAGTGGATTCTTTACTTCTGGCTTTCAAACAGCGGCCATTCTTTCTGTTGACGGTATGGGGGACTTTGTCAGTACCCTATCAGCAGCAGGAGAAAATAATCAACTACAATATTTTTCCCGCACCTATTTTCCCCACTCTCTTGGTTATTTATACAATGCCATAACTCTCTACCTGGGTTTTTCTGCTTATGGTGACGAATATAAAGTTATGGGACTAGCTCCTTACGGAGAACCAGAGTATTTAGATGCTTTTAGAAAAATTATCTATCCAACTGAAACCAGTTTTGAATTAAATCTAGACTATTTTATCCATCATCAGCACGGTATTGCCATGAAATGGGATGATGGTGCCCCTAAGGTTGAACCTTTCCACAGTGAAGAACTGGAAAAATTACTAGGTCCTGCAAGAAGACCAAATTCCGAGGTTACATCCAAACATCAAAATATTGCAGCATCCTTACAAGCAGCTACGGAAGAAATAATTTTTCATCTACTCAATCAATTATACAAAGTTTACCCTTCACCAAATCTTTGTTTAACCGGTGGTGTAGCCATGAACTCTGTAGCTAATGGTAAAGTAACTCAAAACACCCCCTTTGAGAACCTATACATTCCCATAGGTGCAGCAGACAACGGTACTTGTATAGGAGCAGGATTTTTTGTTTGGCATCAGATTCTAAAACAACCTCGTCAATTTGTGATGAATCATGCCTATTGGGGATCAGAGTTTTCCGATCAGGAATACTTATCAGCATTGGAATACTACAGTAAACACCACCCATTACAATTCAAAAAACTGGAAAGAGCGGACTTATTGAATCATGTAGTCGAGTCTATTTGTCAGAGTAAAGTAATAGGTTGGTTTCAGGGAAGAATGGAATTTGGAGCTAGAGCATTGGGCAATAGATCTTTAATTGCCGATCCCCGTCGTGCTGACATGAGGGACATAATCAACTTAAAAATTAAATTTCGAGAGAAGTTCCGTCCCTTTGCGCCCAGTATTTTAGAAGAGCAGGTCAAGGAATATTTTGAGATTGGCGAATCAGCACCTTTCATGGAAAAAGTATTCAAAGTAGTTCCTGAGAAAAGAGCAAAAATTCCGGCAGTAACCCATGTGGATGGTACTGGGCGGTTACAAACGGTTAGTTATAGGACTAATCCTTTATATTGGGATTTAATTAACACTTTTTTCCAACGTACGGGGATTCCTATGATTTTGAACACATCCTTAAATGAGAATGAGCCAATAGTTAGAACACCAGAGCAAGCTATAGAGTGTTTTATTAGAACCAGTATGGATGCTTTAGTTTTAGGGTCTTACTGGGTTAGTAGATTGGATAGGATTTCCTAGCACTAGTATTAATATTACTCACGACCAGCGTTTTGACGGTAAAAGTACTTATACTTTTGCCAAACTCTGGAAACTGGCTAGTGAAACAATTATCGTCTACTCGGATAAACCGCTGGGTTCATCAATTAGGTTAGGATTTATTATTTCTGTTCACATAGCAGTTTTTTGTAATGTTGCAGGTGGAACAGAAGGGATTATGATTAATGATTTTTCCGGATTAGCGTTTAGCATACTAAGTCCGGTAGAGCCGAAAAAACTTTGTGCGATCGCAGTTTAAGGGAGTGGATTAAGAAAAAAGTAATTAACCCACTATTTTCCCGTGTTTTATATATCAGTCTAATTTTGAGTTTGATGCTGTAAAAAGCGATTCTCTGCCAGCTGTTTTGATGCAGTTAATGGAGGAACATTATATTCTTTAGAAATGGCAAATACCTGTTTTAAAGTATTATATATATTCCTGACCCTTGCCAAGGAACTTTCTTCACTTAGACCTATCATGCCATCGTAAACATTGATTAAACCTCCAGCATTAATTACATAATCTGGACAATAGACTATATTTCTATCTGCTAATAGCTGACTATCTAATTCCTCATTCTCTAATTGATTGTTGGCTGCTCCTGCAATAATATTAGCTTGCAATTTGGGAATGGTGCGACTATTAATTATTCCTCCTAAAGCACAGGGAGCAAATATATCAACATCTAATTCATAAATTTCTTCCACATCTACAATATTTACCGGATATAACCTCTCAACTTCTGCCAGTTTATGATTAGATATATCACTGACAAAAATTTCCACTTCCTGGTGGGATAAAATTTCGCAAAGGTTTTTACCCACGTTGCCTACTCCTTGAATAGCCACTTTTAAACCCTGGAGATTTTTCTTTCCCCAGTAGAAATCTACTGCTGCTTTCATCCCTGCTTCTACTCCCACTGCGGTAGGATAGCTAGAACCACCGTATGTGGATATTAAGCCAACCATGTAGGGTGTTTTTCACCTATTTTATGGGCATCTTCCCAGGAAATATTTACATCTTGTCCAGTAATAAAACTCCCTCTAAAACTATTGATAAAACTCCCGTATGCACTAAATAACTTATTATTTTTCTGTTCTGGATCGGCTATAATTACTGCTTTACCACCACCCATGGGAATATTGGCACAAGCTGCTTTATAGGTCATGGAATAACTCAAGCGCAGGGCATCCTTGAGAGCATCTTCTTCTGTGGAATATGGCAATAATCTTGTCCCCCCTAGGGCTACCCCCGAACCTAAATTAGTATTGTGGATGGCGACAATAGCTTTCAATCCTGATTCCTGGTCATAACAGAATGTTACTTGCTTGTGTCCCATTTCAGCAATTTTTAAAAATATTTCCATGGTATTTCCCTCCGTGGATTAACATCTAAAGCTCCCCTAATTGTGTTTTATTTCAAAATTTGAGTAAATAGGGTTTTTAGTCTTTGTAAAGCTGGTGAAATATCATCTGCAGAAATTCTCACATCTAAAATGCTAAAATTTTCACTTTCTTTGGCTATACTTAAGGCTCTTCTGAGTTCTAATCCTGTACGAATTACAAAGCCATTGCCTCCCAAAACTTTAGCCAAATCACCATAGTCAATTGTACTAATATTTAGGAATTCCGCATTCTCATGTCCCATAGCCCTTAAGGAAGCAAATGAACTATTATTAATAATAATTACTATGGGGTTCATTCCCAGTCTTTTAGCTGTTAATAGTTCCATTCCTGTCATTTGGAATGCACCATCACCTACTAATGCCAACACCCGACGAAAGGGATCCGCTAATTGGGCACCTATTATTGCCGGAATGGCAAAACCCATGCTGGCATAAAAAGCAGGAGCTAAATAGCTTGTTCCCTGTTTGGTTTGAATATCATCTGCTGCAAATAAACTGTCTCCTACATCTGTGATCATTATGGTTTTATGATCAATGAATTGATTAATTTCATAAATTAATCCACCCATAGATATATTATCTACGTTCTCCTCCACTCGCGGGTGCATCCTATAAGTATTTGGGAATTGAAAATGTGGTAAATGGGGATTTTTTAATAGTCCCGTAATGAAGTCGATAAATAAAATGTTCTGATATTCATGATGTTTAATGGCAATCCGTTCTGAAGTGGCAGATATGGTATGTTTTTGGTTAATATGGGCGGTAAACATTCCTAGGTTAATATCTGTCATGAATACCCCTAACATTAATAAACAGTCGGATTCTTCCACTATTTTGTTAATATTTTTGTCTCCCGCTTCACCATTGTAAATGCCTAGATATTGGGGATGGGTTTCAGGAAACACTGATTTTCCCAACATGGTGGCACAAATCGGTACACCCAATTTTTCTGCAAGTGCTAACAGTTGTACTTGTAACCCAAAACGATGTACTTCCACACCCGCTACAATTACTGGTGATTTGGCTTTTTCTAGTATTTCTAATGTTTCCGATACGGCCTCGTTTAAGCTATCTATATCCGTGTGCTTTACTGGTACTCTTTCATAATCCACTTCCGGTAACTCCGCGTACACCATATCACGAGGTATTTCCAAGTATACAGGGCGTTTGAATGTTTTTGCATAATCAATAGCACGATGGATTTTTCTCTCAGCTGTTTCTATATCAGTGATAGCACTGGCATAAACCGTTATTTCTTCATAAACTCGTCTTTGACTGTCAAAGGTTTTTACTTTGTGATGTAGTAGGGTATCTTGTCTTCTTTCTTTTATTCCTGGACTGCCACTTAAAATTACTAATGGTGACTTCTCAGCATAGGCACCTGCTACAGCATTAACCATGTTTAACCCACCTACTCCATAGGTAACTACTGCCAGACCTAAACCCCGAATACGGGCATAAGCGTCAGCGGCAAAACCTACACTTGGTTCATGGGTCATAATTACTGGTGTAATTTTGCTCTCTGCTAAGGCATCATATAAGGTAAGGGCAAAATCACCGGGTATGCCAAACGCGTGTTCTATACCGTGCTGGTGTAAAATATGAAATATATGAGGTGCCAATTGGGGCATTTTTTATTTTTCCTAGGTTGATTGAGTGATGGTAGCGACTAAATCCTCAGATTTTCTGTGTGTTAGTGTTTTTGTTATCCTAGTTATACAAGTTTATAGGGGATTATCCTCATTCTTGAGATACAAAGTTGAACGGTTGACTTTGTTGCTAAAAATGTAACCAAAGAAAATTTTTCTCCAGATCATGGCAAATTTTTTAATTATCCAAATCCCATTCAAATCCCAAAATGTTTTGTGGTTTGATTCACAAATTAACGTATTAATGTACTAGTAATTCGCCAAGGAGTGCATGTCTAATGTCTAGGATATCTACAAATACTTCACTGCCATTTCGGTTTAAGTTTAAGCAACTGGGAAAAATTGCCTATTTAAGTCTAGTAATTTCCAGCATATTTACCTTACCAGCATCAGCTCAGGAAAAGGCTCAATTATGGCGCACATTAACTGTTAGTGGTAGCGGGGTAGAAACCATAGCCACCACTTTAACAAGAGTGAGTTTGGGTGTAGAAGTTCAGGGAAAAACCGCTCAAGAGGTCCAACAGGAAGCTGCTCGCAGATCCTCTGCAGTAGTGAATTTACTCAAGTCCCGTAAAGTTGAAAAGTTAGAAACTACCGGTGTCAGGCTTAATCCAGTTTATAGTTATACGAACAATATACAAAGTATTACTGGCTATGCTGCTAGTAACACGGTGGGTTTTCGCTTTGCTACTGATAAGGTTGGTTCCTTGTTAGATGAAGCGATCAAAACTGGAGCAAGCGAAATTAATGGTATTAGTTTTGTTGCTACGGATGAGGCTATTAATGAAGCACAAAAACAAGCTCTAAGAAAAGCAACCCAGGAGGCTAGAAAGCAAGCCGAAGCAGTTCTCAGCAGTTTAGGTTTCCAGACCAAAGAAATAATTAGCATTCAAATTAACAATGCTAGTGCACCACCTCCACCTATGTTACAAAGATCCCAAATGGTTAAGGCTTCCGCCTCGGATGCAGTTACTCCTATAGTTGGTGGTGAACAACAGGTGGAAGCGTCTGTAACTCTGCAAATCAGCTATTAGTTTATACTTATAGCTGTCTGTAAGGTTTAAATTACATACTAGTCAGACTATCAAGTTAAACGCTGCATAGTTGATACCAAGTATTAGGACCCACAATACCGTCTACTGATAGGTCACGCTGACTTTGAAAAGCTTTAATAGCCGTTTCAGTCAGCGGTCCGAAAACACCATCGACCCGCACATTATAACCATTAGATATTAATAGGCGCTGCAGGACTCTAATCGCTAGACCAGAATCACCAAATCGGAGGGTTGGCATTTGAGGGCTATTATATGCCAAGTAATCCCTTGATGGGAATCTTTTTTTTGGGAGATTTGACCTGTCAGCTAACTGAAATCGTGGGGGTGATTGGCGCTTTACTGGGCGTTTAGATGCTTGCTGCCATTTATAGGGATCAAGAATACCCACGCGTCCCTCACTTTTACCCATCAACCCTTTTCTAACTGTTCTGGGTATAGCTATTTTTTCCGTAATGGCCACTGTGATGAATTCAGGCGCTGCCATCCTGGATGTAATGCCGTCCGGTAATGGGGGAAAATGGCTATTTTTTTGCTCGTATTGGGCATTTTCCCCTTTTAATAGGCGTTCGTTTGGTAAATGGGGTAAATTCGTCTGTTTATTGTTGAATACCCCTATAATCAGCATTCCAATTTCGGTCATTTCTGTTTATCTCATATTATATTAAGTAACTTTTGAATTGAAAAAATGACGTAATAGATAGTTTACTGGACAAATAATTGTTTATTCTTCATCCATGAGACTTTTTTTGGGTTGACCAAATTTATGGATGGAAATAAAATGCAAAGCCCAAAACCGTATATGCTGCCAATAATAAAGTTCCTTCTAACCAATTGGATTTGCCATCGGAACTAATGCTATTAGCAATTAAGACTGACACAGCTACTGCTACTAGTTCAAAAGGATTAAAGTCTAAATCCATTGGTTGTTTCATGAACCATCCGGATATTACCAGTACAGGTGCTACAAATAAAGCTATCTGCATGCTTGATCCAACAGCTACTGATAGTGAAAGATCCATTTTATTTTTCATGGCTACAGTTACTGCTGTGGCATGTTCCGCTGCGTTACCTACAATTGGTACTAATATCACCCCTGTGAATAATGCTGTTAGTCCTAGTTTAGATGTAGCTACTTCTAGTGAGTCCACTAATAGTTCTGATTCCAACGCCACTAATAAGGTACAAACCAACAATACACCAGTCCACAATGCAATATTTGGTTTTTGATGGTTATTTTCCTCTTCTGTATCTGCTAAACCCACATCATATAGGTAAGCGTGGGTTTTCATAGAAAAAAGCAGGGTTAGACCATAAACTAAAATGAGCACTACCGCTACAGCAAGAGAAAGATTTTGTAGCACATTCTCACTAATTCCTATAGAGGTATAATTCACTGCAGTTGGTAGTAAAATAGCTATTACCGCTAAATTCATTGAAGAAGCATTCACTCTTGCAACTACAGATTCAAAACTCTGCTCTTTATAACGTATTCCACCTAAAAACATTGAAAGCCCCATAACCAGAAGCAGGTTACCGATAATTGATCCCGTAATACTGGCTTTCACCACATCTATTAGTCCAGCATTGAGCGCGACTAGAGCTATAATTAATTCTGTGGCATTGCCAAAAGTGGCATTTAATAAACCTCCTAACACTGGGCCCACAACCACTGCTATTTCTTCGGTGGCTGTGCCCATCCAAGCGGCTAATGGTAAAATTGCTAATCCAGCAGTGATAAATACTACTAATTCTCCCCACTCTAAGAAGTGTGCGGCTAAGGAAATAGGGATGAAAACTAGCAAAGTCAGGAAGATGATATTTTTAGTTGACATTATTCTAGTTGTTGGTTCGTTGGTTTCAATTGTCACACGATTATTATACAATTTTATTTACGCCATGTAAAACCCCATTGTTCTTTTAAGTTTTTTTAAGATTGTCTCTCACCCTCTTAATACCAGTTAATACTAGATTTTGGTAGCAACCGGGTGGATATCAAAAGATTTTCCCTACAACCACAATTTTCTCCAGGTTAAGAATATATGACATCCGCTGCTGAATCTTCAGTAAATTCTGGGTCAACTCTTACTTTCCAAGTAGATGAGAATGACCAATCCACACTTAGTTATGATCCCCTGACTAAACCCTGTGGTGTGTATGTGACTGTCCATGGTCACTTTTATCAACCACCAAGGGAAAATCCCTATTTGGATGCTATTGAACGTCAACCTAGTGCTACTCCTTTCCATGACTGGAATGAGCGTATTCATTGGGAATGTTATCGTCCTAATGCCTTTGCTAGAGTCTTAAATGACCGGGGTGAATTGTTGGGGATCGTCAATAATTATGAGTACATGAGTTTTAATATCGGTCCAACCCTTATGTCTTGGTTGGAACGCTACGATATGGAAGTTTATCAAAGAATATTAGAGGCTGATATTAGGAGTAGTCAAAGGCTCAATGGTCATGGCAATGCTATTGCCCAAGTCTATAATCACATAATTATGCCCTTGGCAAATGAAAGAGATAAATACACTCAAATTCGCTGGGGTAAGGCGGACTTTAAATCTAGGTTTGGTCGGGACCCAGAAGGTATTTGGTTGGCAGAAACGGCTATAGATTATGCAACCATAGCAGCTTTGATCTCCGAAGGAATTAAGTTTATTATTCTTGCTCCTTCCCAAGCTCAACGCTGTCGTCCTTTTCCTGCAGACCATGATCCCCATCCAGAATGGCATGAGGTGGGTGGTAGTCAAATTGATCCTACCCGTCCCTATCGTTGTTATTTAAAACCTGGTTTCCAAACCACTTCTTCACCCTTAAGTGTGAGTAAAATAACCTCCCTACAGAGTACGGATGAGTTGCCCTATATTGATATCTTTTTCTACGATGGACCTATATCAAGAGATATGGGTTTTACTGATGTGGTTTATAGTTCTAGTCATTTTACCGGGCGGGTGGGCGCTGCTATCCGTGGGGATCATCGTCTTGCTCAGTTAATATCTGTGGCTACTGATGGGGAAACTTTTGGACACCACAAAAAGGGGACTGAGAAAACTTTGGCATACGCTTTTATTGGTGAGTTCCCCCGTCATGGTTGGACTGTCACTAATTTCGCTCACTATTTAAGTTTATATCCCCCCACCTGGGAAGTGGAGTTAAAACCTGTCACAGCGTGGAGTTGTGCCCATGGTGTGGATCGTTGGCAAGATGATTGTGGTTGTGGTGGGGAAGGAGGGGTCTGGCATCAAAAATGGCGCCAACCTCTACGTCAAGCTCTTAATTGGTTGCGAGATGAGTTAATTGCAGTCTATGAGGATTATGGTAGAAGGTTATTTCATGACCCCTGGTTGGCACGGGATGAATATATAGATATTCTCCGAGACCGCTCTAATGCTAATGTTCATCGTTTTCTCTCCCGTCATCAAACTCACAAACTGACTCCCAGTGAACAGGTGGATGCTTTGCGTTTATTGGAAATGCAGCGTCACTCTCTATTTATGTTTACCAGCTGCGGTTGGTTTTTTGAGGAGTTATCTAGACCGGAAGGAACTCAGGTTCTTCGTTATGCTGCTCGCGCTTTGGAGTTGGCCGGTGATATTGCAGGTGTACAGCTGGAAAAGGGTTTCCTCAAACGCTTGAGTCTAGCTCCTAGTAATGTGGAACAGTTTAAACATGGTGGTGAAGTTTATCGTCAGCTCGTACTGACCGCTCAAATCGGGTTTAAACAAGTTGCCGCTCACTATGCTATTACTTCTTTGTTTAATCATCACAATGGTACTGTCCCCACCCAGGAGTCTAGAAAACACTTGGAAGGTCATCAAAAACGTGTTTATTGCTACACTGCTGATCAGTTAGATTATCAAATACAGCGCATGGGTTCTCTAACTATGGCAGTTGGTCACTTAAAGTTAGTGTCGGAAATTACATGGGAAAGTGAAAATCTGGTGTTTGCAGTTTTGCATTTGGGAGGTTGGGATTTCCACTGCTGTATTCAGCAGTTTACCGGAAGACGAGATTATGGTCACCTCAAAGAAAATCTTTTGGCATCGCTACAACAAGCAAGTGCAGCTCATGCTATTGTTATGATGACTAAGATGTTTGGCGAACAGGCATTTAGTTTACAAAATCTTTTTGCAGAGGAACGCCACCGGATTATGCGCTTGCTAAGTCAGGAGACTTTAACTAGGTTAGACCAACTCTACACCCAAACCTATCGGGAAAATTATGGGGTAATTATGGCTTTTCATCGAGATGGTTTAACAGTCCCCCAAGAATTACAAGTAGCTGCTGAAATTGCTCTTGGTTATAGTTGTTTGACTATCTTGCGCTCTCTCGAACAGGATATTAACGATCCTCAGTTGAGTTATTCTCATGTCCTACAATTACAGGCGATCGCCACGGAGGCCAAACATTTACGTTGTCAATTAAAAATTCCTGAAGGAAAACAAATTTTAGAAAAATTAATTATGCGTCTATTATGGCAATTACTACATGAATCTAGCGGATACATGGATATTACCAGACTAGAAAAGTTGGAAAAGTTACTTGATGTTGGCAATGACTTAAACGTGGATATCTCTTTGGATAAATCCCAGGAACTGTACTTTAGCTGTTTACAGAGTCAAATTATCCCTCAATATCTCAATCACCTCAACGGACGAGGAGAAGCTACACAGTACCATCAGTTGCTCAAGATCGGTGAAAAATTAGGTATTGATGTAAGTGATGTAAGTAACTATGGCTAGTTAAAAAAGTTGGGGGACAAGTTCCCCCTGGAATTAAGCTAGTTAAACAGATGAAAGAACTGGCTGATGCCAACGTCCCACAGCTTGACCAATTACGGAAAGTTCTTGCATTAACTGATCAAACCTATCTGGTGTGATGGATTGAGGTCCATCGGAAAGAGCCTTAGCTGGGTTGGGATGGACTTCTATCATCAGGGAATCAGTACCAGCAGCAATTGCTGCCATAGCCATAGAAGGCACAAATTCTGCCCAACCTACACCATGGCTGGGATCAATCATTATGGGTAGATGGGTGAGTTTTCTTAATACTGGAACTACGGATAAATCTAGAGTGTTCCGTGTATACTGACGATCAAAGGTTCTAATTCCCCGCTCACACAAGATTACATTAGGGTTACCTGCTGCCAATATATACTCGGCGGCCATGAGCCAGTCTTCAATCGTTGCGGCCATACCACGTTTTAATAACACTGGTTTTGACTGAGCTCCCACTTGTTTGAGTAAGGAGAAATTCTGCATATTTCTGGCTCCAACCTGAATCACATCAGCAACTTGGGCGATTTTCTCCAAATCCGCACCATCCATTACCTCAGTAATAATTCCTAGTCCACTCACCTCCCGTGCTTTTGCCAATAACTCTAAAGCACTTTCACCATGTCCTTGAAAAGCGTATGGTGAGGTGCGGGGTTTATATGCTCCACCCCGCAAAAACTTGGCACCGCTAAGTTTCACTCTTAAAGCGGTTTCCACAATCATAGCTTCATTCTCCACAGAACATGGTCCTGCTACCACTACTATAGGATGATGTTCGCCAAACACCACGTTTCCATTGGGAGTGGTGACTACTACTTCTGAAGCTTCACCATGACGAAATTGCCTACTAGCTCTTTTATAAGGTACTTCTACCCTTAAAACCTGTTCTATCCATGGACTAAGTTCTTGAATTTGTAACGGGTCTAAATCTGCTGTTTCTCCTACTAGACCTATTACTACCTTGTGTTTACCAATGATTTTTTCTGGTGTTAAACCCCATCCAGTTAGATCTGAACTTAAACGGTCTATTTCCACCTTTGGGGAACCTACTTTCATGACAATGATCATTTTAACAGTCCCGTATTCCAACTATTATTGATTTATACATTTGGTATTAATACCATTTAACCACATACGTGAGTAATTAAGTACAGGCGAATGGGAGCATTGTTGCGTCAGGCACCATCTAGATACCTGATCGCGGTTGGTCAGACCTACTTTTTTCGAGTTTCGCGCCAGACTTCAACCATTCTACTCCAATTGGTGCCAAATTCACCTACACCCAGTAAAGTACCTGGATTATCTTCATCCCAGGAAGCAGAAAGCACACCGTAAGTTATTCCCAATACTCCCAACCCGAACAGTCCCATATTTACCAGTAACACCGCAATGGGGGGTAGTTGAATGTGAGCATAACTGACTAACAAATAGCTGACCACCAGTGTGCTAATACCTAAACCCGTAGGTATGCCAGAAAAGGTTGCCACTCTGCGAATCATTCTTTGGCTTACTACTTGGGGAATCGCCATTTCCTCTTTAGTAAAGGGGGTTGGTTGGGCAATTTTTGTGGCGATTCCTCTGTCTTAACTACTGCTTTGGCAGAGACCTTTGAAGGTTTTTGACGCTTTTTGTTCGGTTCAAATGGTAAACGACTGGGTTCTGATTCTTGAGCAGACATAATTGGTAGTTCCTAACCACGAATACCAAGACGTGAAATCAGGGATTGATATTTATCCGAGTTGTTCTTTTGGATATAATTCAAAAGTCTTTTACGTTCGCCAATCATCTTCAACAGTCCCCTACGAGATGAGTGGTCTTTCTTGTTTGCTTGCAGGTGCTGACTAAGACGATTAATTCGTTCAGTGAGCATAGCAATCTGAATATCAGCAGATCCGGTGTCAGTTTCATGTACTTGGAATCCAGAGATTAGTTCTTGTTTGCGCAGTTGCGTCAGAGCCATGATTGATTAAACTTTTATTTTTTCAAGTGTATGCATCAGCTACCTATAATATCACAGCAATTAGAGTAATTGCTAGAGGTGCCAAAAGGGAGAATTTGTCAGCTAGTTACCAGGTAGTCATTTTTACCTAGAATTGGTTCAAATACAGTTACGCTAGATAGCGTACAGATTTAACTTTACTTTAACAAGAGAGTCTTAATAATTCCTAAGTTTCTAAATCAGACAGCAGAAATATCAATTAACCAACGTACTGTTTGGGGGAAAACAATGACAATCAACAAGACAATTACCTGTAACACCATAAAAGGAATGGCACTTTTATGGATATCAAAAGTACTAACTTCTTTAGGTGCAACACTTTGTAGGTAAAACAAAGAAAATCCCACAGGTGGAGATATAAAGGCCGTTTGTAAATTAATTGCCATCACCACACCAAACCATACCATATCAATATTTAAAGCCCGAGCTGCAGGTACAAATAAAGGCATGGCAATAAAGCAAATTTCCATGAACTCTAGAAAAACTCCCAGGGCAAAAATTGCCAAATTACTGACAATTAAAAATCCCCAGTAACCTCCAGGTAAACCGGTCAAAAGTTCAGTAATTAAAGTTTTACCCCCCAGAGCATCAAATACTAAACTAAACATGGATGAAGCGAATAAAATCATCACCACTAAAGCGGTAATAACTGCTGTAGAGTGGGCGGAATCACGAACTAATTGAGGTGTTAACCGTTTATTGAAAGCGGCTAGTAAAAAACCACCAACAGCACCAACAGCGCCAGCTTCTGTAGGGGTAGCAATGCCAAAGAAAATACTCCCTAGAACAGCAAAAATCAATAAAATTGCGGGAAGAACACCTTTGATGACTTTTTTGAGTAACTTAGTACCTGTAAGAATTTCCACATTAGCAGGAATATCCGGAACTTTGTCTGGTTGAAAAAAAGCGATCGCCAGAATATAGAGAATATAAGAACCAGATAACATTAAACCTGGAATTAAAGCTCCTAAAAATAAATCTCCTACTGACACACCAATTTGGTCACTGAGAATTACGAGAACTAAACTGGGGGGAATTAGCTGTGCCAAAGTACCCGATGCAATAATTACTCCAGCAGCTAGTTTCTTATCATAACCATAGCGAATCATCACCGGTAAGGATAACATTCCCATGACAATTACTGTAGCAGCTACAACTCCTGTAGTTGCTGCTAGAATAGTTCCTACTAAAACAACTGCTAAGGCTAAACCACCTCGTATGCGACTTAATAAAATACCTACAGTTTCTAACAATTCCTCGGCTAAACCTGACTTTTCTAAAATAGCACCTAGAAACACAAAAAATGGAATAGCCAGGAGGGTGAAATTGGACATGGTACCAAACCAAATATTTGGCAATGATAACAAACGTGCAGGATTAAAAGCTCCCACTGTCATACCAATAATACCAAAAACAACTGCTGTTCCCGCAAAGGAAAAGGCAACCGGGTATCCAGTCATTAAAATTAGAAAAAAGCCCAGAAACATCAAAATAGATAACCATTCAAAACCCATAAATCACCTGATAAATTACTAATAGTTTAATAATTGTTGAAGATTGACTATTCAATTTTAATATTTTCTGAAGTTTCTAGTTGAACTTTTTCTGATACCTGTTCATAGCCTAGAAGTATGGCTAAATATTTAATGGCTTGGGAAATACCCTGTAAAAGGAGAAACAATAATCCCAAGGGAAGCATAGTTTTAATGGGTGCACGAGGTAAACCATTAGCATCGGAAGAAACTTCCCAACTTCCCCAGTTACCATCACTTAATCTCCCCCAGGACTGCAAGACGGGATTAAATGTTACCCAAATACCAATTACACAAAAGGGAATTAAAAATAATACTGTTCCCCAAAAATCAATCAATGCTCGTTTCCTGTTACTCATATTAGTATACAAAAAATCTACTCGCACATTGTCTCCATGACGTAAAATATAGGCAAAGCCAAGTAAAAAGGTCATGGAAAATAAATACCATTGTAGTTCTAGAAGAGCGTTCGAAGATAATTGTAGTCCTACAAAGCGTCCTAAATAGCGAGCAACCACGTTAAAAAAACCCACTCCAATAGTGATTAAAACCAGCCAATTGCAAAACCATCCTAATTTATCCGTATATTTATCAATAAACTCGGAAATCTTTAATAATCTGCTAACAAATGGCCATTTTCTGGATTCGTGCATCATGATATCACCCACAAATAATTTCCCCACACTACAATAAACTACGACTGATAGAAGACATTATGGAAATTTCGTTATAGTTTGTTATACTTCTTTTTAATTATTCATATTTTTTGCCTAAACAATCTGGTAGAGTGTGGTGGTGTTTTTGCTCAATGCAATGGCAAATACTTTTTAAAAATTATCCAAGTCAGGTTTTATTTATGAAACGTCGAGACCTTGTTACAAGATTATCTCAAAGTGCCATTGGTGCTACAGGAGTAGCAATTGTTGGAGGTTGTCAACAAGCTCAAAACCAACAAGCGGATGGATTTAATACGGATAAACTACCAAGCATCAAGTGGCAAATGGCTACTAGTTGGCCACTATCCTTAGAAATAATTTTTGGTGGAGCCCAGGTTTTAGCTGATAGGGTAAAAGCCCTAACTAATGGTAAATTTATCATAGAACCTCGTCCCGCTGGGGATATAGCTCCTGGTTTGGAAGTATTGAATGTGGTTTCCCAGGGTGCAGTGCAATCGGGACACACGGGATCCTACTACTATATTGGTAAAACCCCAGCTCTGGCCTTTGGTACATCAGTACCTTTCGGGTTAAATGCACAACAGCAAAATGCCTGGTTATATGAAGGGGGTGGTTTAGCTAAATTGCAAGAGCTTTACGCCCGTAAATTCAATGTCATTCAATTCCCCGCTGGTAACACAGGTACACAGATGGGGGGGTGGTTTCGCCGAGAAATCAAAACGACTAACGACCTAAAGGGATTGAAAATGCGTATTCCCGGTTTAGGTGGTCAGGTAATGGCTAAACTGGGGGTGACAGTACAAAATGTTCCTGGGGGGGAAATATTTCAGGCGTTACAAACTGGTGCTATTGATGCTGCTGAGTGGGTAGGACCCTACGATGATGAGAAGTTGGGTTTAAATAAGGTTGCTAAGTATTACTATTACCCCGGTTGGTGGGAACCGGGTCCAACTTTAGAAGTGCAAATTAATTTAGATGAGTGGAAGAAATTACCACCTCAATATCAAGCAGCTTTAGAAACTGCAGCATATCAGTCCAATTTAACAATGTTAGCTCGTTACGATGCTAAAAATAATCAGGCATTAGAAAGATTATTAAAGGGTGGTACGGAAGTTCGCGCTTACAGTCAGGAAATTCTGGCGATCGCCGAAAAGGAATCGTTTGCTTTATATGATGAATTTGCCGCCAAAGATGCGGATTTCAAGGCGATTTATGACGAATGGAAGCCTTTTAGGGATCGCGTCTATGCTTGGAACAACCTAAATGAAGGTAGTTTTAGTCGTTATGTTTATAGTAAGCTGAAAGACTAATTGGTTTTAAAATCCCCATGATATTTTCTTTCATCTTCGGGTAGGTTTGCCAGAAACTATGATAGGATTATGGTTTCTGGCTCACCAGAATTGACCGATGGGATGGTTAATCAATTATAATCGTTGACACCGTAATACCGTTCCCATCTGGGAGAGTTGTTCTAAGTAATTTTGGCGATCGCCTGCCAAAAATTCTTCCACCTATCATGCATTATTATAAATAATCCCGTGCAGATGCAACGCCCCTATATCGCTGCATCAGTTCTGCTTATTGATACGTCAGCGTCATTTAATCCGAATTGGATATTTTTGATTCCGACTATCACACCTCCAATAATCATGATGATACCAAACAATTCCAAAACAGAAGGTAATCGAGAATCATATATATACACATAAGTAAGAGCAAAAATGGGGTCCATAACAAGCAATTGTCCTGCCATAGAAACTGTTAGTAAAGACGAGGCTTTATTCCACATTATGGTTCCACCCCAAGAGACTGCTACTCCAAGAATTAGACTACTAATAAGGAATAAGAAAAAGTTATTATCAAATTCGCCAAGTTTAACATAGCGAGAAAGATTAGCTATCGTATCATTTTTAACTATCGTCATCATCAATAGAATAAATAATGATTGTATCAGTGTGTTAACGCCAATTAATGTTGACCAAGTTGATGAAAGAATATGTGGATTATTTTTTAAAAAAATAGAGTTAGCAACGCAATACCAAGTCCAAATAATTAGTGAAGCTAAAGCAGACAATGACCCTAGAAATGGATGCTGCATCATCAAATATTCTGAGTCTTGACCTCTACCAAAATTGAGGGCATGGATGATAAAAATACCTGAAATAATCATTAAAATTGATGGTAATAATTTCGAGAAAGGATATTCACGTTGTATCCAATTTCCGTAAAGAGAAACTGTTATGGGTAAACTTCCAATGATCAAAGACGTAATCTCTGCATTAGCATACCTGACACCACAAACGAGGAAAAAGTAGTGACCAATATTAGCTGCAAATGCAAAAATAAAAGTGGTATACCAAATTTTAAAGCTATAGATCCAAGAATGTTTGAGTTCAAATAGTAAAAATACTATTAATGATATTATTCCGTAAAATAAATATCGACCTAGTGTAATTTCAATTGAGGTAAAAGAGGATAAAATCTTTGGAATTGAAAAAGCTAAACCCCAAAGTAGATTAGCACCAACAGCAAAAATAAATCCGGACCAAAATGTTGATTTTGTTTCATTAACTAAGGACATTAACTTTTACCTTTAAGATGGAGTGAACATGGAGAATTAAACTTAAGAATACCTTAGCCAAAAAAAGGTATGGAAAGGTAGGTATGATATTTTTACTCTATCACTAATATGTCAATATGTCTATGTCCGTGAAATGTTAAAAATGCTTCCGGAACAACCAGAGCCTATTTGATTAAGGCGGATTTTTGCCAAACTTACTTCTCTTGGTCGCATTCACAATGGTTCTACAGCCGTTTTACCCTCGTAATTTGGCTAAGGTTTTAAAATCTCCATGATATTTTCTTTCATCTTCGGGTAGCTTGGCCAGAAACTATGATAGGATTATGGTTTCTGGCTCACCAGAATTGACCGATGGGATGGTTAATCAATTATAATCGTTTTGATTAGCTGTAAAATTGCACAAGTCTGGATTATGCCACAATAGCGAAACCGGAAAAATATTAGGAGTTTGACTTGTGGAATCCCATTCCAAAACATTATACAACCCAGCAACAATCGAAGAAAAATGGCAACAGGTGTGGTCAGAACTAGACTTGGATAAAACACCCCAAGACAAAAACCAGCCCAAATTCTATGCCCTTTCTATGTTCCCCTACCCCTCCGGTAGTCTACACATGGGACATGTCCGCAACTACACAATTACAGATGTCATCGCTCGTCTAAAAAGAATGCAAGGGTATCGTGTATTACATCCAATGGGTTGGGATGCCTTTGGACTACCAGCAGAAAATGCTGCCATTGATAGGGGTGTTCCCCCAGCGAAATGGACATATCAAAATATCAACCAGATGCGACAACAATTACAGCGTCTGGGTTTATCCTTAGACTGGGAAGCTGAAGTTGCTACTTGCTCACCCGATTATTATCGCTGGACACAATGGATTTTTCTGCAATTTTTGGCAGCTGGTTTAGCCTATCAAAAAGAGGCGGCTGTTAATTGGGATCCCATTGACCAAACCGTATTAGCTAACGAACAGGTAGACAGTGAAGGACGTTCCTGGCGCAGCGGAGCCATAGTAGAACGAAAAATGTTACGTCAATGGTTTTTAAAAATAACTGACTATGCTGAAGAACTATTAAATGACTTGGATCAGCTATCTGGTTGGCCAGAACGGGTAAAAATCATGCAGGCTAACTGGATTGGCAAATCTACGGGTGCATACCTGGAATTTCCCGTTGTTGGATCCCAGGAAAAAATCGGTGTTTATACTACCCGTCCCGATACCGTTTACGGGGTAAGCTATGTTGTTTTAGCCCCCGAACACCCATTAACACAAATCGTAACCACTTCTGGACAAAAAGCAGCAGTAAAAGCCTTTATCAAAGAAGTAAGTAGTCAAAGTGAGTTAGAAAGGACAGCAGAGGATAAACCAAAGCGGGGTATTCCCACTGGGGGAAAAGTAATCAACCCCTTCACTCAACAGGAAGTACCCATCTGGATTGCGGATTATGTACTTTACGAATATGGTACTGGTGCAGTCATGGGTGTACCTGCTCATGATGGGCGGGATTTCAAATTTGCCCAGGAGCAGAATTTAGAAATTAAAGTAGTAATTGTACCGGAAGTTGGTGACCCAGAAACTTTAACTAAGGCTTATACAGAATCAGGGGTTTTAGTTAACTCCAGTCAGTTTAATGGCATGAATTCAGTAGATGGCAAAAAAGCAATTATTGAATATGCTCAAGAGCAGGGTTTTGGTAAAGAAAAAATCCAATATCGGTTGCGAGATTGGTTAATTTCCCGTCAACGTTATTGGGGTGCACCGATTCCAGTTATTCATTGTCCTGAATGTGGTATCGTTCCAGTGCCAGAAGCGGATTTACCCGTAGAACTACCAGAAGAAGTGGAATTTACCGGTCGTGGTGGATCGCCCTTAGCTCAGTTAGAAAGTTGGGTAAATGTTCCTTGTCCTAGTTGTGGTACTCCAGCCAAAAGAGAGACCGATACTATGGATACTTTTATAGATTCTTCTTGGTATTTCTTACGTTATACTGATGCCAAAAATCAACAACAGATTTTTGATAACAGCAAAGTAAATGATTGGATGCCAGTGGATCAATATGTGGGTGGAATTGAACATGCAATTTTGCATTTATTGTATTCTCGTTTCTTCACCAAAGTGTTAAGAGATAGGGGATTATTGAATTTTAATGAACCATTTCAAAAACTACTAACCCAGGGAATGGTGCAGGGTTTAACATATATGAACCCCAACAAAAATGGCAAGGATAAATGGGTTCCCTCCCATTTAGTTGATCCTACTAATCCTGTGGATCCCCACACAGGAGAACCATTGCAACGCCTATATGCAACCATGTCTAAATCGAAAGGCAATGGGGTAGCACCAGAAGACGTAATTGCTAAGTATGGGGTTGACACAGCGCGAATGTTTATTTTATTTAAAGCCCCACCAGGGAAAGATCTAGAATGGGATGAAGCCGATGTTGAAGGACAATTTCGATTTTTAAACCGTGTTTGGCGATTGGTGAATGATTATGCTAATATGGGGGTCTGTGGAAAAAAAGTTGATTTAGAGAAATTGACAAGAGAGGAGAAAGATTTAAGAAGAGCAGTCCACTCAGGTATTAAAGCAATTACAGAGGATGTGGAAGATGAATATCAGTTTAACACGGCAATTTCAGAACTGATGAAACTGAGTAATGCTTTGAGTGATGCCAAATGTCACAATTCCCCAGTCTATGCAGAAGGGATTAAAACTTTAGTGATTATGTTAGCTCCTTTTGCACCCCATATTGCTGATGAGTTATGGAATTTGCTAGGGAATAAAAGTTCAGTACATCAGCAAGGTTGGCCAGGTTTTGACCCAGCAGCTTTGATAGCTGATGAAATTACCCTAGTAATTCAAATTATGGGTAAAACCCGTGGTGCAATTCAAGTTCCTTCCCAAATAGATAAGATGGCTTTGGAAAAATATGCGCGGGAATCGGAGGTGGCAAAACGTTATATTGAGGGAAAGGAAATCAAAAAGGTCATTGTTGTTCCCGGTAAGCTGGTGAATTTTGTCCTAGGTTAGTGGTTTATTTCTCTCCAGAACGAATACCTCCTAGGTAATAGTCATTAGTTATTAGATTGTAACTTTGGCATTATGAATTTGGGCGCTAACTTTCTTATAAATAAACTACAGGTACATAACACCTTTTGACCGTCTAGTTCGTCATGAACACTGGAGTATCTTATGTTAGAACTGTTAGAACCAAATACCCTATCCCATATTCTACCAGAGTTGTCTGTGGAAGAACAACAAGTGATTTCTGGTGGTGGACATTGGACACAATTGTCCCACCATGGTCATTACCGTCCGTGGTATCGTCATGATCGCAGAGTGTATTATTACAATTCTTCCTGCAATAATAACTGTGAATGTGATGACAGATGCTGCGACTAGTCAAACTGAGTAACTATGGATCCACTCTTGTAAAAGAGAGTTCACTAGCTCGGGAGCTTCATCCTGGGGACAATGTCCCACTCCTTCTAGAGGAATAAATTTTTGCACCTGGGGGAAATTGGCCAACCCCCTACCTAGATCAATTGGTTCCCACGGGTCAGCTGTTCCCCATAAAATGATTGCCTGACAAGGTAATATAGGTAACAAGTCCTCTGGTAACGGTCCGCTGGAATAGTTGGTGAAGGCTAGGAATACAGCAGCAGCACCGGGATCTCTTGCTGGTTCCATCAAAATATCTATTAATTCATCCGTAACTGCTTCTTTAATATTATAGGCTTGTAAAAGAATTTTTTTGACGGTTTTTGGTTGAGCTAGTTGACTAAAAAAGAAGTTACCAATAGATTTAATAGATAAAAGTTTTTGTAACAGGGGGGTTCCTACCCGCTTAATCCAGGGTAAATTTTGCCGTTTGCGATCATGTAACAATCTCAGGGAACAATTTAGTAAAGCAATTGCTAAAGCTATGTCTGGATTGCTAACGGCTGCTTGCATTGCCACAATACAACCAATAGAGTTACCAACTAAAAATGCGGGCTTACCTACTACTTGTTGGCAAAAGTCCACTATTTGATTTCCCCAAGTTTCTAGGGTGTAAGTGATTTTTTCATTGGGTTGGGGTTTAGCGGAAGCTCCAAAACCAATTAAATCAATGGCGTACACCTGACAAGTTTCAGCGAGGATAGGTATGTTTTTGCGCCAGTGTCCCCAAGAAGCACCAAATCCATGTACTAAAATTACCGCTGGTCCCTTAGTCCCTTGCATTTGATAGGATATGGGTAGTCCCTGCCAAAACCAAGTTTTTGTGGATGTCAATGTGGTAGAATTCATAAACTATAAAATTGTAAACTATAAATGCAAAAATAACAATAAGTTACAAAAATCAATTTAGGACTAGACACAGATTGCCACTCTACTGCTATCTTAAATTGGAGGCAATTGCAACTTATTTCATAAAGCGTAACTTCATGGGAACGAATTACCAACGGGTTTTACTGAAACTGAGCGGTGAGGCCTTAATGGGCAACTTGGGCTATGGCATTGATCCAGAAGTAGTCAAGGGAATAGCTCAAGAATTAGCAGAGGTGGTGGCCACTGGTGTTCAAGTCGCTATCGTAGTTGGTGGTGGGAACATTTTTAGGGGCGTTAAAGCAGCATCAGCAGGTATGGACAGGGCAACTGCTGATTATATAGGAATGATTGCCACAGTAATGAATGCCATGACTCTACAGGACTCGCTAGAGAGGATAGGAGTACAAACCAGAGTACAAACTGCGATCGCCATGCAAGAGGTAGCTGAACCATATATCCGCCGTCGTGCCATCCGTCATTTAGAAAAAGGACGAGTGGTAATTTTTGGTGCGGGTTCAGGTAATCCTTTTTTTACCACAGACACCACTGCTGCTTTAAGAGCAGCGGAAATCGAAGCAAATGTGATTTTTAAGGCTACCAAGGTAGATGGTATCTACAATGCAGACCCTAAAGTTCATTCCAATGCCAAACGCTATAAAACCCTCACTTATGGTCACGTATTGGCGGAGGATTTACGAGTCATGGATAGTACCGCAATTGCCCTATGTAAAGAAAACAACATTCCGATTCTTGTCTTTGACTTAACGGTACGGGGAAATATCCGTCGCGCAGTCATGGGAGAATCTATTGGTACTCTTGTGGGAGGTTCTTGTGAAATTAGCTGAAGCTGAAAGTACGATGAATAAAACCGTTGAAGCTACGCAAAGAGCTTTCAACAGCATTCGCACCGGTCGTGCCAATGCTAGTTTGCTAGATAAAGTACAAGTCGACTATTATGGGTCTCCTACCCCCCTTAAATCCCTGTCCAACATTACTACACCGGACGCATCAACTATTTTAATCCAACCATACGACAGGAGTAGTTTGAATATAGTGGAAAAGGCTATCTCCTTATCTGATGTAGGTCTAACCCCTAGTAATGATGGTTCTGTGGTTCGCCTAAACATACCACCTTTAACATCTGACCGCCGTAAAGAACTAGTTAAACTGGCTGCCAAGTATGCTGAGGAAGGTCGGGTAGGAATTCGCAATATTCGACGTGATGCTCTGGACTCAATCCGCAAGCAGGAAAAAGCCGGGGAGATTTCAGAAGATGAATCCCGGGATCAGCAGGACAAATTGCAAAAGATCACCGGCAAATATACTGCGAAAATTGATGAATTACTTGCAGAAAAGGAGAAAGATATTACCACAGTGTAGACGGATGTGGGTGGGGGTAGAGATTTCTAAAAACCCCATAGCCCCCACTTCTATGGGAATTTATTCCTCTTCATCGTTGTCTAAATCATCATCATCACCATCAGTGTCAGAAGATATTAGCTTTTTATCACTTTCACTTAGTTGAATCAGGTGAATATGTTTATAACCTAGACGAATTTCAAATTCATCTCCAGGTTTTAAACCCATAGCCTTGGTATAAGTAGCACCAATGACAATTTGACGGTTTTGATGGACACTTACACGATAGGTTGGCTCTCTTCCTCTTCCATCTTTTGTTGATTCCGGACTGAGGGGAATACCTCTAGCAGATAGCAAAGCATCATAAAAATCCGTGAGGTTAACACGCACCTGATTATTTTTAGTTACGGTGTAATACCCACATTGCTTTGCTCTTTCTCGGCGGGGTAAATTGGAAAGTTCTTTTACCCTGGACAGCAATGCTTTTCCTGTTAATGGGGCACTTGCGGTTTCAGTCATTATGCTCAAAATTCCCTTAATCTATGCAAACAAATCATGCCAGGTAGTCTAGTTTTACATTTGGCTTGCAGCCAATGTATGTAGCTACTTAAAAGTTGCAGTTTAGCAGTTTAACTGTGAATTACCTGCTTATATTATCAGCCATGTGACCCTGATCTGGGTCATTCACTCCCAAGAGGTTTTTCCAGAAATATTTATCAGGTGATTTTACAACACTTTCAACCATTATTCACCATCAGCATCAGCAAAAACTGACCTTAATTTTTGGGTGATCCCAAAGTGATGTAATGCCAGTGATGTAATTTTAAGGTACCTTGGGCTAGTTCTACTCCTAAAAAGTGGTAGACACAATAATTCACAGGGTTTCCACTTTTAGTCCTTGCTGTTGAGTTGTAGGTTGGCACCCACTCCCCATCTTGAGCTAGAACCCAGTATTCTCCATCTGAAGGACTTACACCTGTTGATTTCATCCGGAGAATCTAGAAAATTCTCCTAGTCTGTTCATCAACAAAGCACTACCAACCGCACTTGTACGACTGTTAGTTCTGCTCCTGGTGCAGTTTCATATCAAATACTATCATGAATCAATAATAGCAAAATATTTCTTTAATTGAAAAAACAATTTACAATTTATTATCTATCCATTAGATATCTCCCCCAGAGTGGTCGTTTATCAGGTGATAACAAAAGTTAGGGGAATTTTGTCTTGGATTTATGCTCCTGGAACTATGGACTTAAGATGTTGATCCGAACTTATATAATAAGGATAAGATTGTGGATTATCAGCTGGCAACCCGGGCTAAATGGGTTAAATGGAGCAGCCAGGTTTTTTTAAAAATAAAACGGGAGCCTTATATATGGAAATTATTTTGCACATTACTCGTCAGCAACCTAACTCTACTCCTGTGGTGGAATCCTATAATTTACAGGTGGATCCGGGAAATACAATCTTGGATTGTCTTAATCGTATTAAGTGGGAACAAGATGGAACTTTGGCATTCCGCAAAAACTGTCGTAATACTATTTGTGGTAGCTGTGCTATGGTGATTAATGGACGTTCCGCTTTAGCTTGCAAAGAAAATGTTGGCAGCGAACTGGCTAGGTTAAGAAATATTTCCGCTTCTGTTTACCACGCAGACTATCATACCATTAATTCAATTACCGTCGCTCCCCTAGGAAATATGCCTGTAATTAAGGATTTGGTGGTGGATATGACCAATTTTTGGGATAATCTGGAGACGGTTACACCATATATTAGTACAGCAGCACGACAAATCCCAGAAAGGGAGTTTCTCCAAACCCCCCAGGAGCGATCGCTTTTAGACCAGACGGGAAATTGTATTATGTGTGGTGCATGTTATTCCGAATGTAATGCTCGTCAGGTTAACCCGGATTTTGTTGGTCCCCATGCTTTAGCTAAAGCCTATCGTATGGTAGCAGATTCTCGGGATGACAATCAAGAAAATCGCTTGGAAGAATATAATCATACAACTCAAGGTGTGTGGGGTTGCACTCGCTGTTTCTATTGTGATTCTGTATGTCCTATGGGAGTGGAACCTTTAGCACAAATCAACAAAATCAAACAAAAGATTTTAGAACGTAAACAAGCTGATGAAAGTCGTTCCATTCGCCACCGTAAGGTACTGGTAGATTTAGTTAAACAGGGAGGATGGATAGATGAGCGTCAGTTTGGGGTGCAAGTGGTTGGCAATTATTTTCGCGATCTCAAAGGACTACTTTCTCTAGCTCCCCTGGGTTTAAGAATGTTAGTCCGAGGCAAGTTTCCCCTTTCCTTTGAGCCATCATCAGGTACCCAGGAAGTAAAATCTCTTATAGAGTCCATCCAAAAACAGGAATTAACATAATATACAATATATTTACTATGGTACATTTAATTTTTGACCAAATTGGTCATAAACCAAAATATCCCATTGTCCACTATTGGTGAACTCAAATGCAATTCTATTGCCATCAGCACTAATGGTGGGATTGCGGAATTGAGCTGCTAAATTGGTGGTTAAGTTACGAGATTGGCGTGTTTCTCTATCATAAAGAAAAATGCCAGATTTTCCTTGACGACTAGCAGCAAAAACAATATAACGACCATCCTGACTTACCGCAGGATGGTCAGCCATACTGTCAAAGGTATTCAGTTCAGGTAAATCTACTAGACTCCTAGTAATTGTGTCAAATAAATACACATCCTGGCTACCCCGACGGTCAGTAACAAACACAATATATCTACCACCAATGTGTGGGTTAAACTCAGAAGCTAAACTATTTAAACCACGACCACCAGAGTCCAAAGGATAATTTAAGATTCGCGGGTAACCGAAACACCCAGCTAACAAACCTGACATCAAAACCAAGCTCAACAGTAAAATGGCAGATGACCTAGATAACTTATGTAAATTATATAACATACCACCAAGTCTTCAGACTAACTTCCCACAGTCCTACCATTAGGAATATCTAACTCCACAGTTGGTCCACGATCCAAAACTTCAATATCCCATTGTCCACGACCAGCGGATTGGAAGACAATATAACGTCCATCAGGACTAATATCCGGATTTTTAATCCAACCCCCGTATGTGGGAGTTAACACTTGTGACTGTTTTGTAGCTCGGTCATAAAGAGCTATCACTGGTTTAGCGCGATCGCTTGTTAAATAACAAATATAACGACCAGTGTAGCTGAGACTAGGATTTTCCACAATGGTTTCTCGTCGATTTAAACCAGGAATGGGAGCAAAGCCTTGATTTTGCAAATCATAGACCAACAACTGCTGACTACCACTACGATTAGAAACAAAAGCTAGAAACCTTCCATCACCACTAAAAGCAGGATCCTGCTCTGTATAGCGGGTATTCACCGACAAAATATCCATCCTCACTTCACTAGTTCCACAAGATACTAGTAAAATAGCCAGTGCCAAAATTAGGACTTGCATGAAAAAGTGAGGAGGGGGAGATAAGAACTTAAATATCATCCAAATCATCAGAATTATCTGGGTTTCGAGTTGGTGTTTCTATGGGATTATAGGGTACATAATCAGCATTAATTGGTTCATCATCTCCAGAGATAAAAGACTCCACAGGGGGACGACGCCTTCTTGGTCTAGTGGGTGGTTCATTCTGGGGAAATTCTGGAGATTGAGGTTTACGAGAACGAGATGGTTTTCTGGTTTCTGAAGGGGGAGTTTCCCAGTCATCAACTGGTCTAGGAGGAGCGCCCCAATTTTCATCAGAATCATAACTATTAGGACGGTTGGAGGAGCTTCCATAACCAGTACGGCGTTTTTTAGTTCGTGAATCTGGTTGTTCCTGACGACCACGACGTGGTGTGCGCTGGGGAGTGTCTTCGTAGCTCTCTTGACTAGGACGATCATCCCGACTACCGCGAATCCTAGGACGTTGGGGGGTTCCGGTTCTTCCTCTTCGTAGTATGGTAGTGGATCTAGATCTTCATCTACTTCTGCTTGATAATTACGACGTTGAGAATAAGAATATTTTTTACTAACTTCCCGCTCATCATCTACAATGGGAGTATTACGTTTAGCTTGTTGAGTAGCAATGCTCCTTAACCTAATACTTTCAACTGCAAAAAATACTGTAGAGCCAACCAACAGCAACTGGCCAAATTGCAAAATCGGGTCAAGTCGCCACCCTTGAAAGATGAGAATAAACCCACATAATAGTCCAACAGCGGCGAAAAATATGTCCTGATCTCGTGAAAGTTCGGGACGCACAGTACGTAGGAAATACAGTGCTGCTCCAGCTACCGCTAGAAAAATTCCCAGCACACTAGCTGAATTAGCCCCGAAATTTACCTGAGCTAGAAGACCAGTCCCATTGATCCCAAAATTTATCATTGCTCTTTTCCTTGTAATATCAATGACTGATGAGGGTTCATCAGTCATTAGTTAACCATTCCTTATTGTCTGAAATTGTCTAATTGCGTTGGACCTTATCTTTTTGGCTGATAAAAATCAAACCCACGGTAGCAGGGATAACTACAATAGCAGTACCCCAAACTAGACTCCAAAGGAAATTTGCTAAAGAGGGTGTCATAATTCTTAACCTGATTTTTTTACACAATTCATCCTAATTTTAGCAAAGAATGAACTCCATTGTGGTACTATTGGATTTAACTGATAGTCATGACTAGTGTTATGAGTGGTGTTGACCTGATCTCCTGGACTGTTGGACCCCTTCTGGGTGTCATGACCTTTTTATTTTATTTTCCGGATCATTTTGACTTGGTATCCCCAGGTGAGTCTTAAACAATTACCGTTTAGTCTGATCGCCTGGCCAACTGAACCTTTTTTAGTCCTACTCAGGAAAATTGTGCCACCTCTTGGTGGTGTGGATATCACTCCCATTATTTGGGTAGGTATCTTCAGTTTGGTAAGGGAGTTTTTGCTAGGTCAGCAAGGATTACTGACCATGGCGGCACGATTAAATGGATAGTTACTCTCAACAACAACTAAGGAAGTTTCATATCCTGTATGAAACTGGTGTAAACTTGACCTTGTAAAAACTGTGGATGTTCCATGATCCTTTGATGAAATGCAATGGTTGTAGGTAGTCCGGTAATTGCACATTCCCTTAGGGCCCGTTTCATGCGGTTAATGGCCGTATGGCGATCAGGTCCCCAGACGATTAATTTACCAATCAGGGAATCGTAGTAGGGAGGGATTTGGTAATCTGTGTAAACATGAGAATCAATTCTTACCCCTGGTCCTCCTGGTGGTAGGTAGCCACTGATTTTACCAGGTGATGGACGAAAGTCATGATCTGGGTCTTCAGCATTGATGCGACACTCGATAGCATGACCTTGCAGGGTGACTTTATCCTGATCGAATTTGAGTCTTTCCCCTTGAGCAATGCGAATTTGCTCTACGAGAAGGTCTACACCGGTAACCATTTCAGTGACTGGGTGTTCTACTTGAATCCGGGTGTTCATTTCCATAAAGTAGAAATGACCTGACTTGTCTAGGAGAAATTCCACGGTTCCAGCACCTGTGTAGTTAATAAACTGTGCTGCTTTCACAGCTGCATGTCCCATTTTTTCCCGTAGATCTTCATCCAAAGCAGGACTAGGTGCTTCTTCTAATAACTTCTGGTTGCGACGCTGAATAGAACAGTCCCTTTCTCCTAAATGGATGACATTACCATAGTTATCCCCCAGGATTTGAAACTCGATGTGTCGAGGACGTTCGATAAATTTTTCTATATAGACACCAGCATTACCAAAAGCGGCACCAGCTTCTCCTTGAGCTGCATGGAACAGCTTAATAAACTCATCTTCACTGCGCACAAGACGCATACCTCTACCACCACCTCCAGCAGTGGCCTTGATCATGACAGGATAACCGATCTGGTGCGCGATCGCCAGTCCTTGGGTTTCAGTTTCCACCAGTCCATCACTACCGGGAACCGTGGGAACTCCAGCCTTTTGCATAGTTTCTTTGGCTGTGGATTTATCCCCCATTAAGCGAATTGCTTCTGGTGTAGGACCAATAAATGCAATTTGGTGGTCTGCACAAATCTCTGCGAATCTGGCATTTTCTGCGAGAAAACCATAACCTGGGTGAATAGCAGTTGCACCTCTGGTTAAGGCTGCTGCAATAATGTTGGAATATTTAAGTAACTTTTAGCACTAGCTGGTTCACCAATACAAACCGCTTCATCAGCCAATTGAACGTGTAGAGCATTACGGTCAACGGTAGAGTGAATAGCAACTGTGGAAATTCCCATTTCTTCACAGGCCCGGAGAATACGAAGGGCTATTTCCCCCCGATTGGCAATTAAAATCTTGTCAAACTTCATTTTTTAGTTACCATATTACTACCAGTGGATTCACATTTTCTCCCATCTGCTTGAACTAAAGCTGTTATATTATATTAGTTCTCATGATTTTCTGATCGAAAATTCCAGAAAGTCTTTGCCACAACTTAATTTACAAAACTTTTCAAAAAACATTTGCCATTGTCAATTTACTATGCTATAATTCGGTTCTAGGCAACCATGCGGATGTGGCGGAATTGGTATACGCGCACGCTTGAGGTGCGTGTGGCATTGCCTTGCGAGTTCGAGTCTCGCCATCCGCATAATGCCCTGTTAAAGTTGATTGATTCGGGAAAATAAAAGAGCCACCTTGTCTAAATCCTTGTCCCCGGGCGATCGCTCCACTCCACTAGAGAGGTCAATACCATCTGGATGGATTTGAGTGAGGGCGGTAGTAACATTATCTGGAGTCAGTCCTCCTGCCAAAAACCAGGGAAGGTTGGGGCGGAAGGATTGTAGGACTTGCCAGTCAAGGGTTTTTCCCGTTCCTCCTAACTGTTGGGGATGATAAGCATCCAATAAAAATGTATCCACACAACTGCTGTAGTTGGGGGTAGTTTCTAGTTGTTCCCAGCTCCTTACCCTAAAAGCCTTAATTAGTTCTATGTTAGGCAAGACTTGACGTAATTCCTCACAGAATAGAGGGGTTTCGTCTCCATGTAGCTGTACACCGGTTAAACTTGATGAACTGACTACTTTGGTAATTTCAAAAATGCTACTGTTTGCGAACACACCAATTTTCTCAACATGGTCAGGTACATGGGAAGTGGCTAGGTTAATCTGTTCTATACTGACATAGCGGGGTGAACTAGGTACACAAATAAAACCTAAAGCAGTTGCACCCAGTTGGGTAATTGCCAAAGATTGTTGTGGTTGAGTAATACCGCAAATTTTAATCCGCATTGAGATAGTCTGATGATGGTTAAATTCCGCCATGACCCAGTGCTAGACCGGTAACTAGCATTCCCAAAACTAGAAACGGTTGAGCACTGGCCTGGTATTTGACATCATTAGCGATAGGGTCTCTCAGGAAATACATATCCTGGAAAGTAATTTGGGGAATGATTAATAATGCCAAAATTGCCGCATATAGATTTTCATGAATGCTGACTAGATAACCTGCTACTAAACCTTGAAATAAATCTATCATTACCACACAAATTAGGGCCGCAGTTTCAATGCCAAACATCACAGGTAATGAATTTAAACCTAACTGGCGATCGCCTTCCACACTTTTAAAGTCATTGACAATAGCAATACCCAAACCAGCCAAACTGTAAAATAGGGTAAGAACCACAATTTTCCAATTTAATTCACCAAATAAAGCATGACCCGCCCACCAAGGTAAGGCAATATAACTAGCACCCAAAGCATAGTTACCCAGCCAACCATTTTGTTTTAACTTTAATGGAGGAGCTGAATAAATATAGGCAACCAAAGAGCCAAAAACCGACAGCATCAAAACATTAGGAAATGTGTGGCCCGCCCATATATCTAAAATATAAGCAACTCCATAGCCCAATAATAATAAAATTACAAACTGACTAACTACTTGTTTTTCAGAAATTGCTCCGGAAGGAATAGGGCGGTAAGGTTCATTGATAGCATCTATTTCTCGGTCATAATAATCATTAATGGTTTGGGTGTAACCAGTGAGTAAGGGACCTGAAAGTAACATGCACAGTGCTGCTTTCAAAACATTTTCTAAGCTCCAGCTGTAGTTACCAGAAGAAGCTGCACCACACACCACACCCAAATTAAGGAATCCAGGTAATAGGTTCATCAACTGTAACCGAATTTTCCATATTGATGTTTCTCCAGATGCTGCACCTTTCATTCCCAAAAGTTGACGGGTTTTAGATGTGCGTTCTCCTGAATTTTCTGTATCTATTGCTGAAGACTGAGAATTTTCATTTACAGGGGCGGATTCAGACATAAAACCTACTTAATCTTTTTAAAAAGAAATAATCAAATAACTATTTTGAAACTTAGCTCCGGTAATGGGTTTACCACTAAGTGCTGGGGGTAAAAAGATATTGCGGCGATGGTCTCCTGCTTCTATGGTCACCTCCGGACCAGATTGAGTCAGTTTTACCTGTTTTTTGTCAAATCCTGGTAAAAACAGTCGTACCTGTTTGTTATGTACGTCTATTTCTATAGGTTTGGGAGCTTTAGCTGCTTGTTCAACAAAATTTGGCAAAGCATCAATCATTGGTTGCCAGTTTCCCGAGGATACATCAGGAACCATAGTAACGGGTAAGGGAGTAAACTCTGTGGATAAGTTATTGCTTGTATCGGCAGATAAGAGAATTATTCCCCAACAGTTAAACCAACTTGTTGGGCAATCCCCCCAAAGATAACGGGCATTGGCTACATCAATGGAGTCTGCTGTTGTAACTAAAAAGCCACAGGCACGGGTAGGATTAGCTAAAGCAGCTTTCCCCTGGTCCAAAAAATTGTTGATTTGATTAGCTGGCTGGGCAAAGTTTTCAGCAGTCCAATTCACATTGAATAGGCTAGTAATTACAGGTTGAATCAGGGGTGACTCAGAAATTGCCTTACCTAAATCGGAGTTGGCTAATAATTGACGAAAACGTCGAATATACCAGCTAAGAGATTCAGGCATTCCCAGCATCCTCAGGGTAAAAATATCGCCAGTACCATCATAGATAATCACGTCGTATTTACCACTGGCATCATATTCGCGAATAGCATTGAGAGCTAGAGCATTGTCCATACCTGGCAATACTACCAATTCTTGTCCGTACACGTCTTGAATAATCGGCGTACGTAGATATTGTGCCTCTAGCTTTTTTACCTCTTCCCAATTTCGCTCTAGCATAACAGATACCTGAAACTGCACGGCTTCTAAATTAGGAGCAATTTGTTCAGGATCCGCAGATAGACTAGTTCCTAATAAAATTGGTAAGGTGGGATCCGCTAATCCTGCTAGAAGTACCCGTTTTCCCTGGTTTGCCAAAAACTGGGCCGCAGCGATCGCAATTTTGCTGCGACCAGTACCATTTTTACCTAAAAATGTTAGTATCAATGCCATCGCGTAAGTTCCAAATACTGTCAACTCCAATTTAACACTAATTAAGAGATTTTAGCTTATGCTTTGAAGTATATTTAGGAGACTGGTTTGAGTTCGTCCTCAAAAAACCAAGTGCTGCTCTTATCCTCAAATTTAACTACAAAACCCACACCATTACCATCGGTTATTTTATAGTCCTCGATGACACCAACCTTGCCTAATTTTTCAGCTATAGCAGAGGATACGCGATCGCGCAAACGAAACACTTTCACTTCCTGTCCAACTTTCATAGGTGACACTCCAATAATCCAAATCTCATTTTACCTGAATCTGGCACCTTATTTATTCAATTTATTCACCATTCCCAAGTCCCTTGTATTGTTGCACTCATGGTTTTTTCACTCATTTCAAAGACAATTTTAGTATTCTTGTGTTGATACATTGCCTCCATGGATGCTTTCCACTGATCATGGTCTAAGTCAGTGTAGAGTTCTCCACTCTCAGCTTTAGCGCTGATGGTGAACTGGTGGTTTTTTTTGTGGCGGGGGTCAGTAATGTCCTCATGATTGTTGAACAAGTCTTTAGCTGTCATAGATTCAACCTTTTTTCTGGTATTATCTGGTATTAATAGTACCATAATATATCAAATACTTAATTCTTGAAGTCTAAAATTATGAACTACAAAAATCAACCGCTTACCGATGACCCAGAAAATGCCAGTTGGTTAATATGTCAACAATCTATGTAAGATTTGCTCCAAGACTACAGCAGTCCAATCAATATCCGCTACTGTCGTTTGTTTCCCTATGGTTAATCTAATTCCCCCTAAAGCCAATCTTCTATCGTAACCCATGGACACTAACACTGGACTGGGAATTAATTTACCGCTGTTACAAGCTGCACCTGCACTAATACCAATACCAGCTAAATTTAACTGACGTACTAGAGTCTTGCCACTTATTTTTTCTCCATCCGCATACTCGATACAAAAACTAACATGGTGTGGCAATCTTTCCACCATGTCCCCCGTGGGAATTAAACCCGGAATATTTGCTAACTTACTAAATAGGCGATCGCGCAACTGAATTAATCGTGTTCTTTCTATTTCCAGTTCTTGACCTGCCAATTTTGCAGCGACTCCAAAACCTGCTATAGCTGGTAGTGCTTGTGTGCCAGAGCGGAGATTATTCTCTTGGCCTCCTCCACCTATGAGGGGTATTAACTCCACCCCTGGACGAACATATAAAGCACCCGCACCCAAAGGTCCATAAATTTTGTGACTAGATAAGCTTAATAGATCTACTGGTAGACTATTGACATTTAATGGTAGTCTTCCGCCAACTTGTACGGCATCAGTGTGAAATAAAACATTGTTTGACTTAGTTATTTTAGCCAGGTCTAGTATGGGTTGGACTGTACCCACTTCACTTTGTCCATAAATGATAGATACTAGAACAGTGTTATCCCTAAAAGCCAGTTTTAGATCTTCCGGATTGACCCTAGCTTTTCTATCCACTTGTAAACGGGTAATTTGCCAACCCCAATTTTCCAGCATGCTTATGGGTGCAGAAATTGCCGAGTGTTCCACACTGGAAATAATGATATGTTGAGGTTGGTGATAATATTGTGCCACGCCCATAATTGCTAAATTGTCTGATTCAGTTCCCCCCGAAGTAAAAATGATAGATTCTGGAACAGCATTGATTAACCCTGCTACTTGTATTCTGGCAGTTTCCAAAATTAATGCTGCACGATTACCCCATTGGTGCAAGCTGGAGGGGTTACCCCATTGTTCTTTTAACACTGATTCCATTATGGCAATGGCTTCTGGACGGGTTGGAGTAGTTGCACTGTAATCTAAATAAATTTGCATAGCATTAGCATTATTAGTGGGGGGGAAGTGCTGCGTTGTCTTATAATAACACATTGTATAACAGTGTGGTGTTACTCGTTTTTAAAAATGGCTTTAGGAATGTTTTTTAAAAATTTTATCAGCTGACTATGTCCATACCATCTAAGTTGAAAAATTGGTTTTATATCCTCTTATTTTTTTCCACCATCAGTGGTTGTCAAAAAATCCCATCCTCCCGTCAGCTCTTACCACCCTTACCCCAGGATCCATTGATTCAAGTATACTTCAATCATGCCCAATCTTCAGAATATCAAGAAAGCTACCGTTTGCAAACCCGTTTAGGGGATGATTTAGAAAAACAAATCATCCATAGCATTTTACAAGCACAATCCACCATAGATGTAGCTGTGCAGGAATTAAGATTACCAAAAATTGCCCAAGCATTAATAGAAAAACAACGAGCTGGTGTGCAAATTCGGTTAATCTTAGAAAACCAGTATTCTCTTCCTTGGCAAGATCTAAACTCTAGGGTAGTGGAAAACCTACCTTTGAGAGACAAGAATAAACTCCAAACATTGAGATCACTTATAGATATTAATAAAGACGGGGAAATTACCTCTGAGGAAATTAAACAACGAGATGCCATAGCCATAATTCAAAATAGCCAAATTCCTTGGATAGATGACACTGCTGATGGTTCTAAGGGTAGTGGTTTAATGCACCATAAGTTTATGGTTATAGATAGTAAATTGGTGATTATTAGTTCTGCTAATTTCACCCCCAGTGATACTTTTGGAGATGTGAATAATCTCCATAGTTTAGGGAATGCTAATAACTTAGTGAAAATTGAAAGTCCGGAATTGGCCAATTTATTCACCCAAGAATTTAACATTATGTGGGGCGATGGACCGGGAGGTAAATTAGATAGTAAATTCGGACTGCAAAAACCTCAACGTCCGTGGCAAAAGATTACCGCAGGTAATACCCAAATAACCGTAAAGTTTTCCCCTCTTTCCCGTACCCAAATCTGGAGCAAGTCTACTAATGGATTAATTGGTAGAACTCTTAATATGGCAGTTCAAAATATAGATATGGCACTATTTGTGTTTTCTGATCAAAAAATTGCCAACATCTTGGAAAATCGCCATAATCAAAATGTTAAGATCCGAGCTTTAATAGATGCTCAATTTGCCCACCGCTACTACAGTGAAGGTTTAGATATGATGGGTATCTCTATTAGTGATAACTGTAAATATGAAAAGGATAATCGCCCCTGGCAAAATCCTATTACCACCGTAGGAGTACCCAGTTTATTACCAGGAGATGTACTACACCACAAGTTTGCGGTTATTGACCAGCAAATAGTAATTACTGGTTCTCATAACTGGTCAGAAGCTGCAAATCATAATAATGATGAAAGTTTAATTATTGTGGAAAATCCCACGGTAGCAGCACATTTTCAAAGGGAATTCCATCGTCTTTACCAAACTATTAAGCTAGAATTACCTTCCACAATCAAAGCTAAAATAGACCGGGAAATACAAGAATGTTTGCCAGTAGAAACACAAAGTGAAAATCTTTAAACAAAAAAAATCTCTATCTTGTTGATAAAGATAGAGATGGAGTTTATTGAATAGCTTATTGAATTGTGAACATCTTACAGAGCATTACCACGTGGCAATACTTCCTCAGGGAAGACAAACTGTTCATGAGGTTGGTCTTGAGGCGCCATCCAAGCTCGGATACCCTCGTTTAATAAAATGTTCTTGGTATAGAATGTTTCAAATTCTGGGTCTTCTGCTGCCCGTAGTTCTTGGGAGACGAAGTCATAAGCTCGCAGGTTTAATGCTAAACCTACAATCCCTACAGCACTCATCCACAGTCCGGTAACAGGTACAAACAACATGAAGAAGTGCAACCAGCGCTTGTTGGAAAAAGCAATCCCGAAAATCTGTGACCAGAAACGGTTTGCTGTTACCATGGAGTAGGTTTCTTCCGATTGGGTAGGATTGAATGCGGGGAAGGTGTTGGAACCTTCGCCATCTTCAAATAGGGTGTTTTCTACTGTTGCACCATGGATAGCACATAGTAAAGCTCCACCTAAGATTCCTGCTACACCCATCATGTGGAAGGGATTTAAGGTCCAGTTGTGGAAACCTTGAAGGAATAATAGGAAGCGGAATATGGCTGCTACACCAAAACTGGGTGCAAAGAACCAGCTGGATTGTCCCAAGGGGTACATCAAGAAAACGCTGACAAATACGGCAATTGGACCGGAAAATGCTAGGGCGTTATAAGGACGAATACCTACTAGTCTAGCAATTTCAAATTGACGCAACATGAAGCCGATTAGTCCAAAGGCACCATGTAAAGCAACAAAGGGCCACAAACCACCTAGTTGACACCAGCGGGTAAAATCACCCTGAGCTTCTGGACCCCACAGGAATAATAGGGAGTGTCCCATGCTGTCTGCAGGGGTGGATACTGCTACTGTTAAGAAGTTAGCTCCTTCTAAATAGGAGGAGGCTAAACCATGGGTGTACCAAGATGTAACGAAAGTAGTACCGGTTAACCAACCGCCTAATGCTAGGAAGGCACAAGGAAATAGTAATACCCCTGACCAACCTACAAATACAAAACGATCGCGCTTCAACCAGTCATCTAATACGTCAAACCACCCTCTGGAAGGGGCACGTCCAACTGCAATGGTCATGGAAAATCTCCGTATTTTATAATTACGATTGTGAAAGGCCTGTATATGGTTATAATACAACCTTCCCCAGGCGGACTTCTAACTGCCCAGTTTACAATTTTTTACTGTCTGTAAACTATCATAAGTGCAAATCTCTAATTTTTCTAGGGGTAATTAAGTTTTTTTTGGTTTTTTTTAATTTTTTTTAATTTTCCTTAATTTTTTTTAATTTTTTCCCCTGACGGAAGAGCGGTAGGATGGCTCTGAACAGGTTAGAATAGTCCCTACGATCAGTCAAATTTAATTATTTGTAAATGTTTACTATCGACATAAGCATTAGAAACACCGCCTTCTCTATGTCAGTACAGCGTAAATCAGCAGAAGATGCTGAGGCTGTTTACCAACTGATTTTGGCGGCTATGGGATCTGGCAGTCCTGCTATTGTGGAACTTAAGTGTGAGGGCAAAACTGAAAAGAAAATTGCTGTCCTAGCTGGTGAAATTTCGGGAATACAAATCGTCCAAAAGGATGGTAGTGCCAGTAGTAGTGGTAAACTTCCCGGTTTTGCCGCCTTTACCGTTAAGGAGGAAACTCAGGTATAAAATGACATCATCAGGCATCGAAGTTGAACATTTAAACTTCTTTTGGCCTAATGGAGAGCAGGCAATTAAATCTTGCTCTCTTACTGTCCCTAAAGGTGAATTTTGGATGCTTTTAGGGACTAATGGTAGTGGGAAGTCAACTCTTTTGAGGTTAATTGCTGGTTTATTAGTTCCACAATCCGGTAGGATTGACGTTCTATCTCCTCTGGGTTTTGTCTTCCAAAATCCCGATCACCAGTTAGTTATGCCTACTGTGGGAGCTGATGTGGCTTTTGGACTGGTCCCGGAAAAACTTTCTACTCCTATGGTTAAGGCCAGAGTGGAGGAGGCTTTGCAAGCGGTTAATTTGCTCTCTGTGCAACGCCGACCTATTTATGCTCTTTCTGGTGGACAGAAACAGCGTGTAGCTATTGCTGGAGCGATCGCCCGTCACTGTAAAGTTTTATTATTGGATGAACCAACTGCTTTATTAGACCCCGATAGTCAATTAGAGTTGGTGACGACTGTGCGTCAATTAGTCAAAACTCGGTCTATTGCTGCTCTGTGGGTTACCCATAGATTAGAGGAGTTAAATTATTGTGATGGTGCTTTTTTGTTGGAACAGGGGGTTTTAGTAGCAGCTGGGGATCCGGAACTCCTGAAACAGCGGTTAACCGGATCCCAATGAAAGCAGATTTTTTTTGTTCTCTGTAGCATGGTGTGATCAGCATTGCTTCAATTCTTCAATTACTATGAATCTTATGGATGATTTTTGTCTATTTTAGTAATTGTGATTAGAAACCATGCCTCCTTCTACTATTCCATCCATTCTCCTGGTGGATGGCTACAACATTATAGGCTCATGGCCTTGTCTCAAAAAAACCCGTGATGATTCCAGTCTGGAAGCAGCTCGCTACCATTTGGTGGAACTAATCACCAACTACAGCGCGTTTGAAGGATATGAGTCTCATATAGTTTTTGACGCCCATTATCAGAATACCCCTAGCAATAGGGAAATGATTACTGATTTCCTCACTGTCCACTATACAGAGTTTGGACAGACTGCTGATACCTATATTGAAAAGGTTTGTGCAGGTCTACGTCACCAAGTTGCACAATGTTTAGTTTCTCGCGTGATTGTGGCCACTTCAGACCGGGCTCAACAGTTAGTAGTTCAGGGCTATGGTGCGGAGTGGTTATCAGCTAGACAATTATGTAACCAGGTAGAAGCAAAGGTTTGTCAGATGCGTAATCAACACCAATCAACGAAAAAAATCCAAGGGTAGATTTTTATCCCATTCTATCAATGATGAAGCTAGACAAAAGTTAATTCGTCTAAGAATGGGTCTCTAGTCATGGTTGGTGGAATGGTTCTGTGTGAGCAATCATGTTATCGCGTCTGGCTAAGGCGTGCAAGTCTACTGAGGGATAACCGCTCGCTCCCGTTGAAGTAGAAAGTACTGAAAAACAAAATTGGCAAATCAATGAAAAAATTTTCGCCGAGGTACTTGACATTGTCTGAATGTTGGTTTAGTATTATTGAATATGATAAGTTTTCCTCAGTAGCTCAGCGGTAGAGCGATCGACTGTTAATCGATTGGTCGCTGGTTCGAATCCGGCCTGGGGAGTTATTCGCGGTTTTCCGTGTACCAATGGTGGAGGTTCTGTACCTGGACCCTACGGGAAGTGCGTCGATATTTCTTGCTTTCTAGTTTTGGCTCGTAATGATTCTCACCCTGACCTTTAGTCTTTAATTTTAGGGTGGACTCAGGGTCAGACTTCTGTTGACAAAGGGTTTGGTAGGCGATCGCCTCTTGCAGAAATTCCAGGTAGTATTCATATCTTTCCCAATCATTGTTGACTATACAACCTGGTTCGTCTCGATGTAAACAATCACTAAATCTACAACTCCCCTGCTCTAGGAATTTTCTACCTTCGGGAAAATAGTAGATTAACTCTTCTGGACTAAAACCCAAATCAGGTTGATTAAACCCTGGTGTGTCCGCTAGTAAACCACCATTGGGTAACTCAAACAATTCCACATGACGAGTGGTATGACGACCACGGGCCAACTTACCAGAAACCTTTCCCACTCTCAAGTTTCCCTGGGGAATTAATTGGTTAATCAAACTGGACTTCCCCACACCGGAAGGACCAGCAATCACCGTGATTTTATTTTTTAAATATTCCCTAGCTTCCTCAATATTCATACCCTCTTGGACGCTCAAAAAAATTGGCTTGTATCCCCAACTTCCTAAGCGATCACTAATTGCTCTTCTTTCATTCTCTTGGATTAAGTCACATTTATTTAAACATAACCGAAGATCTATACCAGTAGACTCACCCTTAATTAAAAATCTACTTAACTGTACAGGTTCCAAAGGAGGATCCGCAAGTGCAAAAACCAAGAGAATTTGATTTACATTGGCGATCGCTGGTCTATCCAATTCAGTTTTTCGCGGTAAAACATCAGCGATCGCACCTCTTCCCCCCATCCAGTCAGGTTCTTCCACCAGTACCTGATCCCCCACCATTACCTGCTGACCAATTTTCTTCAATCTGGTTCTGCGAGTGCACAGGAGAGTGGGAGTTAGTCCCTCCTGTAACTGCACACGATAAAAATTGGCCTGTACAGCCAACACCGTACCCACCAACTCTGGATTGGTAGCAATCCTATCTCCTGTCATAATCTCATAAGTTTTAATGATATCATCAGGCTAAGGGACGACGTACTAATAAGGAAAAATACTCAGATTTGTCAGTAATATTTTCTACATGAAACCCAGCCATAGTCAGACTGTCGGGAACCTGCTCAATTGGTTCACCCGGATCGAGCCAAACCTCAAGCAAACTGCCATCAGACATTTGTTCTAGGCGCAACTTCGTCCGTACAAAATTAATAGGACAAGGGGTCCCACGTAAATCCAATTGGTCATCAGGGGTCATCAGAAAAGACAAGCTCATGTTCACACACTCATGCTTTAAATAGATTACCTAAGAAACCTTCCAAACCACCCTTACCGGTGCGGTCTCCTTTAATCTTAGCCAATTTTTCCAGTAGTTCTCGTTCCTCGAGAGTGACCTTGGTAGGAATATCAATTAACACTGTCAGCAGATGATCCCCTCGACTTACCGCATTACCCAACCGAGGTACTCCCCGATTTTCCAGTTTTATCACTGTGTTGGGTTGAGTCCCAGGGGGGATAGTTAACTCCACCGGACCATCCACAGTATTCACATCTATTCGACAACCCAAAATTGCTTGTAGGTAGCTAATTTTCAACTCCGAAAGAATGTTAATTCCATCCCGTTGAAATTCCTCATCATCATTAACAAACAGATAAACATATAAGTCCCCTGCTGGACCACCCCGCTGACCAGAATCTCCTTCTTGGGAAATGCGCAGACGGGTTCCGTTATCTACACCTGGGGGAATTGTCACTTTCAGCTTCTTAGTTACCTGCTTCATTCCCTTACCATCACAGGACTCACACTTATCTTCTATAACTGAGCCTGTTCCATTACAGGTAGGACAAGTAGAAACTTGGGTAAAACTGCCAAAGGGTGTCCTAGTTACGCGGCGCACCTGACCAGATCCGCTACACGTACTACAGGTGCGGGGACGGGTTCCTGGTTTAGCTCCTGTTCCACTACACACCTCACAGGTTTCCTGATGGGCAATACGAATTTCCTTTTCTCCACCAAATACTGCTTCCCGGAATTCTAACTTCAGGTCTAATCGGAGATCGTCACCACGAACCGGTCCACCCCGTCGCCTTTGCTGTTGAGTAGGTCCCCCCACTTCCCCCAGCAAAACCAACTAAAAATGCTTTCAAATATGTCAGCAAACCCTCCAGCATCCCCCATGTCCTGGAATCCAGCAGCACCCGATACTCCAGCCTCCCCAAATCGGTTATAGCGCTCTCGCGTTTCTGCTTCTGATAGCACTTCATAAGCACGGTTAATCTCTTTGAACTTTTCTTCCGCCCCCGGTTCTTTATTCACATCTGGGTGATACTTCCGGGCTTGACGGCGATAAGCTTGTTTAATTTGTTCTTTGTCGGCATCACGGGAGACACCTAGGATTTCATAATAGTCGCGGGCCATATACTACGGTTAAGAGTAAGAACTAAGAGAGCAGAATTGGAATTCAGAGTGTAACAAACACAGAAAATAGTTAATTTTTGTTAGTGAACTTATTACACCCTAACCATAACCTATAATCGGTGTTTCACGAGAGTTATTGACAGGTGCAACATTGAACCCTTCATATTATAATTGTGCTACCTACCGTGACAAAAGCCAGCCCACCTCTTAGAGGAAGTAACCGTACCAGTAAGTGTGGAAATCCGTCACCTGTTCCCGAACTCATCAACCCGGAGATTACCACTTATCTCCGGGTTGACTTACTATATCTGATCCTGGTCTGACTGGTCTTTTTCTTCCGTGGATGTATCTTCTATGGCAGCAGCTACCTTCACCATGGCATGACGCAACACGCGATCGCCTAAAAATAGCCACGAACCAACTCTTCTAAAACCGTTCCTTCCGGATGTTCGCTGGTCTGTTCTCGCATAACTGCTTCATGGAGATTTGGGTCAAATTCCTGACCTTCAGGACGCATGGGTGACACTCCCATTTTCTTCAGGGAATCTACTAACTGTTTATAAACTCCCTGATAACTCTTATGGATTGTCATTTCGCCATCATCTTGTGGTTTCAGGTGTGCCCTTGCTCGTTCAAAGTTATCCACCACAGGTAACAACTCCATAATTGTGTTTCTTTTCACCTGTGTTTCTGTGTCTTCTTTTTCTTTGGAGACCCGTCTACGATAGTTGTCAAAATCTGCTGCAATTCTCATGTACTGAGAATTACGCTCCTCAAGTTGGGCTTTTAGAGACTGATTTTGTTGAGTCAGTTGAGTAATTAGATCCCTGTCTACTACTTCTTCCACTGCAGCGACACCATTTTCCTCGCCGACGGTAGATTGTTCCGACAAATTGGCATCCGGAGGTTGATGGTCACTCACGGTGCTGTCAGATTCTTGAGAATTGATCCCGGTTGGGTAGTCGCTTGTCATTGCTTAACCTCTATTGGTTCTTCCAATCACTAACTAATATGGTTTACTTATTTACCTAAAAATTGGACAAAAACTTCAGGTCACGGCGACACGATGATTTTGCCCGTTTTGACTATTTGTATATTTTGCGGGAGGAGCTTGTTCAACAACCACCACTTGGACATTATACAATTGCTGTTTAGATATGGCAAGTGTTTTAAACAAGGGTAGAGTATTTGAAGGATAAATAGATGTAAAAACTACACTGTTATAAGTGCAGTATATAATGTTTCTAATGTAGGATCCTTTGTTTCGGTAAAAAAGCTAAACATAGTAGAAACATAACTTAATATATATTGCTATGAGTTACTCAGTTAAAAAACATTTAGATAAGACTAGTGCTAGTCAAACTAAAACTCTTCCCGTAATCAACAGATTAGTAAACAAACTAGTTAAGTCTGGTCATATTCCTAAGGAACAGATGAAACTAGTTGTGATGGAAAGTCTTGAATCTGAGATAGCCAGGGGTGAGTTAGATCCCCAGTTAATCAGAGAATGCAAAAAACAGCATTTATTTGAATTAAAAATACTATATGGGGTAGAATATATAGACCCGGAAGTCAATCAAATGAACTGGAATATTATCAGAGAATTGACCGAGAGTTTAATACCAATAGATATTTGTCGTAGTTATGGATTATTACCATTAGGAAAGGAAGAAAATCAGAATCCACCCCAGGTGTTAGTAGGAATGGTTGAGCCAGATAATTTAGCGGCGTGTGATTATCTTAATAGGATATTACAACCACCAAACTGGCAATTTAAACGTCTAGTAATTGCCGCAGAAGATTACGAAGCATTAATTAATCAATACACAGATGAAGTAATCAAAGAAGCAAGAGAAAAAGAGCAAACTCAATTTACGGATATTAGCCAAGATCTAGAAAATTTAAGTCTTGAGGTTATGGAGCAGAGACTAGAAGAAGGAGATCTAGATTTGACAGTAGCCATGAAAGAAGCTCAGGATGAGCCGATTATTAATCTTGTGAATAAAATTCTCTTTTTAGCTCTGCGAGATGGTGCTTCTGATATTCACGTTGAACCGCAGGAAGAATATTTGCGAATTAGGTTTCGCAATGATGGAGTACTGCGGGAGTCGGAATCTATTCCCCCCATTCCCAAACATATTATTCCTGCAGTTACCGCACGAATTAAAATTATCTCAAATCTAGATATTGCCGAAAAGAGATTGCCCCAAGATGGCAGAATTTGCAGAGTATTTGATGGTAGAAAGGTAGATATGCGAGTCAGCACCTTACCGAACCGCTACGGAGAAAAAATCTGTCTGAGGATTTTAAACAATTCCTCCACTAAATTACCCCTAGATCAAATAATTACTGATCCCTATACTTTGCAGGTATTTAAAAATATTATTCATAAACCCCTAGGTTTAATTTTAGTCACAGGTCCAACCGGTTCTGGAAAAACTACCTCCTTATATTCTGCTCTAGCAGAATTAAATGATCCGGGAATTAATATTAGTACAGTTGAAGATCCCGTAGAATACACTTTACCGGGACTGACTCAAGTGCAGGTAATCAGAGAAAAGGGATTAGACTTTACCACAGTTGTGCGAGCTTTTCTGCGACAAGACCCAGATGTGTTATTGGTGGGAGAAACACGAGATGGGGAAACTGCGAAAACCGCAATTGAAGCAGCGCTAACTGGACATCTAGTATTCACTACCTTGCATACTATAGATGCTGCAGGAGCGATCGCCCGCTTGCTAGAGATGGGTATTGAACCATTTATGATTTCTAGTTCTCTAATTGGTGTATTAGCCCAGAGGTTAGTGCGTAGACTGTGTTTCACATGTCGAATTCCCTATACTCCTACAGTTCAAGAACTAGGGAGATATGGTTTATCCCTAGCGCAAGAAGGTAATGTGATTTTTTACAAAGCTAATACCATATCATCAGAACTCATAGGAAAAAGCCCAAATAAAATCAAAGTTTGTCCTAACTGTTATGGTACTGGCTACAAAGGGCGTTGTGGAGTGTATGAAGTTATGACAATTACGCAAAAACTACAAAACTTAATTAGTCAAGAAGCTGACACAGCCAAAATTAAAAGAAGCAGCTTTAGAAGAGGGAATGATAACCCTATTGGGTTATAGTCTCAATCTAGTTCGTCAAGGTATAACGACATTAGAAGAAGTGGAGCGGGTGGTATATACAGATAAGGAACTGATAAGGGAATTAAAAGTCTCACGACAGAAGAGTCTCACATGTCAATGTTGTGATGCTACTCTAAAACCAGAGTGGTTAGATTGTCCTTATTGTTTGACCCCTAGATTAATTGATTGAGAGGTCTGCTATTATATATGGAATACACAATTCAAGAACTGCTGCAAAATTTAGTAGCTATGGGTGGTTCAGACCTGCATCTATCTGCAGGTTTAAGACCCTATTTTCGCCTTGGTGGAAAACTCAGTCCTATAGGTAATGAGATATTAACACCAAATCAATGTGAAAGACTGATTTTTAGTATGTTGAATAGTGACCAGCTTCACAGGTTAGAAAAAACCTGGGAGTTAGATTGTTCTTATGAAATAAAAGCTCTAGCACGGTTTCGAGTTAACGTCTATAAAGAAAGGGGAAATTATGCAGCTTGTTTACGAGTTTTAAGTTACAAAATTCCCAATTTTGAAGAGTTAGGTTTACCCAAGATTATTCGAGAAATAGCAGAAAAACCCAGAGGACTAGTTCTTGTTACAGGTCCTACCGGTTCTGGTAAAACCACTACCCTAGCTGCAATGATTGATTTAATCAACCAAAATCGAGCCGAACATATTCTAACCATAGAAGACCCAATAGAATTTGTGCATGAGCCAATTAAAAGTTTAATCCACCAACGGCAATTAGGTGAAGATACACGGAGTTTTGCCAATGCCTTAAAAGCAGCTTTACGGGAAGATCCAGATATTATTCTCGTGGGGGAAATGCGAGACCTAGAAACGATTTCTTTAGCTATTTCCGCTGCGGAAACAGGTCATTTAGTCTTAGCCACATTACATACTAATTCAGCAGCACAGACCATTGATAGAATCATTGATGTTTTTCCAGCGGAACGACAAATGCAAATTAGAGTACAATTATCTAACTCCCTATTGGCAGTTTTCAGTCAAATTCTAGTCCCTAAAAAAACCGTTAAACCAGGTGAATCTAGTCGGGTGATGGCACAAGAAATTATGATAGTTACTCCAGCAATTGCTAACTTAATAAGGGAAGGAAAAATAGCCCAGATATATTCCTTTATTCAAACAGGAGGTAAATGGGGAATGCAAACCTTAGAAAAAGCCTTGTGCGAGCTATTTAAAGCTGGTCTTATTTCTCAAGAACTAGCACTTTCTAAGACCTCTAGACCGGATGAAGTGCAACGGTTAATTGGTATTTTGTAATTACTAAAAATCACCTATCTAGAAAACTATGGATATTTACATTGCTGTTGTCCAAAACTCTCAAGGTAAAACCCAAACCCAGAAATTAATGGCTAATTCCCTAACTGAAGCACAAAATAAACTCCGCAGTCAGGGACTAATGGTGAAATCTCTCAGTAAACACTCAAAACCATCCCTAAAAAAATCTCATAGGTTAACATCACATTTCTATTGGCAAAATTTACAGGACTATTTCTCCCATTATTTAGTGAGGGTAACCATCCAAGATAAGGCAATTTTTTCCCGGCAATTTGCCACCTTAGTTAATTCAGGTGTGACAATCATAAAATCTCTGGATATTATTTCTCCACAGTGTCCTAACCCCAAATTGAAAAAAGCCCTAAATCAAATATCTACCGATATTAAAACAGGAATAAATCTTTCTGATTCCATGAAAAAGCACCCCGATTGTTTCGATGCTTTATATATTACTATGGTGCAAGCTGGAGAAGTAGGAGGAGTGCTTGATGATGTTTTACATCGGTTGGCCAAATTATTAGAAGACCTGGCTAAACTACAAAATCAAATTAAATCTGCTCTCTCCTATCCTATATTCGTAGGTTGTTTCGCCATAGCTATTGCTTTGGGAATGACAATTTTTATCATCCCCATTTTTGCTAATGTTTTTAAAAACATGGGAGTAGAATTACCGATAATCACAAAAATTTTAATCAGTTTTAGTCAAACTTTAAATAGCTGGGGTTTTCTGGTAATAATTACACTAATAATTATGGGATTATTTACTATTAAACAATATTATAAAACCAATGGGGGCAAACTAAAGATTGATTGGCTATTTTTAAAAATTCCCCTACTGGGAAAATTAATGCAAAAGTCTTTTGTGGCTAGATTCAGTAGAACCTTTGCCTCCTTGATTCGTTCTGGAGTACCCATGATCACCAGTTTAGCAATAGTCAAAAATACATCAGGAAATCAGGTCATTGCTAATGCTATCGATTATGCCAGGAAAGACCTAGAAAAAGGAGGGATGCTCAGTCAATCTCTGAATAAAAGCAGGGCGTTTCCACAAATGGCAATTCAAATGATCATAATTGGCGAAGAAACCGGGGAACTAGATGAAATGCTCATGAAAATTGCAGATTTTTATGAGCATGAAGTGGAACAAACTATCAAATCAATTCTCAGTATATTGGAACCAATCATGATTGTACTCTTGGGAGGGATAGTAGCGACAATTTTACTGGCCATGTACTTGCCAATGTTTAGAATGTTTGAAAACATAGGATAGCTACTAATCCATCTCCCCACTTCCACTGTCTAACGAACAAATTGAGGCATAACTTCTGCTGCGGTAAACAAACCGTAAATACCTTTCTTGTGGAATTGATAACCTGCTTTCAAATAACCAAAAGCAGGTCCACATACATTAGCTGCCATACTAGTCTCATCCCCTAATGTAAAGGTATGAGTAGAAATTCTGCCTTCAAAAGTGCGTCCAGTAATTTTGACATTAGTGCTAAGGGGCTTTTTCGGGTTACGAGTATCAACTACACCACCCACTGTCACCCTATCCCGTGGACATATACCGGCAATTTCTAGCATTACATCATCAGCATGTTCCATATTTTCCAGGGTCAGCACTCCATTAGTTTTATCTAATAGTGCTTCTACTTCCTCATCGGTCATTGCTCTGGCAATTTCTACGTTGTAACCGGGTATATGTGCAATATCTTCCCTAATAGTAGCACGATAAGCTTCCCAATTGGCAATACCTACACCAAAGGTAATTTCTACCTTATGAATTTCAGCATAGCTTTGAGCTGCTAAAGCAGCAGCAGCAGTTAAAAGTCCAGGAGTTGCTCCACAACCGGTCATATAGGTAATTTGCGCCATCTCCAGTTCTTTTTTCATGGCAAGAAGCTCCTCTACTGCACTGGTGCGTTTAATAGCATCCACCAGCACACCTTGCCAACCAGCAGTGATAAATTGCTGGGTAACTTTGGGGATAAAGTCATTAGGAAGGTTAGGTAAAGCCAAAAATAGGCATCCACCCCTGGAGCATTAGCAATTAAATCTTGAATGCTGTGATTACTTAAATTACCATGGGACTGCAAGTAACCAACCGATCCCCGGTCTTGATAAGTGGTAATGGCGATATTTGTCTTTAAACCAACTGGTGAGTAAGCGTAGCCTTTTTGATCTGCAACTGCTACTAGAAGCATTTCCCGTTTTCCAGACAGAACTTTAGCTGCTGCTTGTCCGAGTCCGCCAAAGCCCAATACTCCAATGCGAAGAGGTTGACTAGTGATTTCTGTATTCATTGTGGTTTTTGTGTCTTGGGTCATGGTTAACTTATGCTTCATTTTACCCGCAGTTTGATTTCTATCCCCCTGTTATTCATAAATATTTTTCCGGAATTTCTCCGGAGATGTCTTTTTAATTGTTGTAACTCTGCCTAGTAAGTTATCGTAAAGTGTCAACAATCACCACACCTTTAAGATGGGTGATTCTACGGCAGATAATTAGTACATATCTACCAATTGAAGATCCATGCGCAATTACCATCCCTGTCCTAAAAACCCTTTGACAATTCATACCAGTAATGGACAAATCAAAAATTCCAGTCTGTGTGACTTTTGCTGGAATGAATACTGTTTTTGCTGGTCAAATTACTGCATAGATGAGTGGCTTGAATTACAAAATAAGTATATGCAGCAGCGGTTACAACAAAAAACATCAAATATAAAAACGTAAAAGGTACAAACTTTCAAATAAGTCAATTTTTATTAATTTATCTTGTCAAGTTTACTTATATAACTTGACAAGTAATTTTCAGTGTTTGTAAAGGCAAAATAATGAATTTACGGCAGATATATTATAAGAAAACAGGAGTGATTAAGTGAATATAGAAGGATTATTTCAGCGAACTGGAGTGATGCGGCAACATTTATTAAATTTATATCAAACTACTATAGCTTTACCATGGATCTCCTCTGATTTATTACCGCAAGCCTTTAAAGAGCTACATACCACATTGAAAATGCTGCTTGCAGCTATAGATGAACTTCATCAACAAAATGAAGAATTTGTGCAAACTCGTAATTTAGCAGAAGTAGAACGTCAACACTATCAGGAATTATTTGAGTATTTACCAGTAGGTTATTTACGCACTAACCTCCAGGGAATAATTGAAGATGCTAACCAAGAAGTAGGCAGATTATTGAATATTAATCAAAAATTTCTAGTTGGTAAACCCCTGATTAGTTTTGTTGTTCAGGAATGCCAACAGTATTTTTGTCGTGAACTTCTTGAATTATCTAAGTCCGATCAAGTTACACAATTATTTGTAGTTTTTAAACCTCGCTATATTAGTTCTTTTAATGCCTCTTTAATGGTTAGATCTTGCTTGAATTTACACAGCAATCAAAGCAATTTATACTGGCTAATTCAAAAATCATCTACATCAATAACTGTGGACATGCCAGCAATTGATGTGCACCAACAAATATTACAAGATCGCCAAATACATAAGTATTCTAAGGGGGATAATATTCCCTTGGATAATACATTCTTTGCCTATGTTGTGCAGGGTTTGGTGAAACTGAGTACATTAAGTCAAACAGGTACAGAAATTCTGATAGGTTTGGCAACCTCTGGAATGGTTTTTGGTTCTACTATGACCAATCTACCGCTTTACGAATCTACCGCTATTTCTGATGTTGAGCTAGTCCTAATTTATGTATCGGAAATGCGAGCTATTCCTAATTTGAATCAAATGCTATTACCAAAAATTAAACAGCGATTACAACAAGCAGAGTCTTTTTTATTTATCATTAGTCATTATAATGTGGAAGATAGATTAAGCAGTTTATTAGAAATGTTAAAATTGGAACTTGGCGAACCGGTAGTAGAAGGAACAAGGTTACTTTTTCGTCTGACTCACGAGGATATTGCCTCTGCTTGTAATTCTACGAGAGTAACAATTACTCGCTTACTTAATAAACTGCAGAAACAGGGTAGAATAAAGTACGATGATAGGAAGCATATTATAATTTGCAATTAAGTATAAGAATATTATGGTAGGTATGACAACCTGTCTGTTGACAGTTTTTTGACTGGGACTAGAGAATACCCACACTAGGTGTCAGTTAAAAATATGAAAAGTAGTTTTGTTTTCTTCCCGGTTTTTTTATTGAATCTGTTGGTGGTTTTTCCTGCTTGTGCGGGTGCTAAGGCGCATGCTCTAGAAATAGATGGAAACCCAGCGATCGCCAGTGAATTTTCCACCACAAGTACCAGTTTACCAACGGAGCAAGATGATTCAGATATTTCTGTAGATGTGATAGGAGAAAAAGACGTTCTACCGGAATCTACTCCCACATATATCATTGACAAAGAGGAGATTCAAAAGCAAGGTGCGACAAATGTAGCTGACGTTTTAAAAAGAATGCCCGGTTTTACTATTAATAATGTAGGACATGGAGCAGATATTCACACGGGTACATACTATAGAGGTGCTTCCATTGATCAGTCTGTATTTTTAATTAATGGGAGACCAATTAACACTAATATTAGTACCTATCATGGAGCTACGGATTTAAATAGTATTCCCGTAGAATCCATCGAAAGAATTGAATTATATAGTGGTGGTGCTGCTTCTTTGTATGGTTCCTCTGCTTTTGGTGGTGTGGTTAACATCATCACTAAAGAAGGTTCTTCCAAGCCAAAACTTACTGGTACTGTAGAATTTGGCTCTTTAAATTTTAATAATCAACAGTTGAGTTATTCCGGTTCTGGTGACAAGGTAAAATACAATTTGAGTTTTGAAAGATTCTTCATAGACAACCGTTATCCCGTACCTGAAGGAGCTGCTAATCGGACTGATGGTTTTTTATTCAATGCTGATACAGGGGTCAGTACTTATTTTGGTCGTGTTGGTTTAGATTTAGATCCTAAAAATTCTCTAAATTTTGATGTTAAGACTATTAGTAGTCGTCGAGGTTTAGTTTATTTTGGTTTTCCCCTCCAAAGGGATAGATTAGACCATGATGCTGTGAATGTTGGGGTATCCTGGAAGACTAAATTGGGTCAAGATAATGATTCTAATCTCACAACCACTATTGGTTATAACCAAGATTATTTTAGTACCTATGGACCAGCTAGAGCAAAGGGAATATCCTTCAATCGTACAGGAATCCTAGATACTAAACAAATTACTGCTAGGGTGGATCATGAGTGGAAACTGAGTCCCAATAATCAATTACGTTGGGGGTTAGATTTAAAAGGTACTAATTTAAAGGGTGATGTTATTAGCACCAGCACCGACCCAGTACTTGCTGGCAAAAATGAGAAGGAAGATAGACGTGTTCTCAACACAGCTTTATTTGGGGTCAATACTTGGAGGATTACCAATGATTTTTCAGTTGATTTGGGTTTAAGACAAAATATTGACAGCAAATTTGGCAGTTATTTAAATCCTAGTGTGGGTTTAAAGTATGCGATTAATCCTGTAGTTGCAGTGCGGGGAAGTTGGGGGGGAGCTCAACGAAATCCAGGGTTGGATCAATTATATGTTTTTGATACGGTTCATAACTGGGATCCTAATCCTGACTTAAAACCAGAAACTGGTTCCAATTGGACCGCAGGGTTTGATTTTAATATATCTAGCAATCTGTCAGCACAGTTGACTTATTTTGGGAGTAGTTTGGATAATCGCTTGTCTCTTGCTCCTCGTCCCGCTCCTAACCCATTTCAATGGGACAATGTGGGATTGGTAAGTACCAATGGTTTAGAAGGAGTTTTACAATATAGGTTTGCTCCCAATTGGTCTAGTTTTATCAATTATACTTACACTGATGCGCAAATTAAAACAGGAACGGAAAAGGGACGACAGTTGGGTTTGATTCCTTACTCTTTACTACAAAGTGGTGTAGGTTATGAAAACAAAGGTTGGGCGGCTAATTTATATTTGACTTATAATAGCGGTACTCGTCGTGCTTTGTTCACTAATGCTGGTCAGCAAGCTACGGACTTTGCTCCTAGTTTTGTTAACTTGGATTTGAGTGGTCGCATTCCCATGGGTAAAAATGTGGGACTGACTTTTTACCTGGAAAATCTCTTGGGTGAACAGTATGAAAAGGTAAATCGTATCTACAGTCCTGGTTTTACTTTTAGAGTAGGTGTCAACGCTACTATTTAGTTGGTTTACTTGGGATGGGGGAAACCCTTTGTGGAAGTTTCTTCCATACCCAAGAAATAGCAGGTTTATATTGGCTTAAACACCATTTGGGGTGTGAGAATCTCATTTTCTATTTTACCAATTCCCAAAAAGTTCTTATGCTGTCGGTAAACCCTAACTACATCATTGAAACCAACTTCTACTGGCACTTTTTGTCCTTGACGCCATTTTTTGGCAATTGTTTCCTCTAAGTTGATAAATGGTAAGTTTTCCAATGGTCTATCCGGAGCAATAGGTTCAAATGTCTGGGTCTGTAATTGGTTTTCTATGTCTAAAAAACTCAAACTGTTTTTTAAGTCAAAACCACTACTTTCAGTTCTAGTTAGTTTCACTAGTGTGGCACCTGTTTTTAACACTACCCCTAAATCCCGAGCGATCGCCCGAATATAAGTACCTGTACCGCAGCATATAGCTAAATCCAATTCAGGAAAATCACTAGCACGCCAACCCAGAATATCTATTGTGAATACTTGTACAATTCTTGTTGGTGCTTGGAAGATTTCTCCCTGTCGTGCCAAATCATATAATCGTTTACCATCCACTTGGATAGCGCTATATCTGGGAGGTATCTGTTGAATTAACCCGATAAATTGCCCAATTTCCCTTTCTATGTCAGTTAACTTTAAATGGGGACAGGGTTCACAAGTAAGAACTTCCCCTTGTAAATCATCTGTGGTAGTTGTGATACCAAACCGGACTGTAGCTTGATATGCTTTATTGCTGGGTAAAAATTGCAACAATCTTGTAGCCCTACCAAGAGCAATGGGTAGTACTCCGGTAGCTGCTGGGTCTAGAGTTCCTGCATGTCCTACCCGTTTTAACCGCAGCAATTTTCTCACCCTAGCTACGCAGTCATGAGAGGTCCAGTTATCAGGTTTGTTTAAATTGAGAAATCCTTCCACGAAATAATTAGTACTTGCTGTATGTGGGTTGTTGTTCACAGAATGGGTCATTAATTGATCACTTGAGCAATAACAGTTCTGTGCCTAGGACTATTGCTAGTCATACTTATAACTTTAAAGCCAGCATCTATTAATGACTTCTCCATATCTAGGGTAAAGTAATCATCTAAATAGGGTTCTGTACTTTTGAGCAGGGTAAAAACATAAGTGGGCATTTTTTTGTAAATCTCTGATTGGGGATTCATGTCCATAATGGTCAAATGGCCACCTGGACGTAAAACCCGTCTTGCTTCCAGAAAGATCTTTTGAGTAGCAGACTGGGGTAATTCATGACACATTAGAAAAATAGAAACCAGATCATAGGAATTATCTGGCATTCCTGTAGACTCCGCTGCTGCATGAAGCCAATTAATGGAATTTTGATATTGAGGACTTTGCTGGGAACGATAATTAGCAACAGCTAAAAAATAGGGAGATAAGTCCAAACCCGTAATTTGGCTTTGGGGATAAATTGCTTGTAAAGCAAAGGTACTCATTCCTACACTACAACCTAGGTCTAAAATATCCTTTGGTGTTTGGGTGATGAAGGTTTTCAGGATATGGTGGTAGCTTTGTCTAAGTTTGGCATCTCCGTCAACAACCAAATCTGGCCAAACCTTTGCATGAACTGCATAAGCAGCAGATTCCACCTCAAAAGCAGCTTGCCAATTCATATTACCCGTTTCGTATGCGTGAAATGAGGTAAGATAGTAGTCTGGATAGGTAAGTTGAGGATTTTGTACTTGGGCCAGGTCATTGCTCCAGTCTCGTGCTTGTAACTTTTCCACTTCTTGATGCCAATTTACGCCTATTTTTTGGGCCCGTTTAATCATCATTTCTCTTGCTTGGTGTTTAGCAAAATCAAATAAGGGCTTAATAGAAAGTATCTTGTTGACAAAGTTTGAAGTTAAATCGGGTTTGATAGCAGTAGTCATGTGAATGTTTAGATGATGAGCAGTTGATTCAGATTGTATGCTTCCTACCTACTGGGTTTCAATCCCAATAACATTTCCAGTTGAGTGGTGGACTGATTGGGGTTGTGAAACGTCATCCCAAAACCGCTAATTGAAGATAAAATAGCATTTGCATCTGGTGGTAAGGGTTGACCTGATATACTATTGACTATGGGGATAGTTTTGTCCATATCCAGGTAGAAATAACCACCGTTGGGTTTTCCTAGGGAACTAATTACAGACTTAAAATTGTTGCTTTTGTCAATGGTTTGTCCCTTATTGTCAGCCAGTTTCTCCCCCACTGGACCGCCAACCGCCATAAATACGGTATCTTGGTCTGACCAACCATGGGTAAATAAAATTCCTCCCCCCGGAACCCCCCACTCCGTAATGTTTTTATTGTTAATGTTTCTTTGCGCTACTGTTAATGACTGCTTTCTGGCTAAATCATCTAGTTTCTTTAAGGTTGTTTCCGCTGTCGGGCGATCGCTCGTATCAAAAACCATTGCTATACCAAATCCACTATTAGCTAGTAGTCCTTGATTTGACTTAACTGCGCTCCAAGCAAACTCTCCATCCATCCAGCTAAATATGTCCTTATTGAGATCAATATTAGCATTGTTTTGGAATTGTTGTTTTACTTGTTGAATCCCTTGCCAAATTTGAGGATCATTTTTTGATTCGTCTACGAAACTTAGCCAGGTGCGATTAATGTTTTTCCCGGTGACCAAACCAATAGTGTCTTCAGGAATCAGTTCCAGTATTTTGGAAGAACTGCTTTGATACTCTACCGTATTGAGCTTAGGATCTAAATTTACCACTGCTTTAAATCTTAGTCCCCAATCATCAATCCCAACTTTAGCTACTAGTGATTTTACTCGCTTAATTTGTTCTAAAACTTGTGGTTGTAATTGTCCACCATTCGGATTTGACGCACTCAATTCCTTGATCATTCTACCATAATCAGGTACGTATACTTGACCTAGACTATTTTGTAAATCTACTGTTTGAGTAAGAATACTTTTACTTGCTTCCCCATTTGCAAAGGAAGGTTGACCTTTAAAGGTATCAATGGCCTTTTCTACAGTTTCTTTTTGATCAGATAATAGTATATATGCATTGTTCAGCAGACAAAGATAACTAGACTTACTCTTGTTATTACTAGAAATAATTTTCTCCCCCTTGTAGTTAGACTCCTCAGTTTTGAGAGTCTTTTGCTGTCTCAATTTATTAGCAAAATTTAGGGCACCAAACTTATCCTTAATGCCAACTACTAGTAGGTTAGGTGCTGAGAGAGATAAATTCCCATTAGGGTTTGATGGTAATACAGCAAGGGTGACACCACCAATCCAGGGTTGGATATCCTTTTCATAGGAAATATTGTTTTCAAATATACTTTGATTGACGGACTGCAATCGTTGAGTTACTACTTGTCGCGCTTGGGAAGTACCAAATTTGCCCAGTTTACTCCACAGTTGTGGGTCCGTATTGAAGTAAGTTACCATTAAAGTGTTGCTAGGAATTAATTTAGCAACCTCTAATGGACTGTCACTTCCAAAAGAATTTAGGTATACATAAGTAGATATACCCCCCGCAACCACTATAGTAGCGCCAACAGCGGGAATTAGGAACTTGGATTTACTCTTAGTCATCATCATCATCCTATCGGGTTGAAAATATATTAAATACAAATACTAACAAAGTCCATCACTAAGTTTCTGGGAGTAAATTAATATCTGCTTTATGATAACCTGGATATGGTCTGGGAAAATTTTGTTAAAGATTTCAAATTACCCAATATCAGATGATACGAATTATATGAAACTTGGGTAATCTATTCTGTTGAAGAAAATGTTCAGGATGACAAGGCTATTAATAAACAATGTTACAATTCTATTTTGATACAGATAAAAAAAGATACAAATCTTTCGAACTACCAGGAGCTAAACCACATTATAATCCTGATAAGCCAGGAAAAGTAGAGCATATTTTTCTGAATTTGAGTTTAGACATTTACAACCAAACTTGTTTTGGTGATTGTAGCATTAGTCTATTACCAATACGAAATCACATTGATAGATTAGTATTGGATGCTGTCAACCTGAAAATAAAATCTGTCTTAATCAATGAAGTTGAGCAGAAGTTTGAACATGATGGAAAAAAGCTTGATATTTACTTGTCTGAAGGCACCCAGTGTGGTAAAAAGTTGTTACTAGCGATCGCCTACTCAGTAGAAAAGCCCCAAAGAGGAATTTACTTTATCCAACCGGACAAATACCACCCCCATAAACCAACTCAGGTATGGACTCAAGGTGAAGACGAGGATTCCCGTTACTGGTTTCCCTGTTTTGATTATCCGGGACAGTTATCCACCTCAGAAATTCGTGTTCGTGTGCCCAAACCTCTCATGGCAATTTCCAATGGTGAGTTAATTGAGACATTAGAGGATGGAGATTATCAAATTTATCACTGGGTTCAAAAACAGGTACATCCAACCTATTTAATGACCTTAGCCGTCAGTGATTTTTCAGAGATAAAACAGGCGTGGCAAGATAAAACTATCAGTTATTACGTAGAGAAAGGGAGAGAAGCAGATGCTGAACGCAGCTTAGGCAAAACTCCTCGTATGGTAGACTTTTTAAGTCAAAGCTATGGTTATATGTATCCTTACCCCAAGTATGCTCAAGTTTGTGTCGATGACTTCATTTTTGGGGGAATGGAAAACACTTCTACCACCCTGCTAACAGATCGGTGCTTGCTAGATGAAAGATCCCTATTAGACAACCGCAATACAGAAAGTTTAGTTGTCCATGAATTGGCGCACCAATGGTTTGGTGACTTATTAGTAATTAAACACTGGTCCCATGCTTGGATTAAGGAAGGGATGGCCTCCTATTCCGAAGTGATGTGGACAGAGCATGAATACGGACTAGAGGAAGCAGCTTACTATCGTTTATTAGAAGCACGTAGTTATTTAAATGAAGACAGTCACCGTTATCGTCGTCCCATGGTAACTCATGTTTACCGAGAAGCGATAGAACTGTATGATCGCCATATTTACGAAAAAGGTTCCTGTGTTTATCACATGATTCGCGCAGAGCTGGGGGAAGAACTATTTTGGCAAGCGATTCGCACCTTTGTTCAAGATTATGCTCACCAAACGGTAGAAACCATAGATTTATTGCGGTCCATAGAAAAAGCGACAGGGAGAAATTTGAGTTTCTTATTTGACCAGTACGTTTATCGTGGTGGTCATCCGGATTTTAAAATTACTTACTCTTGGGATGGAGATGGTAACCTAGGAAAACTCACAGTAACTCAAACTCAAGCTAGTGATGAAAGAGATCTATTTGACCTCAAGATTCCCATTGGTTTTGGTTATAGAGCGGAAAAATCCCCCCTGAAAACCTTTATTGTGCGGATTAATGAACGAGAACAAAGTTTTTACTTTCCTTTGGGAGAAAAACCAGATTTTATCAGTTTTGATGTAGGCAATAATTTTTTAAAAACTGTAGTTTTGGAATATCCCCTACCAGAACTAAAAGCCCAGTTAGAATGTGACCCCCATCCAGTTTCTCGTATTTATGCAGCAGAAGCACTAGCCAAAAAAGGTGGTTGGGAGGTTATAAAAGCTTTATCCAACGCCTTACAAAACGATCCCTTTTGGGGTGTGAGAGCAGAAGTTGCCAAAAACCTGGCAGAAGTTAAGCTAGATCAGGTCTTTGAGAGTTTAGTTTCTGGGTTGGGAGATACCAGTCCCTTTGTGCGAGTAGCGGTGGTTGAGTCCCTATCTCAAATCAAAACCTATTCTAGTTATCAAGCTGTGAAAGAACTGGTAGAAAAAGGAGACCAAAGCTATTATGTAGAAGCTGCAGCTTGTCAAAGTTTGGGATTAATTAGTGCTACTAACCTAGATGAAAACATTGATGAAGATATTACAATTAACTTATTGGCATCTGTTTTACAATCAAGAGCAGGTTGGAATGAAATAGTTAGAAGTGGTGCAATTGCTGGATTATCACAATTTAACACATCAGAAGCTGCCTTAAATTTAGTCTTAGAATACAGCAAACTAGGGGTTTCTCAAGCATTGCGATTATCTGCTATTAAAGCTTTGGGTAAAATTTCCCTAGGTCAAAGTCCAGCCAATCTAGAACGAATTTTAGGTCAATTAGGAGAAATAGCTAAGGAGACATTCTTTTTAACCCAAATCGCTGTAATCAGCGCTTTAGGAAAAATGGAAACACCAAAAGCAATTGGCATTTTACAAAGTCTAGCTGATCAAACCTCTGATGGAAGGGTTAGACGCTACGCACAGGAAGAAATTCCTAAAGTTCAAAAGCACATTGGATCAGAAAAAAGTCTCCGTCACATGCGTGAAGAATTAGACCAGCTCAAACAACAAAATCAGGAGTTAAGAAGTCGTCTGGAGAATTTAGAAGCCAAATCCAAGACAGTTGCTAAAACTTAGAATTTACTGTACTCTAAAGAATTTGTGATAGAAACTTTCGCGTTCTTTCCTCTTTAGGTGCAGTAAAAAACAAATCCGGAGTTGTGTCTTCGACCAAATAACCTTCATCCATAAAAATCACTCTGTCAGCAACTTCCCTGGCAAAACCAACTTCATGGGTCACTACTACCATGGTCATTCCCTCCCGAGCAAGATTCCGCATCACATCTAAAACCTCTCTCACCATTTCTGGATCCAGCGCGGATGTGGGTTCATCAAATAACATAATTTTCGGTTGCATGGCTAATGCACGCGCTATGGCTACCCGTTGTTGTTGTCCCCCCGATAATTGTCCTGGATATTTATTAGCTTGAGCTAAAATTCCCACTCTTTCTAATAGCTCTATTGCCAATTCTTCTGCTTTGACTTTTGGCAATTTCCGCACCCAAATTGGTGCTAGGGTGATGTTTTGTAACACGGTTAAATGGGGAAATAAGTTAAACTGTTGAAACACCATTCCTGTTTCTGACCTGATGGCTTCAATATTTTTTAAATCACTACTCAAGGTAATACCATCAATAATTATTCTCCCCTGTTGACATGCTTCCAGTGCATTAAATGTACGTATGAAGGTTGACTTTCCTGACCCTGATGGGCCCATTAAGACTACTACCTCACCCCGATATACTTTTAAACTCACACCTTTCAGCACATGGAACTTACCATACCATTTATGTACATCTTCTGCAATAATAATTGCTCGTGGTGTTTTCATCGGAAATTATGGGTTTGTTTGGAATTTAATTACCATTTTACCTTAGCTCAACTGTTTACCATGGGCACTAAATTGAGCATTTCTGAGGGATTGGACGGTAAGACTTGCATCTTGTACCCAATACTGCTTACCAAACCGAACTACTTGACGGTAACTCCCCGCTTGAATTATTCCAATCACAGGAACTTTGGCTTTATCTTTATCCCCCGATTGTTCTTTTAAAATAGAGCGTAAATGGTGTTGAGTATCAATACTACTGGCTTCATCAGGATTTAATTCTACCACTACCATCTGAATTTTCTCTACCTGCTCTGCATCTTCCACCAGTAATTGGGTCTGTTCATCCCGTTTATCTACCTTCCCCCACACAATTAATCTGGCGTCAATTTCTAGTATTCCATTAATCCGCTCATAGGTTTTGGGAAATACAACTGCTTCTGAGGTTGTGGTTAAATCTTCAATTTGTAAAATTGCCATTTGCTCCCCTTTTTTGGTCATCACTTTTTTGACGTGATTCAGCATGACTACTACACAAACTAGATTTTTATCCTTTTGCTCTCCTAAATCGACAAGATTAATGGGCGCTAATAAGGATGAGGATTGTTTAATATTTTTCAAAGGATGGGCTGATACATAAAAACCTAATAATTCTTTTTCCATTCGCAGTTTTTCCTGGGGGGGATAGTCTGACACTGGGTCTGCTTTAGGTATGGACTTAAATCCATTGTTGCTACTTGTTGACGCGTTCCTAGTGCCAGCACCCATGAAATCAAATAGGTTTCCTTGACCAATAGCTCTATCTTTAGCACGGGATTGGGCCCATTCATATACTAATTCTAAATCTTTAACTAATTGATGGCGGTTTGACTCTATTTTATCAAATGCTCCACATTGAATTAATGACTCTAGGGTGCGACGATTGACAACCCGCAAATCAATGCGATCGCAAAAGTCACCTAGGGATTTAAATTCTGCTCCTTTTTCCCGAGCATCTAAAATAGCTGCGATCGCATTTTGTCCCACATTACGCACTGCGGAGAATCCAAATAGTATTTTCTGATCTGCTGGTGTAAAATCTAACCCAGAACGATTAATATCCGGGGGATCAATTTCAATCCCCATGTTATTACAATTGTTGAGATATTTCTGAACTTTATCCGTATCCCCACTGTTAGCTGTTAACAGTGCTGCCATATATTCCAAGGGGTAATTAGCTTTTAAATATGCTGTTTGGTAAGTGACATAACCATAGGCGGTAGAGTGAGATTTATTGAAGCAGTTGGAAGCAACCAAGCCATTTTTGATGATAAAATTGTGGTCTTTGGCGACTCCAATGTCATAAACATCCGCTTTTCCTAAATATCGGCGAGAAACTATTTTCACCATATACAACCCTAGGGGAGAAAGTTGTGGTATTATTTGCCATTATAAGCCGAATCTATAATAACCAACAATGCTATCAGTTAGAGATGCGGAATCTACTATTTTAAATGCCGTAAAACCACTAGATAACCAAAGAGATATAGAATACATAGACTTATTGACCGCAAATGGACGAATTTTAGCCGTTCCCGTGGTTAGTTCTCGGGGTTTTCCCCATTGGGACCATGCAGTAATGGATGGTTATGCAGTGCGTTATCAGGATGTACAGCATGCTAGGGCAGATAAACCAATTATTCTGCAAGTTGTAGCGGAAATTAGAACTGGTGAGGAACCTTCTGTAAAGCTTGAATCGGGACAAGCAATGAGAATTTTTACCGGTGCTATGATGCCAAAGGGTTCTGATACCGTAATCATGCAGGAAAAAACCCACCGTCAGGAAAACCGGGTTTTAGTGTTCATTGCACCCCAACCCCGTGAGTTTGTCATTCATCAAGGGGAATTTTACCAAGCGGGAAATAATCTTTTACCTTCAGGAATTGTCTTGGGTGCTACGGAAATTGCCCTTTTGGCTGCTGCTGGTAGGGAAAAAGTCAGTGTTTTTCGCAAAATACGAGTAGCTATTTTTTCCACAGGCAATGAGTTGGTAACATTGGAGGAGTTGCCAAAACCTGGACAGATATTTGATTCTAACCAGTATGCTCTGGCTACATTAATGCGTCAGTTGGGAGCTGAAGTGTTATTATTAGGGATCGTACCAGATGATCCGATCGCTCTGGAACAAACCATAGATTACGCAATTACCAGTGCAGATATGGTAATTTCCACTGGGGGGGTATCCGTAGGTGACTATGATTATATACACAGAACTTTAGTTTCTTTGGGGGCAACAGTTCATTTTAATTCTGTTAAAATGCGTCCTGGAAAACCACTAACCTTTGCTACTTTCCCAGATAAAGGACTAAACTATTCAGGAACCGATAAGTTACAGACATTATATTTTGGTTTACCGGGGAATCCTGGATCCGCTTTAGTGACTTTTTGGCGGTTTGTACAGCCAGCGGTCAGAAAAATGTCAGGAATGGCTAGGGGGTGGGAGGGGAAATTACTCAAAGTAAAATCCTCTTCGGAATTACAATCCAATGGCAAAATGGAAACCTATATTCAGGGTGAACTGAAGCTAGTCCATGGTGTACAGGAGTTCAGCCAAGCTGAGGGTAAACACAGCTCGGCCAACCTGGTCAACTTAGCTCAAGCTAACGCTTTGGCAGTCTTACCCGTGGGTAAAACCATTGTCCATCCAGGGGAGGAGGTTTGGACTTTGGTGCTAAAGGAGTTTTAAAATTGGGGGGATGGCAACCAACAGCTAAACCCCTACTTTTTCCTTTTGTGGGACGACATAAGGCTTTTCTGTTCCCTGAGCTAAATAAGCAGCTAATTGACCTTCTATTTGATCTCGAACAATTTGACGGTATTCCAAGAAATGTTCGTTGTGGGCGCAAGTTGCCAAATAATGTTCTGCCACCTGGGGATTATGTTTGATAATACTAAATAGATGATGCCAAAATTTCCAGCGGGTTTCTCTTTTAATTCCCTGTCTCCAAATAACTATTAACAGGGCTTTTACGATTACCCAATCAGGCATTTTGAAGGGAGCTTTCCACTTGGGTGAACCCATGATTAGAAAACATCTATAGGTACGATCTAAATACTTAATGGGATCATATAAGGCGCAGAAAGCTTCAACATATTCCTTGGCTATGTCCTCTAAAGGACGGGTGGGGATAAAGTTCATTAAAGTTGTCTGATTAATATTCCCATCCTGATTTTCCCTTAGTCTTCCTTCCTTTTGTAACCGATGCCATAATGCAGTATTTGGCAGTGCTTGTAACATGGCAAAGGTGGTGGAAGGAATGGCAGCTTGCTCTGCAAATCTGACAATGCGATCGCCTGCGCCTTTTTGCTCCCCATCAAAACCAATAATAAATCCTGCCATGGGTCGCAGTCCGGTCTTAATAATAGTCTCTACTGATTCTGCTAGGGAACTGCGGGTATTTTGAAATTTTTTGGTTAGTTGTAAACTATCTTCATCGGGGGTTTCAATGCCCAAAAATACTGCGGCAAAACCAGACTCAACCATCAATTCCATTAATTCAGGATCTTGAGCTAGATCTACAGATGCTTCCGTGTCAAACCGGAAAGGATACTCATGTTCTACCATCCAAACCTTTAACTCTTTAAGCAATAATTTAACATTACGTTTATTGCCAATAAAGTTATCATCAACCATGAATATACCACGCCGCCAACCTAACCGATAAAGACAATCCAACTCAGCTAAAAGTTGTTCTGGAGTTTTAGTTCTCGGTTTTCTGCCATAGAGGACAATAATGTCACAAAACTCGCATTGAAAAGGACAACCTCGGGAAAACTGCACTGACATCATGTCATAGGCACTAAAGTCTAGCAAATCAAATCGAGGAATTGGTGTGCCTGTGACATCTGGTTTTTCCGTGGCCCGGAAAATGCCGGATTTCTCACCACTTTGTATGGCGGTGACAAACATGGGTAGGGTAATTTCCCCTCATCTAAAATCAGAAAATCCGCTCCCGCTTCTTGTACTTCATGGGGTGTGGATGTGGGGTAGGGCCCACCTAATGCTACTAATTTACCACGACGTTTTGCTTCACGTACTTGATCTAACAGGTCTTGTTTTTGGACAATCATAGCTGAGAAAATAACCACATCAGCCCATGCCCATTCCTCTTCTGTAGCAGGACGAATGTTACGGTCTACTAGTTTAAACTCCCACTCCTGGGGTAAAATAGCAGCCACTGTAATTAAGCCCAAAGGTGGCAGTAGAACTTTTCTATCTACCAGGTCGAGGATTTTTTCATAGGACCAGAAGGTTTTGGGAAATATGGGATAAACCAGTAGGACACGCATAACATCACCCCTCACGAAACTTATCTTCAGTTACTTAATCTAAATTTGACCACTAACTTTCAGGGTCAGTGTTTTATCCTTTCTGCTATTCTATATTATATGGCATAATATGGTACTATATTACATGACTAGAACTGAACCTAAACCTCAGTTCTTATTAATAGTGATAACTAAATTCTAGTTGACCATTCCAAACAGCTAGGTCAAGTCTATTCAAAAAACTTGACGAGGTGTTTACCAATTTTGTTCCCCTCTATCAAGAGTGCTATCCTCTTTGAACGGAGAAAGTATCAATAAGATCTAAGCCAAAAACAGCTATGAGCGATCAAAGTCCCTACGAAAATCTTGGGGTGTCAAAAGATGCTAGTTTCGATGAGATTCAAAATGCTCGAAATCGCCTGTTAGAACAGTATGGTAGTGATAATAGGATTCGGGAAATTGTTGAAGCAGCTTATGATGCAATTCTAATGGAGCGCCTGCGAATGCGTCAGGAGGGCAAAATTAAGGTTCCTGAAGGAATTCGTTTTCCTGAAATGCGAATGCCATCCCCGCAAAAACAAGTTGTTAACCCCAGTGGTTACTCCCCATCCTGGCTACAAAGATTTTGGGATCAGCCCAGTGTCTCTGATATACTTTGGCCGGCAGGTTGTTATTTGGGGTTAATTTCTATCAGTCTGTTCGTAAATACAGCACAAGTATTACAGTTAACATTACTTGCGGGGTTAGTTCTAAGTATTTATTTCCTTAATCGCAAGGAAAACAAATTTCTGAGGGCAGTTTTGTTGACATTGGTAACTCTGGTAGTGGGTTTAATGATAGGAGGACTGATAGCTGGGGGAATACCATTGGATAGCCTGTCAATTTTAGGAAACTCAATTTCCCCTGACCAGTTCTCAGCTGTGCTAACATTTATTTTAATGTGGTTTGTTAGTAGCTTTCTCCGTTAACCTATGGGATAAACCAATTCTCTGACTCTGGAAGCTGAATCCTGGTTCAATGCCACCCTGGCTAAAACCTGGGATTCAGTGGTGGTGAGTTGGGAAATGACCTGCTTTAAGGGGGCGATCGCCTGGGGATTCGTACTCAGTTCGTCTATTCCCAAACCTATAAGAATAGGTGCAACTACGGTTTCAGCGGCAATCTCACCGCATAGTCCAACCCAAATATTGGCTGCGTGGGCAGCTTCTACCGTCTTTTGAATCATCCGCAGCACCGCTGGCTGTAAGGCATCAGTTAAATTTGCTACTTTAGGATTAGTGCGATCGCATGCCATAACATATTGACTCAGATCATTTGTACCAATGCTAAAAAAGTCTACTTCTTTGGCCAGGTGATCGGCAATAGCTACGGCGGCTGGGGTTTCAATCATAACTCCTACGGGTAGTTTAGTATCAAACTCCATACAATCTTTTTCAAGCTCTACCATGGATTGGTTTAAAATTGATTTAGCGGCACGTAACTCGGCTAAAGTACTAATCATAGGCCACATAACTTTAATGTGGTGGTTAGCGCTAGCTCGTAAAATAGCTCTTAATTGAGTTTTGAGTAAATAGGGATGTTCCAAACAAAATCTAATGCCGCGCACACCCAAAAAGGGATTAGTTTCCTTGAGAGTAGAACCCAGATAGGGTATTTGTTTATCTCCTCCCACATCCAAAGTGCGGATAATCAATGGACGTTCCCCTAAAATTTGGGCAATATCCTGATAAACTTGTAACTGCTCTTCCTCCGTGGGTGGTTTAATCTGTTCCAAATATAAAAATTCTGTTCGTAGCAGACCTACACCTTCTGCACCATAGCCAACAGCAGCTTTAGCATCAGCCACACTGCCAATATTGGCGAATACATGAATTCTTTGACCGTCCCGGGTAGTTGCTGGTTGGTGGGCCTTCTTTCTAGCTTCAGCTTGATTAGTTTGCCAGACTTGACGTTTATTTTCCAGAGCAGTCAATACAGATCCCTCTGGTTCTATCCACACCTTACCACCTTCACCATCCAGAGCAATTACAGTACCATTTTCCACAGTCAAAACCTGAGAATCCACACCAACCACTGCAGGAATACCCAAAGTGCGGGCAATAATAGCACTATGAGAAGTAGCACTACCAGCAGTCATACAAATCCCCAATACCTTGCGAGGATCCAACCTAGCTGTATCCGAGGGAGTTAAATCCGTCCCCACCACAATTGATGGTTCCGAGATATGTAATTCCGTGGGCAAATTACCCAGCAGAATTCTCAATACCCTTCTTCCCACATCCACCACATCATCCACTCTCTCCTTCAAATAAGCGTCTTCCAGTTGGCGATAGGAGTTGGTCACCTCTTCTACTACCGCTTGCCATGCCGCCTCAGCGTTTAATTTTTCTTCTATAATATACCTACGAACACCATCTAACATTACTGGATCTGCCAGGAATAAAAGATGAGCATCAAATATTGCTGCTTCTGCATCACCTATTTGCACCGACGCGTGGGAAAGCAACATGGTAATCTCCTGTTTCGCCTTTTGGATAGCATGTTGTAATCTTTGCCACTCAATTTCCACATTCTCTATGTGGTATTCCATAATAGACATGGGAGCTAATTGATAATGGACTACAGGAGCGATCGCGATGCCAGGAGAAGCGGCAATTCCGGTAAATTGACCAGGATTGTCCGGGAGGGGGGAGATGGTACGGGTTGGCAATTCTAGAATAGGATCTTGCTCTCCGAAATTATGGATAATTAAGGACTGTAGAGCTGTAATTGCCTCCTGAGCATCCTTACCCCTAGCAGTAATTAATAATTCATGTCCTTGACGTACGCCCAGGGTACCAACTTGGTTAATACTATCACCTCTAACTGCTTCCGTATTTCTAGTTAAATTCTGCACCTGAATTTTCGCTTCAAAACGGCAAGTGGTAGCGACAAATTGAGCTGCAGGTCGAGCATGTAGACCGAGACGGTTTTTGATTTGAATGCGAAGTTCTTTGGTGGGAACAGTATCGTCAATATTGTTAGAATCGTTATGTAAGGGATGAGCGATTAAATTTAATTGATGAGATTTAGCCAGCAAAGAACCTTGAGCTTCCCTTAGAACCTCCTGAATATTTTTGCCGGTACTAGCAGCAACGGTAGCAGCAATAGCACCTTCCACCAGGGGAGCATCACACATATAGATTTTATCCCGTTGTGCTGGTAGTAAAAACTCCAATGCCATTTCTGCACTAATAAGAGCGCTACCTAAATCCATCAATACAATAACCCCGTCTTCAGAGAATACAGAAGAGATGGCTTGATAAACCTGAATTGGATCTGTACCCAATGGGTTTGTGGGGTCATCCACACCCGCTGCGACAGCAAGGGAAATTTTTCCCTTTACCATTTGTGCAGCTAGTTCTTGTACTCCTAGAGCTAATTGTTTGCTGTGGGAAACAATAACAATACCAACCACTGTCACACCTTTAGCAGTTACCCATTCAATTATGAATCGAAGTTATAGAAAATTCCTATTTATTTAGCTTATATTTAAGGTTGTTAACCAGGTCTACATATACCTAGTCAACTGGATTCGATATCTGTCTTTTTTAGTAACAGCAATTTCACCCACTTGCAAACGCCCTTTACCGCGAATTGCTATTAAGTCTCCCATTTTTAACTGGTAACTGCTTTGGGTAATCTCCTTCCAATTGACACGCACATCCCCGGAATCAATTAAATCAACCATTTTACTTCTAGACATACCAAAACCAGCAGAAGCAATGGCATCCAATCTTAAAGAAGCTTCCACTGTAGTTAACTCCTTCTTTTTGGGTTCCCTAATTTTCAACTCGCTAGGATCTATGACCTGAGTTTTCACTGGCACAGAACGCACCTGTTGCAAATTCATGGTTAAAAATTCTGCCAGTTCTGGAACTACTATTGCTTGGGCTCCCCTCTCCCCCAAAATAATGATATCTCCTGTTTTTTCTCGCACAATCCCCGTACCTAGCATAGCCCCTAAAAAATCCCGGTGGGTGGCAGTGTCAAACAAAAAATTTCCAGCTATGTCTAAAACAGTAACAGCCACTTGGGATACATCCAAAGGCATTTCAGAACGGATAATAGCCACTCGTTGGCGTTCAGCTTGGGGATATCCACCCCAGGCCACTAAATGCACCTCCGTTAACCGGTTAAAAACTCGTTCAATTTCAGCTAACTCTGGGGGAGATAAAAAGTCAGTTATTACCACTTCCCAGGTCTTTATAGCCTGTTCTGCTTGGTCAATTACATGGGCAATAACATCTCGGTTTTCAACACCCTTTAACAGTTCTTCTCTTGGCAACATAATTAATCTGAGAGTGGGGGAGGACTAGTTCATGAGCTGCTTAACCATTATCCGCATAACCTTGAATATTCTCTGGATCATACTGACGGAGAATGCGTGTAGCTTGGCGAGTCAGAGCTTCTGAACCCTGAACTACAATTAGGTATTTCCCAGCGGATAACCGGTTACGATAGGGTAAAGCATCACCACTACCAAAAATCAAACCTACACCACCTCCCACAAACACACTACCCATAACACCACTAGCAGCGCCTAGTAAACCGCCAATTATATGATTACCAATTTCCCCAGCCCAGATAAACGTGTCTAATCCAGTAATCAAACTAAATGTAAACCCGGCAAAAAAGCCAAATGGTATTAACCAAGATGCCATGAGTTTGACTTGTTTTTTAGCCTCCTCCTTGGGATCTATTAACCCAAACTCATCAGCGGTTTTATATCCCCTACCCAAAATAGAGCTAGTAATACCCTCCTTTTCTAAACTCAAGTAGGCCGATTCGGCCTGGATACGGTCTGGTAGCACAGCAACAAGATAATTCATACAAAATTCATGAAAACACCTAAAAATTTTCCCCATTTCCGCCAAACCCCCATGTATCAAGACTTCTGAACCGCCCTAGAGGTGACGTATCTCTGTAATCTGGTTAGAGCTAAATTGTAATTCAAAATAGCTCGAACGCGATTAGCCTCCGAACGGGTAAGTTCACTTTGGGCATTGATAACATCTGTTTGAGTCCCCACACCAGCTTGAAAACGTAGTCTAGCCAGTCTCAGGGATTCCTTGGCCTGATCTAGAGCAGTAGCAGCAGTTTGCACGTTTTCCAAATTGGCTAGGTGACTGGAATAGGCTTCCTCCACTTGAAAACGTACCTGGTTACGCCTTTCAGCAAATTCCGCCTCCGCAATCGCTATTTCAGTTTTAGCCCTAGCTGCTCTAGCGCGGGAAGCACCACCATCATATAGGTTCATGCTGGCTCGCAATCCCACAGAATAACCGTCATTAATCGCCACTCCATCGTTAAATTCATCCAATAAGTCATATCTGGCAATGAAGCTAATTTGCGGACCTAGTGTGGCTAAGGCTTGTTTTCTCTGTTGTTCTCTAATATTCCTCTCTGCCAATTTTTTGCTGCAGTTCGGCACGGTTTTGATATGCTAGGACAATACTATCTTCTAAACTGCTTTTCCATAATCCAGCTAACTGCACCGGATCCGAAGCGGTAATACTCACAGACTGAGGTAAGTTCAACCTCAGGGCTAGACGACGACGAGCAATAGCCTGCTGGGATAGGGCATCTGTTAGTTCTTGTTGAGAATTGGCTAAGTTAACCTGCGATCGCAACACATCAAATTTGGTTCCCACACCTGCTCGCTCTAGTGCTTGAGCATCTCGTAAGCTGGCTTGGGAATTTTCCACCGCAGAGCGAGCAATTCTCACGCTCTCATCTGACTGTTGCAAGCTATAATACTCCGTAGCAACATTTAAACGAATTTCTTCTGATTGCCTTTCTACCTCGAGTTGTTGAAGACGTACCTGTTCTTCGGCTTCCTTAATAGCTGCCGTTCTTCTACCTGATGTGTATAAGTCATATCGCAGCTCTGCCTGGGAATCAAACACGGAGGTAGCGTCTGGGTTTTCAGTGGGTCTATTGAGAAATTTATCGGTTTGTCTTGCCCTGAGAGTAGTACTGGAACTACGACTTCTGGTCACACCACCTAGTAGGTTCAAGCTAGGCAACAAAGCAGCTTGCGCTTCCTTTAAAGAGGATTGACTACGTTGTAACTGCAAAACAGCTACTTGTAAATCATTGTTATTCTGCTTGGCCAGATCCAATGCTTGTTCTAAACTAATCGCCTCTGTTGTCTGCACCTTAACCCCTTGAGAATCTTGAGGTACATCCAAAAGATTGGGGTTAGGTTTAAGACGCTCCAAAATCATCTGGGGAGAATCCGACGTAGGGTTCACAGATTGGGAATTAGGTTTTACTGGTTCTGTTTCCGAGGATTTGTCCGTAGGCAATGTTATTTGAGTTACCTGATTATACGTTTTCCCTGATCTCACCTTGGGGTTAACCGGGGGTAAGGACAAAACCGTTTTGAACTTAGTTGGCGATGGTACATTAGCACGTGAGCTAGAACTAGGCAGTTCTGGTAAAATGGATTGACCAAAATCAAGCTGATAGTCAAAACCTAGTGCATGATCAACCGTATTTGCGACCAGATGCCAGTTGTTTTCCACAACAGAAACTTTAGGATTCGTCGCAGTCGATACAACAGGAGAAGAAACCAGTTTCAAATCATTAGCCTTGAAGGTTCCAGCCCAAGCAGACTGAGTTGTTAATACTGCTGCTGTCACACCGGGCAAGAAACTATGAAATAATTGCTGTCCTTTCACCGCATCCCCTCACACAAAAAACCATCTGCGAGCAAAAAAAGTTGTCTTCCCACAGAATATAGCATCATAACCAGGGAAACAAATGACATGCTACTATACCAAACATAACTTCATTTTGGCATTTCACAGTTTATTTATCTTCAAACCGTTTAACAATGCGAGAAAGTTCTGCTTTCTCATCTATACTAACCCGGCTAGGTGCCCCACTGACGATTCTCTCGTAATTCCTAAAGGAATCTTTAATATTGGGCCCATCTGCTGTAATATTATATTCTCTAATTCCCTTGTCATGCCAAGAACCGCGCATTTTAAATACATTGATGGCCCGGGACATTTCCCCATGGATTTCTACATATTGTAACATAATAATCGTGTCAGTAATAGTAGAAATGTGAGAATCGGTAATCGAGTGAGATCCCATAAACTGGTCACTGGTATTGGTGAAGAACCCGGTGATTTCCTCTTGTTTAGCATAGCCAGTTACCCCAATGACAAATTGGCGGAAGGCATTATTACTTACCCCCCTAGCTAAAGCTGAAAGGGAGTCAATAGCAATGCGAGCTGGTTTGAAGTCGGCAATCTCTGATTTAATAATTTGTAAGTGGTCCTCTAAACCGGTAGATTCGGGGTAGGTACAAATTATTTTTAATAAACCCTGGCGTTCCAACTCTTCAAAGTCAATGCCCCAAGAATAAGCGTTACGGGACAGTTGGGCTCGAGACTCTTCATAAGCAAATAGTATGGCTCTTTCACCGCTAACACAGCCATCCTGAATAAATTTACTTACTAGGAGTGTTTTTCCAGTACCAGTAGCCCCGGTAGCTAAAATAATCGAGTCTTTGAAGAAACCTCCCCCACACATTTCATCTAGGGTATTAACCCCTGAAGAAACCCGAACGTTGGAAGATCTTTGTGTTAAGCGCATTGCTCCCAAGGGGAAGATATTTACCCCTGCATTGGTAATTGTAAAGGGATATTCACCTTTCATGTGGGTTGTACCGCGCAGTTTGAGAATCTCAATGGTCCGTCGGCGGCGTTCTCCCTCCAAAACGTTACGAACAATCACTACGTTATCAGATACAAATTCTTCCACTCCAAAGGAAGCTACTGGTCCATATTCTTCACCCCTTTCTGTAGTAATAATTGTGGTGACATTCAGCTGTTTTAGGCGGGCTACTAACCGAAATATTTCTCTTCTTACTACCCCTATGGCTTCATACTGTTGAAATACGGCGGTAATTGAGTCTATAGAAACACGGTTAGCTTTGTATTTACGAATGGCATACTGTAATCGTTCAATCAAAGCTGAAAGGTCGAAGTTCCCCACTATGTCCTGTCCTTCAGGATCTGGAGACGCATCCAGAATAAACAGTTTTCCCTGTTCAATCAGTTTCTGCAGGTTCCAGCCAAAAATGTGGGCGTTTTTGATAATGTCACTGGGAGACTCCTCAAAGGTCACAAATACTCCCGGTTCATCAAAGTGGGTAATGCCATTATACAGAAATTGTAATGATAATAGGGTCTTTCCGGTTCCAGAAGTACCGCTTAACAAAGTGGTTCTACCAATTGGTAACCCACCATGGCTAATATCATCAAACCCCTCTATCATAGTGCGAATTTTCTCTACTCCAGCGCTGGTAGGGGTTTGCTGTTCTTTTTGTTCTTGTTTCTCCTGGTCGCTCATTGCCAATTGTATACTTAATCTTAAATGGTTAATTGTCTCATACGGACTAGTTTATTTCCTCAATTTTGTGGTCATCTATGTTATCCCACTCCTCCTCGCTCAGCTCTTCATAGAGTAAATCTAGACCTATTAACACCCTCTCCCGATCAGACAGATCTCCAATTATCTTGCGCACTGGCGGTGGTAAAATCTTTGACAGTGTGGGTGTGGCTAGAATTTTATCTTCCTCTGCTAATTGTGGATTTTTGAGAACGTCTATTACTTTTAAAGCATAGACTCCTTGAAATTCTTTCTCTAATATGTTTTTTAATGTGTTTAATGCTCTCACAGAGTTGGGCGTGTTACCAGCTACATATAGCTTTAATACATAGGTCTTTTTGATTTTATTCATCAGTTTATAGCTTAGATGTGACAAGAGTTCACTTAATTTATTTTAGAAGTTGAACATCGATAAACCTCACACAAATTGGCTAGTACATCGATGAGTGTTAGTCTGTAGTCTAGCAAGGTTTCATCACTCCTCCCCTCTAATTTTAGCTGTTTAGAAAATTCGTCAATCAGCTCCATGTGAATTTCTATAACCTGAGGCACGGGAATATTAGCACAAAACAGGGTACTGATAAACTGATCAATTTTTGTTTTCAAATTCTCGTCCACACTGAAATAGTTGAGCAAAATCTTCCCGTAATCCAACTTTAGCTTTTTTAATATTTCTTGTCTTTCTCCATCGGTCATGTCTTGAAACTGTTGATTTGTGTGTGAGTTTTCACAAGCCAGAACAAGTGTGTAACCTTCTTTTTGATCAAGACCTAAGTATCTTTTTCTTTAATATAACTTAGTAAGTAAGTATTAGGTAGTTCTAATCCTGATATATTCTTGACAAAGAGATTACTAGTAAATACGCTTATAAATGAATCAGGCGCTAGACTTATAAGAGTGTTGATTAGATTATAATAGTGTGTAAACAGACTATGAAGGAATTTTTCCAGTGCAGGATATAGGGATAATATAACTAATATCATTTATGTTAGTTTACTTGTATATTTGGTTAATATGGAGATAACCATAGCCGCACTTTTCTCCCAAATGAAATCGCCAGCTCATACTCACTAAGATTACCACACTGATAAGATAAATAAACAAAATTGAAGTATTGTCTCAATATTAATCATTATAATTCCTCAAGGTTCTAAAACCAATATTTGGAGTAATAATTGTTTTAGCCATGACCGTTGCTGACGCAGTTCCTATGACATTGATGTGTTGGCAGTCAGTGACCCGGTCAAAGTGCGTGTGGATAATAACTACAGCAAAAAAGACCCCCAAGGCTTATGTTAATGCTAGAATGCCCACTTTATGATTTTCTGGCAACTGTACCTACTTGCTCCGAAACAACTACTCTAGCAGTGGTTATGGAAATTTTTGCCAAGGAGCAGTGTGACCGTTTAGTGGTGCTGAATTCCCAACATTCTCCCCTGGGAATGTTGTCCACCACTAAATTAATGGGTAAATTGTTGACCACTGGTGAAAAAACACTTTTAAATTTGGAACAACCTATCTCTAGCTGCCATTCTAATCTTATTTCTCCACTAGAGACTATTGTAGCATCCGCTTCCCTGAATAAACTGGGCCTGTTGTTACGCTATCCAAAACATCAAAAGAACTCAAGTTTAGACTGGGCCTTAATTGACTCAGATGGGAAATTTTTGGGTTTACTTGACAGTAAACGCCTATTAGCTTTTTTTACTAGCCATAGCAAGGTTGTTAGGGAAGACAATGCTCCCCAGAAAAATGATGATATCCAGAGGAAAACAACTCGCCCCTGGCAAAGAAATCCTTTTGTTCAATTGTTAGAGCGATTACCTTGGCCCTTGATGTTGCAAACTGGAAATGGTGAGATCCTGACTAAAAATCCTGCTTGGTGGGAACAATTGGGAGTTTTGAAAGATCCTGAAGGAATTAGAATGCAGGTGGAAAGCATCTTAACAGCGGTTAAAATGCAAGTTCCACAACCCATTCATAATCATACCCATACCAGTGAATATGTAAAATCTAGTCTCTCCATAGAAAAATCTTTAGAAACAAATAAACTTAATTTAAAACATACACAAGATTATCAACCAGATAATTCCCCCAATTACTGCTATCTAGACTCTCAACAAGGTACTTGTATCTGTGTGGTAGAAGTGCAGAATGGCCAGGAACGAATTTGGCAGTTTGCTAAAATCCCCCTAGATGGTCGAGAACTGAAAATCTGGGGTCCGGAATCACAATTGACACTAACAAAGGAAAATTCACAACTTTTAACCAAGGACCTATGGTTAGTCTTGGCCACAGATGTGACTGAACAACAACAACTTTTTAAGGAATTGGCTGCTAAGAATGCGGATCTAATTCAACTTAACCGGTTAAAAGACGAATTCCTAGCTTGTATTAGCCATGAGTTAAAAACCCCCCTAACAGCAGTTTTGGGTTTATCAAGACTTTTAGTGGATAAGAATTTAGGAGAATTAAACGAACGACAAGCTCGGTATGCAGGACTCATTCATCAAAGTGGTCGTCATTTGATGAGTGTGGTGAATGATATTTTAGATTTGACACGCATGGAAACTGGACAGATGGAACTCACTCCATCCCCAGTACGAATTCAGGAAGTGTGCGATCGCGCCTTAACAGAAGCCAGAGCAGTACATACTCAAACAGGAAGAAAGGGTGAGTCATTGCCCAGTCATGAATTTAGCTTGACCATTGAACCGGGATTAAAAGAAATAGTGGCGGATGAACTAAGGTTAAGACAAATGTTAGTACATCTACTGGGCAATGCTTTCAAATTCACGGAAAGTTTTGGGAAAGTGGGACTGCGAGTAAATAGATGGGAAGGATGGATTGCTTTTACAGTATGGGATACGGGAATTGGTATTCCTGACCACCAACAACATTTAATCTTCCAAAAATTCCAACAGTTAGAAAACCCCCTAAATCGCCAGTTTGAGGGTACTGGGTTAGGATTAGTCCTCACCCGGGCATTGGCCAGATTACACGGGGGAGATGTAAGTTTTTTATCTCGTGAAGGCAAAGGTAGTCAATTTACCTTATTATTGCCACCCTCCCCGCCAAAAACAAGTTTTACAGACACATCGGGGGGAAATGGGGAAACACCCCAATTAATATCTTCCCAGCGTTTAATTTTGATTGTGGAAGCAGTCAGTAGATATATAGAGGAAATCACCCAACATCTGAAAAGTTTGGGATATCGGGTAGTAATTGCTCGTTCTGGAACTGAAGCGCTAGAAAAAGCAAGACGATTACAACCGAAAACTATATTTTTAAATCCTCTACTACCCCTGCTTTCTGGTTGGGACGTGCTAACTCTGCTAAAGTCAGACAGTGCGACTCGACACATTCCCGTAATTATTACGGCTACAGGTGCAGAAAAAGAACAGGCTTACTTAAATAGAGCGGATGATTTTTTGAGTTTACCAGTGGAATATTCAGCTATGGTTCCCATAGTAGAAAGATGGTGTATGGTGGCAAAATCAGAAAAGATAGATTCCCCGTCGGAGGAACCCTTACCCACACAAAAAACCTTAAAAATCCTTAGACTAGTTAGTGCAGAATCGGAGTCCAATCCCCATCCCTCTTTAACAGAGCATCGGGTAATAGAAGTGGATGATTTAGAACAGGCGGAAATTTTGGCCAGGGTATGGCAATTTGATGTGATTTTGTTAGATACTAATAATGTCAATGCCCAAAAGTATTTACAGCAGTTATCTCAATATCCCAGATTGGCCAAAATACCTCTAGTTACCTGTGATGCGGCCACCACCTTAGCAGCATCTCAAATACCTGGTTTAGGAGTGTTTCCCTGCTTGACACCTATGGGCAAAGAAACAATACATAGTAATAATTTAGATCATTTAGTTTCCGTATTGGAAATTGCCTCTGGTATTGGTTGTCCGCCAAATATATTAGTAGTGGATATAACCATGTTAAGTGATTTGCCTGATGTGAACATTAAACACGCTCATAGTAGACTAAGTAATATTCGGAAACCAGACTCTACCCAATATTCTTTGAAGGATATGATGCAGTCACAGAAGGTTGTGGCAAAGCAAAACTCTACAAATAAGAGTCAATCAGGTGGAGAATGGTTCCAAGCACTGATTCAATATTTACAAACTGCAGGTTTTAAGGCGGGGATAGGTAATTGTTGGCGGGAGTTAGTGCAACAAATCATTCACCAGAGTGTTGATTTGATATTACTCTGTATTGGAGAAGCTGCAGCAAGTCAGGAAATAGAAAATGTATTAAATTCCCTTGCAAATTTCCAGGTGAAGTTACCTCCGATTTTGGTGCTTGATAAAAGGACAAGTCATATTAACGTGAATTTATTGGGAGGGTTGGGCAACCTGAATCGGGGTGTTACTACTCAGCTATTACCTCGTTCTATTTCTATGGAAGATTTATTATCCGAGATTAATCAGGCCTTGGAAAAAGAATGACTCTTTTTTATGGGTGGTAAAGGTAGACGAATCAGATGGTAGACACCTTTTTTAGCAATGGGTTTATAGTTTTCTAGTGGTAAACTCATGGTCACGAATTCTTGCTGTTCCAATAAAAGCAGTAAGGAGTGTGAATTTTTAGTAGTGACACTTTGGGTGTGAATGTAATCCAACGCCTCTTGTGCATCCTTAAGATAGGTGACTGCTTTTCGGGAATAAAAACTTACGGTTGGTTTTCGAAAACCTACCATGACTAATTCCTCATGGGGTTTTATTTCAGACACAGCAAGTGCAGATAGCTGTCTTAAAGGAGCTTGACGTTGTTCATCCATCATAAATAATGCGGGTATAAGTACAAGTGCTAGAAATATTACAAATGCTAGAATATTGATAGCAAGAACTGTTTTATAACTACGAATTAAGTTTAAACAGGCAACCGCAATAGCTGCAATCAACCAAATCCACCCTCCCAGGTTAGTTAAACCTGAATGTTGTAGTTGTTGATAAAATTCAGGAGCAGCTGAATCTGTACCTAAAAGTTGTAAAACATGAAGTAGGGCGATCGCAATGGTTAATAGAAAGGCAACATTTGCCCAACTGCTGAGACGAAAAGATTTATCAGTTGGTTTATGAGTAAATAAGTCACTACTAAACAAACCTATAAGAATACCCGCAGCTGGCATAAGGGGTAATACATAACTAGGAAGTTTTGTGGTAGCAATGGTGAAGAAGATAAATACACCTAGGAACCAAAAACAGGCAAACAAACCCAAGTGTTGAGAACGTTCTTGTGATATGATATGGGAGCGCCAGGGGTTCTGCCAAAATTTCCACCCCATGAATTTGATTAAAGCTGCTGGGAGAAATACAGAGTAGGGTAGAAAACCAAATAACACCACTAGGAAATAAAAATACCAAGGAGCTGAATGACCGTTGACCACCTCTGTGAAACGTTCTATGTTGTGATAACCAAAGAAGGTATTAATAAAGTTCCATCCATTACGCCAGGTTACTAAAATATACCAAGGGGCATTAATGATTAGAACAATGAATATACCAAGAACTGGTTGAGCTTCTTGCCATAGCTGTTTAAACTTGCCCAGATATAAAGCAAAGGCAATGAGAATGAGTCCGGGGAGAACTATACCTACGGGTCCTTTGGTGAGAACCGCTGCACCCATTAAAATATAACTGGTGACATACCATGGATTAGGCCAGCGGGAGGGGTGAGAATTCTGAGCATAACCCACAAAAAAACTGAGTAAAGAACAAGCAATACCACCAGTGAGTAGCATATCTGAAACCCCTACCCTCCCCCAAACAATCATTTCTGGGTTGAGAGCTATCATACCCGATGTCAGGGTAGCTATGAAATAACGACGAGGAAGGTTATTTGTTTGGTCTAATCGGTCTTTTTCAGTGAAGTGCCACTGCACCACATAAAAAGCCATAATCGTGACCGCAATAGCAGCTAAGGCTGAGGGTAGGCGTACAGCCCATTCATTGACACCCATAATCTTATAAGCGATCGCCTGGAACCAATAAATTAAAGCTGGCTTATCAAACCGTGTTTGACCATCGAAAAAAGGTGTGATCCAATCTCCGGTGATTAACATCTGTCGGGATGCTTCAGCAAACAATGGCTCAGTTTCATCTATTAGTCCCACACTTCCTAGATTCCATATAAACGCAATAAAATTAATTCCTAACAACCAGATTAGGGTAAAAGTTTTTATTAATATGGAATTATCTCTCATGTTTTGAAACCAATCCCTTATAGGAGATAAGTTAATTAATCTCAGTATCATAAATTCAGAACCCGCAAATACAAACTAAAGACGAATTGAGATATTGGAGCAAAACACGTAATTAAGCAATTAAGCAATTAAGGGACAAGTGTTAATTGCCATTCTCCAGTTTTGGGATCCCATAATGGACCAGAGGTTTCCCCCACAATATACGGTCCCCAATAACGTCGTGAGCCATCTTGAGCAAAAGCTACTAAAATATCCCCTTTTCCAGTTTTAAACTACCTTCTGGTAAGGACAATATTAAACCTCCCTGACTACCTTCCTGGGGAGCAAAGTCCCAATGAGCAGGAATTAAACCTTTTTTCCCTGAAGAGGAGGATGGGGAATGTCGTAACAACAAGGCTAAACGAATTGGTTGATATGTCTTATTACTGATGCGTAAGTTGCCAAATTTGCTCTTCTCCAGTGTCCGGTTACTAGTTATTTTAGGTTCAACCCGCTGCAACTGGGGACTTGGTGTAGCTGTATGATTTTCCAAAAATGGTGATTTCTCTGGTGCTTGCGACATACTATCGGAGGGTTGGGAATCAAAGGACACAGTGAGTCCTAAACATCCCCCCAGTAGCCCTAGCATAGCTAATGTAAAAGTTATAACTGTAAATTTAAGCTGTCCTGGGGATTTGAGAATCATAGTTTTCAGTAATAGTTTGCGAATAGTAGTTAGACATTAGATAATTAATTCTTGTCCCATTTCATTCATCCCCCAATCTATATGCAGAATACTCGTCTTAACAATTTGTTAGATACCATTGCCACAAATGTGGCACAATGGTTCGTTAACCCTTGGCGACGATTATGTCTGTTGTTGATTAGTTGGCTATTTGGTTTTTTTTTGGGATCAGTAGTTTCCACCACCGCAGGACAACAAGCTCAACTGGATATATGGGCCGCTGCTGTCTTGGTTTTACTGACGGAAGTTGCCAGCAGATTGTTCTATAGTCGTGGTTTTTTTTCTCAACGAGCCATTTGGGTCGAATCCCTCAATTGGCTCAAGATTGGTTTAATATATAGTCTGTTTTTAGAGGCCTTCAAATTGGGTTCCTAGGGTAGAAAGTTGTTTTCAGTAAGTTCGTGAGTATCAGTTATGAGCAACACTTGGCTCAGTCAGGTCTCACTGGCAAGTTTACTTGCGGGTGAAAGGGGAGATTGGCAGGTATTAGCACAAGAAGCTAGGGAATGGGAAGCTGGGGCAAAGCTATTTGGCATTACCCCTGAGAATGTAAATCAGGTTATGGAAGAGCGATTATCTCTTCTTAGGTGTGTTTTTCCGGATTTTAAGCAACTGTGCGAAAATAACCTGCAAGTACCCACCCAAACCATGTTACAGGCATTATGGGAGTTATGGCTACCCCTGGGGGCAAAAATTGCCTCAAGCAGAAAAAGTTTAGGGAGGGCTATGATTCAGGGGATTTTAGGTCCCCAGGGCACGGGTAAAACCACAATGTGCCAGATTCTCAACCTGGTTCTCCGACACTTGGGATACTCGAGTTTAAGTCTATCATTGGATGATTTGTATAAAACTCACAACGATCGCCTGAAGTTAAGAGAGCAAGACCCCCGATTAATTTGGCGAGGTCCACCAGGAACCCATGATATTCACCTAGGTTTAGGTCTACTGGATCAGATTCTCCAAAACAAGTTTCCGGTGACAGTTCCCCGCTTTGATAAATCAGCCCTTTTTGGAATGGGCGATCGCACTACCCCAGAAATAATAGATCAAGTTGATATAGTGTTATTTGAAGGTTGGTTTGTGGGAGTGTTACCCATTGATCCAGAAATATTTACTAATGCACCACCACCGATTATCACTCCGGAAGATCAGGCTTTTGCCCGTGATAGGAACCAGCAGTTAGCAGATTATGTACCTCTGTGGCAAAAACTAGATAGTTTAATAATACTTAAACCAACTGATTACAGATTTTCTTTAAAGTGGCGTAAAGAAGCAGAACATAAAATGATTGCTGGGGGTTTTTCAGGTATGAACGATGCACAAATAGAAGAATTTGTCAAGTATTTTTGGCGATCATTACACCCGGAATTATTTATGGAACCCCTAATAAAAACATCCCCAAAATCATTGCCAGTAGATTTGGTAATAGAAGTTAAGGAGGATCATTCATTAAGTTACGGTGGAGGACTAAACCATCTTCCATTTCCAGAATAGGATTATGCATGGATAACCAATAGAAATGTAGATTTATAACAAATCTTCCGAAAAATGACTAAAACCCATTCCATTCCCCGTTTAGCAATCACTCAGGGCGATCCAGCTGGTATCGGTTCCGAGGTGATTTTAAAAGCTCTGGCCAATCCCCAACTCCATAAAAACTGCCATTTAGTAGTGGTTGGCAATCGTGATTTACTGACTAGGACTTATGAAAATTTAACCTCTGTCACAGAAAAGACTGACCCACTTTTACCCAATCCCCGTCAATTGGATATTATTAATGTGGATCTACCCAGTCCCACACACATTATCCCTGGAGTGGGTAATCAAGCTAGTGGTGCAGCTAGTTTTGCTTATATGGAATGGGCGATCGCTCAAACTTTAGCAGGTGAATTTGATGGGATTGTTACTGCTCCCATTGCTAAATCCGCTTGGAAAGCTGCTGGCCACAATTATCCCGGACAAACCGAACTTCTGGCTCAAAGAGCAGGTATAGACCGTTTTGGTATGCTATTTGTCGGGCGATCGCCCTTTACTGGTTGGACTTTAAGAACATTATTAGCTACCACCCACATTCCCATAAACCAAGTATGTCAAACCCTAACACCAGAGTTATTAACGGGAAAGTTAGATTTATTAGAGGAGTGTTTAGCAACAGACTTTGGGATTAAAACAGGTAAAATAGTGGTTGCGGGTTTAAATCCCCACAGTGGAGAGATGGGACAATTAGGGACAGAAGAAATAGATTGGTTGATTCCCTGGTTACAAAGAGAAAGGGAAAAACGACCACATTTACAACTGGAAGGACCAATACCACCGGACACAATGTGGGTAAAACCCGGTCAGGCCTGGTACGGTCATTCTTTAGTTACAAATCCTGCTGATGGCTACTTAGCTCTTTATCACGACCAGGGTTTAATTCCAGTTAAATTAATGGCCTTTGACCGAGCTGTTAATACCACTATCGGGTTACCATTTGTCAGAACTTCACCAGATCATGGAACTGCTTTTGATATTGTTGGTAAAGGGATTGCTGATGGAACCAGTATGCAAGCAGCTATAGAATTAGCTATAGAATTAGTAAATCAAAGACTGGGATCTTTAAGGCAAATCGAATAATACAGTAGTCATGTAGTTTTCTGCCCACTGCTCACCAAAAGCTTTTTCTAAGACCCGTCGAGTCTTATCATTTTGCTGTTGTTTTGTACAATAGTTATGTTGTCCCGCAATAATTGAGGGAATTTTTTCTGCTGCGACAGGAACGGAGATAATTGCTTGACTGCAATGGATTTTTAAAAACTCTCTCACTCTATTTAAAAACAACAATTCTTCCTCTAAAGAACTAGGACGAATAAACAGACAAAAATCTGAAAATATATTCCCCCATTCAGGTAAATCCCGGGTTTGAGAAAAATTAACTGGGGTTAAATTGCCTAATTGATGATGATAATTTTTTGGTAGGGTTCTCTCCAAATTTACGGGAGAAAGATCTGCTATAGCTGCACTAATTTGACCTCTACCCCCCACCAAATCACAACCAAACATGGGTATATCATACTCCTTGCGAGGGAACATCACACAGTGTAAGATATCTAAGATATTGCCAACTCTCGCTAGTTCTAAGTGCATTTTGCGGAAGTGAACAGTCTGATAACAGCGATTTTCAATTACTAATTTTTCCCCTTCCAATCTACCTTCCACATACCCCAAATCCTCAGGTAACTGATATGGTGATAACTGGAGGTATTCATGCCAAACTTCTTCGATTGTATTAGCCAGTTGCTGAATTAAAGGATGTTGTTTTTCCCGTAGAGAAGGTTGAGAGGACATATTGTTGTGTATCTTGTTTTTACTAGTATATCCTATTGCCAAAAATCTGTTACCTCATAACCCAGTTCCCCTAACATTTGCCTTAGTAAGGGTAAACTTAGTCCAATTACATTACTATGGCAACCCATAATTTTTTCCACAAATAAACTGCCAAAACCTTCTAAAGCAAAAGCACCAGCACATTTTAGTGGCTCACCGGTTCTCACATAGTTGATAATAGCATGGTCAGTCATTTTGGCAAAATAAACTCTAGTTATTTGACACTTAATAATGGTCTTTTTCTGTAGGTTATCCATTAACACGTGACCGGTATACAAATCACCCCAATTCCCCTGCATTAAGCGCCAACGAGATATAGCTACCTCTACATTTTTTGGTTTACCGTAAATCTGATTATCCATAGCTAATATGGAATCACACCCCATGACCAAAGCAGAAGGAAAACGGGGGGAAACAGTTTCAGCTTTACATTGAGCCAGTTTGTTGACTAATTCCTCCGGGTTACTCAGTTGTACTTGTGACTCATCAAAATCACTGGGATAAATAATTGGTTCAATCCCCACGGTTTGTAGTAAGCGATGACGAGCAGGGGAAGCAGATGCAAGCACAAATTCGGGAATGTTCATGATTCAGTTCATGATTTATAATCTTAGTTTATAATTTTAATATTTCACTTTCAGGAGTTGTGTTCTTAGGTTAATCCCACTCACTCCTGACCGAGAATATTTGCCAATCCACTAATACACCTTAAAAGAACTAACAACCTCATCAATGGTTCGTTGCAATTTTCGCCAACGTCTTTCTGGTACGGAAGCGTTAAATGTAAACAGTTTGCCACGGCTAACTGCAACACTGGCTACATTGTGTCTTGATTGACCATTACCCAGTTTAACAGCATACTCTAGAAAATAGTAATTATTACCATTAATTTCCTTTTGTGCCACATTGACTAATTCTGCTGAACGTCCAGAACCTTCGGGAGCAAGAGCAGATTTACCCAGTTTATATCCTACTTCTGTTGGGGTTCCCAGTTCTGTTAAGCTCTTACCTTGGGGAACAGGACTAATGACCACGGATACATTTTCAGAGACTTCTATTAAATCATGAAACACCACATCAGGACCGTTAGCGACTTTGACTTGTAACCAACCATTAGGATAGGAAAATTGATAACCATCCTCCGTGTCCACAAAACTCCTAAATCCAGCAGCTACAGCCATATCAGGGTAAACAGTGGTGCTGATAGCACTGAAAGCGATAGCCAAAGTAACAACCAGGATGAATTTTATTTTTCTTAATTTTTTTCCACATTTTTGTATGGTAAATAACTGGGACAACCAAATTGTATAACTGTATGGGTCACCCGGGATTCGAACCCGGAACTAATCGGTTAAAAGCCGAGTACTCTACCGTTGAGTTAGTGACCCTTTTCGTTTTTTGCAACTTTTTCAATATATCAACCTCTCGTCACTCTGTCAAGGACTTGTTAGAGAAAATTTGCGGTCAATTTTATAGAAGTGGTTTTACTAGTGTGGGGAGCCAAAAGGGTAAGATTTTCCCCGGTGTTGAGGGAGTTACGTCCAGCAGTCCAGGGTTCTAGACAATAAAAGTCTTTGCCCCGCACGGTCCAGAAGACCAGCACCACATAGGTTGGATCATATTCCAGGCTTAGTTCTAATTTACGGTCGTGATCTTTGACCTTGGCTGATTGACTGCGCAAATCCCCAAAGGCAAAATCCAGCTCCTCTTGTTCAAGGTCAAATTTACCTGCAAAGGAGTAAATTTGCTTGGTTCTTTGATCGAGATATTGTCCTGAGGGAATGTCAAACTCTAGCAGAGATTTATTTCCACACTGAAAGTAGGGATGAAATCCAGTTGAAAAAGGCATAGTCTCATTTGAGAGATTGTGATAAACCTGATCAACCGTCAAAGAGTTGGCTCTTAGGGTATAAGTAAAAGTTAGTCGAAAGTCGAAGGGGTACACAGTGCGGGTTGCATCGCTACTGTTTAATACTAAACTAAGAGTTGCTCCATTTTCTGTAGCATTACTGGTTACTTCCCAGGGTAATTCCCGGGCGAAACCATGTTGCTTGAGTGTATATTGTTTCCCGTTATGGTTGTAAGTGTTATCGGGTAGATTACCACAAATGGGAAACAAAATTGGTAACCCACCTCGCACGCTCAGGTCAGGATGGGTAAATCTTTCTTTGTCCAAATAGAAAATTTCATGATCCTTTAATGACCATTGGGTGACAATACCACCTCTTTCTGGGACTACTTCCAGACGGGAATCAGCATCGCTGTCCCAGAGGGAATAGGTCTTGTACTGTTTTTGGTTTTCGGTGATTGTAAATCCCATAATTGAGTGGTTGAAAGACTACCATAATTATAGCAACTCAACGGTACCTGGAAACTCCAGTTTATCTTATATCACTACTCCTGGTTAATAATTTTGCCTCGAAACACTACGTAGTTATAAACATTATAAAACAAAACTACGGGTATAAGAAAACCGATAAATGTCAACATAAACACCAAAGAGCTGGGTGCTGCTGCTGCTTGATAAATGGTCACACTGGGAGGAATTATGTTCGGAAAAATTACAAAACCTAGCCCAATAAAGGAAAGACAAAAAACTAGGAATGTATACACCAAAGGACTATTTTCTTGACGCTGGTACAGACTTCGCATTAGTAATCCTATAAATAGGATCCCCAAAACGGGTATTAAACCAAAGATGTAAATCAGAGGAGCTGTAAACAATTGGGTTCGTGCCTCCTCAGAAATTATAGGGGTGCTAATAGTGATAAATAGTGCACCCACTAAGGTTGTCCAGGTAGCTATGGTGGCAGTCTTGTAGTAAGTTTTCTGTAAATCCCCAGTGGTTTTCAAGATTAAATAAGTAGATCCAATGAGAACATACCCTTGAATTAAAGTCAGAGCAACCACTACTGATCGCCAGGTTAACCAGTCCCAAATCCCACCGGCAAAATGTCCAGCTTGGTCAACCTTGATACCCTCAAAAACACTTCCCAAGGCAAATCCCTGTCCCAGAGCGGCCAAAAAACTGCCTACACCAAAGGCAATATTCCAAACCAATTTGTTATCAGCATTTTCTCTAAACTCAAAGGAAACTGCTCTGAGAATTAAACCCACAACCATTACTACTGCAGGTAGATAGAGGGCGTTTAAAATAGTCGCGTATGCCAAGGGGAAAGCTCCAAATAGAGAACCCCCCATTAAAATCAACCAAGTTTCGTTGGCATCCCAAACATTACCTAAACTGGTCATCAAAATACTACGACGTTCCTCACTAGAAGCGGTTAGGGATAGGATACCAACTCCTAAATCAAATCCATCTAATAAAATATAAAGGAACAAAAACAGACCTAAAATGAAAAACCAAACTTGAGGTAAAAAGTGTTGTAACGGTTCTAATGGTTCCATAAAATACCTTCTTACTAACTTATCCTCTTACTGTTGTGCTTCTGCTGGACGACGATCTACTCCGTGTTGAGCCGGCTCAATATCAATAGCTGGTTTACTTATTGTACGCGGTACTGGTAATTCTAAGTTGGGTCCTTTACGAATAATACGACTGCCAAAATAAAGAGCAGCAACGAAAAATACCGCATACATACTCATTAACCCTACTAGAGAGAATAAAACTTCTCCTGGGGGAATATGGGATGCAGCATCAACCGTTCGTAGTTCCCCATACACAATCCAAGGCTGTCTACCTACACAACGAACAATCCACCCAGTTTCAACAGCTATATAACCTAGAGGACCGGCAAAGATCCATGCTCTCATTAACCACTTTTGCTGGATGATGGTTGTGGTGGATAGTTTGCCAGTTAGCCATTGTATAACTGTAATCAGCATTAATCCTGCCAAAAATAGTCCAATCCCTACCATGATTCGGAAGGAATAGTAGATCATTCCTACCATCTGAGGTCGATTTTTGGGTTCCCATTCTTTGAGTCCCTTAACCGGTTGGTCAAGTTTAGATTTGAGTTCTAATAGGTAGCTCAACGCCCCCGGAACCTTGATTTCCCACTCATTTTTCTCAGACTTATTGTTGGGTAGAGCCAACAAACTCCAATCCGCACGTTCTCCCGCAGGAACTGTTTCCCACTGAGCTTCCATTGCTGCAAGTTTCGCCGGTTGATAGTGATAAACCTGTTCCGCACTCAGGTGTCCTATAAAGACTTGTAGCGGTGCAATTACAATCGCGATCGCCAGTATAACTTTGAAGGAACGCAGGAAGAATTCCGTGCGACGCTGATTGATAATATACCAGGCACTAATACCACCAATCACAAATAAGGAAGTTTCTAAAGTGGCAAAGAACATGTGGAGAAAACTATTCACCATGAATGGATTGGCGATCGCTTGGAAGTAGTCTTGAACAACAAACTTACCAGCGATAAATTCACCACCTGCTGGGGTTTGTAGCCAAGAATTTGCTGATAGAATCCAGAAGGTGGAGAGATTAGCTCCAAAAGCCACTAGAATCGTGGATATCCAATGAATAACTGGTGGGACTCGATCCCAACCAAATAGCATAATGCCCAGGAAACTAGCTTCTAGCATAAATGCCATTGTGCCTTCAAAACCCAGGACAGTACCGAAAAAATCTCCCACTGACTCGGAGAAGGGTGCCCAGTTCAGACCAAATTGGAATGCCATCGGTAACCCGGATGCAACACCAATGCCAAAGTTGAGAACATATAATTTAGACCAGAAGCGGGCATGGTGGTAGTATTCCAGGTTGCGAGTTTTTAACCACAATCCCTCTATTACCACTAAGTATATGGCCATACCAGTTGTTAGCACTGGCCAGAGCATGTGGAATATTGCGGTTAGTGCAAACTGTATTCGTGACAATGTTACGGTGTTCGAGATGAGTTCTTCCATTACTGTAGTTAAAATGATGTTAGTTGCTGTCAGTTTGTATTGTTTAGTGTTATGGCTAAAGCTCTAATTACAATTAGAAACAACTCTTACCACTATAGTTTTAGTTTATGCAAGTGACACCATGTCAAAATTCATGGAAATTACAGATTTTCTTTGGGATCGCTAGTTTTAACCTAATTTTGTGAGTACCACCATTTATGAATTTACTCTGGGAAAGATTTACACTATCCTCCTTACCCTTAAAAGAATATGTCAATACCAGCTATCTACATAGGTTGGTGGGTATTCTAAGTCCTTGGCGCCAAACCAGCTTGCTGATGCAATGGGGAGATACGCTTTCTGCTGCTTTAATCAGCCTAATTTATGGATTTGCACCTTTTGTGTCTAGCACTTTAACTGGAATATTGCTACTAGCAGCTGCAGCATTATGGTTAATATTAACTATATCAGATGCAGATGAAACTAATCGGTCTAAAATTTCCTTTACCCCAATTCATCTGGTAGTTCTGCTTTATTGGTTTATTGCTGTGGTCTCAGCGGGCTTATCCCCTGTCAAAAAGGCAGCTTTTAGTGATTTAGTAAATTTAACACTCTATTTACTACTTTTTGCCCTGTGTGCTAGATCCCTGAGAATTCACCGCGTTCGCTCCTGGTTAATTACCCTATACTTACATGTATCCCTCCTTGTAAGTGTGTATGGCATTCGACAGTGGTTTTTCGGTGCTAAGGCCTTGGCTACCTGGGTTGATCCAGAATCAACCTTATCTAAAACCACTAGGGTCTACAGTTATCTAGGTAATCCCAACTTATTGGCTGGATATCTGATCCCCGCCGTGGCTTTAAGTTTAGTGGCCATTTTTGCCTGGCATGGTTGGATTAGAAAGTCTCTAGCTGTAATTATGTTAGCCGCAAACGCTTCTTGTTTGGTTTTAACTTTTAGTCGCGGTGGCTGGATCGGTATGCTAATCGCTATTTTGGCTGCTATGGTGTTGTTAGCTTATTGGTGGAGTGTACAACTGCCTCCATTTTGGCGCACTTGGTTATTGCCAATTATACTAGGAACTTTTATCGGCGCTCTTCTACTAGCAGTAATTTTTGTTGAGCCAGTTAGATTGCGATTGGTCAGTATTTTTGCTGACCGTCAGGATAGTAGCAATAATTTTCGCCGTAATGTCTGGGATGCAGTTTTCCAAATGATTCGCGATCGCCCAATTATTGGTATTGGTCCAGGACATAATTCTTTTAATAAAATCTATCCCCTTTACCAACGTCCTCGCTATAGTGCTTTGAGTGCCTATTCAATTTTCTTAGAAACAGCTGTAGAAAGTGGTTTTATCGGTTTGTCTTGTTTTATCTGGTTGATTATTGTCATTGTCAACACAGGACTGGTTCAAATGCGTTCGTTTCTCAAGGTAAGAAATCAGGATGGACTTTGGTTAATAGGAGCGATCGCGGCTATATTTGGTATGCTAGGCCATGGTACAGTAGATACTGTATGGTATCGTCCAGAAGTGAATACTCTTTGGTGGTTAATGGTGGCCATGGTAGCTAGCTACTGGAATCCCTTGACCGAAAACCGTGGAGAAATTAGGAAGGAGCATATCGCCTATGAACTCTGAAATTCCTCCTCAATACGAACAAGACTTTTATGGTTGGATTCAATGGCAACTGAGAGCAATTTCCCAAAGACAAGTATCTCAACTGGACTGGGAGAATTTGCAGACGGAGTTAGAGGGTTTGGGAAGACAGGAATATCGGGAACTAGTTAGTCGTCTTACGGTTTTGTTGGCACACCTGCTCAAGTGGGAATACCAACCGGAGAATCGTTGTCGCAGTTGGTTCCTAACTATTAGAGAGCAGCGTCGTGCTATCGACCGTCATTTTCAACGTAATCCTACCTTAAAATCCCGCATCCCCCATGCTTTGGAGGATGCTTTTGAAGGGGGAATTGATTTAGCTCTACGAGAAACTAACCTACCATTGAGAACTTTTCCCCAAGTTTGTCCCTACCAGTTTGAACAAGCGATTTCCCATGGATTTATGTGCGACACTAGTCAGGATTGGCAATAAAAAAACAAGGTGGAAAACTATCCACTCAATTAGTACAATTAGTAATTCTTCATCGCTCGCTGAATATCACGTTGGTCTTGACGACGCTTTAAATCTTCCCGTTTATCATGGACTTTCTTCCCTCTGCATAAACCAATGCTGATCTTTACCCAGCCCCTTTTGAAGTACATTTTTAATGGGATCAAGGTTAAACCTTGTTGTTCCACTTTACCTATCAGCTTACGAATTTCTAATCCGTGTAAGAGCAATTTTCGGGTGCGTCTGGGCTCATGATTAAAATATTGTCCACTGGCTGTGTAAGGAGAAATATGAGCGTTTATTAGCCATGCTTCTCCATCACGCAGCAAAGCATAACCATCCTGTAAGTTGACTTTACCCGCTCGTATTGATTTCACTTCCGTACCAGTGAGCTGAATTCCTGCTTCGTAGGTTTCTAGGATTTCATACAAGTAACGGGCTTGTCTATTATCACTAATAATCTTGTAACCTTCGTTTTTGTCACTCATTGAAAATTTTACTTCTGTACTGTAAACAAAATGTACTAGGACAAATAAGTGTAAATACTCGTCATTTTTTTAATTTTCATTTGCCTAATTTGCCTGCTAAGACTAATCTGAGTTTAAACTACCAACATAACATAATATTTCATTATTTTCAAATGGTGTTGGCGCAAAGTAACTATGTCTTTGAATATGCTATTACAGCGTCTTTCTCGAGAATGGCATTAATTTCCTAAAAGTGGTAAGTTTAGATATATATTCCCGTTCAATTATTATCTTTAAATATTCCGTAATAAAAATACTAGGGATCTGGTTTTAATGGCCTTAAAAATCCTTGTGGTCGATGATGACATTGGCACTAGTCTCTCGATTAGTGATTATCTGGAACTGTGTGGTTATTCTGTACTGACAGCTGACGATGGCGAAAACGCTCTATCTATTATACAACAAGAACACCTGGATTTGATGGTAACGGACATTATTATGCCACGAATGAACGGTTATGAGTTGGTCCGTCGAGTACGTCAAAACATTGAGTTTCGTTTGCTACCTGTTATTCTCTTGACTGCTAGAACCAAAACTCAAGAGAGGATCCTCGGTTATCAGTCGGGATGTGATTTATACTTACCTAAGCCTTTTGAACTAGAAGAATTGGCCGCTGCTGTTCGTAACCTGTTAGAGCGATCGCAAATTATTCAATCGGAATATTGTTTATCCAGTCAGATCACTGGTGGTTTTTCCCCTGATGACAAAACCAGATCTCTATCTATTCCTAGGACTGAGACTTTAAACCATCCCGACTCTCACATACTTATGTCCATAAGTACCAGAGAACGAGAGGTTCTGGAGTTGTTGACTCATGGGCTATCTAATGCAGAAATTGGCAGTAAATTATATTTGAGTCCACGTACAGTAGAGAAATATGTCAGTAGTTTATTGAGAAAAACTTCTAGTAATAACAGAGCTGAACTGGTAAGATTTGCTATAAAGCATGATATAGTAGATTAGTCAAGGAATAGGATTACTGATTTTTTATATGTTTTAATAGTCCATTACAAGCATCCATAAGTAAATCTATTACTTGATTAAATCCCTCTGGTCCTCCATAATAGGGATCAGGGACTTCCTGAAGACTGTGTTCGGAACAAAAGTCACACATAAGACGGACTTTGTGATGATACTTTCCTGAAGAGTCTAGAGATAGAATATCTCGATAGTTATCTTTATCCATGGCCAAAATCAGGTCAAAATCCTCAAAGTCAGATTTTTGGAACTGACGGGCTTTTCCAAGCAGGTCAATACCCAATTTAGCAGATGCAGCCGCGCTCATTCTTCTATCAGGTGGACTGCCAATGTGGTAGTTGGAAGTGCCAGCGGAATCACAATGAATTTCATTACTTAAATTTGCTTTATCGATTAGATAATTCATAATATTCTCCGCTGATGGAGAACGACAAATATTGCCAAGACAGACAAAAAGTAACTTAGATGACATGATTTACGGATTTAGCAGCAGCATTATAGTACCACCAGATGGGCAAATTCAGCAAAAAACTAGAGTAGGTAAAATCAGGTAATAGTTAAGAAAAGATAAAATACCCTTGCTATAAGACCAAAGTTTGTAGTTTTATAAAGTATAATTAACAAAAAGATAAACTAACCTAGGTAATAAAAACCGCCCTATGATGGCTAATATTGCCTGGAAATGGGTGATTGGAATTATTTTATGGGATTTAGATATCCCATAAAAAGGGGCAATATACCCACGTAAACAGTTAGTAAATAAAAGCTCAAATTCCCAGTTGTAGAGGCAAAGACGTGGGTCAGTACCAACCTGCTCAATTAAAGCAGTATAATCCAGAAGCGATCGCAAGTTACTATCGTTACCGTCCCTGGTTAGCTTTAGCAAGATTGCTGAGAATACTATTTTCTTTTGCGGTCTTTATATTCAGCCTTCAGTGGGATGAATGGCGAAATCAGGTTGAGGAAAATAGGGGAAAAAGAGCCACCCAGTTGCGAAAACTGTTAACCAACCTAGGTCCAACATTCATCAAAGTTGGTCAAGCTCTATCTACTCGACCAGACTTAATCCGTAAGGACTTTTTGGAGGAACTGGTAAAACTGCAAGACCAGTTACCACCGTTTGACCACGATATAGCCCTAAATATTATAGAAACGAATCTCAATAGGTCCATTGATGAGATATTTACCAAACTATCACCGCAACCAGTAGCAGCAGCTAGTTTGGGTCAGGTATATAGAGGGACTTTAGTGACAGGTGAAGAAGTCGCTATCAAGGTACAACGCCCTAACCTGAGACCAATCATCACAAAAGACCTATACTTAATGCGGTGGGCAGCTAGCTGGTTAAGTCCCTGGTTACCTCTCAATCTTGGTCATGACTTAACACTAATTGTGGATGAATTTGGCACCAAATTATTTGAAGAGATAGACTACATGAATGAAGGGCGTAATGCAGAGAAATTCGCCCATAATTTTCGCAACAACCCGCAAGTAAAAGTACCAGTTATTTACTGGAGTTATAGTAGTCATCGAGTTTTAACCCTGGAATGGATTAATGGTTATAAACTCACGGATACCGAAAGGATTCGTCAAGCTGGTTTAAATCCTGAAGGTATTATTCAAATTGGGGTTACTTCTGGTTTACAACAGCTATTAGAATATGGCTTTTTCCATGCGGATCCCCATCCGGGTAACTTATTTGCAGTGGATGATGGTCGCATGGCCTACATTGACTTTGGCATGATGGATCAGTTGGAGGAAACAACTAAGGAAACCTTGGTGGATGCGCTGGTGCATCTTGTGAATAAGGACTACGCCGATCTAGCGGAAGATTTTGTCAGTTTGGGTTTTTTAGCCCCCGGGACAAATATTAGTCCTATTGTTCCAGCGTTAGAAGCGGTTTTGGGGAATGCTATTGGTAAGAATGTTGGGGATTTTAACTTTAAAACTATCACCGATGAATTTTCGGAATTAATGTATGATTACCCCTTTCGAGTCCCCGCCAAATTTGCTTTGATTATTCGCTCCCTGGTAACCCAGGAAGGAATTGCGTTGAGTCTTAACCGCAATTTTAAAATTGTGGAAGTTGGCTATCCATACATAGCACGTCGTCTACTGACTGGTGAATCACCTGCTTTAAGGAGACGGTTATTGAACGTACTATTTAAAAATGGTAAGTTCCAATGGCAAAGGTTAGAAAATTTGATTTCCATTGCTCGTACAGATGGGGAGTTTGATGTGGTTCCCACCGCGAAAATGGGTTTACAGTATTTACTTTCTGAAGAAGGTAAATTCTTACGTCGTCAATTGGTTTTAGCGTTGACCGAAGACGACCGTTTGCATACTGATGAGATACAAAGATTATGGGAGTTAGTCAAAGATGATTTACCGCCCAATCGTTTATTCAACGTAGCTCTGAATATGTTGACCGAGTTCTCTCGGGAAAGTGTAGCAGCTATTTTACCCAGAGCAGGTTCTTTTCTTTCCTCTGTTATAGCTGAATAATAGCCTAGTTCGTTTTTGTTGATTAGTTTTTAAAAATCAGGAGTTTTCATGTATTACTATCCTCTCCAACCACCTTATATTTTGCTACTGGTAGGTTTTCTGGCCGCGTTAACTTCTGGTTTTGCTTTGTCTGGTACCCTAAAGGTAATTGTGCAAAAATGGCCAGCTAATCAAATAGAACCCATTAAATCAGCTGGTTCTTTGAAAAAATTGTTATTGCCATTTATAGGAATTACAGGGGGCGTTTGTTTATTTATGTCTTCTGGGTTAGAAATATTTGGTTTTCCCTCCCCCCTCGCTTTGGGTATAGGTCTACCATTGAGTTTGGCAACTTGTTTGTTTGTCTGGTTCCAACTGGGTAGTTTACTAGAGTTTGTTAGTAATCGTGGAATGCAATCTCTTGATTTAGATTCTTGGTCTTAAAGGTTCTCCAGAATCGTTGTTAAATCTCTCCTCTTAGAGGAGAGAGGTTTAATAATTTCTATATAAGATATAAATGAGGCAAAAATAATGCAAATCATTCAATTATCAGCACTGTCTGATAACTATATATTTCTCCTATACGATTCATATCATAATATTGCTGCTGTTGTCGATCCCGCTCAACCAGAACCAGTTATAGAAAAACTTACGGAATTACAATGCAATTTGGTCGCCATTTTTAATACCCATCATCATCATGACCATGTGGGAGGTAATCAGAAATTAATTGAAAAATTTCCCCAGGTGACCATATATGGTGGTATTCAAGACCGAGGAAGAATTCCGGGACAGCAGGTATTCCTACAAGCAAATGATATTGTTAAATTTGGCGATCGCCAGGGAATAGTATTATTCATACCTGGTCATACTCGTGCTCATATTGCCTATTATTTTCCCCCTGTCACACCCGGTGAAACGGGAGAGTTATTTTGTGGTGACACTCTTTTTGCTGGTGGTTGTGGTCGTCTATTTGAGGGTACACCAGCACAAATGGTAGGGTCTTTGACTCAACTGAGAGCTTTACCTGATAACACTCGCGTCTGGTGTGCTCATGAGTACACCTGGAATAACCTACGCTTTGCGCTAACAGTAGATAGTGAAAATCAAGAATTACAAAAACGTTTTACAGAAGTAACAGCTCTTCGCCAACTTCAGCAACCTACAGTTCCTTCTATTCTAGGTATAGAAAAACAAACAAATCCCTTTTTACGTTGGGATCAACCCTCATTACAATTAGCTGTCAAGAGTAGTGACCCCATACAAACCTTCGCTAAAATTCGGGGAATGAAAGATAAATACTAAAGCAAGGACATTTTTTCTAAACACTGTTTTCTCCATTGAGCATCCCTTTTTCTGTTGGTGGGAATTTCTAAAACCCTAATTCCCTCAGTTGGCAAAATTCTCAATCTTTCTTCTAACTGATGCCAAGAAATAATTAGTTCATAGTCAACACCATAGGTAACACATAGATCGGCAAAGTTAATATTTTGGGGGGTGGCAAAAAAATCTTCAAAGGGCGGATCAAAATTGGCAATGGGCAACATTTCAAAAATACCACCACCATTATTATTGATTAACACAATGGTCAAATGTCCCAGGAACTTATTTCTGAGCAAAAAACCATTGGTGTCATGTAATAGAGCCAGGTCTCCTGTAAGCATTACACTACCGAGACTTGTGTGATGTTGATGGGCTATTCCCAAAGCGGTGGAAAGACTACCATCAATACCATTAGCACCTCGATTAAAGTAGGGTTTGATTCTTAAACTGTTGGGTTTCCAAAAGAATTCCACATCTCGTACTGGCATACTATTGGCAATAAATAATGGAGTGTTTACTGGAAGTAAGTGAGAGATTAACCAAGCAGCTTTACTTTCGGTTAACTCTTCGGTTTTTAAAAACATATCATCAATATTTTTCCTTACTGCTGCTTCCATTGCACACCATTGTTGTAAATACTGTTGTAAACATAAACTCGCCACACTATCCCACACTCCTTCTCCCCCAAAGTCTAAATCCTCCACACATATTCTCAGGTGTACGGTTTTTCCATGCAGAGGATCTATATTTTCAAAAGAACTATCAATGACAAAACGCTGGGCATTGACCTCCATTAACCAATGGCGTAATTCTTTACTAGTGGGCATTTCCCCAATTTGAATTATTATTTGTGGAGTTAATTCCTGACGCAGTTGTGGATTACGTAAAATCAGATCGTATGTGGAAATTAAATAAGGACATAAATCCGCATAATTCCTCACCGGAGAAAGTCCTTCTGCGAGAACTGGCCATTGTAAGGTTTGAGAAAGACAAGAAATGGCCCGACAATATTTTTCCGGGTCTTGAGGTTGTGCTACCCCTGCAATAATAATACCCCGTTCATATTTTTTCCATTCTAAGGGTAATGGATAATTGACAGTTGGTAAGGGGGTGGGAATGATTCCCTTGAAAAATTCTGCAGTGTCTAATATAAAATCAGTTCCATCAGCAACTGGTGCAAGAGGATCCCGAAAAGGTATATTTAAATGTACAACTCCTCCCCTAGGAAACTGACAACGTTTCCAAGCATGAATTATGGTTTGTCGCAAATAACTTAACATTTGTATTTCAGCAATGGGAGTTGCTAACTCCGTTTGCCAATTGGGATAATTACCGTATAATTTGACCTGGTCAATAGTTTGTCCAGAATGACAATCTCGTAATTCTGGTGGTCTATCAGCAGTCAGGAGTAACAGGGGTACACGACTTTCCTTGGCTTCGATTACTGCAGGGTAAAAATTTGCCCCCGCTGTTCCAGAGGTGCACACTAGCACTACAGGTTTTCCCCTAGCTTTCGCCCTTCCCAGGGCAAAAAAAGCTCCTGAACGCTCGTCCAGAATTGGTATAGATTCAATATCTGATGCTTGTTGACAAAAGGCCAAGGTTAAGGGAGTGGAACGAGAACCAGGACATAAAATGGCAAAATCCAATCCCAAATGCTTTAGGGTTGAGACTACTACATAAGACCACAGCTGATTGACATTTTTAAAAACCAAGTGCATTAAATGAATTCTAGAACCGGAATATTTTTATGGACTGTATTAATTTAACAGGGATTCGCAGTTATGGCTATATTGGCTACTTACCAGAAGAAAAGATTTTAGGACAGTGGTTTGAGGTGGATTTAAAATTGTGGATGGATCTTTCCCAAGCTGCTGTTACTGATAATATACATCATACTGTGGACTACCGCAGTGTAATTGATTTGGTGCAAAATCTGGTCAAAACCTCTAGTTTTGATTTGTTGGAGCGTTTAGCAGGAGCTATTGCTAGTGAGATTCTCCAATACAATGATATAATTAGTCGGGTACAAGTTACCGTTATTAAACCCACACCACCTATTCCTGACTTCACCGGTAGAATTAGTGTGGAAATGACTAAGTTTGATACTCCCCAGCCCTAAAGAGTTGGGGAGTGTCAATGCTCAAGAAAAACCTTAGCATGAGCGTATTTTTCCAACCGCCTTAAGTCTTTGGGACCGGGATTGGGTATCCTATCAGGGAGCATGTTGTCAGTCAAGTCAGCTAACTTCACCACCCGGGCCAAATCATTGGACTTCACACGGGCCAAGTAGGTATGGTAATCATCGTCAGGAAGCTTGGTGATGGCCTTGACAGCATCGATCACAGCCCCATTGAAACCCTCAGCAGCCAACCGGTTAAAGTCCCACTCCGAGCAGTCTTCGACTACGTCGTGAAGGGCGGCGACGATTTTGGCATCACCATCGCGGACGTTATCCACTACCCGTAACACGTGACCGATATAAGGAGCCCCGGCCTTGTCTTTTTGTCCAGCATGGGCAGCAGTGGCAATCATAAGAGCTTTTTTCAACATGGAACCTCATAGGATTTAATAGCTATTTGATTATTTAATCCCTGCACTGTAGCTTATCCCATTAACTTCAATGGGAAGGGGCAACACTGTAGATGTTATCCCTATCTCTAGCCAAGCATCGGTCATAGCTTGGACTACTCCAGGGGAGTGCATACGGTCTGTTAGTGCTAATAAGGTTGGACCTGCTCCACTAATTACCATACCATGGGCACCAGCTTCTATCACAGCATTCTCTACATGATCATAACCGAGAATTAGAGATTGACGATAGGGTTGATGTAATTTGTCTTGTAAGGCGGCTTGTAACCATTCTTTCTGATTGGTAGCTAGGGCCTGCAATAACAAACCAAAATGGGAAGCATTAAAAACTGCATCGTCACGACTAATTTCTGTTGGCAAAACTTTGCGGGCTTGGGATGTGGATAATTCAAAGTCGGGGATGGCTACTACTGGTATAATCTCAGGGTGCCACTGCACTGGACAAATTTCCCAACCTCTGCTGCTAGTTGCTGCTAACTGACATCCCCCCAAAAAGGCAGGAACAACGTTATCCGGGTGACCCTCCATTTCAATAGCTAATTTTATCACATCCTGTGGAGATAGGGGCGAATCAGCTAGAATGTTACCCCCCACTAGCCCCCCTACTATGGCCGTAGCTGAACTACCTAAACCCCTGGCTAGGGGAACACCTAAATTAATCTCAATTTCCACCCCTGGGGGTGTTTTATTGATACGCTCATACAGCTTAACAAATGCTTGATAGATTAAGTTACTGCTGTCAGTTTGAACCTTTTCTGCTTCCTTACCATGAACTTTAATACACAAATCGGAATCACTCAGGGTAAACTTAAATTCATTGTACAATTGCAGTGCCGCACCAATACAGTCAAAACCAGGGCCTAAGTTGGCAGTGGTAGCTGGGACTTTAACGATAACATGAGAAATTATGGACATGGAAATAAATGAGAAGACTTTAAGCCATCACCCAAATACTTTGATTCTTGGATTGAACCATAAAATGGCAAGCATAAGATTAGTAGATGGTAATATTTCTCTATGGATACATACCGCAAAAAATTATCGGAAATAGTAAAAACATTGTTACAAAATTTTGTACAATGTCATCATCAAACAAATGAGTATTTTTCCCTATTGACATGATGGTGGATAATTTCCCTTGGTTGACGACGATTATCGTCCTCCCCCTGCTGGCAGCCTGCCTGATTCCCTTAATACCAGACAAGGACGGTAAAACAGTTCGTTGGTATGCGTTAGGTGTGGCTATTGCCGATTTTGCGTTAATTTGTTATGCTTTCTGGACACACTATAATTCAGTTGATACGGGTTTTCAACTAGTAGAGAGTTATAATTGGATGCCCACCCTAGGACTCAAGTGGGCAGTAGGAGTAGATGGTATTTCTGCACCTTTGGTACTGTTGGCGGGTTTTGTGACCACCCTTTCTATGTTTTCGGCCTGGCAAGTAGACCGCAGGCCACGCCTATTTTACTCGTTGATGTTGGTGCTATATGCAGCACAAATAGGAGTGTTTGTCGCCAAGGACTTGTTGTTATTCTTTATCATGTGGGAAGTGGAACTAATTCCCGTATATTTATTAGTTTCTATTTGGGGTGGTCAAAAAAGACGTTACGCCGCTACAAAGTTTATCATATACACCGCAGCTGCTTCCATCTTTATACTAATAGCTGCTCTGGCCATGGGGTTATACGGTGGAGCTAATCTCAGTTTTGATGTTAGCGACCTAGCCAGCAAAAACTACCCTCTTACCCTACAATTACTGCTGTATGCAGGACTATTTATTGCTTTTGGAGTCAAGTTAGCAATTTTCCCCCTTCATACCTGGTTACCAGATGCACATGGGGAAGCATCTTCTCCTGTGTCAATGATTTTGGCAGGAGTGCTGCTGAAAATGGGTGGTTACGGACTAATTCGCCTCAACATGGAATTATTACCGGATGCTCACATTTATTTTGCACCAGTAATAGCAGTTCTGGGTGTGGTGAATATTATTTATGGTGCATTAAACTCCTTTGCCCAAACGAATATGAAACGACGTTTGGCTTTCTCATCCATTTCTCACATGGGTTTTGTCCTCCTCGGTTTGGCTTCCTTTACTGATTTGGGTATGAATGGAGCAATGCTACAAATGCTATCCCATGGATTAATTGCCTCCGTTCTCTTCTTTTTAGCTGGTGTTACTTATGACCGTACTCATACCATGGTAATGAAGGATATGGGCGGTGTTGGTCAAGCTATGCCCATAGTATTTGCGTTGTTTACCATGGGTGCCATGGCTTCCCTAGCTTTACCGGGAATGAGTGGTTTTGTGGGAGAGCTTTCCGTATTTGTCGGTGTAGCAACTAGTGATGTTTATACATCTACTTTCTGTACAGTGACAGTTTTCCTCGCAGCTGTGGGTGTTATTCTCACACCGATTTATCTGCTTTCCATGTTACGTCAGGTATTTTATGGTAAGGATGCAGCTTTGACGTGCGATATCACTAATGCGGGAATGGAGAATCAGGAAGACGAAGGAACCGCCTGTTTTGGTACTGATTGTCTTTTACCTAATCAGTCAATTTACAGTGATGCCAAACCTAGGGAAGTATTTATAGCAGGTTGTTTCCTGGTATTAATTATTGGCATTGGTTTATATCCCAAGGTATTTATGCAAATGTATGATGCTAAAACCGTGGCTGTCAATGCCCATATTCGTCAGTCTTATACTGTTATCTCCCAAAGTTCTCCCAGTATTTACGCTTTGGCAAATCTCAGGTAGACCCCATGACCCCCCGTCCTAAAAGTTGCTATAGTTGATTATGGACTCCTGCATTTTCTCGACAACTTTTTCGACGGGTATCACACCTAGTTCACCAGATGCACGCGTGCGAATACTCAGAGAATTAGTTTCCACCTCTTTGGCACCTACTACCGCCATCACCGGTATTTTATCTTTCTCCCCATTACGGATTAGTTTGGCCAGGCGATCGCCACTTAGGTCTGCTTGAGCTCTAATTCCCAACTCTGTCATTTTCCTAGCTATTTCTTTGGTGAACTCAATTTGTTGTTCACCAACTGGTAGCAGTCGAATTTGTACTGGTGCTAACCAGAGGGGAAAATCTCCTGCATATTCTTCAATTAAAATGCCAATCAGTCTTTCTAGGGAACCAAAGGGAGCTCGGTGAATCATAACTGGGCGTTTTCGGGACCCATCCTCCGCTACATATTCTAGGTCAAACCTTTCCGGTAGATTGTAGTCCACCTGTACTGTTCCCAATTGCCATTCTCTTTCTAAAACATCGCTGAAGATAAAGTCCAGTTTTGGACCATAAAAAGCTGCTTCCCCTATACCTTCAAAGTGATCCATTCCCAACTGCTGCACCGCACGACGAATTGCTCCCTCTGCTTTATCCCAAACTTCGTCCCCACCAATGTATTTATCACTGGTCGGATCTCTAAAACTCAATCTCGCTTTAAAATTCTTAAGTTGTAAACTTCTAAATACGGTCAAGATTAAATCTACAACATTTAAAAACTCTCCATCTAATTGCTCTGGTGTGACAAATAAATGGGAATCATCCACGGTAAAACCTCGTACACGGGTTAAACCTCCTAACTCACCGGACTGCTCATAACGGTAAACTGTGCCAAATTCTGCCAAGCGCATGGGTAATTCTCGGTAAGAACGCAGTTCACTTTTATATATTTGAATATGAAATGGGCAGTTCATGGGTTTGAGGACAAAACCCTGGTCTAGGGCTTTTGATTCCTCATTTTCAGCCATCATGGGAAACATATCTTCTTTGTATTTTTGCCAGTGTCCCGATGTTTTAAATAAATCTACTCTGGCAATATGGGGGTAACCACTGGTAAATAACCCCTTTTTAACTGTTCTTTTTTGAGGAAATCTTCTAAGATGCTTCTCAATAAGGTACCTTTGGGGGTCCATAAGGGTAAACCTGGACCTACAGGGTCAGAGAAAATAAATAAACCCAATTCTTTACCAATTTTACGATGGTCACGTCTTAAAGCTTCTTCTTTGCGACGTTTATATTCTCCTAGCTGTTCGGGGGTTTCCCATGCAGTGGCATAAATACGCTGCAATTGAGCTTTAGTTTCATCACCACGCCAGTAAGCACCTGCAACGCTTTCTAGTTCGATAGCTTTGGGATTGATATCCTTAGTGTTTTCTACATGGGGACCTGCACATAAATCCCACCATTCATCCCCTAAGTGATAAATAGTGATTGGTTCTTGTTTAATATCTGCCAAAATCTCTAATTTATATGGCTCCTGAATTTTTTCGATCCGTTTTTTAGCTTCCTCTCGACTGACTTCTTCCCGTATCAAGGGTAATTTACGGTTAATAATCTTCACCATTTCTTTTTGAATGGCTTTTAAATCTTTATCGCTAAAGGGTTCTGGGTTATCAAAGTCATAGTAAAAACCATTCTCAATCCACGGACCTATGGTCACTTGCGCCTTGGGAAACAGCTTTTGTACTGCCATGGCCATGATATGGGAAGCACTATGGCGAATTTTTTTTAAGGTCTCTGATTCGCTGGTCTTGGGTAAATAAATTTTTCCGTTGGTTTTTCTAGATTTTGAGCTTCTTGATTTGACGACATCGGCTGTTGGTAGCTTTTAAATTAATGTTGACAGAACTAGTTTTGATAAGAAATATCCTATGATTCTCCTAATTTACCAAAATATCCGCTCGGAGGAAGCTCTCTTGTTCTATTTTTTCTTTGAGAAAATTTACAGATTGTAAAGTTTTATAAATAGAGTTAATATAAGAGTGACCTTTAGAAATATACTTCTCATATATGTCAGAATCTAACTTTTCGCCCTCCCAACTTTTACAATCGCTCCTAGAACCACTTTTAGAGGATTTTGAATATTGGTTTGCCCGCTCCCAGCAATTGTTGGAAAATGAGAAAATCTCATTTATGACCGAACAGGAACAGTCCGATTTACTTGACCGAGTTAAACAAGCACAACTGGAGGTAAATACATCCAAGATGCTATTTAATGCTACTGGTAAACAGGTGGGACTAGATATGGCAACCTTAGCCCCTTGGCATCAGCTTTTAGGTGAGTGCTGGAGGGTGGGAATGCGATATCGTCAAATAAAATAACACCAAAGAGAAAATTTCAGATTTACAATCTTAACATTATTTTCATAAAAAAATAATGTGTCCCGTGCTACGTTGGTGCTAACACTTTTGAAAAAACTGGCACATAGACTATTTTACTTTTCTTATTTCTGCCAATTAGAAAAGTCTAGGGAATTATAGCCATAGCTACCTGGGCGAAGGTAAGCCAGAATGCCTGTCCAGCAATCACTTTCAGCTATGTTCTATGGCGTTCTGGCCAAATACATACAATATAAAACTTTAAAATTTATTATCTTAGTGGAGGATAAGTTGATGTTACACTTACTGTACATTGTAGCTTTTACAGCTTTAGCATTTATTGCTGTCAGTAATTTAATTAGAAACCTGATTATGTTCAGTTTTGACAGGGAACGTTCTTATCCTCACAAAATCGGGGTTAATGAAGGTGGTTTTGGTTATTATGGAAGCAAGTCCATACCTCATCCGGAGTTGTTAGATGATTCGGGTAATTTAATCAAGGAGCCACTTTTAGTAATGCGTTCTATTAATGTGGAGGATGCACGTCAGCATTTAGATGCACTGTATGAATCTTCTCCTGGGAATAAAATTGAGAGTTCGGAAGATGCTTAGTTATTTGTAGTTATCGGTTACCGGTGGGTTTATCTATCAGTTAGAGGTATACCCCAGGTAAGCGATTGCATTTCAGACGGTTTATAAGCGGTGAAGATGGTTAACAAAGGTAAAGTAATTGGAGTGTCAATTGATCAGTTTTTGAGTTAGGATCTGGGGAAGTGCTTTCTCATGGTCTAAATTGGACGTTTAAGAATATTCATGAGCATTTCGACTTCCGTGCTGAGTGATTTGCTACAGTCACTATCTCATCTACGTCCCCAGTTATATTTCAAGGCTTCACTAACCGCACTTTCCCATGCGATGGAAGACCAGATTTTGGGGACTATCTTGGGTGAACCACTAATTATTGCCAGTTTCCAGCGAGAGCGGTTTTATCGTCAAGAAGCTCATCGCTATGAGCGTCTTGGTGAGCGTAGCAGTCAGGTATATGTATTGTCTGCACTAGAAACTGAGTTTACTAGTAGTTCAGGATCTTATGAAAAAGTTGCTTTTACACCAGAGGATGCTTTAAGCAAAGAGTGGCACTTGGTTGTGATTGCAGATAATTATGCTACTTGTTTAGTGTGTCGAGAAAGTGTTAAATCGGTTGTTAAAAGTCAGCAAGTACCAGAGACGAGTTCTGTCCTGGATATGGATACCTCAAGAAGATTTGAGGGGATTTGGACAGCTGACAGGACTGTTAGTATTAAAGCAGCGGACTTATTATTAAGCAGAATTGTGGCCTATCGTCCTGATTTGAAGGACAAGGTGGTTGATGTACGTAAACGGTTTAATATTAAAGAATTGACAAAATCCGTTCAGAGAAAGAAGATAGGGGGACGGGAAATTGATACGGATCCTTTTGTTAGACGATTAGTAACTTATTTACAGGCCAGTCAGTATAAGTTACATAAGGCCTACCGCTCTCTTACTGTTCAAGCTAGGAAAGAAAGACTGATTAATTCTATTAGTATGGCTATTAGGCGCTCACTGGATCCAAAACAAATTTTGCAAGTCGCTGCGCAGGAATTGGGAGATCATTTAGCAGCGGGTCGTTGTTTGATTTATCGTGCTCAGTCTAGTGATGTGAGGGCAAATATTGAACATGAATTTCTGGATCAGGGTTTATCATCGGTTTTAGGACAAACCTGGGATTTACAACGTCACTCTCTATTTCAAGAAATTGTGGATAAACAGGAGGGAGTATGTGTGGGTGATGCGACAACCGATCCACGAGTTAAAGATTCTCCTTACTTGTCCTCTATAGCAGGTAAATTTAATATTCGTTCCTGGTTGATGGAACCTGTATTATTTCAGGGGAGATTGCTGGGTATTGTGGAACTACACTATTGTTATTTTCCTACCTGTGATTGGCAACCAGGAGAGCTAGATTTAGTCAAGGCGATCGCGACTCAAGTGGGTTCAGCTTTAATTCAAGCCGAATCATTTACTAATTTGGAAGAGCTAAATAAACAACTAGAGGCTTTAGACCGAACTCGCAGCAATCTAATTGCTATTACTGGACATGAGTTGCGAACTCCCCTTTCCACCATTCAAGTGTGTTTAGAAAGTTTGGCCACTGAGCCAGATATGCCCAACGATTTACGGCAAGTGATGTTAAATACAGCTCTTGCAGACTCAGAGAGAATGCGTAAACTAGTGCAAGACTTCCTCACCCTTTCTAATTTGGAAAGTGGGAATGTGGAATGGCATACAGAATCTTTAATTCTCAAGGAGTGTGTGGATTTAGCATTAAGTCGCATGCGTATAAGGTCTAACAAAGAAAAATCCCCCCAGGTAAGTAGTGAGATTCCCCTAAATTTACCCTTGGTGAAAGCGGATGGAGATTGGCTAGTGGAAGTATTAGCCAAACTGATAGATAATGCTTATAAATTCACTTCCCCCTCGGGAAGGATTACAATTAAAGCTAAACAAAATCGTAGTGACCAAGTATTGGTTACTGTAGGTGATACAGGTCGGGGCATTGATCGGGATGCGTTGGAAATAGTATTTGACCGGTTTTATCAAGAGGAGGGAGCCTTGAGGCGAACTACTGGAGGAACAGGATTGGGTTTAGCGATTTGTCGTCAAATAGTTAATGCTTGGGGGGGAAGAATTTGGGCTGAGTCAGAGGGTAAAGATAAGGGAAGCCAATTTCATTTTACTATTCCTATCATGCGGGGAAGATAGAAAAAAGCAGTCCAAGGTTAATACGGGAATATCATCACCCAGGTAGTTCTTTTAACAGCAATCGCAAAGATTTGCAAATTTTCCTCCCCCCAGATTTGAGAAAGTGTTACAGTGTGTGAAATAATCGTAATATGGGATAAGTTAGGGTGTTAGTATGCCCTAAAAACGTCGAGAGAAAACCCTAATCCTATGGCAACTCTAACTGGACAAACACCCCTATTTGGCGGTAGTACTGGCGGACTACTTAAAAAAGCAGAAGTAGAGGAAAAATACGCTATTACCTGGACAAGTCCCAAAGAGCAAGTTTTTGAAATGCCCACCGGTGGTGCAGCAACTATGCGCACAGGCGAGAACCTGCTTTATATTGCCCGCAAAGAGTATGGCATTGCTTTGGGTGCCCAACTGCGCAAGTTCAAAATAACCGACTACAAGGTTTACCGGATTCTCCCCAGTGGGGAAACTACTCTGATTCACCCCGCAGATGGTGTGTTCCCAGAAAAGGTAAATAAAGGTCGGGAAATGGTGCGCCATGTACCCCGCAGAATTGGTGAGAACCCCAGTGCTGCAGCACTTAAGTTTAGTGGTAAAGCTACCCACGACGCCTAGAATCTGTTGGTGCTAGTTGATAATGGGTAATTGGTAATGCAAGACCGTCTTTACTAGTTACCCATTTGAATTTTTAAATATGTAAAACTTTATATATAAAACTTTAACCTATGATTTTTCCCGATTTTCAGGAATTTATACAACTAGCTCAGCAGGGTAATTTTGTCCCGGTTTATCAAGAATGGGTTGCTGATCTGGATACCCCTGTTTCCGCTTGGTACAAGGTTTGTGCAGGTCAACCCTATAGCTTTTTACTGGAGTCGGTGGAAGGTGGGGAAAAGGTGGGGCGTTATAGTTTATTGGGTTGTGACCCTCTTTGGATTTTGGAAGCAAGGGGAGACCAAACTACTCAGATCTATCGAGATGGAAAACAACAGGTTTTTCAGGGGGATCCCTTTAGGGTTTTGGCTAACTGTTTGGCACCCTATCATCCAGTGAAATTACCAGAGTTGCCTTCGGGAATTGGCGGTTTATTCGGGTTTTGGGGTTATGAACTCATTAATTGGATTGAACCAACAGTACCTATACACACTCAGGATGGTCGCCATATTCCTGATGGACTGTGGATGCAAGTGGACCATTTGTTAATATTTGACCAGGTAAAACGCAAAATTTGGGCGATCGCCTACGCTGATGTGAGGGAAGGTGTAGAGGAGAGTTACCAAAAAGCATGCAATTGTATTAAACAAATGGTAGAGAAATTATCTTTGCCTTTAACGACGGAAAACACTCAATTAACCTGGAAATCACCACAGAATAGACCGAAGGTGGATATTAAAGAGTACAGCAGCAATTTTACCCGGGAGCAATTTTGTGCCAGTGTGGAAAAAGCAAAGGAGTATATTAGAGCTGGGGATATCTTCCAAGTAGTAATTTCCCAAAGATTAGGGACAGAATACCAGGGGAATCCTTTTGGGTTATATCGTTCCCTACGTCAAATTAACCCTTCACCTTACATGGCATTTTTTAATTTTGACGATTGGCAGATCATTGGTTCCAGTCCAGAGGTGATGGTCAAAGCAGAGAGAGATGAGGGGGGAGGAATAATGGCCACGGTTAGACCACTTGCTGGAACAAGACCAAGGGGTAAAACCACCAAGGAAGATGGAGAGTTAGCAGAGGATTTATTAGCAGATCCCAAGGAAGTTGCTGAACATATTATGTTGGTGGATCTGGGACGTAATGATTTAGGAAGGGTTTGCCAAAATGGCACGGTTAAGGTTGATGAACTAATGATTGTTGAACGTTATTCCCATGTGATGCACATAGTTAGTAATGTGGTAGGTAAATTGGCGGAAGATAAAACCGCATGGGATTTATTAAAAGCCTGTTTCCCCGCAGGGACAGTTAGTGGAGCACCAAAAATCCGGGCTATGCAAATCATTAACCAGTTAGAACCAACCCGCAGGGGAGTCTATTCAGGAGTATATGGCTATTATGACTTTGAAGGACAATTAAATACTGCTATATCTATTAGAACTATGGTACTAAAAGATGGGACTGTTAGTGTTCAAGCGGGTGCAGGGTTAGTTGCGGACTCCCAACCAGAAAAAGAATATGAGGAAACTTTAAATAAGGCTAGAGGTTTATTGGAAGCAATTAGATGCTTGAAAGAGGTTACCTAGTTCAGTGTAGGATTGATTCTCTTGCAGAATTTTTCTACCAGCCATATTTAAAGCTCATAAAAGTAGTAAGAAAGCGGGCTAACCCGTTTGTGGTTAACCCGTTTGTGCTTTGGGAACGCGCAGATAATTAATTATTGCAACACTAACTTAACATTAGCATTCTGCAAACCACGCTGTTTTACTTCGGCTAAGGTCTTGTTAACCGCGTATTTTTGGTTAATAGAGTTAATCAGATCAGTCTGGTTGTGCTTCTTAGCAACACCCCATAAATCAGCAATGAGGTCAAAGGAACCATCGCTATTACGAGACCAACCTAAATCGTACTCGCCTTCCAATACCGCAACAATGTCCGAACGTACACGCTGACCATTATAACCACGTACATCAGCCTCAGTTTTTACAGTAATACCTAGGTCGCTTAGGGAAGCTTTGAGAATTTCGGCATCGGTAATCTTAGTACGCAGAGTGCTAAAATGAGACATTTGGGTTTCCTCCAATAAGAAGATTGATGAGAAAAACGACAACGGTTTCTTTTTCACCAAAGCCGCATTAATCTGGGATTAATTGGGAAGCGGCTTAACTCGTAACCCGTTAGCCCGTGGACTAACCTTTCCCCTCTGGTTTACAGAGGAAAGCTTTTAAAACTCCAATCGCTGATACTCAGCTACGGAGGATGCTGCTGGTCTAGCACGCTGTCTGGCCCAGTCCCTTAAGGCTGTGACCTGTTCTTGCATCGTCCTTGACAACGGCAATGTAGACTTCAATGCAGCAATAATATCTAATTGGGTGAACTCCCGATCCTGAGCAAAGGCCTCATACATGGCCGCAATTATTGCCTGCTCTATTTCAGCACCGGAAAAACCATCTGACATCTTGGCTAGTTGCTCTAGGTCAAATCTAGCAATTTCCTCTCTCCTTTTGGTTAGATGAATCCTAAAGATATCCTGACGTTCTTCCGGTGTGGGTAAGTCCACAAAGAAAATTTCATCAAAGCGACCTTTTCTTAAAAACTCTCCTGGCAACCTTTCTACTCGGTTAGCTGTTGCCATAACAAATACTGGAGACTTTTTCTCCTGCATCCAGGTCAAGAAGGAACCAAAAATTCTACTTGATGTCCCTCCATCAGAATCGCTAGACCCCGTACTACCTGCGAAGGATTTATCCAGTTCGTCTATGAACAAAATAGTTGGGGAAATAGATTCTGCTGTTTTTAAAGCATTACGCAGGTTCGCTTCGCTCCGACCCACCATGGAGCCATCATATACTCTCCCCATGTCCAATCTTAAAATTGGCAACCCCCATAACCGGGAGGTGGTTTTGGCTATCAGTGACTTCCCGCAACCAGGAACTCCTAAAATTAACATCCCTTTCGGTTGTGGTAATCCATACTCCCTCGCCCTCTCTGTAAAGGCGTTAGACCTCTGTTTCAGCCACTTCTTTAATTCCTCTAACCCACCTACCGCTTCGATAGTTTCATCTTCTTCAATGTATTCTAAAATGCCATTACGGCGAATTAGCTGTTTCTTTTCTGATAAAACTATATCAACTTCATCTTCTGTCAGCCTCCCACTTGTTACCTGGGCCTTTCGATATACTTTCTCGGCTTCGTCCTTGGTCAGTCCTAAGGCCGCTCTCAGTAGTTTCTCTCTAGCCTCGGTAGTTAAACGCCGCCCCCTATTCTGCTCCTGGTGGGCAGTGAGAACTTTACTTAACTCGGTCATGTCTGGCAGTTGGAAGTCAATAACAACAACCTCTTTCTCCAATTCTATCGGTATTTGTTGCATCGGAGACATTAAAATAATGTTCTTTTGCATACCTTTAAAACTGGCGATCGCATCCCGTAGGGATCTGGTTGTTGCCGGAGCATCAATAAAAGGATGTAAATCTTTAAAAATAAATATACCAGGTTCTTTCTGTCTAATCGCCCACTCAATAGCCGCCTCTGGGGATACGGTGTTGTGCTGGTTTGTACTCCTAGTCTGCCCGTATTCCACAATGCCATGGGTTACAGTCCATACGTAAACCCGACGTTGGGGTTTTAACGACTGAGCCATCGTATAAATTGCCTGCTCTGCCCGTTCTTCCTCGGAGGTCACAAGGTAGATTAAAGGGTATTGAGCTTGAATAAGTATGTTTAGCTCTTCTTTCATATCTATCGCGACCTACTTGAGACCTTATAGAAACACTACAGTTATAGTTATCAGAACAACGGAAAGGGTTAAAAGTTTCCACTCATCCATTCACAATTTTTAACTAGCAAGGTACTAATTCTTCCTCAGTCCTGGGATGGGTTTGACTTTCAATACACAGATCCTCTTGTCCAATAATTCCCGGTTGGCGACCCAAGGCTATTAATTCCCCATCCTTTAAAACCAGTGAACTTAGACAACTAGGACAGGGATAAACTCTGTGGGTTCCTCCGTAAATTGACTCTTCCAGTTCAGCTATCACCTCCGAATGAGCCAGATAGAAACTGATTGCTCGCTCTGCTAAACCTGACATCGTTTCCGAGTCCATAACTGAGCGAATCTTGAGCTTCCTGTGTAATTCGGCCGATAAGTGCAACGTTACTTTTTGTTTTGTTTCCTGCTTTGTGTGCATATTACTATTCAACTGTCTTACCCGGGTATGTAAATCACCTTACCTCTTATTTTTTTTCTTGTCAAGCCATCAAACCAGTTTAACGCCTATTTTGTTACATTTCTTAACAATGTTCATTTTGGGAAAATTGATGGCGTGGGGAATTCATAGCGCAGGATACAAAAATCTGATAGATTTAGCTATCAGCGAGTAAAAACTGGTAAAGATGAAAGTCCTGGTTATTGGTGGCGATGGATATTGCGGTTGGGCAACAGCTCTGTACCTTTCTAATCGAGGTCATGAAGTTGGAATTTTAGACAGTTTGGTGCGTCGGCACTGGGATAATACGCTTGGTGTTGAGACTCTAACCCCAATTGCACCAATTCAACAGCGTCTCCAGCGATGGCAAGACTTGACGGGTAAATCCATCGACTTGTTTATTGGCGATATTACCGACTATGGTTTTTTGCACAAGGCGTTGCATGAATTTGAGCCGGAAGCAATAGTACATTTTGGTGAACAGCGTTCAGCACCATTTTCCATGATTGACCGTGAACATGCTGTGCTCACCCAGGTCAACAACGTAGTTGGCACATTGAATCTGCTCTATATCATGAGAGAAGACTTTCCTGATTGCCATCTGGTGAAATTAGGAACCATGGGTGAATATGGAACACCCAATATCGATATTGAGGAAGGCTATATTACCATTGAACATAATGGCCGTAAAGATACCTTACCCTATCCCAAGCAACCCGGTTCCATGTATCATTTAAGTAAGGTTCATGACAGTCACAACATTCACTTTGCTTGCCGAATTTGGGGTTTGCGTGCAACTGACCTCAATCAGGGCATTGTCTACGGTGTGATTACCGAGGAAACTGGATTAGATGAGCTGTTAATTAACCGCCTTGATTATGATGGGGTATTTGGCACAGCACTGAATCGCTTTTGTATTCAAGCTGCTGTGGGTCATCCCCTTACGGTTTATGGTAAAGGTGGACAAACCCGGGGCTTTTTAGACATTCGCGACACAGTGCGATGTATTGAATTGGCCATTGTCAATCCCGCCCAACCTGGGGAATTTCGTGTGTTTAACCAATTTACAGAATTGTTTAGCGTTGGTGATTTGGCCTTGATGGTGAAAAAAGCCAGTTATGCCATGGGACTAAACGTAGAAATTGATCACATTGACAATCCGAGAATTGAGAAGGAAGAACATTACTTCAATGCCAAAAACACCAAATTATTAGACCTGGGCTTACAACCTCACTATCTGTCAGATTCCCTACTGGATTCTTTGTTAAACTTTGCTGTTAAATATAAAGGGCGAGTTGATAACAAACAAATTTTGCCTAAGGTCTCTTGGCACAGAAAATAACTGACACTAGAGATTAGTAAGGATTGATATGAGTCCCTGTTACTTTAACTTGCCACTAGGCACAAAGAAACAAAACTAGGATAGACAAGGTTGGGGGGGAGAGTTCAAAGATTCCATAATACATAATATTAAGATATAAATGTTGAGAATACTGACAGTATCCCCCACCTATTTTATGAAAATTGCCCTATTCACCGAAACTTTTTTACCCAAGGTTGATGGCATTGTCACCCGTCTGTCTCACACAGTTGACCATCTACAACGAGATGGACATCAGGTTATGCTGTTTTGTCCGGAAGGAGGTATTAAAGAATATAAAGGAGCAAAAGTGTATGGAGTTAGTGGTTTTCCCTTACCTCTTTATCCAGAGTTAAAATTGGCACTACCCCGTCCTGCTATTAGTCATGTATTACAACAGTTTGCTCCAGATCTAATTCATGTGGTAAATCCAGCAGTTTTAGGACTATCAGGGATTTTGCACAGTAAATTGCACAAAATCCCTTTAGTAGCCTCCTATCATACACATTTGCCACAGTATTTACAACATTACGGACTAAGTTTCCTAGAAGGGCTACTATGGGAACTACTCAAGATTGCTCACAATCAAGCAGCTTTGAATCTGTGCACCTCCACAGCCATGGTTGAAGAATTAGCAGCCCACGGAATAGAAAGACTCGATTTGTGGCAACCGGGGGTGGACACAGAACTCTTCCATCCTGATTTAGCCAGTCAGGAAATGCGCTCCTATCTATCCCAAGGTTATCCAGATAGTCCTTTACTATTGTATGTAGGTCGCCTTTCAGCAGAGAAAGAGATTGAACAGATTAAACCTATTTTGGAAGCCATTCCCCATGGACGTTTAGCCCTGGTGGGGGATGGACCCCATCGACAAAACTTACAAAATCACTTTGCCCACACTAATACCCATTTTGTAGGTTACCTCAAGGGTCAACAATTGGCCTCGGCCTTTGCTAGTGCCGATGTGTTTGTCTTTCCCTCCCGTACGGAAACCTTGGGATTAGTATTATTAGAAGCCATGGCTGCGGGTTGTCCAGTAATTGCCGCTCGGTCTGGGGGGATTCCCGACATTGTCACTGATGGTGTGGATGGTTACCTTTTTGACCCTAGTTCACCTATTCAACAAGCTATTGACCTCACAATTAAGTTGTTAAGAGAAAAACAGGAGATTGCCACTATGCGTAGTAATGCCCGTAAGAAGGCAGAGCAAATGGGATGGTCTGCTGCTGTAAGACAACTACAAGAGTACTATCAGAGAACATTAAATTAAGAATCAGATTCACTTTCCGGTGGGAAACTTTTACCTATTCTGAGTTGTTTCTTAGAGCGTTTTAATTGTTTCCACAGAGACTTGATTTGTTCATAAGCATCCTCAGGAGGAAGTTTACCACCGGTTTCTAAGTTACAAATATAACTAACTCTCTGAGCAAACTCCTGGAGATTGGCATTAAAAACTAGATTTTCGGGTTGTACATGACCATAGTAGCGACCACGGGGATAGAGGAAATCATCTTTTTTGTCCACTATTTTTTTCTCCATATACTTAATTAATCTCATGCTTTCTCAAACACAATGACGGACAAAGGCTCTTATGCGTATTTTTTTGGTAAGAAAATGCTAAACGTTAAACTAAGATTATGACAAATTTTTTTAGTTATTGGTTAATTAGTTTAGTTAATTTGGCGTATAACCAAATCAGATAATAAAATAGTTAGGCTCAAAAACATAGCTCTGGGAAAATAATCTACCACCATGTCAGTTAACACTAATAAAAAGCTATACGAAGGTAAAGCCAAAATCATCTACACCACAGAAGAATCACAGGTTTTATTAGCTGAATTTAAAGATGATGCGACTGCATTTAATGCGCAAAAACGAGGTAATATCCAAGGAAAAGGGAGTATAAACTGTACCATTTCTAGTAAATTGTTTCTCCGCATGGCACAGGAGGGTATAGAAAACCATTTTATTGACAGTCCAGGTGCTGGGCAAATGAGGGTAAAAGCCTTGAAAATTTTGCCCTTGGAAGTAGTGGTGAGAAATATTGCAGCTGGGAGTCTTTGTCAACAGACGGGATTAGAGTTAGGCACAGTATTGGAAAGACCTCTAGTGGAATTTTACTATAAAGACGACAAACTAGGGGATCCCCTGCTGACCAGGGAGCGCCTTTTGTTGCTGAAATTAGCCACGGAGGAACAAGTGGAGCAAATTATCCATCTGGCATTACAAATCAACACTTTTCTCCAGGATTTATGGCAACAGTGTAGTATCACTTTAGTGGACTTCAAACTCGAATTTGGTTTAGACCGGAAACATAAACTGTTGTTAGCGGATGAAATTAGTCCTGATACCTGTCGTTTGTGGGACATGTCAGAAGTGGATCCTATTCATCGCGTCCTGGATAAAGACAGATTTCGTCGAGACTTGGGTAGGGTGGAAGATGCCTACCAGGAAGTTTTGACCAGACTGCTAAAAGTTATACCCTAGGTTAAGCCAGAACTTAACAAGTGCTAGTAGTGACTAAATTAAATTGTGTGTGGTGGTTAAAAGATGAGTAAAAAACATTTATCTCCTGTATTTTTGGTAACGGTAGCTATAGCTGCCAGCTTGGAAAGTTCCTTGAGTGCTAGTGGACAAGTTTCCAGTCAGTCTCAACAGGTATTAGGTGGAGCAAGTATTAAAGCAAGCCAGTTATCATCTAGTAACCTATATGTTAACGGTGAGACTTTTATTGGACAAACAGCACCAGCAACTCCTAATGGCAATGGGAATGCAGTAGATAATAATCAACCTGATAGTCAGCCAGCTAATCCTAATCAACCTGATAGTCAGCCAGCTAATTCTAATCAACCTGATAGTCAGCCAGCTAATCCTAATCAACCTGATAGTCAACCAGCTAATCCTAACCAACCTGATAGTCAACCAGCTAATCCTAACCAACCTGATAGTCAGCCAGCTAATCCTAATAATACAGAAGAACCAGCAGAACCTAGAGTACTGATTTCAGAAGTGGTGGTCAAGTCAGCGGTTGGACAACTCCCATCGGAAATAGAAACCCAAGTTTACCAGGTTATTCGTACTAAAGCTGGACAGACTACAACCCGGTCACAATTACAAGAGGATATTAACGGAATATTTGCCATTGGGTTTTTTACTAATGTACAAGCAGTTCCAGAAGATACGCCATCAGGTGTTAGAATAACTTTTATAGTTAGTCTTAATCCCGTACTTACCAAAGTAGAACTAAATGCCAATCCTGGTGCTGGAGTGGCTTCTGTTATAGCTGCTGATACCGTCGATAAAATCTTTAGTCAGCAATATGGTAAAGTAATTAACCTACGTGATTTGCGAGCTGGGATCGCGCAATTAACCAAAGAGTATCAAGACAAAGGTTACGTACTGGCTAACTTAATAGCAGCTCCCAAAGTTTCTGAGACAGGAGTGATCACCTTACAAGTAGCTGAGGGAATAGTAGAAAATGTCCAGGTTGCCTTTCGCAATAAGGAAGGCCAAGATGTGGACGACAAAGGTCGACCCATTCGGGGAAGAACACAAGACTATATTATTAAGCGGGAAATGCAATTAAAACCTGGTCAAGTGTTCAACCGCAATATCGTCCAAAAAGACCTACAAAGGGTTTTCGGACTCGGTTTATTTGATGATATTAATGTGTCCCTCAACCCTGGAACAGACCCAAGTAAAGTTGTTGTTGTAGTAAATGTGACTGAGCGTAATAGTGGTTCCATCGCCGTAGGGGGAGGTATTAGTTCTGCCAGTGGATTATTTGGCACCATTAGCTACCAAGAACAAAATCTATCAGGTAGAAACCAAAAGCTGGGATCAGAACTGCAAATTGGACAACGAGAACTCTTATTTGACTTGCGATTTAGCGATCCTTGGATTGACGGCGATCCCTATCGTACTTCCTATACAACCAATGTTTTTCGCCGTCGTTCGATTTCTCTGGTGTTTGAAGGTAAGGACAGCAACATAAAAACCTTTAACCCTGATAATACTACTGATGTAAATAGTCAGGCAACCCCCCGCATTGCCCGCTTGGGCGGCGGAGTTTCTTTCGGTCGTCCCCTTTCCACCAATTTATATGAGAATTCAGAATGGTTTGCCTCCCTAGGTTTGCAATATCAAAGGATTTCCAGTCGTGATGCCAATGGTAATATTAGACCCCAAGGGGCAGTTTTTGATAACAGTGGCAATCGACTCAGCCCAACTATTCCTCTCACCCAGTCCCCCACCGGTGAAGATGATTTGTTCTTGTTACAATTCAGCGCCCAAAGCGATCGCCGGAACAATGCATTGCAACCAACTAATGGTTCTTACTTGCGTGTGGGACTAGATCAATCTGTACCCATAGGACAAGGTAGTATACTAATGTCTAGGGTGAGGGCCAACTACAGTTACTACGTACCCACAAAACTGCTGGGATCTAAAAATCCAGAAACCCTTGCTTTTAACCTACAAGGGGGTACAATATTAGGTGATTTACCACCTTATGAAGCCTTTAGCCTGGGGGAAGTAATTCCGTGAGGGGTTACGATGAGGGTAAGTTGGCAGCGGGACGTACTTATGTCCAAGCGTCAGCAGAATATCGTTTTCCTATATTCTCAGTGGTTGGTGGGTCTCTATTTTTTGATTGTGGTAGTGATCTGGGCAGTGCTACCAGAGCAGCTGAAATCCTCAATAAGAATGGGAGCGGTTATGGTTATGGCTTGGGATTGCGTATTCAGTCACCACTGGGTCCTATTCGCATTGACTATGGTATAAGTGATAAAGGTGATAGCCGGATCAACTTTGGTATAGGGGAAAGGTTCTAATAAGGAAGAGACGTAACTAGTTGCGTTAATATCAAAAAATCAATGTCTTGTCTAAGTGTATCTATCGCCCGTTTAGTTAATAGTGGACCGAATAACTTTGCCGTTTGGGTAGTGAAAGCTCCCTATCCTAGCGGTTACGTTTTGCGTGACTGTATTTTTCCACCTCAACTTGCTGAAATTTGGGTAGAATGGCAGCAAATGTTTGGTGGTTTTGTAGACACCCATCACCTGGGGAAAGGATTGGTTGGGTCTGGGATGGGACAAACCACGGGTTCTTATAGTAATCGGTTAATGCAATCTTTAGGGATCAGTTTATGGCGTTGGCTATTTGATGGAGAAATTCTTAGCAGTCTAGAGCGCAGTCGTGGTCTAGCTATGGGAAGTAGTCAAAGATTGCGGTTGCAATTAGAAGTTCGTGAACCTGAATTGATTGGTTTGCCATGGGAAATTATGCAACCCGAAGCGGGTCATTCGGCAATCTCTCTCAACCAGGAGGTTTTGTTTAGTCGCACTATCAATCAGGTTGAACCAATAGCAAATTTATCAGCAGATTCCTCTTTAAACGTGTTGTTGGTTTTGGGGTACAATAGCAATCTAGAACTGGAAAAAGAGGCTACCATTCTGGAGAAAATCCTCCTAGAATCTAGTCCTCCTGGTGGGTATTACATATCAAACTGTTTGGTCAAAAAACTATTACAACCTACACCAAAGCAGTTGATACAAGAACTGGAAACTAAGGCGTATAATGTGATTTTTTATGCAGGTCATGGTTTGCCCAATCCTGAGGGTGGGTTGTTGTATTTGACAGAGGAGCAGTCCATTAATGGTATAGAACTGGGTCAAGTGTTAGCTCATAGTGGAATTAAACTGGCAGTATTCAATGCCTGTTGGGGTGCACAACCAGCAGTGCATCACAAAGCAATACCCACTAGTAGTCTGGCAGAGGTTTTAATTTGTCATGGTGTGCCTGCAGTTTTAGCCATGCGTGACGAAATTGCCGATCAGGAAAGTCGTAGTTTTATTCAGGGGTTTACTCAGGCATTGCGCATGGGTGAAGCGATTGATGCAGCTGTAGCAGTGGCTAGACAAAAATTATTAGCTATTTACAAGTTTAATCAGCCAGCATGGACTTTACCGGTTCTCTATCTACACCCAGATTTTTCAGGTCAGTTGATTAGAAGTGTTGATGAGGGAATTACAGAATTGCCAGATCTAACTACTGGAATAAATGTTCCCCAGTTCAGTGCTGTTTTGCGCTCAGTTTCCCCCCAGGGTCAAAGTTGCTCCCTACGTTCCGATGTGACTCGCATTGGTCGCACTAAGGATAATGACCTTGTGATTCCCCAAGTTTATGTTTCTAAGCACCATGCAGAAATACTTTGTAGAACCGTACTGGATGGTTCTCAACCAGTTGTTACTTACTATTTACAAGATTGCTCTACTTACGGAACAACTTGGTATTTAAATGATTATGGTTGGCAACGGGTTTTAAGGGAGGAGGTGGTGTTAACATCGGGAATGAAGTTAAAGTTTGGCAGTGCGAAGGGGGAAACATGGGAGTTTATGATTTTTGATGGTTAGCACCGAGATTGTTTTTATTGTTTTTGCGGAAATTCCTAGCTGCTAACTGTAGCTCCTTAATAATACCAATTATGCGGATGAAGTTTGAGGCCCAATATGACTAATAATACAGGTGATTTAGATAATCAGAAACCTTTCCTTCCCTCCGTGGATTGGGAATTGTTGACAGCAATATTAGAACCGGAAAATGAAACTTATCCTTGGAATCTCGCAAGTGATCAAGTAGATGCTTATTTTCAAAAACTAGCAGCACCACTGTACTCTGACCCACTATTTATGGAAAGTCTCGAGCAACAAGGGGAAAATTTCTATAATTCTCTTGATCAGATCTGGTCTCAGGTTTATAACTCTAAAGCTGATCGTGATGAAAGACCACGCACTACCCTAAGTGATATTTTTGGTACGTTTGTTCCCTCCCACTACCTTGATCAGATTATGGAAGCAGCAAAGAAAACCTTCCATAATATGGAACATTCTACCATTGAGAAGATTGTGGATTGTGTTCGATCCTTGTTACCTAATTGGGATATGGAAGACCTATTAGTTTTGGCACGTCCTATTGCTTATTCCATGAGAAGTGGTCAGTCGGACTACAACTTACCAAATCGCAATTGGACTGAATTATCAGAGGTAGAACGGGCAAAGATTTGTTTAGTAGTGGCTGACTATGCCTTAAAAGCAGTTTCTACGCAAGCAGCAGAAAATGGAGTTACAAGAAAATAACTTATTTAGGATCCAGAAACCGGGTGGCAAAATTATGCGATCGCGTAGGTGATAATACTCGAGCTTTGAGGATAGCAGCCATCAAGAAAGCATAGGACAAAACACCCACAATTACTAATAGTAGAGCATTAATGGAACCGGTAGCATTCCAGAGAGCATGGAGAGCGGAGGCGGTGAAATAACCAACACCCAGGATTTGCCAACTCATGCGGGGTTTGAGGGTAGCCAAACCGATGAAATAGCCCAAATAACCACTATAGGCCATGTGTCCAGCTACGGAACCCAAAATCCGGGGGATAAGTAACTGTAAACCAATCAGTTGACCAGTACCTAGTCCCGATTGCTGACTAATATTTTGGGTGATTATAGGAACATATTGACCAAGGGTCTCTAGGAGAGTAAATCCCACCGCTGATGCAGTCCCTAGAAGAATACCATCTAGTGGTTCCTCAACCCCTATTCTTTCCCTCCAGGGGGATGGTAGGGATTTGCCTAAAAAATAGGCGCCTATTACGGGTAAGGTCTTGAGTAGTTCCTCCATTAACCCAGCTCCGAAAAACATTCTGATCAATAATTCTGTGAATGTGTCACTATCGGAGGGTGAGGTGCTACCAGGAAGAATTTCTCGAAAAACAAATATAAATAAATCTAATAATGGACTGACTAAAATCAACATGGTACTTAGGGCCATAGCCATAAGTATCCACCATGGTTTTTGTTTGCCACAAATTCGATAAACGAAATAATAAGCAGCTGAGCCAATATAAGAACCAACAATTACTTGATTAGCTTGGGGGTAACCTATGGTAGCAAACATTAACACGACAAAAATAACTGTTAGTATTCCTGGTATAAGATATGCTTTGCGAGTTAAGTCCTTACCTGTGGAGATTATAGGAAATAACTGGGTGAAACTAACTCCATCATGCTTTGATAGTTGTTGAGTTGTTTTTCCTGGTACTATAACTGTAGGTGGGTTAACTGGGACATTTCTGGACACAGGTATAGTTTCACATTCAAAAACAAATTGAGGACCATCATAACCCAAAGAAATGTGGTCGCCATTTTGTAGCTCTTGAGATCCCCGTAGTAGTTTTCCATTGAGAAAAGTGCCATTAGCACTGTTCAAATCACAAATGGTCCAGGTGAACTTACTTTCTGGAGAGGGGGGACGAACAACCGCATGACGACGGGAGACCATTCTATAGGTTATAGGGTCCAAGACAACCTCACAACTGGGGTCACGTCCCATAACCATTTCCTGATGGAAAAGCAGTGGGTAGCAGGATTCTGGACTGGAAACCGCTTCCCTAGACATCAGTCTCAAAAATACATTCTGTCTTGCGTTTTTGCCGATCATTTACTTAGGAATTGATGAGAAGGTTGTTCGCTTATTCATTAGTTATCAGTGAACTTGTAGCTGGATCCAAATCAAATTCCGCCATTGCTCTGGGAAAATTTTTATTTTCATGACTGGGGAGACTTAACTTGACCAGTACAAATCTTTGTAATGGAGTTAAATCTTGCCACTGCTCCAGGGCGATCATAGCACCTAGGGTCTCTAATTTTTCAATAAGTTGTTTAGGTAGGGTGGTAGAATCTAACCAAGGGGGATGGGGATCTGTAGGAAGCAAAGAAGGATAGGTTCCTGTGTATTTAAAAACCAATTCCTTTAAATAGTTTTGGTAGTTTTGTATTTCACCTGGTGTAAAGCAGGGTAATGTAACTAGAGTATCACGTTCTGAGAGACTAATCTGATGCCAATGAGCCAATTTTAGTTTAACTCCACATGTATCCAGCTTGTAACGGACTATCATGGGTATACAACGAAGGGTAGACATAAAATCAGCTTCAAATTGAAAAAATTCGGTAGACATAACGGGAAATTTAGGATTGTTATGAGCAGTTATTGTTGTTCAACTAACTTTTACGACGACTTTGGATAATTAGATAGCTAATAGATAGAGATAGTATGGCAATTCCCAACCCAATAATATCAATTCCTGTCACTTTTTCCAAGTCTAGGATAATGATTTTTCTGGCAACAGCAATTAAAGAAGTAACAATCACTAATTCTACTTGAAAAACATGCTTTTTCAGGTAGGCTGTAATGTTTTCTAAAATTTCTAAAGCAATGAGAATATTTAAAAACAAACCGAATATCTTAAATAAAATGGTGTTAAACTTGCCGTAGGGAGCATCAAATAACTCTTTTAGGAGAAAAACTGTTAAGTCCGCAATAGCCACAAGAATTACGACCACCATTAAAATAGAAAGAATCTTAGAAACTATCACCACAATATTTTCAATCAAGTGCATGAAATTATCATCACTGGTAAAAGTTTTCAGTTGCCTAAAAAACCTCTTCATTGGATTTACACCACCCCATCAAGTAAACAAATTATTACTGGCAAATTCTCCTGTAGGAGAACTCACCGAGTATCTTACCACTATGAGGATAGGACTTTCTCTAGGATTGAATAGGAATTATGGGAATTAACTGTACAGCACAGGCTTTCAATTCTGGTTGAAAAGAGTCCGGACAAGACGCAGAATGGGTAAGAGCATTAGCTTCAGAATTTTCTGCCCATAGTTTACCCCAATGTATAGGGACAAAAACAGTACCAGGGGAGATAGTCAAAGTAATTTTAGCAGGAAATTCCGCTGCACCACGACGGGAACGAACCATAACTAACTGATGATCAGCAAGCTGTAACTTGAGCGCATCACGGGGATGAATTTCCAAAAAGGGCTCAGGGTGCATTTGACAAATCTTATCAATTCTTCCTGTACGTGTTTGGGTATGCCAATGACCATATAATCTTCCTGAAGTGAGAATAAAGGGATATTCAGGGTCTGGAGGTTCAGCTAAGCCATGGGAAAAACATGCGGCAAACTGAGCTTTGCCATCATGAGTATAAAAATGTAAATCTGTATATAATCGTTTAACTTCCTGATAATTATCTTGAGAGAAAGGCCAATGAGTTGGGCCATTAGTAGTTAAAAACTCATGACTTAAACCCGACATATCGCAGGGACGATGAAGAGTTAATTGGACAAATTCCCGATAAACCTCACTAGAATCCTGAAAATTAAAACTGATGTGAAAAACCCAACCTTCTACCAACCTCAGCGAAGATTTCCCAATCAGATTTAGCCAATTGCGGAGGATTTTTAAAAGCAGAACATAGGGTGATGCGACGTTCCGAATTAGTCATCACCCCAGTTTTTTCACCCCATTGAGCAGCGGGTAATAGAAGATGAGCATAGTTAGCAGTTTCTGTGGGATAATAGGCATCCTGATAAATAGTAAAAGGGGATTGTAACAATGCTTTTTTAGTTCTTTCTAAATCTGGCATACTTACAGCTGGATTAGTTGCTGCTATCCATAATAGCTGCACATTACCAGACTCCAAAGCCATAATCATTTCCCACACATTTAACCCAGGAATAGGTGAAATAGTACCTGGTGGTAAACCCCAAAATTCCTCCACTTCTAACCGATGTTGTGGATTTTTAATTAATCTGTATCCGGGCAATAAATGTGCTAAACCACCCGCTTCCCTACCACCCATAGCATTAGGTTGACCCGTTAAAGAAAAAGGACCTGCACCTGGTTTTCCCACCTGTCCTGTGAGGAGATGTAAATCAATAATACTTCTTACCTTAGCAGTCCCTTCAGAAGATTGGTTCACACCCATTGACCATAAAGAAAGAACAGATTGGGCTTGACCCCAATATTTAGCAGCGGTTTCTAAATCTGCCAAAGAAATACCACATCGACTGGTAACAAGATCCGGAGAATAATAATTAATGACCTGGATATAATCTGGGAAATTGCTAGTGTAATTATCCACAAAATTTACATCCCAAGAATTCCATTTCACCAATAGATGGGCAATACCATTCAACAAATCAATATCAGTACCTGGAACAATGGCTAAATGTAAATCAGCTGTTTTAGCGGTGGGAGTGGAACGGGGGTCAACCACCACCATTTTCACGTGAGGATTTTTCTTATGATATTTAGTTAATCGATTAAAAATAATGGGGTGACATTCTGCAGTATTGGTACCTATTAAAAAAACGCAGTCAGTTAATTCCAAATCATCATAACAGCAAGGAGGACCATCAGCACCAAAACTTTGGAGATATCCAGATACTGCACTAGACATACAAAGACGGGAATTAGCATCGAAGTTATTAGTTCCTAAACAACCTTTCAGTAATTTTTGGGCAATATAATAATCTTCAGTTTGAAACTGTCCAGAGCCGTACATACAGATAGATTCTGGACCATAACTAACTAAAGTTTGTTGAATATGATTTGTAATGATAGTGAAGGCTTCCTCCCAGGAAATCAGGCGAAAATCTTGTGTTAAAGATTCTCGAAACATGGGATATTGCAATCTATTTTTACATATTGCTTCCGCAACAGTTGCGCCTTTAACACATACCATTCCTTGACTAGAAGGATGAGATTTATCTCCACGAACACGCCAATTATCTGTAGTGAAACTTGGAGGTTGGGTAAGGGAAGAGACTTCCAGTCCACAACCCACACCACAATAGGGACAAAGTGTTTTGATAAATTCGGTCATATTGGTAGATAAAAGTCGATAAACTATTCTTCAACATGAGCACAACGACGATAGAGAAAATCCAGAGCATAGTTCCTCAAATGATAATATTCTGTACTTTCCATAATTTGACGACGCTGACGAGGACGAGAAAAAGGAATATCTAGTATTTCACCAATATTAGCAGCAGGTCCATTTGTCATCATGACCAATTTATCAGCTAGAAAAAGGGCTTCATCAATATCATGAGTAATCATTAACACAGTAACCTGATGATCTGACCAAATTTGCAGTAGTTCCTCTTGTAATTCTTCCTTAGTAATTGCATCCAAAGCACCAAAAGGTTCATCCAAAATCAGAACTTGAGGACGAATAGCCAAAGCACGAGCAATAGCCACCCTTTGTTTCATACCTCCTGATATTTGATGGGGTTTCTTTTGAGCAGCTTCCGTCAGTCCTACCATACCTAAATGTTCTATGACTATAGACCGTTTTTCAGCCTGACTTTTATGAGGAAATACAGAGTCAACAGCAAGATAAACATTTTCAAAAACACTTAGCCAGGGAAGTAGACAATAGTTTTGAAAAACCATCATCCGGTCTGGTCCTGGTTCAGTAACAGGTTCACCTTGCAACCAGACCATACCATTGGTAGGTTGATTGAATCCAGAAATCATATTTAACAATGTGGATTTACCACAACCAGAATGTCCAATGAAACAAATAAATTCTCCTTCTTGGACTTTGAGACTAATGTTGTCTAAAACAGTATATGGTCCCTCGGCGGTGGGGTAAATTTTGTTCACACCGTCAATGAATAGGAAGTCCCGTGATTTTTGGTGAGACTGTGGATTACCTAAAGCTTGAAGCTGAGTATTTTTAGGGAGATTCAATGTGGTCATGACTTTCATCCTTTAATTTAGTTAATTCGGTGTTAAGTAAGTGTTAATTCAGTGAGTGGATGGCACTAGACCAGAGCTTCTTCAACTCGCACCTGAGATTTAATGGCTAAACCTGTAAGATATTCTAGGGGTTGAGAGGGATTAAATGTTTTACCATCAAATAACTGAATAGATTCTTCCCTACCAATATCCAAAATGCCCACTTCTCTCGCAGCTACACCAAAAATATCTGGACGACAAACTCGGTCAATTATTTCTACCCAGTTTTTAGGGAAAGCAATAAAACCCCATCGAGCTAATTGGGTAAGGATCCAGAGCATTTCATGACGGTTGGGATAGTTGGCTTGGTGTAGATAAAACTGATGGGAAGTTTGAGAATGTCGATGATAGTTAGTTTGATAACTTTCTAATAATTCAGAGCGTAAATTTACATGATGATCACCTATATATTGAGGTTGAGAAATCAGACTAATAATTTCTGACTCATTACGAATATCATCGCAATATTCACAAGCTGCTAGGAGCGATTTAACTAAGGATAAATGTGTTTGAGGATATTGTTGGGACCAATTTTCTGTAACTCCTAGTATTTTATCTACATGTCCCTGCCAAATATCTGAAGTTGGCAACATAATAAACCCCAAATTTTGCTCAACAGCACAGGTATTCCAGGGTTCACTAACACAATAACCATCAACTTTTCTTTCCTGGATAAAATCAACCATTTCATCCGGTGGAATTACTATTAGTCTGACATCCTTATCTGGTTCAATACCACTTGCTGCTAACCAATAACGCAATAACAAATTTTGCATTGATGCTGGATGAACAACTCCCAAAGTGTAAGTTTTATCAAGGTCAGTGTTGACTGTTTTTTCTAGATCTGCAGCATTTCTTACACCATTTGCCCATAGTTCTTGACTTAAAGTAATAGCACTACCGTTGCGAGATAGAGTCATTGCTGTTACCATAGGGGTTGGTGTTTTTCCCATAGCACCTAGAGTCATAGCTAATGGCATACCAGCAACCATTTGAGCAGCATCCAGTTTAGCACTAGCTACACTTTGGGCAATATCTTGCCAATTTTTTCAGGTATTAGGTTCACCTGTAAACCACATTCTGCGAAGAAACCTTTTTCTTGGGCAATAATTAAAGGTGCAGCTTGGGTTATAGGAAGATAACCGATTTGTAAGTGAACTTTTTCTGGTTGATTGGTGGAAATAAGGATTGGTGATATGGTTTGTTTTTGACGCTGTTTTGCCAGCTTTTGTTGGTTGAGGAAGTAGATCATTTGATTCCGCAGATTGTAATAACTGGGATGTTCAACAACCTCTAATCTTTGTCGGGGACGGGGAATAGATACTTCTAAAATTTGTCCAATGTGTGCTTCTGGTCCATTGGTTAACATGACAATTCGGTCACTTAATAATAGGGCTTCATCCACGTCATGTGTTACCATCACACAAGTGATTTTATGTTCATTACAAATTTTCATTAATTGCTCTTGCAAATTACCCCTAGTTAGAGCATCCAAAGCACCAAAAGGTTCATCCAACAATAACAATTTCGGTCTGGTAGCTAAAGCACGAGCAATGGCCACTCTTTGTTTCATCCCTCCAGATAATTGACCAGGAAGTTTTTTAGCAGCACGACGCAACCCTACTAAGTCAATATGTTCTTCAATAATTTTTTGCCGTTCTCCTACAGATAGATCCTGATGCACCTCATCCACTGCTAAGGCAATATTGCCCTCAACTGTTAACCAGGGAAGTAAGGAATAATTTTGAAAAATTACCATTCTATCTGGACCAGGTTCTCTCACTTCTCGACCTTCTAAGGTCACTCCACCAATAGTGGCTTGATCTAGACCAGCAATAATATTGAGGAGAGTGGATTTACCACAGCCAGAATGACCGATGAGAGAAATAAATTCTCCTTGACTAACCTTTAACTCAATATTTTTCAAAGCAATATATTTACCACCATAAGGGAGGTTGAATATTTTATCTACGTGGTCAATTTCTACGAAGGTGTTCATGGTCTTCCGGTAATTATGGTAAAAGTTATTTTTGCTCTTTTTGTACAATCTTCTCAGCTATAAAAGCCACTGTTCTATCTAACATCAGTCCCACTATTCCCACATAGATTAGGGCGACAATAATCTCACTCAAATTCGTATCTGTGGTAGTATTATAGGCATCCCAAATAAATGAACCTATACCCACACCACCTACCAACATTTCTGCAGCTACAATGGCCAACCAAGATAACCCAATACCAATTCTCAGTCCGGTAAAGATATAGGGAACTGTGGCTGGGAAAACTAATTTTTAAAAAATATTTGCCCTGACGTAAACGTAAAACTCGGGCCACATTCACATAGTCTTGGGGAATATTTTGTACTCCCACAGTTGTATTGATTAAAATTGGCCAAATTGAAGTGATAAAAATCACAAAAATCGCTGAAGGATTGGCTTGTTGAAAAGCTGCTAAGGAAATAGGTAACCAAGCTAGGGGTGGAATAGTTCTTAATACCTGGAAAATAGGGTCTACCGCATTATATAAAAATCTATTGGCACCAATTAATATGCCCAAAAAAATACCCACAATGGTAGCTAGAGAAAACCCCAATCCTACTCTCCCTAGACTGGTCAAAATCTGCCAACCTAAGCCTTTATCGCTATCACCATTATCAAAAAATGGCTTAATAATAAAGGGATCCCAGGTTTCAACAAAAGTTTCTAAAGGACCTGGTAATTGAAATCCGGGAATGGAACAGAGTAATTGCCACAACATCAAAAATATGACCAGTCCACATAGTGGTGGTAATACCTTATGCACTAAAAATTTGTTAATTGTTCTAATTGCTTTTTGTCGTTTAGTGCTAATTTTCTGATTTGTTACCCCCACGGACATCTTCTTCTTGCTCCTTATTGTGGAAATTGGTTTTGTGATTTCGTGTCTCCCATAACTCCCGTACCCCATATCAGAATTGCCCTATTTGTGGACTAGACCTTTTTAATAGGTAAACTGTTTAAATATTCTTCTGGTTTTTCTGGGTCAAACTTCACCCCATCAAAAAATGTTTCTACCCCTCGCGATGAACTAGTAGGAATTTCCGCTGCAGGGACTCCTAAAGCTGTGGCCGCTTTTTTCCACAAATCTTCTCGATTTACCTGATCAACAATGGTTTTAACATCCGTATCCCTGGGTAAATAACCCCAACGAATATCCTCAGTCAAAAACCAAATATCATGGCTCTTATAGGGGTAAGAAGCATTGTCAGCCCAGAATTTCATTCGATAGGGGAAGTTTTCTATTTTGCGACCATCTCCATAATCTATATTGCCTTTAGATCGCTCTAAAATATCTTTGACAGCAACATTGAAGTATTTTCTGTCAGCACAGATTTGGCACATTTCTTCCTTATTTTCATTTTTTTCGCACCATTGTTGGGCTTCCATAACTGCCATTAATAATGCTTGTGCTGCATTGGGATTTTGATCGACCCAGTCTTTCCTCATAGTAAAGGCTTTTTCTGGGTGATCCTTCCATAATTCTCCTGTAACTAAAGCTGAGTAACCCAATTTTTGACTAACCAATTGGGCATTCCATGGTTCACCTACACAAAAAGCATCCACTGTACCCACTTTCATATTGGCTACCATTTGTGGTGGTGGAACTGGCTCTAATATCACATCTTGATCAGGATTAATCCCACTAGCAGCTAACCAATAACGCACCCATAAATCATGGTTACCTCCAGGGAAGGTAATGGCAAATTTGATGGGTTTTTTTCTTGCTTTAGCCTTACTCGCTGGTTCTTTGAGCAATTCGCTCTTTAACCTCAAGTTTATAGCTTTGAATTTTTCAGCAACAGAAATGGCTTGACCATTAGTATTTAATCTAGCTAAAATATACATTGGTATCTTATCATTGACGGTTATTAAATAGGGCATGGGACTGAGAATATGGGCACCGTCAATACCACCACCTGATGAACCAATTTTCAGGTTGTCACGAGTTACCGGCCAGGATTTTTGCTTGCTAACCTCCACATCTGTCATGCCATATTTGGCAAAAAAACCCTTCTCTTTAGCAATAATTAGGGGAGCTGAATCCGTTAGAGCGATAAATCCCAATTTGGCCTTAGTGGTTTCTACTTTAGCTGTATTACTAATTTGGGTTGAGGAGTTGGTTCCTGACCCGGAGTTGTCAGATGCACAACCATGTGCTACAATTGTGCTAGCTGCTGCTACACCAGATGTAATCAGAAATTTTCTGCGGGAAATATTCTTCATTTTAACTCTCTATTAACTATTTGCTATTTGTGACTGTGGTCTGAGTTTGATCTGCTGTGTGTTCGCGCACTTTTGCCCCAAACTGTTTTAGCAGGATATCTTTCAATATCGGTTGCAGGTCTTCACAAGCAACTCCTTTCTGAATACAGGTTCCTAACCTGGCATCTTTGCCAACTTTTCCACCCATATAAATGTCAACGCCTTCCAAGGTTTGCCCATTTTTTCGCACTTTGGTTCCCATTAGTCCAATATCCGCTACTTGAGGTTGTCCACAGGAGTTTGGACACCCTGTCCAGTGAATACGTACGGGTTTTGATAGGATTAATTCCTGTTCCAAAGCTTGAGTCATGACTATGGCTCGTTTCTTAGTTTCTATGAGGGCAAAATTGCAAAACTGGGCCCCAGTGCAGGAGACAACCGATCGCATTAATAAACCAGGACTGACACTGAATTTTTTCAATATTGGTTCGGTCAGAAGTGTATTTAATCCTGAATCGGGAATATTGGGAATGATGGCATTCTGCTCAACCGTAAACCTTATTTCCCCGCTACCATAAACTTCTGCTAGTCTGGCCAGTTGAAACATATCATCCGCAGTTAGTCTCCCCACGGGAATGTTTAATCCTACATAATTTAACCCCGGTTGTTTTTGGGGGTAAACGCCAATGTGATCTCGTTTTTCCCAATCTATTTCATCTTTGGGCGCTGCGGTTTGCAAACTTTTTCCCCATTGTTTTTCCACTTCGTCCCGGAATTTTTCTAACCCCCATTCATCAATTAACCACATTAATCGAGCCTTTTGCCGGTTCAAACGTAACCCATGGTCTCGAAATATTTCTACTATGGCTTTAGATAGGTTAACTACTTCTTCTGGTTTTACCCAAACATTTAAGGGAATAGCAGCTTCACAGCGTTTACCTGAGAAAAATCCACCAACTAAAACGTTAAAACCGAATGCTTCTTTAAATGCTGGTACAAATGCCAAATCATTAATTTCTGCATGAATGGAATTATCTTTTCCTCCAGTAACCCCAATATTAAACTTACGGGGAAGATTGGTAAACTCTGGATTACCTTCCCCCCTATTAGTTAACATATCCTGTATTTGCTGCACTAGTTCTCTGGTATCATAGAACTCGTTGGCATCTAGACCCGCCAGGGGATCACCTGTAATATTACGGACATTATCCATACCAGATTGAATGCTGGTCAGCCCAACTTTGTGAAATTTGTTAAAGATATCAGGAATATCTGAAAAATCTATGCCACGAAGTTGTATATTCTGTCTAGTAGTGATGTCCGCGCTGCCTTCCATATCGTAACGCTGTATCACTTCGGCTAAAACACACATTTGAGTGCTGGTGAGAATACCATTAGGTATCCGCATTCGCACCATAAACTTACCGGGAGTCACTGGACGAAAAAACACACCCAACCATTTTAGGCGGTGGTTGAGGTCGTTTTCTTCCATGGCTTCCCAACCTTGACGAGCAAATTCGCTGATTTCTTGTTTGACTAGTAGTCCGTCCTTTTCAGCTTTTAATTTCTCGAACTTATTGAGCTTTTCGCTACCTGTTTCTGTCATAGGTTTTTGGGGAACAGGATGTGGTTAATTATGGATCCATGTTCTTAAATCGTGCCAACCACCCACCGAAAAACAACTGCTGGTAGTTCTCTGGTAGGGGGTTGTAACAATTTCGATATTGATAATTTAGGGCAAATTTCGGGAGGGATTCGTATACTCAGTTACGGAATTCTCAGAAATTCTCGGATGCTATGCAGATTTTGCATTTATTATTAGCATTTTTCACATAGGAGATGATTTATGAAAAGACGTGAGTTTTTCCAGTGGGTGGGTTTAAGTTTATTAGCTAGTTCTTTACCTATAGCATTTGCCGCTTTAACATCAGAGGATGATACATTAGCATCATCAGTTTCAAATAAAGCGGCTAAAGACTGGCAAAAAATTGGGAGTGTTGCCCAATTGGATAGAACTGGGCAACTACTGGTGGAAAATTCCCCTATAGGGGCGATTTTGGTGGTGGGAACATCTAAAAAACCAAAGAATTTAATAGCAGTTAGACCTAACTGTACCCATCAGGGTTGTACTGTGGAATGGAAAAGTAATCAATTTGCCTGTCCTTGTCATGGAGCAAGATTTGGTGCTAATGGTAAGGTAAGGAATGGTCCAGCTGAAAAACCTTTAAGAACCTATTTGGCTAAAATCGAAGGTGGTTCTGTTTTTGTTAGATCAGTGTGATTTTCTAACTACGAATCACACAAAAATAACTTCTAGTCCAAAGAGACGGAAGTTTTTTTAAATGATGAATCCCCGTCTCTTTAAAGCGGGGAGAATGTCAATTACACCAGGAGGTAATGGGCACAATGGGGGAATCAATCCGAATATCTTGTAAATATTGCTCTAGGATCTGAAATTGGCACAAATTTAAACTATAGTATATCCAGCGTCCTTCTTGGCGATTTATAACCAGATTTGTCTGTTTAAGAATTTTCAGATGAAAAGAAAGTTTAGATTGACTAATATCTAAAGTGTTACACAAGTCACACACACATAGTTCTCGATGGCGCAACAACTCTATTACACCAATCCTAATAGGATCGGACAAAGCGTGAAAAGTCTGGGCTATGAGATGATGGTTTGTGTGCAAAGAAGTGGGCATGGACTTCTCCAATATTCAGACTACCATCTTAGCATCTTTAGCTAGTATTTCGTCGTCAACGGAAAAATCTATTTCTCCTTGAGCTGCACCACTGGTTAAATAGTCATTTTGAAAGGAATCTTGCAAACCGGAAATTAAATCATACTGGGGTTGCCAATTTAATTCTGTAATTGCTCTATTCACAGATGCAAAAAAGTGTTGTGCCCTCATGGGAAAAGCCTTACGCTTACCAAAATCAAACTTTTTAGGGTCATAATGGACAATTTTCACACTCTCACCAGACTTACCAGCAGCAATAGCACAAGCACGAGCTAAACCGTCAAAGGTCACAAAGCGATCGCCTGAAACATTATAAATCTTACCGACAGCTGTTTGATTACCAATTACCTGTAACATTGCCTGAGCTAAATCTTGAACATGGCCTAGTTGGGTAATATGTAACCCGTTACCTGGAATGGGAATAGGGCGATCGCGCACTATGCGGTCAAAGAACCAACTTTCCAGGGGATTATAATTCTTCGGTCCGTAAATATAAGTGGGACGAATGGAAGTAAAAGGAATTCCTAACTGTTGTAAAAAGGACTCAGTCTCATGTTTACCACGATGACGACTTTTAGGATCAATAGTATCCCCTTCTACATGGGGCAATTGATCGGATTTAAGATACACTCCAGCTGAACTCATATAAATAAAGTGTTTAACCCTTCCCTGGAACATTTTTGCCAGAGGTTCCGTATCAGTAAGTTCCCGACCATTATTATCAAAAATGACATCGAAACTCTCCTGGGATAACTTAGACAACTGACTAGGATCAGTGCGATCGCCAATAACTTGACCTACGCCATTTGGTGTGGGATGATTGCCACGATTAAACAATACTACTTCGTGTCCAGCCTTAATTAGTAATTGGGTTAAATAAACACCAATGAACCGAGTTCCACCAATAACCAGAATACGCATAAAATCACCATATCTGACAAACTTGAGGAGAAAAAATCGCCTGTGAATTGAGAGTATCACAGAGCTTGTCCTAAGTTGACAATTTAATAAATAAACCTGTACACTCATAAACAAACCAAGGATAATCTCAAAAATGCTATTGACAAACCTGTACGAGATATGTCAGACTCAGAAAACAAAGAAATACAGTGCTAAGGATAAGTAATGCTTTTATCTATCAAAACAAAACTCAAGTTAAATAAAACCCAGGAAATATTAATGGTTAAACACACTAGTATAGCAAGGTTTACATATAATTGGGGTTTAGCTACTTGGCAGGATTTGTACAAAGATGGGTTAAAGCCAAAATTAAACTAGCTAGACATCATGCGAGAATAGCAAACTAGAGAAAAGACACTCTTCATAAACTTACTACTTACTTATGCAAAAACCACGCCAAGATAGTAGTAGAAGATTTAAACGTCTCCGGGATGCTATCAAACCATAAATTAGCTCAATCAATAGCTGATTGTGGATTTTATGAGCTTAAGCGTCAGCTAGAATATAAAGCTAAAAAATTTGGCTGTCAAATTATAATTGTTGATAGATTTTATCCATTTTATCCATCAAGTAAAACCTGTGCCAGTTAAAATGGCAAGAAACTAGCCACCTACATGGTATTCTGGCTAACACTATAACTTTAAAAGGAAAAGTTGGGCGTGAATCAAATCAAAAAAGCTTTAATTACTGGTATTACTGGTCAAGACGGTTCATATTTGAGTGAATTATTGTTAGAAAAAGGTTATGAAGTTCATGGCATAATTCGTCGCACCTCCACATTTAACACGGATCGTATTGATCACATTTATGAAGATCCGCATCAAGAAGGTGCAAGGTTCTTCTTACACTATGGTGATCTAACCGATGGTACTACCCTACGTCGAATTTTAGAAGAGGTAAAACCAGTTGAAATCTATAATTTGGGTGCCCAGTCCCATGTGAGGGTTAGCTTTGATTCCCCAGAATATACGGTTGATTCCGTAGCTATGGGTACCCTACGTCTTTTAGAAGCTGTTCGTGACTACCAAAATCGCACGGGGATTCAAGTCCGTTTCTATCAAGCTGGTTCTTCAGAAATGTATGGACTAGTACAAGCTGTACCTCAAAGTGAAACTACACCCTTTTATCCCCGTAGTCCCTACGCCTGCGCTAAAGTTTATGCCCACTGGCAAACCATCAACTATCGAGAATCCTATGGTTTATTTGCCTGTAATGGTATTTTATTTAATCACGAATCTCCCAGACGTGGAGAAACCTTTGTAACTCGCAAAATCACTAGAGCTGTATCTCGTATTGTAGCTGGTAAGCAAAAAAAATTATATATGGGCAATTTGGATGCCAAACGGGATTGGGGATATGCTAAAGATTATGTGCGAGCCATGTGGTTAATGTTACAAAAGGAACAGCCCGATGATTATGTAATTGCCACTAGTGAAACCCACTCGGTCAGGGAATTTTTAGATTTGGCATTTAGTTACGTGAATCTTAAGTGGGAGGATTACGTTGAATTTGATCAACGGTATTTAAGACCAGCAGAAGTAGACTTATTAATTGGTGATGCGACCAAAGCTAGACAAAAATTGGCTTGGCAACCATCAGTCACCTTTGAGGAGTTGGTAGCTTTGATGGTAGAAGCAGATTTACAGGCATTAGGACTAAACTCTCCCCATAGCAGTAGTCTGCAAATTCCCTGGGATATGGCAATTATTCGTCACGAGATAGGTGCTCTACATTTTTAGATGGCGTGATTGAGGATGGGTTGATGTCGACAATTCAAATAACATAAAAATATTCAAAAACCCGCTGGTCGGGGTCTCCAGGAGGGAAGAAAGATGAGTGAATTAGAATTACAAAGCAAACGTATTCTAGTAACAGGTGGAGCGGGTTTTCTAGGTCGTCAGGTAGTTGCTCAATTGTGTCAAGCTGGAGCCAATCCAGAAAAAATCACAGTTACACGCTCCCGTGATTGTGATTTAAGAGTTTGGGAAAATTGTCAGCGCGCAGCTAATCAACAGGATATTATCATTCACCTAGCTGCTCATGTGGGGGGAATTGGTTTGAATCAGGAAAAACCAGCTGAGTTATTTTATGACAACTTAATTATGGGAACCCAGTTGATCCATGCAGCTTATCAAGCAGGTGTGGAAAAGTTTGTCTGTGTGGGAACTATTTGCGCTTACCCTAAATTTACCCCGGTTCCATTTCAAGAGGAAGATCTTTGGAATGGTTATCCTGAAGAAACTAATGCTCCCTACGGGATTGCTAAAAAAGCTCTTTTGGTTCAGCTCCAGTCCTATCGTCAGCAATATGGTTTTAATGGTATTTACTTGCTACCTGTAAATCTCTATGGACCTGAAGACAATTTTGATCCTAAAACTTCTCATGTCATTCCCGCTTTGATTCGCAAGGTTCACCAAGCCCAAATTAATGGCGAAAAACAACTTTTGGTCTGGGGTGATGGTTCCCCTACCCGGGAATTTCTCTACTCCACAGATGCAGCACTGGGTATTGTTATGGGAACTCGCTTTTATCATCAATCTGCTCCCATTAATTTGGGTACGGGTTATGAAATCTCTATTAAGGACTTGATCACTCTTATTTGTCAATTAATGGAATATGACGGACAAATAGTTTGGCAAACGGATAAACCTAATGGACAACCAAGGCGCTGTTTAGACACTCAAAAAGCTAAGGTGGCCTTTAGTTTTACCGCTCAAGTGAGCTTTGAGCAAGGATTGAAAAATACCATCCAATGGTATAGGGAAAATGCAAATTAAGGTCAGCAAAAAACAACTGCGTCACCAAATATTGGCAACTCGTCAGTCCATGACTTTACAAGAATGGCAACTCAAGAGCGATCGCATTTGTAGTATAATACAATCCTCACCTTTATTTACCCAAGCCAAAACAATTCTTGCCTACTTGAGTTTCCGTCAGGAACCGGATCTGAGTTCACTGTTTAGTCAGTCTATGAATTCCCAATGTCGTTGGGGTTTCCCTCGCTGTGTTGGCAAGTCTCTTGTTTGGCATTTATGGCAACCAGACACTATTCTAAACATCAGCAATTATGGCATTGCTGAACCAGATCCCCGTTCTCCTAGCATAGACTCTACGGAAGCTGACCTCATCCTGGTTCCTAGTGTGGCCTGTGACCACCAAGGATACCGTTTGGGTTATGGTGGTGGTTACTATGACCGATTTTTGAGTTCTCCCACCATATCCCACATACCCACTAGGGGGGTAGTTTTTGATTTTGCCTACCTGCCAGAAATTCCCTGGATTGATCCTTGGGATCAACCATTGGGAGGGGTTTTCACTGACTACCAGGTTTCCTAAAGAACCTGGGAATCGGAGCGGCGGGATTCGAACCCACGACCTCCACTACCCCAAAGTGGCGCGCTACCAAGCTGCGCTACGCCCCGTTAACCAAATTAAATCACTCTCTCTAATATATCAAAGGTGAGAAAAAAAAGCAAGGGGTTAATATATCAAATTCAAAAAACTTTCAGAGTTGCCAGGGCCTTGACTAACTCTTGGACAGCATGGGGACTCAAGTATCCTTGAACGGATCTTCCATTAGTCAGGATAAATCGCATGCTATACAGATGGGCATATCCTTCTACTTCCATCCACACTAGATCGGTTTCAGCTTCACAGGTAATTTTTTCTTCATCCATGAGTTCCGATGTGAAAACCGTGATGGTCTCCACTAGTTGGGTTAGTAGATGGCAAAAATGTTCCAGCTCCAGTTCGGTCAGTTCAACGGCCCAATCATCACTTCCCACCAGACCGTTAAATTGAGTAGAGTCTGGTTTCCAACCTATTTGCCAACCAGCTCCCCGTTTAACTACCTTTTGCATTTTCCGTGGTATTACAGCCAATCGCTAGGTAACTCACCAATAATTTCTGGCTGAGTTAACTCATCAGACATTTCAATGATTGCTCTAAGCACCGGTTTCATGATGCTATCTTCATTATTCTCAAAGTCTTCATAACGGCGACGTTTAGCACGATTAGCAACCTGTACAGTGATCCGATAACGATTTGATGCGGCGTTAATCAAATCCTCTGAGCGCTGCATAATTTGAGATTGGGTGGCCTCGAACCTGGATCTTTTGAGCATAGTGGTTTGGGGTTGAATTTTTGACGTTCGATTCACTTGCCTATCAATATTAATATTAGCACAATTATCAAAAAACGATTCACCTGGTTGGATAGATAATTTGGATAATTTTAATGAATTTTTTGAAGACTTGTGATACCCTATTTGTGTGTTATAATCCTTACTTAAATCCAGGAAAAGATCATGAACGAGCTAACAAAGTCCGATCTCAGGGAACGCTTAGGCAACATAGATCAGATCCGCGATGTACTAATTGGACCTCATTTGAGAGAGTATAATAACCGTCTAGAACAGCTGGAACGTGGTTTGGCATCGGTTCAGTATGAACTACGCAATCGGGGTGAAGAAACCCGTCAAACAATCTTATTGGAGTTAAACGCCACTGCTGATTTATTAGAGAAAAAGATTCGCAATCTAATTATTAAGGATGAGGAGGAGAAATTTAATCTCAATCAGCAAATAGATAATATTAACAAGCGCATTCTCGCAGCCACCCAGGAACTGCAAGATTCCGTAACGGCTGAATTAGACGAACTAGCGGAAAATGCTGATAAGCGGTTTAAATCAATACAGACAAAAGACGAGGAAGAAAAGTCGGAAATTCGTCAGCAGCTTGATCTGGTCAACAAAAGGTTGGGGGGTAGCATTGAAACGGTGAGTCAAACGTTTCAACAGCAGACCAAGACTTTGCAGGAAAATTTGCAGGCCACCCGGAATAAGTTACAGGATGAAATCACTGAGCTACGTGCCCAAACCATTGAGGAGCTGGAAAGGTACTCCTCTATATTAACTCAAGAGAAAGTTTCTAAGGATGATATGGCGGAATTGCTCTTTGAGCTAGGTCTAAGACTCCAAGGCAAGGAATTTGTTCCCGAGCTTCAGCAGGTTGCCAATTTCACAGAAGAACTGCAAACAATTATAACTGAGTCCTCCGACCAATCTGCAACGCACCTGATACCTGAAAATCCCCCAGAACCAGAACCAAAAGTCGCTTCCAATACTCCCCCGCGAGCTAAGGTAGAAGGCTCTACTCCCCGTCGGACTAGAACTAGTCGTCTTAAAGGCTAGCATCACAGATTGTCTAGCTGGCTTTCATTTTTAAAAACAATTCCTCGTACTGGTTTATACTTTCTAAGGATAAGGGTTTTAAGAACTCGCATTTTTCCAATAATTCGTGCTCAATAACGAGTAGATTTTGTGTATCATCACTTATACCCTGAACCTTAGAAGTATTGACAAAAGTAGGGGTGTTGGTTTTGCCCAACATCACAATTTGTCGGGCAATGTCTGGTTGCCAACAAAAGTCAATCCATTGTAATATTAAATTATCTGTTTTATCTGTTTCAGTAATTAGTGTATTTGCTGGTTGCACCCAAATATCTGCCCAAATTGCTGTTCCTGACTGGGGTATAACTGCTCTCAATTGGGGATAACGACTTAAAATAGGGATAATGTCATTTGACCAACCTACTGCTAACCATGTATCTCCAGTAATTAGGGGTTCTAGATAGTTGGTAGATTCATAGAATTTCACCTGCTGATTTAAACTCTCTAGTTCTATTTTTAAGTTGGGAATTTCTACTGGATTTACCGTGTTGTAAGATCTGCCCAGTTTTTTTAAAACCAATCCAATCACCTCTCTAGGGTGATTGGGTAAAGAAATACGAGAGCGCAAATCACTTCGCCATAAGTCACTCCAATCTATTGGTTGCCAATTAAAGTTCTGTAACTGTTTCTGATTATATACAAGCACCGTATTTCCCCAACGATAAGGTGCACCCCATACCTTACCTTGAGAATCCCAATTACCCTGATCATCCCGTTTCACCAACTGCTGCCATTTTTCCTGTAAGGATGACCATTGTTTACTTTTTTTTATTGGTAAGGGTTGAATTAATTTTTTGCTCAATAGCTGGTTTTAACCAATAGTCTCCCAAAGTTACTAGATCACAATGGGGTGATTTTTTGCCCCCTGGACTCTTATCTCTTGTCTCTCGCCAAATTTGTAGCTGTTTAAACAAATCATGTATCTGACTTTTTGGTACAAAACTCAGTTTGACATGAGAGAGTGTTTTATCTGATTGTAATCTTTTGTTAAATTGATTTACCACATAGCCTGGTATAGAATCCTTTAAAAGCAATACCTGGAATTCTGATTGATTTTTCCCGTTACATCCCATGAGTGTTTGACCAAGCAGAAGTCCACCCACATTAAATAGAAAATTCCTTCGTTTCATTTTGTTTCCCCAGTTCTTGACCGTTTAAACAAATTCTAGAAATTTGTGAGTACGTAGCGGGTCAACCGCTACAGGGCTAAACGGCAAGCCCTTTTATTCCCCAAAGACATCAGGAATTACTTTTCTAACAATTATGATATCAACAGTTGAATTGTTGAATAATTGCGTCAGCAAATTCAGAGCATTTTAGTGGTTCCACTGGGGGTTCCATTAGTCGTGCTAGGTCATAAGTAACTTTACCATCAGCTATGGAAGCACCTAGCCCTCTTTTGATTAAATCTGCTGCTTCCTGCCATCCCATGTATTCTAGCATCATGACTCCTGAGAGAATAACAGAACCAGGATTAATTTTGTCTAATCCTGCATGTTTTGGTGCTGTGCCATGGGTAGCTTCGAAAATGGCACAAGAGTCTCCAATGTTTGCTCCTGGACCCATTCCTAGTCCACCGACAATGGCCGCAGCAGCATCGGATAAATAATCTCCGTTTAAGTTCATGGTGGCCAAAATAGAATACTCATCTGGCCTTGTCTGAATCTGCTGGAAAATACTGTCAGCAATCCGATCATTTACCATGACTTTATCTTTCCATTGCCCATCCCCGTGGGTAGACCATATTGAATTGATTACTGTTTCTACTTCCTTGACAATTTGTCCTTTTTTCTCTGGTGTTAAATTGTCAAATCCTGGATCAATCATTCTGGCATTTTCTTCCGGGGAAATTTGGGGATTTTTTTCCTTATTGCCTAAAATCCATGATTCCCTTTCTGTGATACACTCTGCGCGAAATTCCTGGGTCACTAACTCATAACCCCAATCTCTGAACGCTCCCTCGGTGTATTTCATTATATTCCCTTTATGTACCAAGGTTACCTGTTGTTTTTCCTTGGGTAGTTGTAAAGCATGCTTTAGGGCACGTCTCACTAGTCTTTGGGAACCACTCCTACTAATCGGTTTGATTCCTATTCCCGCATCCAGGGGAATCTGTTTTTTGCCATGTTCTGGTGTTGCTGGTATGAGATCTTTGTTCAGGATGTTGATCAATCGCTCTCCTATTTCACTACCTTGTTTCCATTCTATCCCCAAGTAAATATCTTCCGTATTTTCCCTATAGACAATTACATCTAGTTTATCCGGGCTTTTATGGGGAGAAGGAGTTCCTGCATAGTAACGACATGGACGCACACAGGCATATAAATCAAATATTTGACGCAATGCCACGTTCAATGAACGAATCCCACCACCTATGGGGTAGTTAGTGGACCTTTAATGGCAATACCATACTCCTTAATAGCTGTAAGGGTGTCCTGGGGTAAGTACTGGTAGGTTCCATATAAATCGCATGCTTCATCTCCAGCATAGACCTTGAACCAACTAATCTTTCTTTTGCCACTGTAAGCTTTAGCCACTGCTGTATCTAGCACTTTCTCCGTAGCTGGCCAAATATCTATACCTGTTCCATCACCGCGAATAAAAGGGATAATGGGATTATCCGGAACTATGGGTTCCCCGTTCTGGAAGGTGATTTTTTCGCCTGTTGGGGGAGGGGTAATCTTTTCGTACATGGTTAACACATTCCAAAATAAAGAAATAAGCTCTGCTTTGGTGCTATTTTCCAGCAATTTCCTATAAATACTACCACTGAAGCTATTTGTTTTATTAATTCCATGATAGCATTAATCCATCAACGGTAAACCTTAAAAGTATGGAGTCCCAAGGGATTGTACCCCTCAAATCAGCCTGTGGTATTAGTTATGATTCTTTGGCGCAATTGCTCGTCAAGCAAGATTTTCAGGCTGCTGACCTATTGACAATTCAACAAATGTGTGAGGTGGTGGGAACCCAAGCAGTGCGCAGAAAATGGTTATATTTCACTGAAGTGGAAAATTTCCCCATCCAGGATCTGCAAACTATTAATAGTCTTTGGTTGGCTCACTCCCAAGGCAAATTTGGTTTTTCTGTGCAGCGGGAACTTTGGTTGGGGGTGGGTAGAAACTGGGATAGGTTATGGCCTAAAATCGGCTGGAAGCAAGGTGAAAAATGGACTCGCTATCCTCATGAGTTTACCTGGGATTTGACCGCCCCTAGGGGTCATTTACCCCTATCTAACCAACTACGGGGAGTGCGAGTTATGGCCTCTCTCTTATCTCACCCCGCATGGACTACTCCTTCCTAGTTTTCTCCAACTGTCCACCAAGCTAGGGCATAGTCTTGTTTTGATCGGTTAACTTGGTTTTTAAAATCTACGCGCACCTTATACTTACCACCCTCAGGTATACTGCAAAAAATATGCTCCACATTGTCAATTTGACTTATGGAAGAACAATTGGAAACTTTTATGTTTTTTTCATCGGTTTTTAAGAGGTGAATATCTAAATCATTTATTCCTTTGTCTATAAATGTTTCGTCCGTATCATATAATTGGTTTTGGTTAGTATCTTCTAGTTCTACTAGTCTGTCCCAGGTCAAGGTGATGGCCACAAAACTATCTTTTTTTAAGGGTTTTCTCAGGCTATAGTCTATTGATGAGTTGGCACTAATCCTATGATAATCCCAACCAATGGCTGGTATTTTATTACCAGGACCCCATTGTCCCCACATAAATTGTTGGTAGGCACGAAAGACATTTAAATGACCTGAACCCATTTGGGGATCTAAGGGAATTCCCGTATTTTGATAGGCCTGGGAAACTAGCCAATCTCTATTTTGTTTATCTACTAATGTCCTGGTCATTCCCAGTCTTAGTCCATTACCATTATCTAGGATTTTCTCCGCTGAGTTTAATAGTACGGCTTTCATCACTTGATGTCTCCTGGCATTAATGTTCCAATTTCCAGCCTGATCCCTTATTTGTCTATCAGCAAATTCTTGTAACAGACCTATGGCGGCCGTTACCTGGGGCGCTGCAAAACTTGAACCAGTAGATTTATTTAATTTACCATCCGGGTTAATTACCGGAATATTTGTCCCAGGCGCTACTAAACCTACGGAACTCCGCCCATCAATGTTAAATTCCTTCCCTAACAAGCGATCGCTCACTTCTTGGTTATTTCCTGCTAAATTAGAAACATGAAGTTTATCAAAAATTCCTCTCCTTGCTGATGAAAAGGCCACGTTAATGGCGTTAAAATTGTCTGTAGGAATGGAAATTCCTCCTTTACCCTGATTTCCAGCAATTACATAGGTTACATCATGCACTCGACTTGACCAGTCAACACATAAAGTTAGTAGGGCTTTACCATCTAACACTGGTTCTGGTCTAGGATCGCGGTTAAGGGGTTCGCCAAAACTAAAGTTAATAGCTCGTAAATCCCCACCATTTTGTAGGGCAATATGTTGTGCTGACAAACACTCCTCTGATTGACCTAAGTTACGACCAAATCCAACAGCGGAGGAGTATAGTCTGGCTTGGGGTGCTACTCCTGGAAGAGACTTGTTTTGACTAGTCATCACTCCAGCTACATTGTAGGCATGAGTATCAACACCAAAGTTAGACTGGGCGGGTGCATTCAGTGAAAATACGGCAGTTGGGGTAACGGCACGGTTTTTAGATACGGCTTTATCCAAGCCAAATAAACCGGGACGGCCGATTTCTACCTGACCCAGGGCAATTTTACGACCGGTTAATTTATAGGGTGGTTGGTGTAAAATCAGAGCATTAATACCATTAGTTCCTAGAAAACTGCTGGATTGGAAAGATGCAAGCGCTGGTATACCTAAGGAGTAAATACCTAAGACGCATACAATTAAAGTTTTCTTCATAGCTTTCAATAACCTATAGAGGAAGTTCTGTTCGTCAGCTTCCCAGGGAAAAAATTCCTAATTTGTAATTGCACCATATTCTGTTACCATACTTACAGACGAAGACGATAAAAAACCCACTAGCCATGACTCAAAACCGATCTCAAAAGCCCATAGTTATTGCTCCATCCATCCTATCAGCAAACTTTAGTCGTTTAGGCGAAGACATTCGTGCGGTAGATGCAGCAGGAGCAGATTGGATTCACGTTGATGTAATGGACGGACGTTTTGTTCCCAATATTACCATTGGTCCTCTGGTTGTGGAGGCGATTCGTCCAGTTACAACCAAACCCCTGGATGTCCACTTGATGATTGTGGAACCAGAAAAATATGTAGAAGGTTTTGCTAAAGCTGGTGCGGACATTATTTCCGTCCATGCTGAACATAATGCTTCACCTCATCTGCATCGGACTTTAGGACAAATCAAGGAGCTGGGTAAACAAGCTGGGGTTGTGCTCAATCCTGGGACACCTTTACAACTAATCGAGTATGTACTAGAACTGTGTGATTTAGTGCTGATCATGAGTGTTAACCCTGGTTTTGGTGGACAAAGTTTTATTCCCAGCGTGGTGCCCAAAATTCGCCAATTGCGTCAAATGTGTGATGAAAAGGGTTTGGATCCTTGGATTGAGGTTGATGGTGGTTTAAAAGCTAATAATACTTGGCAGGTATTAGAAGCTGGAGCTAATGCCATCGTAGCAGGTTCAGCTGTATTTAATGCTCCTGACTATGCCCAGGCCATTGAGAATATTCGTCATAGCAAACGTCCTGTCAAGGAACTGGCCGTTTCTCTATAACGACTTTCCATCAAAGGGGATGTGGTCAATTATCTGGTTGTAAATCAACAGCATACTGTTTAAATCTTTCTAAGTCTGCTTGAAGCGTTGATTCCACCACCCGACCTAAAAACAAATTGTCCATCAACTTACCAAGGATTCCTGGTATAGCGTAGGCGACCGTCATTTTGACAATACTACCCTCCTGATGGCGGTCATAAAAGCGAATAGCTCCCTGATTTGGTAGGCCATCAACCGATTCCCACTGGATAATTTGCTGGGAGGTAATTCGGAGGATGCGAGATTTCCAGGTGAATTCCAGACCACCCGTGCTCAGTTTCCAAAGGGAGATATTGGGGTCATCGGTGGAGATATTCACCGAATCAATCCATTTCATCCATTTGGGCATTTGTTGTAAATCAGACCACAATTCCCATACTAGTTCTATGGGAACTGGAACTTCTATCTGTACGCTATGCTCTAACCAGTCAGCCATGGGATTTGAGTTTTGTTTGAGACTTTACATCTTAAATTTTAGAGGGTCAATTAACTGTCACTTAAAAATTCCCCCAGTTGCTAAAATTGCCTTAGCTGCTCGTTTACCAGAAATAGTCGCCCCCTCCATACTATCAATATAGTCTTGTTGCGTATAACTGCCAGCTAGGAAAAAGTTGCCCACAGGTGTTTTCTGATCTGGACGGTATGGATCCATCCCTGGTGCTTCTCTGTAGAGAGATTGGGCCAACTTGACTACACTGTACCAAGTCATGTTCAACTCCCTAGAAGAAGGAAACAACTCATGAACTTGCTTGAGTACGTGGTGAGCGATCGCCTCATTACTTTGTTTAATAAAGGGATCACCGGGTGTGAGAACTAGCTGCATGAGGGAACCTTGTCCGGGACGATAATAATCTGCGGGACTGGTTAGGGCCAAATCAGCAAAACAGGAGAAGTCAGCATCGGCGGTATATAATAAATTATCTATACCGACAGCTTGATGGAGCTGGTGACGTTTTTCTGAGTCTTGTAGTTCTGTCACCCATCCATCGAACCGGAGTTGTACAGTAGCAACGGGTACTGCATCTAACTTGTAAATATTGTCAAATTCTGGCCACTTGCGCCAGGATGGGGGAAGAACGCGCTGAATTCCTGGCACATCACAAGCAAAAACATAAGCATCTGCTGTGATTAGTTCTTCCTGCTCACCTTGAGCGACCAATATACCTGTAACCTCAGATTGGGAGTCAGACTCAGTAAATTTAATTTCTCGCACTTGACGACGGGTATGAATTTTGGTTCCCCTATTCGTCAAATAATTAACAATAGGTTGATGTAAATATTCTTGAGGTGAACCTTCCAGCATGCGTAGAATAGAAGCTTCGGTTTTAGCTGCAAAGAACTGGAAAATTGTCAACATGCAACGGGCAGAAATATGGTCACAATCGATAAAACCCAAAGCATAAGCAATAGGATTCCACATCCGTTTGATGCTCCCTTTACTCCCTCCATGACTGTAGAACCACTCAGAAAAGCTAATCCTATCTAAATTGCGGATATCCCTCATAGCTCCTTCAAAGTCAATCAGACCTCGAACGATAGGACTAGTGCCCAGAGCAAGAGCATTTTGTAACTTGTCTTGTAATGAAAGTTGGGAAGTGGTAAAAACGCCTTTAACCCATTAAAAGGTGCGCCAGTAATAAATCGAAAGTCTAAAGCTCCCGTATTTCCACCTTTATTGACAAAGACGTGAGTGTGTTCCTTGAGACGTAAATTATTGCCTGCTCCCACCTTTGCCATCAGCTCAAATAGATTGTAGTAGCATCCAAAAAATACATGCAGTCCCATTTCTATGTGATTGCCATCACCATCCACCCAACTGCTGACCTTACCACCGACAAATGGGCGAGCTTCGAAAATTTCCACATCCCAACCCGCATCAGCTAAATCTACAGCAGTAGCTAATCCAGCCAATCCTGCTCCCACAATTACAACACGCATTCCCAAAAAATTCCTTTATTGCTTAGACCCAGTTATCATTTTCCCTTGTTTACAAATTGTAACTTGAATTGGGGTCAAAAATTTGCGAAGCTATAGCAACCACAGCATCTAAGAATTTTTATTCTAAAATAAGGTTGTTAGGTCTATTCAGACAAACTTTTTTCATGTTTTGCCACCTATGGGAAGAGGGCATAACTAACACTCATTTAAACCTAACATATTTAAACTCACTAAGTTAACACTGAAGTAATTTTATGACAGGTTTTAGTCCATCCACTATTCGTAGATTAAAGAAATTGACGCAAGTGCCCTGTGTATGGGAGGGAGATCGGCGTACACTTTTGTCACCAGTGGTCAGTGAAGAATTTGAATTACCAGCTGGGGAGTGTATTCTCTGGGTGGATGGTTCGGAGGGAGTTATTAGAAGTATGGAGGTAATAGGCTCAGTACAAGGAAGGGAAGCCATGGTGCGTACTCTAATACAGGCAATGGAACATCCGCAAGGTGGAAATAAACGTGCCAGACCCCAAAAAATCCTCGTACGGGACAGAGAAGTTCAATTTTACCTGCGAGGGATTTTACAAGGTTTGGACATTGTAGTTGATTATTCACCAGAACTACCACTGATTGATCAAATTTTCCAGTCCTTTGGTGAGGTGATGGAAAGCTATGTCCCCCCTTTACCCCCAAAATACGCAGAAGATCTTACAAAAAAGGCTTACAAAATTTGGGAAATGGCACCATGGGAATTCGTCCATCCAAATAAGATTATTTCCATAGAAATTAATAAGTGGGATATAGAAAAACTTTATGTTTCAATTATGGGAGGTGCTGACTATACCTTGTTGTTCTACCGTTCTGCAGAGTCTCTGACAAGATTCCGCACGGATTTTTACCACTGCTATGAAGAATCTGAAGACGAGTCTTTGGAATCAGCTTTTCTCCAGCAGGATTGCCTATTTCTCACTTTTGATCCCATAGATGAGGATGATCAAGACATGGAGACAGAAGATGAAGATATAGGGTATTTACCATCCTCAGAAATTGAACCCGATTTTGGGACTATCCACCCTTTGGAAGGATTAAACTCCATTCTGTACGAAGAAGAAGCACAGATTATGTATGTTGCACTCGAAAGCGTCATCCGTTTTCTACGTGACCATAAACGTCCCCTGTCCCAAAAGGATTTCCCGGTAATTACCCGACGCTATCGCATTTCTGTACCTGATTGTGATCAAGGCAATCAAAATGTATCTGTCAATATTTGTACCATGCCAGAACTGTATTCACAGTTATATGAGATTGAAAGTGCCCATTTAGTGGAAGTGGAAGATGATTTCGATCAGATCGAGCAATTACGGTATGACTTAATACCGGAAGGTTGTTTGCTGTCTATTGGAACCATACCCTGGAACAGCTTAATTTCTCTACCTCCTAACATTAGACATTTAGGAGGTCACAAAATTAAGGCTAAATGCGACACGATCCCTATTGTTTTAGTACAAACTTCTCGCGCAAAAGCAAACACTATCATTAAAAATATTCGCGATGCAGGAGATATTACAGGGATTTGCTTTAGTACTGTAGATAGTCACCAAGATGGAAAAAAAGTTGATTTGAGTATCCTGCAAACACAAAATGAGAACCTGTTCTTAATTACGGAATTTTCACACGAGGATGAAAACTATATTGCATCCCACAAAAGATGGAAGAGAGCGTGTCACCTCAATGGTGGCCATTGTGGATTAGTCATTACCAAGGGACTCTCCAACAACCGTGGTAATCCCGGAATCGATGATATTATGGCCTTCTTTGATGGAAAATGTATTACCCCTCAAGAATTAAGCATCAGGTTTTCAGAAATCTAAGTATTACTTATTACTCAATATTACTGAGTCCAACAATTTTTATGTTAATCTGTAGTTTTCCGTAGTGCCGTTAGGCAATAATTGTTGTATGATTATGGTTTGGACAGTTTAACTCCTATACAACCCAAAAAAGACCAAAAAAGTTGGATAATTCCGGGTTTTATCGCCTGGAAGTTTGGAAATAAAGGTATCATTTTCTACTCTTAACAAGCGGGAATTTGTGTCTGATGACTAACAAAAAATGGGCTGTTAAACGTATAACCGTCAATCTGGCAACACAAGAGGCTGAAAAACTGGAAAAATATTGTCAACAAACCGGAAGACCAGCTACAGATGTGATTCGTGAACTCATTAGGAGCTTACCCAATAATGATGAGTATAAGTCCTTAGCAATCGAAGGTTTATCCAGCACTCACTTTTAGCCAGGTTTGGAGCAAAACAACCAAAACAATGGTACAATTACATCAGGACTAGTTTAATTCTCAAGAATCCTCAAAAAGTCTATTTAGCTAAGGAGTTTAAATCAGATATGACACCAGTAGCTCAAACTCAACAACGCGGAATTATTCTCAGTGAGTCCGCATTACGTCAAGTAAAATCCCTCCAATCTCAACAAGGCCAGGATTTATGCCTGAGGGTGGGAGTTCGTCAAGGCGGTTGTTCTGGAATGTCCTACATGATGGATTTTGAAGACCTCTCTAAAATTACCCCCCAGGATGAGGTTTTTGATTACGATGGCTTTAAAATTGTTTGCGATCGCAAGAGTTTATTATATCTATATGGATTAATGCTAGACTACAGCAATGCTATGATTGGTGGAGGTTTCCAATTTACCAATCCCAATGCTTCCCAAACCTGTGGTTGTGGCAAATCCTTCGGGGTATAATGACTAAATTAATTCAACTAATTAATTCAACACAATGACCGTGACAGTTGAGGAACTATTTGATACAGGGTTACAGCGATATAAGGATGGTGAGTCTGCTGCAGATCTCATCCCTCTATTTAAAGAGGTGTGCGATCGCTCACCGAAATCAGGTTCGGCATGGATATGTTTAGCCTGGTTGTATCTTTTAGAAGAAAAAGGCCAACTAGCCTATAAAGCGGCGAGTAAAGCAGTCAAGATCAACCCCCAAGATCCCCAAGGTAGGGTTAATTTAGCCCTAGCCATGTTAGAGACAGGTCAAAAGGGTTTAAGAGAACACATAATAGCTGCCCAGCAATTGATTTTCGTCAATAAAGAATGGGAAGAAGACCTGAGAAATAGTATTGAGGATGGTTTAGCTAGAAAGCCCAACTGGAACAATTTAGCTAAAGTGAAAACATGGTTATTTGACATCAGTTAAAGCATAATTCGATGAAGGAAAAAATATTAAACTGGGTTAATATAATACTAGTAGCCGACTTTTTCCTAGTGATTTTAGGATTTGGCTGGTTTGCCATAGCCATTGTAGGTAATGCTTCAGGGATGAACTTAGGATTAGACCTTTGGCATAAACTATGGACCCCCCTATTCAATCCAGCCATTGGCTTGCTCATGGGGGGAGCATTAGTCAGTGGAATTAGCAGTTGGGTGAGTAAGAAATTTAGCAATTAGCGAATCAGGTTAAAATTTCCCGTAACGCGGAGGAAAGAAGGGGGTACTGATACTCAAAACCCAATGCTTGAGTACGTTGAGGTAGAACCCGTTGTCCTTCCAGAACCACCATCGCGCCCTCCCCCAAAAGTGCTTCCAGGGCGAATCCGGGTACTGGTAGCCAAGCGGGACGGTTCATCACCTGTGCCATTGTATTGCTAAGGTCTTTCATTTGCACAGGATGGGGAGCAGTAGCATTGTACACACCTTGTGCATTTGGATCAACCAAAGACTGAATAATTAGATTTACAATATCGTTGAGATGAATCCAAGAGAACCACTGATTACCACTACCAATGGGACCGCCCGCAAAAAGTTTGAAGGGAGTAATCATTTTACCTAAAGCACCACCATTACCCAGGACAATACCAAAGCGCAAAATGACCAACCGCACATCATAATTCCTCACCATTTGTGCTTGTTCTTCCCACTGTTGACAGACCTGAGCGAGAAAATCTTTACCTGTGGGGCTATTTTCATCAAAAGTAGCGGTTTGACTAGTGCCATAAAAACCAATAGCTGAAGCATTAATCAACACAGATGGTTTAGGTTTGGCTTCAGCTATCGCTTCGACAATTTTTTGGGTGCCCAACTTGCGACTGTTAAGAATGTCCAGCTTGTGTTCTGGAGTCCAGCGTTGTTGAGTGATGGGTTCCCCTGCTAGGTTTACCACACCATCACAACCAGCAATTCTACTTTGCCAGACTCCAGATACACCAGGTGTGTAAGCCAAAATTTCCACATTGGGAAAAACCTCGGAAGGAAAAATCCTAGCAGCGGATCTAGTAGGATTACGACTTAACACTAATATTTTTTCACCTCTGTCATGTAGACATTGGACTAAACGACTACCGACAAATCCAGTTGCTCCAGTAACTGCTACTTTCATATAGTTTATTTTTCACATACCGATGGTATTTTGGTTACTAATTGATCCCTATTTTATCACAATTGGATTTCCTTAGCTAGCCAAACCAATTCGACGGTTCACAACCAGGATGAACTGGTTCATTCAAAATGTGACTAATTACATCAGCTTTAGCTTGAATGATAGCAAAAACTCCCTGGTGGACTAAATTTTGCAGATGTAGTTGCTGCGCTAAAAAGTTACCTGATAAATGTCTATTAAATAATCTATTGTCACCATTTTCCTCTTTATTCACCACCAGCAACATTTGGTCTTGACTAATCGTAGGACTAATGCCGGGTATGCGATTCATCACGAAAACAATCAACTCCTGACGTAAATCACTAATTTCAAAAACTTGCTGATAGGGACTGTATGGGTACGTGCGCAAAATGCTTTCAATTTCCCCAATTACCAGTTCCTGTGTTAACTTAATCACGGTCTTCATAACTTTTGTACTCCATTTTATTAAAACGCCAAATTTCTATCTATATTGATAATTATTTAACAGTTCACAAGAATATGCTCAAAAACTACACGAAACTAAGTGTAAACATTAGGGATCAATTTTATAAAGGAAAAATAGGCAATAGGGGGGAGGGAGTGGGCAGTTGATAGACAAACTTTTTGATATATGTTACTATTGGTACAATCCGGTGGAAATCCATCGGGGAAGCAAAACATCAAAAAACCTAAACATGGGATAAGGAGGAAAGAAAATTGGATGAGCTGAGGACAGTTCTGGAGTTGGCGACCCAGGAAGAACTGCAAGACATCACCGCAATTCTGTTCAGTCGTAAATTTAACCCCTTAGATTATGTTCACACCCCGGAACCTGTCATGGTACAAAGCCAAAATCGTCAGGCCTGGTTAGATACTTTAGAGAGTAGATTTAGATTTTTAGCAGCTGATGGAATAACAGTGTTGCGTAAGCGTACTGAACAAGTAACATATAGGCAAGCCCTAATTCAAGTTTGTAAGCATTTAAAAATATCCTATTATGAAGAATTATCAACCGTTGATTTAGAAGCAGAAGTATTTTTGCATCTTCTAGGAAAAGTTTGGAGAAAATTACCACGACAACAACGGCAAAAAATTTCTTCTCGAATACAGTCTCAACTAATAACGTCAGATTTACCCAATTCCGTGTTACAATTGTTGCCTACAGATTCTCTGGGATTGATTTTCAAAGCTGGTAGTGCAGTAGCGGTCACTTCCGTTATTCAACCATATTTACTCAAACAAATTGCTTGTCAGTTTGCTACCCATTTAGCCACCTATCAGGTAGCCAAGCAAGCTACCATTGTTGGAACAGAAATGGCCAGTCAACAAATTAAAAACTATGTTACCGCCCAAATGGCGCGACGGGGAATGACCCTCAGTGCTGCTCGTTATGGTGCGGTACGCACTGTTTTTTCTATCGTGGGACCCGTAATGTGGGCTTGGTTCCTAGCAGATTTGGGTTGGCGGACAATTTCTACTAACTATGGTCGTATTATTCCCACTATTTTCACCCTTGCTCAAATTCGTCTCACTCGCACAGAATGTTGGCAGCCAACTTAAAGCAAATTCAACAGTTTTTTGTCCATCCCCATTCTAGTCTACAACTACCATGGAATAGTTTGTTGCTGGGGTTACTGATTCTCCCCATTAATCCATTTTTTGGGGCCATAGCCATTGGTTGGGCATCCTATAAGACCTGGAGAAAAAAATACTCCAGTATTCAACGCAAAACCTTGAATCATTTATTGGTAATTTTAAGTTTTTGGTTTTTAATTACTACTGGATTTACGGTATTTGCTAGGGATCAACCAGATGCTTTTTTAGGATTATTCAATTTCTTGCCATATTTTGTAGTGTTTGCTGGATTAACTCCTTTAATCACCACGGTTAGTGAATTACGTCAATTGACTTGGATTATTGTATGCAGTTCTTTACCTGTAGTAATGATTGGCTTGGGACAACTGTTTTTAGGTTGGCATGCACGATGGCAATTTCTATCAGTAGTGGTTAATTTGACAATTGACCCTGGGGGAGAACCCTTGGTAAGAATGTCCTCCGTATTTATGAACGCCAATACCCTAGCAGCTTATCTGATTACCGTATTGATTTTGGGCTTAGGTTTATGGTTAGAAAATTATCACAAGATCCGCAAAAAAGCAAATCCCCTAGGGTTTATATTTTTAAGTGTAGTGATCATTGCTAACTTTTTAGCTTTGATTTTAACCGGCTCTCGTAATGGTTGGGGAATAGCAGTTATGGCTTGTATTGCCTATGCTCTTTATCAAGGTTGGCGACTAATTATAGCTGGAGTAATAGGGTTAACTACCAGTATTATATTAGCATCCTTTGCAACTGAGAGAATCGCTTCTGTTTTTCGTAGTTTCGTTCCCCGTTTTATCTGGGCGCGATTAAATTCTGACACACCCCTGGCATTAATGCGTAAAACCCAGTGGCAGTTTGCTTGGGATTTGACCCTACAACAACCTTTAAGCGGTTGGGGTCTACGCAGTTTCCCTCACCTTTATGAGCAGAAAATGGGTGTTAGTGTTAACCATCCCCACAATCTGTTTTTAATGCTATCAGCAGAAACTGGTTTAGTTACTACCTGCTTATTTTTTGGTTTTTTTTGGCTTGGATACTAATTGCTGCCATTAAATTTTGGTACAAGTGCTCTTTACCAAAAGAAAATAGATTGGTCTTTTTGAGTTACCTATTAGCTTTTATAGGCTGGATAATGTTTAACATGGCAGATGTGACTACTTTTGACCTGATATTAAGTGCCCTGTTCTGGGTAATTTTAGCAGCTTTATATGGTGCAGCTCATCGCTATGAAGGTTCCCATCATTAACTCCAGCAGGGGATTTTTGTATAAATCCCAGATTTTGTCCTATTCTATTGGATATCAGCAGTTACAATTTTATGTCTAGTTTATGCCCACTACAGCAGATTTTCTTCAATACTCCCAATGGTCAGGAATCACGACCATAGCACTTGCAGCACTGACAATTTTGGCTCTTCTATTTAAATGGGGATTACGTTTTCGCTTGGTAGGTGCAACTGGTTTTATGCTTGTGCTCACAGTAGGACTCTTTTCACTATCCCTAGTTCCCCTCAGTCGTACAGTAATTCCTGGTGCTTCTAGATATACTTTAGTTTATGACAATGGTTCCAACCAAGCTGTAATTGCTACCAGTCCAGATATTACTCCTACCCAGCTAGAAGCAACTTTACGCCAAGCAGCTAGTAATCTCTACTCCTACGGGCGCATGGGATCTGGAAGGAATAACAGTTTGACAATTCGCGCTCGGACAGTTCTCCACCCAGAATCAGGTATATCAACACCTGTCTACTTGGGTAAAGTGGAAAGAACACTAGTTACCCGCGAAGACCCACAAATGTTGGTGGAAGTCTTCTTGGATAAATTTCCCCAATTACCACCATCCTGAAATCATTTAGGTTTTGACCCATATAGTACATATTTATTATTAATATTTGTGGTGGTGTTTGCCATACTATATCTATTATGTCTATCGTGTCTATCATGGCTAGTCTATTATCCACTCCCACCACTAGTTCTTTCTTGACATTAACTGTTGCTCCAGCAAAGGTAATCCGAGGTGCTGGGGTTCTCAGATCATCTGCTATTTCAGAAATTTCTACCCTAGGGAATCGTCCCCTAATTGTGACAGGAAAACATACTCTCAATATTTATCAGGAGAGTTTACAGACCATCTTCCAAAGTGGGGATTTGGATGCTTTGGCTACTTCCTATAGCCCAGATTGCTGTGAAGTAAGTTTGAAAGCGTTACGGAAAGCAGTTAAAGAACATAAGGCAAATGTGATTATTGGTCTAGGTGGCGGGAAGTCCATAGACACAGCTAAACTATTAGGACATCAATTACAGTTACCAGTAGTAACAATTCCTACATCTGCTGCCACCTGTGCAGCATGGACAGCCTTATCTAATGTGTATTCTGCATCGGGGGCATTTTTATATGATGTTCCCTTGTGTAGGTGTCCGGATTTGCTAATTTTAGATTATGATTTGATTAAAACAGCACCCCGGGAAACTCTGGTAGCTGGAATTGGAGATGGGATTGCCAAATGGTATGAAGCATCTGTTAGTAGTGGTAATATGCAGGATACACTAATTATTGCTGCAGTTCAACAAGCTAGAGTTTTACGCGATATACTATTACAAAAGTCCGCAGCAGCTTTAGACTCTCCTGGTAGTCAAATTTGGCAAGAGGTGGTAGATTGCAGTGTGATGTTAGCAGGTGTGATTGGTGGTTTAGGGGGAGCCCGCTGTCGTACAGTTGCTGCCCATGCAGTACATAATGGGTTAACTCACATTTGTGGACATGGTAGCATTCATGGAGAAAAGGTGGCATACGGAATTTTAGTGCAATTGCGATTAGAAGAAATGCTTCAGGGCAATCAATTAGCGGAAACCGCTAGACAGCAGTTATTAAAATTCTATACAGAAATTGGACTGCCACAAAAATTGGCGGATTTGGGACTGGGAAATATTTCTTTGACTCAATTGCAAACAGCAGCAGAAATAGCCCTAGCTCCTAATTCTGATATCCATCGGTTACCCTTTTCCCTATCCTCGGAACAGTTAATGGCGGCCATGATTTCTACTACCGCTCCGGTTCTAAGACAACGGGATTCATCATCGTTAACCACCCAAACGACTAATTAACAATTGGCCATCATTAAAAGTGCTTACAAAAACGTTTACAAAGAGTGACGAATTATTTTGAGGTTGAAGAATGAGTTTAAGTTGGATTACCCCCGCAGATAGGATAAAGAAACTACCACCCTATGTTTTTGCTAGATTGGATGAGTTAAAGGCCAAGGCTAGGGAGCAAGGACTGGACTTAATTGATTTAGGAATGGGGAATCCTGATGGTGCAACTCCTCAACCAATTATAGAAGCAGCCAAAACAGCTTTGGCAAATCCTGCTAATCACGGTTATCCACCCTTTGAAGGTACTGCTAATTTTCGTAAGGCAATTACCGAATGGTACTATCGACGCTATCATGTGCTGTTAGATCCTGACAGCGAAGCATTACCTCTATTAGGTTCTAAAGAAGGTTTGGCACATTTAGCGATCGCTTATATTAATCCAGGTGACACGGTTTTAGTGCCTTCTCCTTCCTATCCTGTGCATTTCCGAGGTCCAATTATTGCTGGGGGAGTAATTCATAATATCATTCTGCAGGAGAAGGATGATTGGTTAATTGATTTAGGGTCTATTTCCGATGAGGTAGCTCAAAAAGCAAAAATCCTCTATTTTAATTACCCTAGCAACCCCACAGGAGCAACCGCACCACGGGAGTTTTTTGAGGACATAGTTGCTTTTGCTAAAAAGCATGAGATTCTACTGGTTCATGATCTGTGTTACGCTGAATTGGCTTTTGATGGTTATCAACCCACCAGTCTGTTAGAAATCCCCGGTGCCAAAGATATTGGTGTGGAATTTCATACCCTATCTAAAACCTATAATATGGCAGGTTGGCGAGTTGGTTTTGTAGTGGGTAATCGTCATGTTATCCAAGGTTTAAGAACTCTGAAAACTAATTTGGACTATGGGATTTTTTCCGCATTACAAACCGCCGCAGAAACCGCTTTACGCCTACCAGATTCTTACTTACATACAGTGCAGCAACGTTATAGCATTAGGCGAGATTTTCTCATTGCTGGTTTAAGCAAGTTGGGTTGGAATATTAATCCTACTAAAGCAACTATGTATTTATGGGTTAAGTGCCCTGCAGGTATGGGTTCTACGGATTTTGCTCTCAACATCTTGCAAAAACTGGTGTGGTAGTTACTCCTGGTAATGCTTTTGGGGTTGGTGGTGAAGGTTATGTGAGAATTAGTTTGATAGCAGATTGCGATCGCCTAGGTGAAGCTTTGGAGAGATTTAGGCAAGCGGGTATTTGTTATCAGTCGGATGTGGTTCCGGTATGTTTTTAAAAAAAGAAATCACCAACAATTATGGGTAAGCAACGCGTTTTGTCTGGAGTTCAACCAACTGGTAACTTACACTTGGGGAACTATTTAGGTGCTATTCGCAACTGGGTAGAGATGCAAGATCAGTATGATAATTTCTTTTGCGTGGTAGATTTACATGCTATTACTGTGCCACATAACCCTGCTACTTTAGCGGCTGATACCTATACTATTGCAGCTTTATACTTAGCTTGTGGTATTGATTTACAGCACTCGCATATTTTTGTACAATCCCATATATCTGCCCACAGTGAACTTTGTTGGTTACTAAACTGTATTACTCCTTTAAACTGGCTACAAGATATGATCCAGTTTAAGGAGAAGGCGGTTAAACAGGGAGAAAATGTTGGTACAGGTTTATTGATTTATCCGGTTTTAATGGCTGCTGATATTTTGCTGTATCAAGCAGATAAGGTACCAGTAGGTGAAGATCAAAAGCAACATTTAGAACTAGCTAGAGATATTGTTAATAGGTTTAATTACTTGTTTGCCCAGGAGCATCCCGTATTAAAGTTGCCTGCTCCTTTAATTAGGAAAGAGGGCGCCAGGGTAATGAGTCTAGCTGATGGTACTAAGAAAATGTCAAAGTCTGACCCCTCCGAATTGAGCAGAATTAATGTTTTGGATCCACCAGATCAAATTGCCAATAAAATTAAACGGTGTAAAACCGATCCAGTTCGTGGTTTGAGTTTTGATGACCCAGCACGTCCTGAATGTAATAATTTGTTGACCTTGTATATGCTATTATCTGGCAAAACCAAGGAAGCAGTAGCTGGGGAATGTGCTGATATGGGATGGGGTCAGTTTAAACCTTTACTCACAGAAACAACTATTAATGCTCTAGAACCAATTCAAAAAAAGTACAAGGAGGTAAGAACAGAAAAGGGTTACTTAGAGTCTGTACTGAAAACAGGTAAGGAAAAGGCTCACGCCATAGCCAGTCAAACTTTAGCAGATGTTAAGGGGGCTTTGGGTTACACAGCACCATTATAAGCCTGAAAATAAGACCTTTCAAGTATAAAACCTTCACCATGCAGGAAAATCACACCACTAACTATACGAGCAATACTCTCACTAGTTTCCGTGAAGCAGTACAAGCAGGAGAATTTTTAATCACTGCAGAAGTTGCACCACCAAAGGGGGGGGACATTAGCCACACCATTGCCATGTCAGCGACTCTTAAGGGGAGAGTTCATGCTGTTAATATTACTGATGGTAGTCGTGCTGTTTTGGGTATGTCACCTTTGGCAGTATGCGCCATTTTATGGCAACATGGTATTGAACCAGTCTGTCAAATCGCTTGTCGCGATCGCAATAGAATCGGACTGCAAGCTGATTTGATGGGGGCCCATGCTTTGGGTATTAGGAATATTTTAGCTTTGACGGGTGATCCAGTTAAAGCTGGTGATCATCCGGATGCTAGAGCTGTTTTTGACCTGGAATCTGTCCGGTTATTACAATTAATTACTAATATGAACCAAGGACTGGACTTTAATCATAGGACTTTAGTTGATGGAGGTTTGGATTTGTTCGCTGGAGCAGCAGTGGATCCTCAATCTAAAAGTTGGTCTGGGTTACAGAGTCGATTTGAAAGGAAAGTACAAGCAGGGGCACAATTTTTCCAAAGTCAGCTAATTACTGATTTTGAAAAATTGGAGAAATTTATGGATAAAATTGCTTCTGGTTACAATAAACCTGTGTTGGCAGGTATTTTTCTGTTAAAGTCAGCGAAAAATGCTCAGTTTATTAATAGGATGGTTCCTGGTGTTAATATACCCGATTATATTATCCAGCGCCTAGCCAAAGCCAAGTATCCTTTGGAAGAAGGTATGAAAATTGCCTCAGAACAGGTAAGAATGGCAAAAGATTTATGTCAGGGAGTACATATTATGGCGGTTAAAAAGGAAGAGGCGATCGCTCCGATTTTAGACTTAGCTGGTGTTAGCAGGTAGTTACTTATTCTTTTGGAATATCAGAAGACCCACGCTGTTTTCGGGTTTCCCCTCCCAGTTGTAGTCTTCCATTAGTGACAATTCGCAACATTTTTTGCAGATCCTCCTCGATATTTTCCAACACCCGATCCGCATATTCATCCGCGCCATTTTCTATTTCCCTAGCATGGGCGATCGCATTTTGGCGTGTCTCTTCCATTTCCTGGTCACAATCGAGTCGTTTACGTTCAATTTCTGCCAATGTATCTTGCATTATAGCATCACACTTCTGTTGTGCTTCACGACGGAGTTGAACAGTTTCCCGTTCTACTTGGTGAATAATATCGTTATCAGCTAAGATTTGAGACCTTTTGACTTGTGCTGCTTCTATAACCTGTTGTGCATATTCCTCCGCTGACAATATAATCTCCTCCTTTTCCTGGAGAATTTTTGCTGCTTCCTGAAATAGGGAGGGTAAAGAAACCCGAATAAAATCCAACTGCTCTAGGAATTTATCCTCATCAATAAGGGTACGATTGATAAAGGGTATTTGGATACCAGAGAGAATAATATCTTCCAGACGGTTAAGCTCCTGGAGAATGTCTACTACTCTCTGGGGGTGGGAATATTCGGGAACTGGGGGATTTGGCTGTAGCATTGGTATATATCCATAGCAATGTGCGGAGGAACAAGATGGTCGACAGATCCACCAAACCTGGCAATTTCTTTTACCACACTACTACTTAAAAAGCTATGCTCATTAGAGGTGGCGAGAAAAACAGTTTCGACCTGAGTTGAAAGGGTTTTATTAGTATGGGCCATTTGTAACTCTATCTCAAAATCAGAGACAGCTCGCAACCCGCGTAATAAAACCCCTGCTTGTCGCATTTGGGCATAGTTAACCGTTAATCCGTCAAAACTATCCACCTCTACACTGGGCAAATGGCTGGTAGCTGAACTAATCTGGTTCAGACGCTGTTCTACGGTAAACAATGGAGTTTTGTTAGGATTTCGCAGAACAGCAACAATAACCCGACTAAATAGCCGAGTAGCTCGTTCAATAAGATCAAGGTGTCCCAAAGTAATAGGGTCAAAGCTGCCAGGATAAATAGCAATCATGTTGAATATAAATCAGAAAGCTTTTAGATCTGAGTATACTTTTTAGTACCCTTTGAGGAAGAGGCTTTTTGAGCAAATGATGGAATTTATTGATTAATGTGTCGTGATATTGTACATTAGTTACATAAATATTGCAATTGTTTCCTGTGAAGTAGAAACATATTGTTAGGTAATTTGCATGGTAGTAGATTTCACCGCCTTACTGTTGGGGTTCGAGTTCACCTCCCCAGGTCCCGTAGTACCTGGATTAGAATTTGGACCATTTGTTATTCGTTGGTATGGATTGCTAATTGCATCAGCCGTATTAATTGGTGTTAGTCTTGCCCAGCATCTGGCCAAACGTCGTCATTTAGATCCTGATATCATCAGTGATTTATCCGTTTGGTTGGTAGTAGGAGCTATTCCAGCTGCGAGATTATATTATGTCCTATTCCAATGGTCAGAATATTCCCGTTCTCCTGGGAGAATTCTAGCCATTTGGCAGGGTGGTATAGCCATTCATGGAGCTATTCTTGGCGGTATTATAGCCGCTTTAATCTTTGCCAGACTCAAAAGAATATCTTTTTGGCAATTGGCAGATTTAGTCGCCCCTTCTCTGATTTTAGGTCAAGCTATTGGACGTTGGGGGAATTTCTTTAATTCTGAAGCTTTTGGTGATCCTACAGATTTGCCTTGGAAACTATACATTCCACCAGAGCATCGTCCTCCTGCTTTGGTAAATTTTGAATATTTCCACCCCACTTTTCTATATGAATCCCTGTGGAATTTGATGGTATTTGCTCTATTACTAACTTTATTTTTTCGGAGTTTATCTGGCAAACCAGAATTGAAGACCGGAACCTTATTTTTGGTTTACTGGGTAACCTATAGTATAGGAAGATTTGCTATTGAAGGTTTACGTACGGATAGTCTCATGCTAGGTTCTCTAAGAATTGCCCAATTGGTTAGTTTAACCGGAATAGTAGTGGGTTTAGCTGGTTTAGTCTGGCTTTATTTATACAAACGCTCCCTACCGGATGTAGTATCTCCCAGTTATAACCGTTATAACCACCAATAAAAAATGCCCCAGAGTGTTCTCCAGGGCTTAACCAGGGTGCATCTACCATATCTTTCTACCACTAGCAAGTGGTGAATCCGGAAAACCATGGCGGAAATATTGAGAAATTTCATGGAAAAATTGGCAGACCTTTCCTATTTTGGGTGCAACATGATTAACTCCTTAAAACCAGCAGTGTATATTGTGGGTGCAGGACCTGGAGACCCAGATTTATTGACAGTTAAAGCACAAAGGTTATTAGCTGGTGCTGATTTGGTACTTTTCGCTGACTCTTTGGTTCCCCAACAAATCCTGGATATTTGTCGTCCAGACGCAGAAGTTATCGGTACCGCTACCAAAACTTTAGAGGAGATTGTAGGCACAATTATAGCAGCAGTTCAATCTAATAAGTCCGTTGTACGTCTTCACTCAGGAGATGTTAGTTTATACAGTGCCATTCACGAACAAATCGAATTATTGAACACATCGAATATACCTTTTGAAATAGTACCTGGAGTTAGTGCTTTTCAAGCTGCTGCGGCAAAATTAAAAGTAGAGTTGACAGTTCCTGATTTGGTCCAAAGTATTATCCTGACTCGGGTGAGTGGAAGAACAAAAGTACCAAACCAGGAACAATTGGCCAGTTTAGCAGCACATCAAGCCAGTCTGTGTTTATATTTGAGTGCCCGTCATGTGGCTAGTGCCCAAAACCAACTTTTACAACATTATGCTCCACAAACTCCCGTAGCTATTTGTTTTCGCGTGGGATGGCCCGACGAAAAGATCTTTATTGTCCCCCTAGAGAAAATGGCAGAGTCTACCGATGAACAAAAACTGCTGCGCACCACTTTGTATATAATCAGCCCCGCACTGTCTACCGTAAGTGGGCGATCGCATCTATATGATGCCAGATATAATCATTTATTTCGTGTTTCTACACAATAGATTTCCAATGGAAAAGAGTCATATCCAACTTCCAGGCTATAAAATACTTGAGGTAATTCACGTTAGCAGCAGAACCAGTGTATATCGAGGTGAACAAGAAACAACTAAAAGGTCGGTAATTATCAAAACTGCTAACGCCCAATATCCACCATTAAATGAATTGATAGCCTTAAAAAATCAATTTGCCATTACTCAAAAAATTGACCATCCCCATATTATTAAATCCTATGCTTTAGAACCTTATGGTAATAGTTACGCCCTAATTGGTGAGGATATAGGTGGCATATCAGTTTACGACTATGCCCAATCTCAACCACTGGGAATAAATATGTTTTTAAAAATTGCCATTGCCGTGGTGAAAGCACTGGAGTATTTGTATAATTACAAAGTTATCCATAAAGACATTAAACCAAAAACATTATTATTAATCCAGAAACCCATCAAATTAAGTTGACAGATTTCAGTATTTCTTGTCTGCTACCGCAAGAAATAGCAGAAATCAAAAAGTTCAACCCATTGGAAGGAACACTTTCCTACATGTCACCAGAACAAACAGGGAGAATGAATTGCGGTATAGATTATCGCAGCGATTTTTATTCTCTGGGGGTGACCTTTTATGAACTACTCACAGGAAGATTACCTTTTATCAGTAAAAATCCTCTCAAGTTAGTACATTCTCACCTGGCGAAAATGCCACCACTTCCCCAGGAGATTAATCCAGAAATTCCCGATTTGTTAGCGGAAATAACTATCAAATTAATGTCAAAAAGCCCAGAAAATAGATATCAAACAGCTAGGGGAATCAGGTACGATCTAGAAAGATTTCAAGAAGCATTATTAAATCATGGTCAGATTAAGTCTTGGCAATTAGGAAGTAGGGATATAGCAGATAGATTTATAATTTGTGACAAAGTTTATGGCAGAGATAAAGAGATTGCCATATTATTGGATGCGTTTGCAAGAGTCAGTCAAGGCAGTAAAGAATTAATGTTAGTGCTAGGTTCTTCAGGTATTGGTAAAACTGCTATTGTCTATGAAATTAACCAACCGATTCTGGAACAACAAGGTTATTTTACAGCTGGTAAATATGAGCAACTACAAAATAACAAAAATAATATTCCCGTTTCAGCCTTATTAAAAGCCTTGGGGAATTTATTACAACAAGTTTTAACCCAAAGTCCAGAAGAATTAGTAGCATGGAAAAACAAGATTTTATTAACGCTAGGAGAACAAGCACAAGTTATTATAGATGTAATTCCTGAGTTAGAAAAGATTATTGGTTCACAACCAGCAGCGCCCAAGTTGACCGGTAATGCTGCTCAGAATAGGTTCAACGTATTATTTGCTAAATTTATCCAAATATTTGCTAATGAAGAACATCCCTTAGTTATTTTTTTAGATGATTTGCAGTGGGCAGATTCCACTTCTTTAAAATTAATCCAATTCTTAATTAAAGAACCAGATACCAAATATTTATTACTGATCGGTGCTTATCGCGACCATGAGGTTTATAGTAGACATCCTCTCACAGTCACCCTAGAGAGTTTGCGAAAAATTGAACCCAAAATTGCCATTAATGAAATTGATTTACAACCTCTAGATAAAAACCAATTAAATCTACTAATCTCAGGCAATTTAGCCTGTGAAGAAACCCTGTCTTTATCTTTAACCGAATTTGTATTCAATCAAGCACGGGGCAACCCATTTTTCAGCAATCAGTTAATTAAATCTATGCATGAAGATGGGTTACTCCGTTTTGACTTTCAGTTGGGTTGTTGGCAATGTGACATTTATAAGGCTCAGGCTTTATATGGTAATGATATTCTCCAGTTATTAGCAACACAAATCCACAAATTACCCATTGCTACACAAGAAGTTCTAAAGATTGCTGCTTGCATTGGTAATGAGTTTGATTTATTAACCCTAGCCATTGTTTGTGAGAAGTCTCAGCTGGAAATAGTATCCAACTTGCAGAATGCTTTGACAGCAGAACTGATTATTCCTCAAGACGAAAAACACAATTTATTGTATCCTGAAACCCACCAAAATGATCAGAGCAAAAAATACAAATTCTTCCATGACCGAATACAGCAAGCGGCCTATTTATTAATTCCGGATAACGAGAAGGAATCAACCCATTGGCACCTTGGTCAATTAATTTATGAATACTCTAAGAATAGAGATAAAAAAGAACTAGAAGAAAAAATATTTATTATAGCTAATCAATTGAATGTCGCCCAAACAATAATTGACACAGCAAGGGAAGTGGAAAGATATCAATTGGCTGAACTGAACTTAATTGCAGGTCACAAAGCCAAACTATCAACAGCGTATGAAGCTGCTATTAATTACTTAAGATTTGCCTTGGAACTTTTACCAGCAAATAGCTGGCAAACTCATTATCATCTAACTTTAAATTTGTACTTAGAAGCAGTAGAAGTAGAATTTCTCAATATCAATTTTGACCAGGCGGAAATCTATATTAAATTGGTCCAACAAAAGGCGGTTACACTCCTTGATCAAGTACCTGTATATGAGATACAAATTCAAATATATATGGCAAAAGTCCAAATAAAATTGGCAATTGAAACAGGTATACATATTATCAATATGTTGGGAATTCAATTGGTAGAAGAATCACCTAAAATTCTCAATGACCAGAATCAAAACTATGTGGATGAACTGATTAATTTACCTGTCATGACTGCACCCGATAAAATAGCAGCCATGGGAATACTAGGAAATATTACCACCGCTACTTATTGTTTTGACTTAGAACTATTTGACAGAATAGTTTTTACCATGATCTATTTATCATTACAATACGGTAATTGTTCAACTTCTGCTTCTGGTTATGCCCATTATGGTCTGTTATTATGTAAACTTGCTGGCAATATTGACAATGGATACCGTTATGGTCAATTGGCATTGAATTTAGCCAACAGGTTTAATGCTCAGGAAGTTAAATGTGTGGTTCTCTTAACTTGTAACTCAAACATTAATTTCTGGAAAAATCACTTACAACAAACCATAGGTAGTTTATCAGAATGCATGAATTATGGCATGGAAACTGGCGATTTAGAACATGTTGGTTATGCATCTGCTATCTATAATCAAAATAAATTTTTAATTGGTGAAAATTTAACCTGTCTTTTACAGGAATTGGAACCCATATAAATTTAATGTATAGATTTAAACAACAGGGCGCAGTTCTAGTACATTTAATTTGGAAGCAATTAGTTTTAGAGTTGTTAAATTATGATCCCAGTTCTGGTTCTTTTCATAATTCATTTGATAACATTGAATTGTTATCAATCTTAATCCAATCTAAAGCTTCTACTCTAATATTCACATTCTACTTGGCTAAAACCATATTTTTCTACCTATTCCATAATTATCAAAAATCTTTAGAAGCTGTTCTTCAAATGACTCAACATTTGAATTACGTCTCTACTCAGATTGGTTGTAGCCAATATAATTTTTATTATTCTTTGGTTCTACTGGGTGAATACTCCCAAAAATCAAATGCAAATCAAAGAAAATTTAAGAAAAATACGAAAAATACTTACAAACTGTTAAATTCAATCAAGAATCTATGGCAATATGGGCCAGTAAATGTCCAGAAAATTATCAGCATAAGTATGATTTAATAGCAGCAGAAATGGCAAGAGTTCTCGGCAATCATTGGCAAGCAGGTGAACTTTATGATCAAGCTATTATGGGTGCTAGAAAAAATAGATACATTCAGGAAGAAGCTCTGGCAAATGAGTTAGCTGCTAGATTCTATCTTAATTGTGGTAGGAACAAAATTGCCCAAACTTACTTAATTGATGCTTATTATTGTTATCTAAATTGGGGTGCTAGGTCAAAAGTAATAGATCTGGAAATATCTTATCCTGAATTACTTGCTCCTGTCATCAAACCCAGAACAATAATTGCAGAAGAAACAAGTTTTATGACTAAAATTATGGATAGCAACAAAAATGTATCAGCTATCCTAGATTTGGAAACAGTTACAAAAGCATCCTTAGCCATTTCATCAGAAATAAAAATAGATAAGTTACTGGGCACTTTATTGAATGTAATTATTGAAAATACGGGAGCGAAAAAAGCTGCGTTAGTTCTTAAAAAAGAATCCAGCTTGTTTACTGTAGTACAAGAAAATCAAAATACCGGTTGGGAACTCATACCAATTAAGGATAGTCAGGATATCCCAATTAATATAATCAATTATGTCAACAACACTCAAAATGAAATACTTATTGATAGTAATAGTATAGATAAAAAATTTGCTGTAGATCCTTATATTATCAAATATCAGCCCAAGTCTATGCTGTGTAATCCTATATTAAAACATGGACAAATTATAGGTATAATTTATCTGGAAAATCGCTTGACTACGGGTGCATTTACTCCCGAAAGACTGAAAGTTTTAAAACTACTATCTTCCCAAGCAGCTATTTCTTTAGAGAATGCTGAACTATATGAAAATTTGGAAGAAAAAGTCGCCATTAGAACTAAGGAGTTAAATGATAATAATCTCTATCTGGAAAAAACTTTACAGGAGTTAAAATCTACCCAAATGCAGTTGATTCACACGGAAAAAATGTCCAGTTTAGGGCAAATGGTAGCTAGTATAGCTCATGAAATCAACAATCCTGTCAATTTTATATATGCTAATGTTGATCACGCCATTGACTATATTCAATACCTACTAGATTTACTCAATATCTATCAACAAGAATATCCCACTCCCCACCAGATAATTGTGGAAAAAAGTAAGTCTATAAATCTTGATTTTTTAGTATCTGATTTACCAAAGGTATTAAATTCTATGTCCGTAGGTGCGGAAAGAATTCGAGATTTAGTTGTGAGTTTACGTAATTTTTCTCGTGTCGATGAATCAGAAATTAAACCTTTGGATGTTCACCAGAGTATTGACAGCACCTTAATCCTCTTACAACCTCAATTTAAGGAAAAGTTAGGATCTGCTAAAAATATTATTTTCAAAAATTATAGTAATCTGCCATTAATTACTTGTTATGCTTCTCAGTTAAATCAAGTGTTTATGAATATGATTAGTAATGCAATTGATGCTATATATGAGCATCGAAAAAATTTGTCAGGAGCAGCAAAAGAGACTTTTACTGGTCAAATAATCATCTCCACATTAGTGATTAATCGTGATTGGGTGGGTGTTTGCATTAAAGATAATGGTAAGGGGATGACTAACGAAGTGAAAAACCGAATTTTCGAGCCTTTTTTCACAACCAAACCCGTAGGTGAAGGTACTGGTTTAGGATTATCTATTAGTTATCAAATTATAGTCAATCAACATCGGGGAAAAATTGATTGTCTATCCCAACCAGGAATGGGAACAGAATTTGTCATCCAAATCCCCACGAATTGTTCTCAATACGATTAGAATATTGTGGGAGCGTAAAAGCCCATGAAACTAAATACTATTCATGAGCAGTTAAGTGCAACTAAATGCAATTAAACTTGTTGCAATTATTTAAGGTTATCTAGTTTTTCTATCAGTCCTCATCTTCCTCATCTTCATATTCTTCATCAAAAATCTCATCTATTAACTCTTCAGCACGATCATCAGAAATCTTTAATGCTTCCTGTAGTGCAAGTAGATAGTCTTGGTCAGCTTCGGACAATTCCTCATCAATATCCATGATGAGTAGGGCCAGGACGTATGCGATTTCACAATAAATACCTTCATCTTCTAATTTTAATAGAGATGAAATAGCACTGGGGATGAGATCCTCAAGTCGGTTCTTGTTTTCATCAATATAGGAATCCACTGTAGATGATAAAGCATTAAATTCTTCTTCAGTGTATTCATCAAAAATTTGTAAACCATCAAACAGGTCAGGGATGGGATAGTCTTTAGTGTAAATAATACCTTCTTGCTCATTAGCAGCGGAAAAAAGTCCGAGGATAGAGATAGCTACCTCCGGTTTGAGGTCAAGAGGATTTTGACTGGTGCCCTTAACGAGCTGACTTTTAGACTGTGTTTTGGACATAGGGATCCTTGTCATTTAATCAATACTATCCTACCTTGAGAGATGGAAAATACCTAAGTCATATTCCCCAATCCACTGGAAATTAGTGATATGATGTTTTATTATCATGACCACCACAAGACCAATTAGAAAACAGACCCATGACAATGGGAAAAAGAACACAGGCCAAAGAGCTGGAAGTTAGACTACTGCGAGAAGGTATTATCGAATCTCGACACGTAGTACAAGCTGCAGTTAGCGATCACAGAGGAAGGGTTTTATCTGTAGCTGGTAACGCTGAAACAGCTACATTTGCACGTTCCGCATTGAAACCATTTCAAGCTCTAGCTGTGACTAGTACGGGCACCATAGAACGCTATGGTTTGAGCGATCGCGACCTAGCAATTATCACTAGTTCTCACCAAGGTAGCATTGAACAAGTTAGACAAGTATTTAATATTATCTGGCGGGTTGACTTAGAAACAACTACGTTACAATGCCCCATTCCTTCCGGCAAACGCAGTCCATTAGAATATAATTGTTCTGGTAAACATGCGGGTATGTTAGCTGTTTGTCAGCAAAGGCACTGGCCTTTAAATAGTTATTTAGATAGAAAACATCCTGTGCAACAGTTGATTTTGGGCAAAGTAGCAGAACTACTAAGAATGCCAGCAGCAGAATTTATTGGTGTTCATGACGATTGTGGTGCACCGACATATCTCATGCAAGTCGGTCAAATGGCTTTCTTATATGCTCTCTTAGGATCTAGCAATAACCTGGACATGGAAAGGATTGTGCGAGCAATGAATCACCATCCAGTGATGGTAGCTGGAGAAGGAGAATTTGACACGGAAATAATGCGATTGGCCCCTGGAGAACTAATTAGTAAGTCTGGATCTGAAGGAGTGCAGTGTATTAGTAGACTGGGAGAAGGAATGGGATTGGCTCTTAAGGTAACAGATGGAAGCAAACGAGCTAAGTACGCAGCAGCTATTCATCTACTACAGCAAATGGGATGGATTAGTCCTAGTGTGGCCCAAAGTTTGGGAGATAAATTCATGAACCTGAGTAAATACAAGCGTTTGGAGGTAATTGGAGAATTATCACTTTTATAGTTGACAAATTCTAAATTTGGAGTTATATTAAGTGGGTAGAGAAAAAAGGCGACGCGGGATAGAGCAGCCTGGTAGCTCGTCGGGCTCATAACCCGAAGGTCAGTGGTTCAACTCCACTTCCCGCCATTTGTATGGTACAAAAAAACTAGTTACCCCACTGGATTTAAGAAGTGGGGTTTATGCCTACTCAGCGGCAAACAAATTTTTGGCGCTGACACAGTCTGTTTGAATTTGGCGTTTAAGAGCTTCCAAATTGGGAAAATTTTGTTCAGGACGTAAGAATTTTACTAGCTCTACTACCAGTTGTTTACCATATAAGTCGCCTTCCCAATCAAATAAATGTACTTCTACAGATAAAGAATAGCCATTGACTGTAGGGCGATTGCCTATATTCATCACCCCAAGGATAACCTGGGGACTCGTGTCTGTTAAAACCCTAACAGCATATACTCCTTGAAGAGGTAAAAATTTATCCTGTGATAGTTGAAGATTAGCTGTGGGAAATCCGATAGTTCTACCTAGTTTTTTTCCGGTGACTACTATGCCAGATAGAGTATAAGGTCTTCCCAATAGACGGTTAGCCCTGGGAATATCACCTAGAGATAAAGATTCTCGGATTAGGGAAGTGCTAATACGATTATCTTGACCATCTAGTGCCCCATCATTTGCGGGTAAATTAATCATATCCATTTGAATAGGAACTATATTAACAGGTATATTGTAAAAACCGGCTAAAATTTGCAAATCCCTAGCAGTGCCAAGACGCTTTTGACCAAAACAAAAGTCTTCACCCACACTAATTTTTTGACATTGGAGTTGTTGTACCAGGATTTTTTCTACAAAATCCCGGGGTGAAAGAGCAGATAATTCCCTATCAAAGGGTAGTAATACTAGTTGATCTATACCTAACCCTTGTAGACACTCTATTTTTTCCACCAGTGGTGTTAACAGAGTGCGGGGTTGGCCACTAAAAAATTCCTCAGGATGGGGATCAAAGGTAACAACTGTTGAGTAGATGGACTTTATATTGTCTTGGGTGTGGGAATTTCGAACCGGTTCAATAACTCGTTGATGACCAAGATGAACACCATCAAACTTACCAAGAGCAACAGCAGTTGGTGTTAGTATCTGGTCTGTGGAAGCAGCAACCCAGATAGAAGACCTATTTTGAGTCAAATTTAGCACTTAGATTTACTTAGTGGTATTAAGGGGATGGTCGACATGGTCAAATCTATTCAAGGTATGAAATAATAACTGTGTGAGTGACCATAAGAGATAAGGATAAAGTTAGGATGTATATGGGCTTTGATCAAGACAAACGCAAAATACTCTCCGCCCTGTGCCACGGTGCGATTTTCTTTAGCACTACTGTGATATCTGTGGGTTTACCTGTTGCCATACTAATTATTTCCGATGACCCAGTTGTTAAAGATAATGCCAAGGAGTCCATAAATTTCCATTTTAACGTTTGGTTTTATGGGGCCATTTTAGCAGGTTTGTTTTTTCTGTTGGGTTGGTTAGTTTTACCCCTAATAATATTACTTCCTCTAGCGGGTGTGGGATATTTAATTCATTGGGGACTGACAATTTTTGCCATTCTCAAGGTCTTGGCAAATCCAGACCTGGCCTTTAGCTATCCTTTTATCTTTCGAGTTTTTTAAAAGTCAACATTAATTTTTGGTAAATTATTTCCGAGAAAGTATCAACCCAGCTGTAAAATATGAAGTTGCCCCATAGCTTGATTAGCAGTGAAGTAAACACAGTTAAGCAGTGTTTTTATTTTAGCTGAAAGTCCAAGACCCGATTATGGTGTTTTTGACTGTTTCTTGTATGTTCACCACATTGTCTGAGATCAAATTAGGTTTTATGTTTCCCACCCATCGTCCCCGTCGTTTACGTACCCATCCTCAATTACGTCGGATGGTGCGTGAAACAGTCTTAACTAGAAGTGATTTAATCTATCCTTTGTTTGCTGTTCCTGGTCAAAGTATTGCTAATGAGGTAAAATCCATGCCAGGGGTTTATCAACTTTCCATAGACAAAATTGTGGAAGAAGCAAAGGAGGTCTATGATTTAGGAATTCCAGCAATTATTTTATTCGGTATACCTGAAGACAAAGATATAGATGCTACTGGTGCCTGGCATGACTGTGGTATTGTACAAAAGGCAACAACCGCAGTTAAACAAGCAGTTCCAGATTTAATCGTGGTCACGGATACTTGTTTGTGTGAGTACACTAGTCATGGTCATTGTGGTTACTTACAAACAGGAGACTTAACGGGAAGAGTGTTAAATGATCCCACTTTAGAGTTGTTGAAAAAAACTGCAATTTCTCAAGCTCAAGCTGGTGCTGATATTATTGCTCCTTCTGGAATGATGGATGGTTTTGTCCAAGCTATTCGCGCTGGCTTAGATGAAGCGGGTTTTGAAAATATTCCCATCATGTCTTATGCTGCCAAGTATGCTTCTGCCTATTATGGTCCATTTAGAGATGCCGCAGACTCCACACCGCAATTTGGTGACAGACGCACTTACCAAATGGATCCGGCTAATTCCCGGGAAGCTCTTAAAGAAATAGAGTTGGATATTATTGAAGGTGCTGATATGCTGATGGTAAAACCAGCCTTGGCATATATGGATATTATTTGGCAGGTTAAACAAGCAAGTAATTTACCTGTGGCAGCTTACAATGTATCTGGAGAGTATTCTATGGTAAAAGCAGCTGCTTTAAATGGCTGGATAGATGAGCAGCGAGTTGTTATGGAAACTCTAACAGGATTTAAGCGTGCAGGTGCTGACATGATTCTGACCTATCATGCTAAAGAAGCGGTTAAATGGTTGTAGATAAATATCTTGGTAGATATATCTTGTATTTACGATCAGGTGGATTCACTGCTTTTTGCTGAGTTGGTAGTGATTTCAATGAGGAGAACGCATCCAGGGGGAAATTTTGTCTCTTCTACTGCGATCGCAGGCGCATCACCAGACTGAACCAGTTGATGAATGCGGGCTCGACGCACAGTTACCATAGCAAATTCTGCTGCTACAAAAAAGGCGTTAATTGTTATCAAAATTAGTATTGACAACAATTTTAATCCTATATCTGTCCAAATTAACTGGGGAAAAGTGATCACCTCTCAAGCTCGTGTAGAATAATTTTTATGGGAATTTTAGACTGCTCCCAACTCCCTATTCTAGATGAAATTTGGTGTTGATTTTTTATTTTTCCTTATTTTTCTACGGGAATATCAGACAGCTGTAATTTGAGTTTTTGAGCAGGGTAGTCTGTTAGAGACAAGGTTAAACTACTCACATCATTAAGTAAAGCAGTGGGGATGCTAATGTTACCCATAAATACGGACCCGTTACCTGGCAGCTCGGCAGGTAAACCTTCCGTAGTAGCAGTTAAAACTCTGCCTCTATTATCGGTGACATCCAGAAAACTATATAAAAATCTCACAGATTCATTAGATTGATTGTGCATTTTGACCTTGAGTATGAGTTGACCACCGGAATAACTAGCTGACTGTACGGACATATTTACACCCTCACTTTCAGCCACCACAGGAAATCCTGGCTGTGGTGGTTCTTCTGGAAGTTCTTGTGCTTTTTGTTGAGATTTATCTTTTGTGGATACTGTTTGCTCCTCTTCTTCGACCTTTTTTGTTCGATTAGTTTTAGTCTTGTTTTGTTCTATTCTTTTTTTTACCTGATTAATTATATCCTCTTCTTTCAAGAAAGATATGGGAACGGATTGCAAATTATTATTCCCACTACTAATTAACTTAGATGTGGGACGACCATCTGGTGATGTTACTCCCTTGAGAGCAGAGCTTCCCATAGAAAAACCCAAAAAGGCACTAACCGAACCTGTCATCAGCATGAGGGCCACCAAAATTAAGGTTAGAACCGCAGTCGAATTTGTTGTCATCATTGTCATCACTGTCAGACCTTGTTTAATAGCGATTTCCAGCCTAAACGAAAAATTTTTTTTTTGGTTGGCGTAAAATTCTAAAAACTATGCTATGTTAGTTTGAGTTGGTTTAAACCCCAACCAACTAGCGCCTTTGGCCGATTGGGGAGGCAACGAACTCAGTGCGACAGTCTCAACTCCATCCATGAGGGTGAAAGTCCCTCCATCAAGTCAGATGATGACTCCAGTGTACACTTCTCTATTCTGACCCAATAGAGGGGGGAAGCAAGTACACAAATCCAACGCCAAGAGAGTCCGCTCAAAGCAGAGGAAAGGGAGTTCATATGGCTAACGAAAGTGAACCTACGTGAGAACTACGGTCAAATACAGCAGTGAAATGGACTGACACACTGCGAACAAAAGTTCAATGTGGCAAGTGGAGTAACCCCTATGTTGAGTGATAGGAATTCTGACCTTCCAGACCACACCGTAGAAAGTAGGAGCCTAAGTGAACACAATAATGGTTGGCGAACAAAGATTGGGAACTAACTGTCTTGTAAACCTTTATAAGGAGGCTAGGTCAAAGCCCTAAGATAGTTGGGAAGGAACTTACCTCAAGCCAAAGTCTACCTGTAATGGGTAGAATATGCCGAAAGGTAAGTGGCTACATTTGAGGTGAATCAAAGATAAAAGCCGATGACTAAAGCTCAAGAAGCAGTATGGACACGTTTGGACTGGAGTGAAATCCAATACAAGGTGTCGCGGTTGCAATCCAAGATTTATCAAGCATCTCTAACTGGAGACAAAAGTTCTGTTGTTAAATATCAGAAAATCCTAATAAATTCCTACAGCGCCAAACTATTGGCAATTAAAAAGGTCACACAGGATAACAAGGGTAAAAAAACAGCAGATGGTAAGGAATGGGTCAAACTAGCTCAGAACCTGGAACTAGACGGAAAGGCAAGTCCATTAACATGGGTAAAAGTCCCTAAGTCAAATGGAGAGTTCGGAAATCTAGGAGTTCCCACTGGAGAGGATAAAGCTAAACAGGCGTTAGCAAGAATGGCTCTAGAACCAGAATGGGAAGCCAAATTTGAACCCAATAGCTATGGGTTCAGACCAGGGAGAAGCTATCATGATGCCATCATCGCCATTGAGGTTCAGGTCCGTACAAGAACTAACTATGTCCTAAGTGTGGATATGGGCGGTTGCTTTGACAAAATAAAACATGAGGCAATAATTCAAAGGTGTAACACCTTCCCCATAATGGAGCGTCAAATCATAGCATGGCTGAAAAGCGGAGTAATGATAGGCGACGTATTCTATCCAACGGAAAGGGGTGTGCCGGTAGGAGGGGTTATTTCGCCCCTCTTAGTAAATATTGCACTACACGGACTGGAAACTCACATCTCTCAGAAATTGCCTAGTGCCAATCAGGCTCAAGGTAAGCTCGGGGGACTGGTGAGATATGCCCATGACTTCCTGGTACTACACTGGGAAGAAGAAACCATCAAAGCAGCAAAGACTGAAGTGGAGACCTGGTTGGGAGAAATAGGGTTAAACCTAAATCAACAGAAGGTCAGGATGTGCCACACCATGGAGGAATACAACGGAGAAAAGCCGGGACTAGACTTTCTTGGATTTAATATCAGGACCTATAAGATAGGCAAGTATAAATCCAGTGAAAAAGTCAATGGCGAATTTCCGGGGATGTTAACCAAAGTCAAACCATCGGAGAGGTCCGTGGAAAGATTTGTGAATGACATCAAAGAAACTCTAAATCAAGGGCACGACAAAAACCCCGCGATAATGATCAAGCAATTGAGCTGGATAATCAGAAGCTGGGCAAACTACTTCAAGTCGGGTAGCCACTCCCGGGAAACTTTTGGTGAATTACAAAGCCACAGGCTAGATAAAGTGTATCTAAACTGGGGAAGGAAAAGATTTGCCAAGTATGGTCTTGGGTACATACGCAAGAAGATATTCCACGAAACACCAAGAAAGACTAGTACTTTCGGGTGGAAGGAAGGAAACACTCTCTTCACAGTGCCCACATTATACGAGTTCCCATACGCCCAATATATCAAAGTAGAGGGAATAAGAAGCCCCTATGACGGAGATTGGGTATACTGGACGAAAAGAATGGCTGACCACCCGGAAACACCTCAAGACATCAAGTTCGGAATAGCACAACAGAAAGGTAAGTGCTACTTATGTGGTCAAAACCTAACTGTTGAGGACTCCCTTAAAATCCATTATATAGGCGGAAATAAAAACAACAACAGAAAAACAAAGGCAGTAGTACATAATCACTGTCATGAAAGTCACCAAAGGATGACGGTATCTCAAACGGAGATATTGGGTGTAGCTTGAAGCCGTGTGCGGTGAAAGTCGCAAGCACGGTTTTGCAGCCGAGTTATCCGAGTAATTGGGTAGTTTAGGTAACTAATTCGTCTTCAGGCTGGTTCGATTCCAGCAGGGCGCACTTAACTGCAACACAATTAACTACATACCTTGTTGTTTAACTGGGTCCTCTAGACCCAACTCATGGAAAGCTGCCCAGCGCAACTGACAGGAGTCGCATACACCACAGGGTTGTTGGTCACCACTATAACAAGACCAGGTTAATTCCCAGGGTACACCTAAAAGGTTACCCAACTGGATAATTTGGCTTTTAGTTAAATTAATCAGGGGTGCGACAATGTCAATCCTCTTTCCTTCCCGACCCTGTTTAGTTCCTAAACGGAAAACCTCCTGCATGGCATGGATATAATCAGGACGACAGTCAGGATAGCCAGAATAATCTAAAGCGTTAACACCTATGTATACCCGTTCAGCCCTAATTGCTTCAGCATAGGCGAGAGCAAAGCTCAAAAAAATGGTATTCCGAGCAGGGACATAGGTGATGGGAATGGACCCCGACATTTGGTCTAGGGGACGATTCTGAGGAACAGGGATGGAATTATCAGTTAAAGCTGATCCCCCCCAAGAACGTAAATCAAAGGTGACCAGTTGATGTTCAACCACTTCTAGAGATTGGGCGATAGATATAGCTGATTGTAACTCTCGTCGATGTCGCTGGTGATAATCAAAAGAAATAACATAGCATTCATAACCGTCTGCACGAGCCTGATATAAGACTGTAGACGAATCCAAACCTCCGGACAAAAGAATTACAGCTTTCATAATTGATTTTTGGTAAACTTCAAGGTAAATTGGGAATTGAACATAAAAAAAAACATAAATTTGAAAAATTTTAAAATTCTTCATAAACTGGGCTACTATGTTACCATTTGGATGGTTTTGCACGGATAATGTTTGACAGTTTAGTATAATTGCCAACAGCCGTAGCATTTTTTAATTTGGTGGTTGAGGAGAAAACAATAGTGCACAACAATAGTATATCAGTTGCGGAACCAAACCTATACTCACAACGCACCCAACCGCGTGCAATTCGCATGGGGGTGATTGGTGTAGGTAACATGGGTCAACATCATGCCCGGTTGCTCAGTTCCATGAAAGATGTGGAGCTAGTGGGGGTTTCTGATATTAACGTGGAGAGAGGAATAGAAACTGCCAGCAGGTATAAAGTTAGATTTTTTGAAGAATACTGTGATTTATTACCCCATGTAGATGCTGTTTGTATTGTGGTGCCAACGAGACTCCATTATGCTGTAGGCATTAACTGTTTGCTTGCTGGAATTCACGTACTAATTGAAAACCCATTGCCGCGAGCATTCCCGAAGCAGAGTCTCTAGTAAATGCTGCCGCCCAATCCCAATGTATTTTACAGGTTGGACACATTGAGCGATTTAACCCAGCTTTTAGAGAACTAAGCCAGGTGTTGAAAACCGAAGAGGTTTTAGCATTAGAGTCCCATAGGATGAGCCCCTATTCAAGTCGAGCTAATGATGTATCAGTGGTACTAGACCTAATGATACATGACATAGACTTGCTGTTAGAGTTAGCTGGTTCATCAGTGGTCAAATTAACAGCCAATGGCACACGTTCCCTAGATTCAGGATATTTAGATTACGTCACTGCTACCCTAGGGTTTGCGAATGGCATTGTGGCCACTCTCACAGCTAGTAAGGTCACCCACCGAAAAATTCGCCGCATCGTCGCTCATTGTAAAAATTCACTTACGGAAGCTGATTTTCTCAACAATGAAATTTTTATTCATCGACAAAATACCAATCCCCAGAACGACCGTCAGACTCTTTATAGACAAGATGGCATCATAGAAAAAGTCTATACTAGTAACATTCAACCCTTAAGTGCCGAGTTGGAACATTTTGTCAACTGTGTACGTGGGGGTAATCAGCCTTCTGTTGGTGGTGAACAAGCTCTAAAAGCTTTGAGACTGGCCAGTTTAATTGAGCAAATGGCCCTGGAAGAAAGAGTTTGGAATCCCTTAGAATGGCAGTCTGAATCTGTGTCCCAATCCCTAACCTCTAGCGTTTAGGAATGGCCATGGACTAAACTTACCAGTGGGAAATGGGAGACTTATTAACCTAATTCTCCAGCAAGCACCAAGGACACACTTACAAACAATTCAGTATGCTCGAATGGATTACCAACACAATTAACTCTCTAGGATATATAGGAATTGCTATGATGATGTTCCTAGAAAATCTCTTTCCTCCTATACCCTCGGAACTGATTATGCCATTGGCAGGATTTACAGCCAGTCCCTATCAACCAGGAGGAGCAAAACTGAATATCATTGGGGTGTTTTTTTCGGGACTGGTGGGCTCGACACTTGGTGCCCTTATATGGTACTATCCAGGCAAGTTGTTACAAGAACAACAGTTGAAAAAACTGGCTAGAAAATATGGTAAGTGGTTGGCTATATCCAGCGATGATATTGATAAGGCTAAAACCTGGTTTAATAGACAGGGTGGCAAGGCGGTTTTAATGGGTCGTTTAGTACCGGGAATCCGCACCTTGATTTCCATTCCTGCTGGGATGGCCAACATGCCCATGTTGCCCTTCTTGCTGTATACCACCCTTGGTAGTGCAGTATGGGTTGGCTTTTTGACATATTCCGGATACCTTTTGGGAACCCAGTATAAGCTTGTGGAAGAATACATAGACCCCATATCCAAAATTGTTTTGGTTGGTATATTAGTATTATTTTTCTTTGGGTATTTAAGCGCAAAAGTCAACAGATCCGTAGATAAATTCTGAATAGATAACGATCCGCAACGGCAATTGGTAAGACTAGTTCAGAAACTATGTCAACATGTTAACTTCTTAGAATCAAGACCACCAAGTCAACAAACAGGAGACTTCATGACAGAATCAACCCCCGTAGCCAATCCAATTAATTTGGCCGCTGTGCCTATGAATAGTGGCATTAGTAGACCAACTGTACCCAGCATCAGCTCTGCTCATAAGCCAACTACTACTTCTGGAAAAAATATTCTTAGTGTTGATTTGGGCAGAACTTCTACTAAGACCTGCATAACTCGCGAACCAGGAACTGTAGTTTTTATTCCCTCCAATGTTAAGCATATGTCCGCTGAACAGATACGGAGTGGAGTATTTGAAAGTAAAACGGCCGATCCCCTGATGGATTTGTGGTTGGAATATCAAGGAAGTGGCTATGCGGCCGGTCAATTAGCAGCAGACTTTGGTGCAGATCTAGGTGTTGGCAAATCTAAGGTAGAGGATGCTTTAATAAAAGTATTAGCTGCTGCTGGTTATTTCAAGCTACAAGAAGAAATTTCTGTAGTTTTAGGCCTACCCTTCCTTTCCCTAGAACAATTTGAAAAAGAAAAAGCACAGTTAATTAGCTTGTTGACTGGTCAACACATTGTTAACTTTCGTGGTGAGTCTATATCTGTCAGTATTACTAAAGTTTGGGTAATGCCAGAGGGCTATGGTAGTCTTTTGTGGACAGAGTCTCAACCAAATAAGAGTCCCTTAGTTCCCGATTTAACGAAAATTTCCGTGGGAATTGTGGATATTGGTCATCAAACCATTGATTTGATCATGGTTGATCACTTTCGCTTTGCCCGAGGTCTTTCTCAAAGTGAAGATTTTGGCATGAGTGAGTTCTATCAGAGAGTTGCAGGCGAAATTGAGGGTGCTGATAGCCAGTCTTTAGCACTTATTTCTGCTGTAAACAAACCAAAAGGTGAACGTTTTTATCGTCCTAAAGGCGTTACCAAGCCAACTAACCTGGATGATGTTCTCCCCAACTTGACGGAGCAGTTTTCTCGCGAAATTTGCTCTCGTGTCTTAGCTTGGTTGCCAGATCGGGTGACCGATGTAATTATCACCGGTGGTGGAGGTGAGTTCTTCTGGGGAGATATACAACGATTGCTTAAAGAGGCTAAAATTAACGCTTATTTGGCTGCTCCCTCTCGCGAAGCTAATGCTTTGGGACAATATCTTTATGGTGAAGCTCAATTATCTTCTAGTCGCGGTGTTGCTAGGCAATAAAAACAATGTTCCAGTGGTCAAGAAAGACAGTTAAATCCGTAAGTTTTAGTCCTGGGATTAGCGATGAGAGTCTACTGGCACAGGTGGAAAGTTATTTGCAGGTAAACCCCGGAAAGACTTTTAGTGACCTCTGTAAGGAATCTCTTTGGCAGTACCTGTGTGGTCTGGAATCCTCCTCGCCCACCCGTGGTACAATCCCCCTGTCTCCAGAGCAAAAAATCAGCGAGTTACAACGTCAGGTCAAGGAGCTTGAACAGCACTTTTTTGCTAGGGAATCTCATATTCTGCAACTTAGTCAACAGATAGCCCAACTTGCCAACGTGATCAATCAGGGACAATCTGTAGTTTCACAATTAAGCTTAGGCGCATTGAAACCGTCTGTTTCTCAACCGGTTCCAGTGGAAAAACCTGATCCTGTAATTGATAGGTTAAGCAGTTTAATAGATGATTTTTAGCTGAAATCGCCGAAAGGTACGAAAACAGAGAGTGCCTTTCGGCGATTTCCTCCTAGTACTTTATTTGCCATCTTTTCCACAAATAACTAGCCAAGCAATTTGTGCAAGTGTGCGCTACAATAGGTACTAGTAAGTTACCACTCCATAGAGCACCATAGGATAGAACTATGCCGATAATTGTTGCCCACACCACGTAGGGCCACTGTTTGGTGCCAGTGAGGTGCAGAACTCCAAAACAAAGACTGGAAATTATCACGGCTACATGATCTGAACCTAAAGCGGGTAGCATTACACCACGAAACAACAGTTCTTCGCTTAAACCAGGTAGCAGTCCTAACCATATTAAGTCAGGTAAAACCAAGGGTTTAAGTACCATACGAAGGTAATAATCAGCACTTTCACGATACTCAGAAGAAAGTCGATAGGCTAAACTGCTGAAAATGGTGATGCTCAAACCCAATCCTAAACCCCAAACTAAGTGTGTGGGTTGCCAGTACAACCTAAATAAGATAACATCTCCAAACCCTAACCAAAGTTTGGCAACTGTCCATAGGATAATGGCTGTTATTCCCATGGCTATTAGAACTTGGGTGCGTGAAAGCTCTGGGATCTCTGGTTCTTGTTTTTGTTGCTCTACCACGGGTGTTAATTAGTTATCGCAAACGGCTGGGAAAAATAAATTATTCTCTTAATAATGCTTGGGGATTTACTCCGGCTTTATGAGATGCCAATACACCTATTGCCTCTAAATAAGAGGTTACTTGTATAGCTTTGATTCCTAAAGATGCAGCAGGTACGTTGATTAGTGTCTCATTGCCTGTAACCGTGACTATTTGACACTGTTTCTGACTTAGGCTCATGAGCAGACTACTACCACAAGCACCCGCAGGTGATATGACAGCGTCTATCTCCTCTACCCAAATATCCCCAGGTAAACTTTTGTTTTTTTCACTGGTAATAAATTGGGGTGCACGACTCAGACCCACTAAAACAGATGGCATATAAGTATAACCTATTTCTTCAGCAGCTGCAAGAGGTGATAAATCCAATTCGGGCAGTGATGTTGCTAAAGCTGGAGCATGGGCGCAAGGAATTTTAAAATTTCGCACCAATAAATGACTAATTACAGCTTCAGCACCTGCTACCGGGTCCACCCCCTTTCCCTGACGATATTTTTCCTCCCCTTCCATACTATCAGGAAATCTCCCTACTATTGCTATGGCTTCTACTTTTTCCGTGGTTACCAATTTTGCCGCCGCCCGTAACAAACTATCTGGGTTAGATATAGTTCCCCAACTTATTCCAGATGCTGATACACCTATTTCTACCCCTAGTGAAGTATCCGTAACTATACTGTCTACAATGTTTAAACCTAGGGTTGCTCTGGCCCCATCCACCGTTTGTAAGTGCCGCAGCATTAAATCTGGCTCTATGGCTTTGTCTAAAATTACCCCTATTTTATTACTACGCACCGGGCGCAGTCCCCACTCTCCGGAGGCAAACTTATCTAAACCGTATCCCTCTACATAGTAAGAATTGGATATATTCCAGTATAGACTTGCACCATTCAGTACGTTGGGATGGGTAATCAGGCGATCGCACACCTGCGACATGACCCTAGCTAATGGTATCGCATCACCTGCGTAACCACCAATAGTAGCGCCTATGCCAGTTGGTATAATAAGAACTGCAGTGTATGGGCGTTTCATCAGGTCAAGGCAATAGGTTAACGGGTAACTACTGCTTCCACGGTTGCTTTTTCTCTGATAGTATCTACAGAGGTTACAGCCCAGCGGAGGGGTTGACCTTGTTTTTTGATTTCTGCTTCAATGGTTTGTTGTAATTCTGCGGGGTTTTCTTGCAGATCTATTTCAGCGGTAATGAAATGGGTAGTCATTTTGGTAAAGGTATTGATTTACGGTACTGATTCTAGTGAAGTACGGCCATTAGTTGTTAATTAGTTATTAATTATTAATATTAATTATTGGTTGTTAGTTGGCTGTACCAAATTGCTTTTGATAGACCACTTCTTCCTTTTCCGTTTCAATTTTTAGGTCTGAAAGAGGTTTAGCGACACAAAGCAAAGCATAACCTTGGGCTTGCAGTTCTATTCCTACACCCATACCATCTGATTGATCAACAGTCCCTTCTGTAATTAAAGCTGCACAAGTGGTACATACTCCTGCGTGGCAGGAGGAAGGTAGGTCTAGTCCTGCTTGGTCAGCAACAGACAGTACGGTTTCACCTTTAGGAACTTCTAAATTATACTTTTTGCCTTGATGGTTGATTTCTACGTGAAAGGTTTGGGTCATAAATTACCGATGCGTAAAAATGTGGTCTTTGAAAAAAATGCGAGAAAATAATGATCCGCAAACCATTATATCCTAGGAATTGGGAAATTGGAAGAAGACCATTTTTGTCCCGACTACGGGACTTCTGGCAATTAGTTGATTCTGAGCATTAAGGATTTTTACATGAATCAGATCCATTTCTTGACAGCTCTTTAATATTTTTGCTGCTAACTTTTCCTTTTGTGAAGATTCTAATTTATACCAAGCCTCAGTTGTTTTGATAACTATCTCACTTATACGGAAATTAGTTTTAATTGATTGAACAATTTCTACCTCTATTCTTTGTTTATCTTTGGTTATTATATTTGTTGCGGTGATTTCTTTTAGCTGCTTTTCTATAAACCCAGTTACTTCCTGTTGTGGTATTAATTCTGCTTGTGATTTGAGGATCGAATCGGTTGGTGGTTGACCTAATTGGGTTTCAGTTTTACCCTCAACAGTAGAATCGGTTGGTGGTTGACCTAATTGGGCTTCAGTTTTGTCATCAACAGTAGAATCAGTTAGTGGTTGACCTAGTTGGGGTTCAGTTTTACCCTCAACAGTAGAATCGGTTGGTGGTTGACCTAATTGGGTTTCAGTTTTGTCATCAACAGTAGAATCAGTTGATGATTGACTTGATTGGGGAACTGATGGAGAACCTATTTGGGAAATCAAAGAAGTTGCTGTAACACCAATTGCCAACACTGCAAGAAAGGCAAAAATCATAGTCAAGAAACCATCGGATACATTATTAGCCACCTTAGAAGGTAAAAACAGACGAAACCCCCGTAAAAACTCATCCCATTTGGTAACAACCCATAGTAGGAGACCTCCTTTTTCTGGAGTCGTAGAAGCGGGGGAAGTCTCCAACCTAGTTACCATTGTCTCGAGAATTCCTATTGTCCCACGCAGCACCTGAATAATTAAAATTTTCCAAAATAGCGGTTTTTTATGGTATGCTCCCGAGGGAGATGTTTCTGGCAATTGTTGTTTAGACCTGGGCTTTTTATCTTGGGACATAATTAAATGTGTAAACACTAGCTAATATATACTAATACATATCAACGGTTATGAAAAGACGAAAATTTTTTTTACTATGCGGTTTAGGTGCACTAGGATTAACTGTTGTAAGCAAAAACCTGACTAACAAAAACAGTCAAAATGCTACCCCCAAGACTGCTATAGCTGGGAATGTCCAACCCCAGGGACCATTACTGCGATTTGTTTCCGTAGCAGACACGGGGACAGGAGATAAAGGACAGTATGCAGTAGCAAAAGCGATGAATGAATATCATCAAAAAAAACCCTACAACCTGATTATTTTGGCTGGAGACAACATTTATAACAATGGGGAAATTGAGAAAGTAGAAGCAGTTTTTGAACGTCCCTATCAACCCTTACTGGAAAAAGGCGTGAAATTTCATGCTTGCTTGGGCAATCACGACATTAGAACCGATAATGGTGTGCCTCAAGTCAATTATCCCAAATTTAACATGTTAGGGAGATACTATACCTTCACTCGAGAAAACGTTCAGTTTTTTGCTTTAGATACTAATGGCAATGCGGACTGGAAAAATCAACTAATTTGGTTGGATAAAGAACTCAACTCCAGCAAAGCTGTTTGGAAGATAGTATTTGGTCATCACCCAATTTATGCTTCTGGTGTTTATGGGAGCAATGCCAATTTCATCAAAACCTTCACCCCCATATTTCAAAAGTATGGAGTTCAACTTTACATTAATGGTCACGAACATCATTATGAGCGAACTAAACCCATTAATGGCACAACCTATCTGATTTGTGGTGCAGGTGCGGGAAGTCGTCCCGTTGGTCGCTCCCCATGGACAGAATACTCTACTAGGGATTTGAGTTTTGCTGCTTATGATGTTTATGCAGATAGGATGGAAATTAACGCTATTGATACAAATAATCGTGTTTTTGATCGAGCAGTAATTCAAAGTAATTAAGCAATTACTGATTGAAAAACAGTGCTGTTGTCCACCCTGTACATAAACTCCTTAGCCAGCGCTATCATGGTTTCATGGACATCACCATATTTTTGTTTATAGGTTAACTGGTGGTCAAAATCCAATCCTTCAGCTATTTTCGATCTTTCTGGAATTTTGATCGTAAAAGTGGGAGGTAATAGAGGATTAACAGTAATAAAATTCAAATTATGTGTTTGAGAGCTAGTACCATTATAGCGGGAGATTATGGTACCCATAGGAGTGATGTGATGGTCATATTCTTTTTTAAATAGTCTGAGTTTTTCCAGGAGTAATTCCAGACCATGAATTGACATGCGACTGGGTACACAGGGGATTAAACAAAAATCGCTAGCGTAGAAGGCACTTTTGATCACAGTGTTGATGCTAGGTGGACAATCAATGAGAACATAGTCATATTGTTCTTTTAAGGGTGTAAGAATGTTATGTAAAATAGCTACAGCATTAGCTGGTAAGTACTCTTGAACATCAAATAGTCTGGGACTACTAGGAATTAAATGCAGACAGTTAAAAGAGTTTTTATTTCTGACATTAGAAACCTGGTCTTGAACAATGAACCTTGTACTATGGGGTTTTTCCAGGAAGTAATCGACATTTTTCAGTAAGAAAGGTAGAGTTAAACCCTTTTGGTCATATTCCCACTCCCATACATCTTCCGACATCATAGCACTAGTGAGATTAGTTTGGGGATCCAAGTCAATCAGAAGCACCCGTTTGTCATATATGGTGTCACCTGCTAAATATTCTGCTAAGGTCATTACTAGAGTGGTTTTACCCACTCCACCTTTGAGGTTACAGATACTAATTACTTTGGCAGTCATAGTTTTTGGTAGATGGCTAGGTAGTCAATTATAGCGTTTCCTTACTTATGGATAATCAGGAAAATAGTTGGCATGGAAAACTCGAGTTAGTCTATGCTCAACGCCAAAACTCCACCCAATTAATGTTCAGTCACAATCAAGCACCCTTAAAAGTACAACGCCCTTTTTATCCAGAAGGTGAAAAAATATGTCACAGTGTGATTCTGCATACCGCTGGAGGTGTGGTAGCAGGCGATCGCCTGAGTTCAAATATTCACTTACAATCGGAGACGGACGTACTAATAACCACAGCAGCTGCCAGTAAAATTTATCGGAGCAATGGATTGTATGCGAAACAAACAGTAAGCATCAAAATAGATAGAGGATCATGTTTAGAATACCTACCTCAAGAGACAATAGTATTTAATGGTGGGAGATATAGACAAGACGTGCGGATAGAATTAGGAGAAGGGAGTAGTTTTATAGGGTGGGAAATCAGTAGATTGGGGAGAACAGCAAGAGGGGAAAAATTCCTGGAAGGGGAAATGCTATCCCACACAGAAATATGGCAAGGGGAAGTACCACTATGGATAGACAGACAACATATACCTGGTGGTGTAGAAGCATTTTACAACCCTCATAGTTTAAAAGGGAACCCGGTAATTGGCAGTTTTGTCTGTGTTGGTTTACCCATATCTGAGGAAAGGATAGAAAAGTCCCGTTCTGGGATTGCTAATGGGTGGGATGCTGGTGTGACCAGGTTAGAACAGGGAATATTGTGTAGATATCGTGGTAATTCCACATCCTGGGCAAAGAAATGGTTTACAAATGTTTGGCAGGATTTGCGACAATCTTTGTTAAACCGTGGTAATTGTATTCCTAGAGTCTGGCAAATTACCAGGAACTAACCAGGAGGTAAAAATGCAACTAACACCCCAGGAAAAAGACAAGTTATTAATATTCACAGCTGCTTTAGTAGCTGAAAGAAGAAAAAATCGAGGATTGAAGTTAAATTATCCCGAGTCCATAGCCCTAATTTCCGCTTCCATTCTTGAAGGAGCAAGGGATGGACAAACAGTAGCACAACTAATGAGTTATGGAACAACTCTACTAACCCAAGAGGACGTAATGGAGGGTGTAGCAGAAATGATTCATGAAGTGCAAGTGGAAGCTACATTTCCCGATGGCACAAAATTAGTAACCGTTCACAATCCCATTCGATAGAGGAACCAGCATGATTCCAGGAGAAATCATTACCTTACCAGGTGACATAGAACTAAACGCCAGTCGCAGCACCATCAACCTTATAGTGGCCAATACAGGAGATAGACCCATCCAAATTGGTTCACACTTTCACTTTTATGAAGTTAATAGCTCCCTGAAATTTGACAGGGAAAAAGCACGGGGAATGAGACTAGATATCCCAGCAGGAACAGCAGTCAGATTTGAACCTGGAGATGAGAAAGAAATTACCCTAGTTCCTTTAGTAGGGAGGAGAGAAATCTATGGGTTCAACGGTAAAATTAACGGTAAGTTATAAGAACAAGCGCATAAATAAAACAAAGAAAGTAACTAAGTCAGTCAAAAGAATAAATAGGAGAAATAATGCCTTACAAAATGAATCGCCGGGCTTATGCTGAAACATACGGGCCCACAGTAGGAGACAAAATTAGATTGGCAGACACTGAGTTATTTATAGAAGTAGAGAGGGACTTCACCACCTATGGAGATGAGGTCAAATTTGGTGGAGGAAAAGTGATTCGGGATGGTATGGGACAATCCCCAATTGCCAATAGGGATGGTGCTGTAGATTTAGTTATTACTAACGCCCTAATTTTGGATTGGTGGGGTGTGGTTAAAGCAGACGTTGGTATTAAAGATGGGAAAATTCATAAGATTGGTAAAGCTGGAAATCCCTACATTCAAGACAACATAGACATCATTATTGGACCTGGAACTGAAGCTCTAGCTGGGGAAGGTATGATTCTCACTGCTGGTGGAATAGACACCCACATACATTTTATTTGTCCGCAACAGATTGAGGTAGCTATTGCTTCTGGGATTACCACCATGATTGGTGGAGGAACGGGACCTGCTACGGGTACAAATGCCACAACTTGTACCCCGGGACCATGGAATATTTATCGAATGCTACAAGCAGCAGATGCTTTCCCTGTCAATTTAGGATTTTCTGGTAAGGGTAATACTAGTCAACCTCAAGGACTAATAGAACAAATAGAAGCTGGAGTAATAGGCTTAAAACTCCATGAGGACTGGGGCACTACACCAGCAACAATTGACACCTGTTTAACCATTGCTGATGAATATGATATTCAGGTAGCTATTCACACTGATACCTTAAACGAAGCTGGTTTTGTTGAGGATACCATTGCAGCATTTAAACATCGCGCCATTCATACCTACCACACAGAGGGAGCAGGGGGAGGTCACGCACCTGATATTATTAAAGTGTGTGGACAAGCCAATGTGTTACCATCATCCACCAATCCCACTCGTCCTTATACTCTCAATACACTAGATGAACATCTGGATATGCTAATGGTGTGTCATCATCTAGACCCTAGCATTTCTGAGGATGTGGCATTTGCCGAATCTCGTATTAGAAGAGAGACCATTGCAGCTGAAGATATCCTTCACGATTTAGGTGGATTTAGTATGATTTCTTCCGATTCTCAAGCTATGGGAAGGGTAGGAGAAGTAATCATTAGAACCTGGCAAACTGCTCATAAAATGAAAGTACAGCGGGGTGAACTCTCCACCCCGGGAAAAGGAGCAGATAATTTTCGCGCCCAAAGATATATAGCAAAATACACTATTAATCCTGCTATTACTCATGGGATTGCTGATTATGTTGGTTCAGTGGAAGAGGGCAAAATGGCGGATCTATGTTTATGGAACCCAGCCTTTTTCGGTGTGAAACCAGAAATAGTAATTAAGGGGGGAATGATTGCCTGGGCCCAAATGGGTGATGCTAATGCCAGTATTCCCACACCTCAACCTGTTCACAGCCGCCCTATGTTTGGTAATTTTGCTGGTGCTCGTCACACAACATCACTAACCTTCATGTCTCAGATAGGTTTATTCAAAGAGATTCCCCAAATGTTAGGACTGAAGAAATCAGTAGTTGCTGTTGGCAAAACTAGAACAATTACCAAACAGGATATGAAACTGAATGATTGGTTACCGCGCATTGAAGTTGATCCAGAAACCTACGAAGTAAGAGCAAATGGAGAATTATTAACTTGTGAACCAGCTACAATTTTACCAATGGCACAAAGATATTTTTTGTTTTAAATTGAGAAGCTGTTAACCTAGAGGAAGATTACATGATTTCCATTGCTAGTATAGACCCAAATACCATAACCACCTATCTCCAAACACAAAGAGAATTCTTTGCCACAGGTAAAACTAAAGATGTTAATTTTCGCCTGGCACAACTGCAAAAATTGAGAACCCTGGTGACTGATAATAAAGAGTCTATTATCGCAGCTCTAAAGGGTGATTTAAATAAACCGGAATTTGAAAGTTATGCCATGGAAATCGGAGCTATTAAAGAAATAGATTATGCCATCAAGCACATAAAAAAATGGACTAAACCGAAAAAGACCGGAGTTCCCCTGGAATTCTTTAACTATTCGGCTAAAATATTGCCTGAACCCTTAGGAATGGTTTTAATCATTTCTCCCTGGAATTATCCATTGCAGTTGGTTATTTCCCCCTTGGTGGGATCTATCGCTGCAGGTAATTGCACCATTATTAAACCTTCCGAACTAGCACCCCATACAGCCACATTGCTAACCCAACTGATCAGTGAATATTTTCCCCCAGAATATATTAGGGTGGTAGAAGGTGGGGTGGAAACTAGCAAGCAGTTACTAGAACAAAAATTTGATCACATTTTCTTTACAGGTGGTACTGCTATTGGTAAGATAGTTATGACAGCAGCAGCTAAACATCTCACACCAGTCACCCTAGAATTAGGTGGCAAAAGTCCTTGTATTGTTGACAAAGAAATTAATCTAGATCACACCAGCAAACGTATTATTTGGGGCAAGTTTATTAATGCTGGTCAAACTTGTATTGCACCCGACTATTTGTTGGTAAACAAAAAAATTAAAATCAGCTTTAATCAATTCTCTCCAGCAAATTCTTCAAGAATTCTATGGAGATAACCCAGAACTGAGTCCAGATTTTGCCCGAATTATCAATAAACATCATTTCCATAGACTAACCGAACTACTTAAAGGTGGTAGAGTCATTGTGGGAGGGGAAATCAACCCAGAACAGTTATATATAGCACCAACACTAATAGATAATATTTCCCTAACTGATAAAATTATGGAAGAGGAAATATTTGGACCCATTTTACCCATAATTGAATATACAGATATTCAAGAAGCAATAGAAATCATTAACTCCCAACCTAAACCCTTGGCCCTGTATCTGTTCTCTGAAAATAAAAAGCTGCAAGAACAGGTTTTGACTAACACTTCATCAGGTACGGTATGTATCAATGACACGATTATTCAAGTAGCAGTTTCTTCCTTACCATTTGGTGGGGTTGGTGATAGTGGTATGGGTAGCTATCACGGCAAAGTAGGATTTGACACTTTCTCTCACCATAAAAGTGTTCTGTATAATGGTTTCCGATTGGATCTAAACTGGCGTTATGCACCATATTTAGGTAAGATGTCCACCTTGAAAAAGATTATTGGAGCCTAGGTTTTTACAGTCCCCTCCAGAAAAAGCCAGTGCTTTTCCTGGAGATGTATCTAGTTGGATTCTTCGTCTTCGTTGGTGGGATAAACAAAAGTAGAACGTCCAGACAAAATTGATTTACCCAGAGAAAGAGCTTTTTTAGCCTCAACAGCAGCTTTATGTCTCCAAGTAGCTCGACGCTTGTCTCGTTTTGATTTAGAGGTTTTCTTCTTAGGAACGGCCATAACAACCAATATGGTGATTTTTGAGAACCTCCCTATTTTAGTCCATCAACTGAGAATTTATCATCAATTTTTCAATCTGTGTTGGATTTATCTGCCAAATTGGCTAATAAATAAGCAAGGTATGGTCTATAATGGCTAGCAATTGTAACTTGTTTATACCACACTTCATGATATTCTCTTTCAAGCACCTAAAAACCGACCAAGGGTGGGATGGCAAATTACTGGGCAATTACTATTGGCATCAATCAGTATGAGTTATTTCAACCTTTAGGTTGGGCTCAAAACGATGCAGAAGCATTAAACGATTTATTAGTGACCGAATTGGGGTTCTCAGAGGAGAATTGTCTGTTAATGACAAATTCTTCTCGACCAAGAGGAAAAAGGTCTTCTCACCCCAACCGAGAAAATATATTATATTTCTTGCACGAACTGGAGGCAAAATTTTGGCAACCGGGAGATTATCTCTGGTTTTTCTTGAGTGGTTATGGTGTTAATTATAACAACAAAGACTATTTATTGCCCCAGGATGCCAATCCAGACAGGATCTGGGAAACTGCTATACCAGTTGGGGAAATCATGCAAGGTTTCCAAACTGCTGGGCTAAATGTCTTACTGATATTTGATATTAATCGTGCTTTTGGAACACAAGCAGATGCTCCTGTAGGTCAGGAAATGCTCGATCTGGCCCAGGAATTAAATATGGCCATTATGATGTCTTGCAGTCCAGAACAATTCTCCCATGAAAGCAGTGAATTAGGCCATGGTTTTTTTACTGCAGCATTATTAGAAGCTTTATTTTCTGCCCAATGTCGTAGTTTAAAAGATTTAGACTCTTATTTAAGTTATCTCACTCCACAACTATGTCAACATCATTGGCGACCTATTCAAAACCCTGTAATTGTTATCCCTGAGAGTTTCAATTCCATGTTCCCAGCTTCATATCTAGAAGAAGCGTATAAGCAAGATTCCCCTGAACAGTTAATTTTTCCCCAGGAAAGTTTCGCCCAGATTTTACCCTTAGCTCAGGAGATCCACTCCCAAAAGTCTCCTGATTTGAATGTCTCCTTACCGGAAAATCAAATAATAGCAGAAAATAAAAATCAATCTGGGGGTCACGGGGGTAGTAGACTTATCCCTATTCCTCCCTTTGCTAGGGATTATGCTCAACCTTCCACTCCACAATCAGCTCCCCTTTGGCAACAATTTATTTGGTGGGGGGTAGTACTATTGTTGGGGTGATTGTGATGGCAACAATAATTCTACAAAATCATGCCAGTTTCCGACTGCATAAATTGTCCACGTCCCATGATACCAGCAGCACATCAGAATTTTCCCAAAATTTAACTTCTCCTCTCTTGGATAGGGCCAAATCCTTCATTCGACCAGACCAAGCATCTAGTTATGGTGATGCCATTAAAATGGCTAAAAAATACACCCGGGACAACCGGAGTTTGATCTGGCCCAAGCTGCTATTAATGACTGGAGCGACCAAATTTTACAACTTGCTAAAAACTATGCTGATCAGGGAGAACTTAGCCAAGCTATAGAAACTGCTAGTTTAGTACCCCCCCAAACTTCCGCTTTTGAGGATGCTCAAGATGCCATTCAAAAATGGCGTAGACAAAAGGATCGGGGGGATGGGAATTCCTAAGCTTCACCACATTCGTCTGCTAAATAACATAGCGCCCGAAATCTTAGATAGGCCAGCTGGTCATAAAAGGGATTGAGCTTACACAAGGGGGGGATGTGAAACAGGACTTTTCCCAGTAGTTTTACATCCCGCTCAAAAGGACACTGGGCGGGAATTAGTTTACACAGCATGTGGGCAAAGTCCCGATCCTGCACTTTGATATTATCTAACCAGTTACGTACAGGCCGCAGCACATCCCATCCAGACTGGGAATGCTGTTCCTCCTTGACCACACTACCGGAATGGTGATTTGCTTCCATTTGGTGTGGCGATACCCAACTGGTCAAAAAAATCCTTTTGGTTGTATTCTCAAATACTTTCATGTTTACTCCTCTTTTATTATGAGGGTTGTTTGTGACTGATGAATATACAAGTCGACAATTACTTCTACCGGAATAATAACTTGCTACCTCCCCAATTTTAGTTCACACCTGAACCTTTACATGGGTTTTATGACTAATGTCATAAATCTTAACATATCTGGGGAAAGGTGGCAATTTGTTGATTTCCACCCCTCTCAGTTCCTATGAGGCCACAGCGGTAGAACGCGGCCTTCTTCTTCTACCATCAGAACCTTTAACTTCGGTTTCGGGTAATTGTTCGGGAACTTGTAGTAACAATGTTACAGAAGCCTGACATTGTAATTCCCTCCGCAGTGACCGACCTAACTCTTTCTCTAGGGTGTCTTGCAGTCCACCCCAGTCCACATCACTACTACCTGGGGTGCAAAAATCAGACCAACGAACACTCAGAATCTCTTCAATCCGCTGCTGTACCCACTTCAATAGTAGCGATCGCTCGATGCTGGTGACTACACCTCGGAGGTAGATTTCTGGTTTAGCCAGCAGTTTACCATTCCAATCAATGGCTGCTGCTACTGTTGCTAGTCCTTCTGCTGCCATAGTTTGTCTTTCTTGTAGGACTTTGGCGCTTACCATTCCTGAACTAGTGGTATCTACCAGCTCGATACCGGAGGGGACTTGAGCAGCAATGCGGATGGAGTTTTCTGCTAATTCTATCACATCTCCATTGCGGATGATTACCATATTTTCTGGGGAAATTCCCATACTTTGGGCGGTTTCCGAGTGCTTAACCAGCATCCGGTGTTCCCCATGGACAGGTACAAAAAATTTAGGACGGGTTAGAGCTATCATCAGTTTTTGATCTTCCTGACAACCATGACCGGAAACGTGTACTCCTTTCTCTCTACCGTAGACTACTTTGGCTCCCTGGATCATTAGTTTGTCAATGGTGTTGACCACGGCAATGGTGTTACCAGGAATGGGGTTGGCAGAGAAAACTACTGTGTCTCCCTCTCGAATTTTGATGTGGGGGTGTTCTTTATTGGCAATACGGGTCATGGCGGCCATGGTTTCCCCTTGGGAACCAGTGGTCAGAATCACTACGTTCTCATCTGGTAAGTTGCGAATGGTATGTAAGGGCTGAAATAGATTGTCTTCACACTTGATGTAACCCAGATTACGGGCATGGGCAATGAAGTTCAACATTGAACGTCCTATAACTGTTACCACCCGATTATGTTCCTTGGCCAGCTGCAGTACTATGTTGATCCTATGAACGCTGGAAGCAAATGTGGTGACAAATAGCCTTCCCCTCGCTTGAGAAAATACTCGATCCAGATTGGGATAAACCGCACGCTCTGAAGGAGTAAAACCTGGCACCTCCGCATTGGTTGAGTCGCTCAGGAGACACAATACTCCCTTTTCTCCATGTTCTGCTAGACGCTGTAAATCAAAGGTTTCTCCGTCTATGGGCGTGTGGTCAATTTTGAAATCCCCTGTGTGAATTACCACCCCTATTGGAGTATGAATAGCAACGGTAAAACTGTCCGCTATGGAATGGGTATTGCGAATATATTCCACAAAAAAGGACTTGCCAATGCGTACCACGTCACGAGGCATTACCTTTCTTAATTGGGTGCGATCGCTCACTCCTGCTTCTTCTAGTTTTCCTTCCAGTACAGCTAGTGCTAATCTGGGACCGTAAATAACCGGGATATCAAACTGTTTCAGGTGAAATGCTATGCCACCTATGTGGTCTTCGTGACCATGGGTAACAATCATTCCCCGAATCTTATGCTTATTTTCCCTCAAGTATGTGGTGTCGGGTAATACTATATTCACACCGTGCATAGCTTCTGTAGGGAAAGCCAGTCCAGCATCCAGGAGAATAATTTCATCCTCGTACTCGAAAACACATGTGTTTTTCCCTATTTCGTGCAGTCCCCCCAAGGGAATAATTTTGAGGGCAGAATTAACTTCGTTTCTAGCCATTGTCTCCTAGATATTGTGTCAGTGATCCGTCAGTTGAAAGTTAGATTTATCGTATAAAATAGAACGCTTGTATATCATCTCCCCCAATATGGTCAACCACCAAACCCTGGGGTAAAGATACTCCTGTGTATTTTGTCAAGGCACTTTGTTTATATACATTTTCACATTCTTGTTAAAGTTTTAACACTTGTTATTTAGAGATGAAACTTCTTCAATGCTACCTGTAGGTAATCTTTATCATTCTGCTTATAAAAGTACCAATGAAGATATTTTAAAATGGTGATTCAGACCAATTTCATTTCGCACAACACCGTTTTTAATTTCTGACATACTTCCATATCAGCTTCTAATAGTGGCAGACGCAGGGAGCCTACATCCCAACCGATTATTTTTAGTGCCTGTTTAACGGGAATGGGGTTGGCAGTTAAAAACAAAGCCTTAAACAGGGGAAAGAGTTGTAGATGAATCTCGGTAGCAGTTTTAACCTGGCCAAGACTAAAAGACTCAATCATTTGTTTAATTTGATTACCTACTAAATGGGAAGCCACGCTAACCACTCCTTTGGCCCCAATTGCCAGTAGGGGTAAAGTCAGGGAATCATCTCCAGAGTAAATCTGAAACTCCCGTGGTGTCAAGCGGCGAATTTCGCTGGTTTGATCCAAATTACCACTAGCTTCTTTAATTCCCACAATGTTATCAATTTCTGCCAGTCGCATAACTGTTTCTGGAATTAAATTTTGACCTGTTCTGCTAGGGACATTATATAACAGGACTGGCATATCCGGACAGGATTTGGCGATCGCCTGAAAATGGTTATATAGTCCTGACTGGGGAGGTTTATTGTAGTAGGGTACCACTTGTAAAGAACCATGTAGACCCAATTTAGCTGCTTTTTGGGTAGCTGCGATCGCCTCTGTAGTGGAATTAGAACCACAACCTGCAATTACCTGAGCTTTTCCCGACACAGCTTGTAGTACCTCAACAAACAGCTGGTATTCTTCATCCCAGCTGAGGGTAGGGGACTCGCCAGTTGTACCACATACTAACACAGTATCTGTGCCATTATCAACCAGATGGGAGGCCAATTTTCCTGCCATGTCGTAGTTAACGTTCCCCTCCGGTGTAAACGGCGTAATCATTGCCGTTATGACTGTGCCAAAATCTCCCACCCGTTTTTCACTCCTTACAATAAATTATCAAAGATGACTGACAATCGAGGATTACAAATTGATCATACCGTAGTTTAGCCCAGAAGATTTTGTTCGACTAATAATTCAGCGATTTGTACAGCATTTAAAGCTGCTCCCTTGCGAATCTGATCACCACATAGCCACAGTTCCAGTCCACAGGGGTGGGAAATGTCCTGTCTAATTCTACCCACCAAAACCTCATCCTTACCACTAGCTTCCATGGGCATGGGGAAATAATTTTTGTGCCAATCTTCCAGCAATTGAACACCGGGGGAACGGCTTAAAATTTCCCTAGCAGTATGTGGAGCAAAAGGGGTGTCAAACTCCAGATTAATAGCTTCCGAATGGGCTCGCAGTACGGGAACCCGCACACAAGTGGCAGTAATTCTAATATCTTGATTCCCGAATATTTTCCGGGTTTCGTTGACCATTTTTAATTCCTCCTCACAATATCCCATACTAGTCATGGGAGAGTTATGGGGGAATAAATTGAAGGCCAGAGGATAGGGAAGAACCTCGGACACGGGTTGTTTACCTTCCAATATTAACTGGGATTGGACTTTCACCTCTTCCATGGCTTTAGCTCCAGCACCACTGGCTGATTGATAGGTAGCAGCTACAATTCGTTTAACCGGTTTGACCTGATGTAACGGCCAAACAGCCAATGCCATTAGTATTGTTGTACAGTTAGGATTAGCAATAATCCCTTTATGATTCGCCGATTCTTGAGGGTTGACCTCTGGGACAATCAAAGGCACATCCGGGTGCATGCGGAAAGTGCTAGAATTATCTATAACTACCGCTCCCCTCTCCACGGCCTTTGGGGCCCAAATTTTGGAGGTTCCACCTCCAGCACTAGCCAAAACAATATCAATCTGGTCAAAGGATCGGTCATTAACTGACTCTGTTACCAGATTTTCTCCCTGAAATTGGATAACCTTGCCAGCACTGCGTTCTGATGCCAATAATTTTAAATTACCGACCGGGAATTTACGACTTTCTAGTAGTTCCAGTAGTTCTGTACCAACAGCACCGGTAGCACCCAAAATAGCTATAGAATAGGATTTAGACAAATGGGACTCCTTAAACTAATCCCCTCCATTGTAGCAGAAAATCACCATGAGTAGAATGGATATGAGGTTGGCTAAAAACAACTTTTAGATAAAATAGGGAATGGACAATGGGGGTAGCAAGCTGGTTTAAGTTTCCACCACACACTATACCATTCCCCAAACTGCACAAAACTGATTTATAATTTCTAACGGTTGCTGTTGATTATCAGCGATTATCACAACATCTGTACCCTAGCAAGTTAGTTAAATCAGATTACTACAGCTATCAAGATAAAAATACCACAAGAGACTAAGCATGAAAATTACCCAGGAAAAACTAGAAAAAAGCCAAATTGGACTAGAAATAGAAATTACACAGGAATCCACCAGAGAAAAGTACGAGCAAGTAATTAAAGACCTAATGCGTAATGTAAACATTCCTGGGTTTCGTAAAGGCAAAGTAAGCCGACAGATATTATTGCAACGTATTGGTGCAAATCGTGTTAAAGCATCTGTATTAGAAGAATTAATTCCAGAAGCTATTGAACAAGCAGTTAAACAAGAGAATATAAAAGCCATTGGTCAGCCAAAACTGGTTTCATCTTTCGATGATCTTATTGGTAAATATAAGCCAGGAGAAACCTTGACATTTTCCGCTGCAGTGGATGTGGAACCTGAAGTAAAAATTAAACAATACACAGGAATGCAAATTAAAGCGGAGGAAGTCAAGTATGATTCCAGCCAAGTAGATCGGGCCATTGAGGAAGAACGGGAGAAAATAGCGACCTTAGTCCCAGTAGAGGGAAGGGCGGCCCAACTAGGAGATGTAGCGCTAGTGGATTTTCATGGAGTACTGACAGAAGACCCAAAACCGATTCCTGGCGCTGAGGGAGAAGATTTTTCAGTAGATTTAAATGAGGATCGGTTTATTCCTGGATTTGTCACTGGTATAGTAGGCATGATTCCGGGAGAAACTAGGGAAATTCCAGCCCAGTTTCCCCATAATTACCCTGATGAGGAACTGTCCAATAAAGCAGCATTGTTTACAGTAACACTCAAGGAAATTAAGGAAAAAGAACTACCGGAACTAGACGACAATTTTGCCGAAGAGGTCAGTGATTTCAAAACTTTAGCAGAATTAAGAGCATCCTTAGAAAAACAATTTCAACAGAAGGTGGAAGAAAAAAATACTGAAAATAAGCACAACGCCTTGTTGCAAGAGTTGTTGCAGCATGTAGAAATTGATTTGCCAGAAACCATGATTGAACAGCAGGTAGATCACAAATTGGAGAAAACTGCTTTCAATCTGGCACAGCAGGGTTTGGACGTGAAAAGACTGTTCACTAGGGAAACCGTTGTTCAATTACGAGAAAATATACGACCCTCTGCAATTGAGGATCTTAAACGCGACTTAGCCATAAGAGAAATCGCTAAACAGGAATCAATCACAGTAGATAAGGAAGAAGTTCAGAAAAAAGCCGCCGAGGTGTTACAACAATACTCTAATGAAGACATAGATGTAAAGAATTTAAATTTAGTATTAGAGATAGAGTTAGAAAGAGAGAAAGTTCTGGAGTGGCTAATTACCAACTCATCCATAGAACTAGTACCAGAAGGTTCCTTGAGTGGTGGAGACCAGGAACCAGAAACCGCCACTCCTGAGTAAGAAGAATGGGAAGACACATAGACACTAGTAGTTTGCAAAGTCTTCCCATGAATAAATACCTAATTTTTCCAAAGAAACCACAAGAAAAGTAAATATAAGGCATAATGGTTAGCACGAACCCTAAAAACCGTGATATTTAAAAACCATATCCTCGCCTTCATCTCCCATGGAGTTACATCCTGTCCAAATTAGTCTAACTGAAGTTTTAAATATTTTTGTATGCTTATATCACAGTCGGAAAATGCCCCAATTACCAGTCTGACCACCATGAATATCCAATGTGGTTATAATGGAATAAATCCTAGCCCTAGCAGTATTGTCCCCATGGTGGTGGAACAATCTGGTATGGGGGAGAGAGCATTTGATATATACTCGCGATTGTTGCGGGAGCGGATTATTTTTTTAGGAACGGCCATAGATGACAATGTAGCCAACTCCATAGTTGCCCAATTGTTGTTTCTGGATGCGGAAGACCCAGAAAAGGACGTTCAACTGTACATCAACTCCCCTGGGGGGTCTGTTTATGCAGGAATGGCAATCTATGATACTATCCAACAAATACGTCCTGATGTAGTAACTATTTGTTTTGGACTAGCAGCTAGTATGGGAGCATTTTTGTTAACTGCAGGGACTGCGGGCAAGCGCATGTCATTACCAGATTCACGGATCATGATTCATCAACCACTGGGCGGTGCTCAAGGACAAGCAATTGATATTGAAATCCAAGCGCGCGAGATTCTTTACATTAAAGCTAATTTAAATCAACTAATGTCAAAACATACTGGGCAACCTTTAGAAAGAATTGAAGCTGATACCGAGCGTGACTTTTTTATGTCACCACAGGAAGCTAAAGATTATGGCTTAATTGACCAGGTTATTTCCAGGCAAAATCTCCCCTCATCTGGGGCACCAGTCACCATAGTTAAATAAGAGGCTTGATATGTCTAAATACGATTCACACTTAAAATGTTCGTTTTGCGGCAAGTCTCAGGAGCAAGTGCGGAAATTAATTGCAGGTCCGGGAGTATACATCTGTGACGAATGTGTTGAGCTGTGCAACGAAATTTTGGACGAAGAACTGTTAGATGCTGCTAATAACCCGGCAAATTCTTCCCCACCCAAACCAGAACAAACTCCAAAACGTCGTACTAATTCTGCTAATCTCTCCCTGAATCAAATTCCTAAACCCAGGGAAATTAAAAATTACTTAGATGATCACGTTATTGGGCAAGACGAGGCAAAGAAGGTTCTTTCTGTTGCTGTTTACAATCACTACAAACGGTTAGCAGTAGCTCAAGGTAAAGCAGAGGATAGTGTGGAGTTACAAAAATCCAACATTCTCTTAATTGGTCCTACTGGTTGTGGTAAAACCCTGTTAGCTCAAACCTTAGCCAAAATCCTGGATGTTCCCTTTGCTGTAGCGGATGCCACAACCTTAACAGAAGCAGGATATGTGGGAGAGGATGTAGAGAATATTCTCCTGAGACTATTACAAGTTGCCAACTTGGATGTGGAAGAAGCACAAAGAGGGATAATCTACATTGACGAAATAGATAAAATTGCTCGTAAGAGTGAAAACACTTCCATTACTAGGGATGTATCTGGTGAAGGTGTACAACAGGCCCTTTTAAAAATGTTAGAAGGTACTGTTGCCAATGTACCACCCCAGGGGGACGTAAACATCCCTATCAGGACTGCATTCAGATTGACACTAGCAACATCCTGTTTATTTGCGGCGGAGCTTTTGTCGGTTTAGAAAAAGTAGTAGACCACAGAGTTGGCAAAAAGTCAATGGGCTTTGTGCAGTCTGGGGAAGGGCAATCTAAAGAAAAACGCGTAGCAACTACCCTCAAACAATTAGAACCCGATGATTTAGTTAAATTCGGCATGATTCCAGAATTTATCGGACGCATGCCCATGGTAGCAGTGGTTGAACCCTTGGATGAGGATGCTCTCATGGCCATTCTCACCCAGCCCCGTAGTGCTTTAGTCAAGCAATATCAAAAACTGCTTAAAATGGATAATGTAAACCTGGAGTTTAAAGAAGAAGCATTAAGTGCGATCGCCCAAGAGGCATACAGGAGAAAAACAGGAGCCAGGGCGCTACGAGGGATTGTAGAGGAACTAATGTTAGACGTAATGTATGAGTTGCCATCTCGTAAAGATGTAACCACCTGCACAGTGACAAGAGAGATGGTAGAGAAGCGTTCTACAGCTGAATTGTTAGTTCATCCTTCTTCCCTACCTAAGCCAGAATCTGCCTAGACTAGATAGATAAAAGAGTTTGGGGATGAGATATAGCGTGTCCCCCTATTCTTTATTAATCCTGTGGTAAGTGTTCTGGAAAACCTATATAAAAAAGCTATATATTATATAGATTATAACTAGCGGTTTATGGCTTATATAGAAGTTCGCGGTGTGAATCACTACTATGAGTGGATAAGAAAACCATCGGAAATAGCAAAACCGGTGATAGTGTTTTTGCATGGTTGGGCAGGTTCTTGTAGATATTGGCGCAGTACAGCCGAAGTATTATCGGAGAGATTTGATTGTTTGTTGTATGATTTAAGAGGTTTTGGTAGTTCCGAGTGTCAGCCTAAGAATAATCAAGAACCTATTAAATTAAGTTATGAACTAACAGAATACGCGGAGGATTTAGCAGCTTTATTAAACCAATTGAACCTAGAGCGAGTGTATATTAATGCTCATTCCATGGGAGCTTCAATTGCCACCTTATTTTTCAATCGTTATCCCCAAAGGGTGGTGAAAGGGATTTTGACTTGTAGTGGAATTTTTGAATATGACGAAAAAGCCTTTGCTGCATTTTATCAATTTGGTGGATATGTAGTTAAATTTCGCCCTCAATGGTTAACCAAAATACCCTTAGCTGACAGAATGTTCATGGCGAGATTTTTGCATCGTCCAATTCCTGATAGTGAAAGAATAGCCTTTTTAGAAGATTTTGTAGCTGCGAATTACGATGCAGCTCTAGGGACAATTTTCACATCTGTAAGCAAAGAACAAGCAGAAACCATGCCTGATGAATTTGCCAAATTAACAGTACCCACATTATTAATTGCTGGAGAGCATGATATCATCATTCCTGCTGATCTCGGGAAAAAAGCAGCCAATTTGAATGATAAAATTCAGTTAGAAATAATCCCTGATACTGCTCATTTTCCTATGTTAGAGGATCCAGAGACTTATTTAGATAAAGTACAAGGTTTTCTAGTCGCTAATATTTAGGGAAGTAAAGTATGAATATTGGGAATTTAGAAGACTTAGGGTTAGGAGATTTACAACAACTGCACGAAACAGATGATTACCAGTGGTTATTGACCAACATTAAACTATTGAAGAATAGGCAGTTTGACCAGCTGGATTTAGAAAATTTAATTGAGGAATTAACTGACTTGGGTAATGAGAAAAAAAATGCAGTAGAAAGTTTGCTGCAACAGATTATTAGGCACTTATTACTCTACCAGTATTGGAATGTGGAAATTGAGAGAAATTCTGGACATTGGCAAGCGGAAATTTATAACTTTCGAGATCAGCTAAATAGTAAATTAACCAGTAACTTACGTAGCCATCTAGTTGGAGAAATGCCAAAGATTTATCAAAGAGCCTTAGGTTACGTACAACGAAAAACAAACTATCAAATTGATTTTCCTAGAGAATCTCCCTACAGTTTAGAACAGTTGCTAGATATTAATTATCTTAGTTGACTAACCATTAGTAAATGAAAAGCTTAGAGGTAAAGTATGAGTATTGGCAAGTTAAAAGACTTAAAGTTAGGAGATTTACAACAACTGTACGAAACAGATGATTACCAGTGGTTATTGACCAACATTAAACTATTGAAGAATAGGCAGTTTGACCAGCTGGATTTAGAAAATTTAATTGAGGAATTAACTGACTTGGGTAATGAGAAAAAAAATGCAGTTAGGAGTTTATTAGAGCAGATTATCAGACACTTATTATTGATACAATATTGGCAGGAAGAACACGAAATAAATAGTCATCATTGGCAATCAGAATTGCTGGGATTTCGTTATCAAATGCAAGATAGATTAACAACCAACTTACAATTGTTTCTAGCTCAGGAGATGGAAAATACTTATCAAAGAGCATTAAAATTTGTCCAGATCAAGACAAAATTTAAAGTACAGTTTCCCGCTGAGTGCCCTTACACCCTGGAACAATTATTAAATATCGATTATACCGGTTGACAAAAATAAAAACTTGTGGAATAATCATTCTGTCTAAATGTGGCAAAATGTGGCAAAGCATCAGAAATAACAATTTAATCTTAAACTATGGGTATTGTAAGGAGTGAAAGGAAACAAATGTTAAAACGTAACGTTTCTCTAGTGTTGAGTGTAACATTGGCAACTAGTGCTTGTTTTTTGGGTGGTTGTGAAAATACAACCCAAAGTACAAATAATACTACCTCACCTACAAACACAGGAAGTGGTAAAGGACTAAAAATTGGTAGTTTATTGCCAACCACTGGGGATCTAGCTTCCATTGGTCAACAAATGGCAGCTTCAGTTCCCCTACTAGTAGAAACCGTCAATGCTTGTGGTGGTGTAAATGGTGAACCAGTACAACTAGTGGAAGTAGATGACCAAACTAAACCAGAAAGTGGTGCAGCTGGTATGACTAAACTAGCTACAGTAGATAAAGTAGCTGGTGTAGTTGGTTCCTTTGCTAGTAGTGTTTCCACCGCAGCTGTTTCAGTAGCTACACCCAATAAAGTTATGCTGATATCACCAGGAAGCACCAGTCCCGTATTTACCCAAAAAGCTCAAAAAGGTGACTTTAAAGGTTTTTGGGCACGGACTGCACCACCAGATACCTATCAAGCATTGGCTTTAGCTCAACTGGCCAAGAAAAAAGGTTTTAAGAGGGTTTCCACAGTTGTGATTAATAACGACTATGGTGTAGGTTTTGAAAAAGCATTTGTACAAACTTTTGAAAAATTAGGTGGAACAGTAGTTAATAAAAATAAACCTGTGCGCTATGACCCTAAAGCCCAAACTTTTGAAACTGAAGCTAGTGCCGCTTTTTCGGGTAAGCCAGATGCAGTTTTGGGTGTAATGTACGCAGAGACAGGTAGTTTATTTCTTAAAGCCGCTTATCAACAAGGAGTAGCTAAGGGAGTACAAATTCTATTGACTGATGGAGTGAAATCAGATAACTTCCCGGAACAGGTAGGTAAGGGAGCAGATGGTAAATATTTATTATCTGGAGCAATAGGAACAACCCCCGGTTCCAACGGTAAAGCCCTAGAGTCCTTCAAAAAATTATGGCAACAAAAGAAAGGTGGCACTCCGGGAGAATACGCACCTCAAGCCTGGGATGCTGCAGCTTTGTTGGTGTTAGCAGCTCAATCGGCTAAAGAAAATACCGGTGTGGGAATTTCCAGCAAAATTCGGGAAGTTGCTGAAGGTAGTGGCACAGAAGTTTCTGATGTGTGTGAAGGACTCAAATTGCTCAAAGCAGGTACAAAGATTAATTACCAAGGCGCTAGCGGGGATGTGGATGTGGATGCTAATGGTGATGTACTCGGTGTTTATGATGTTTGGACTGTGGGTGATGATGGTAAAATCACAGTTATTGACCAAGTAAGTCCCAAATAGGTTTATGGGGGGTTGGGAAGTACCCTCCCCCTGGTGACTAAATTCCGCTGAATCTATAACCCACACCAAATAACAAACCAATATCAACGGAGCGGAAAAACCCCGCATTGATAGATGCTGTAGCGGTAAATCTATCACTTAATGGCATATCCACACCACCGGATAATAACAGAGCAATTCTAGGATATTTATCATTTTGAACTCGCACATTAATATCCCTACTGTCTTTAATTGCCACGCCAATTCCCGCATAGGGAGCAATGGGTAGGGTGGAACCATTTAATACTTGTTTTATTTGTGGGTAGGCAAAATCATAAGTGATGGGAAATATAAGTGTGGTCTCTCTACCTAAAACCGCTCCCGGTCTGATTGAGAATGAATTGAAAAGGGAGAGCTTGCTGACAATTCCAAAATTACCATCAGCTAATGGGGAACTACCACCACTTATACCAATATTTCCTCCCACCCCTATATAACTTCCCCCTTCTTGAATGGGTCTTGTTAAAGCAGCATCCATTTGAGACTGGGTAGCTTGATCAGGAGGAGCAGCATTATCTGATGGACTAACCTGTGCTGTTGCAGAAAGACCACCACCTAAAACCACTAAGGTTAGTAAACTTGATAAGCAAAAAAGATGTTTGGCTAAAAACATAGTATTCACATCATTGGGTAGTATTGTGATATGGTAACATCTCTAAGTTGTTAGTATTGTTTGGGACGAAATCCATGGTTAATATCAAGAATTTCCTCACTCTTTAACATTCAACACTAAAAAATCCTTTTTTGCATCCCTAATTTGAAATAAACTATTAGGATAGAAGTATTTGCTACCCTGTGTATATATCTCACCAGAGTTAATAATGATTCCAGTTCGACTGATTCTAAAAAACTTTTTGAGTTACCGTGATGCAACTTTAGATTTTACGGGATTGCACACGGCCTGCATTTGTGGTCCTAATGGAGCAGGTAAATCTTCTTTGTTGGAGTCTATAACTTGGGCAATCTGGGGTCAAAGTCGTGCCAATATTGAGGATGATGTTATCTATGCTGGAGCGCAAGAGGTTAGGGTTGATTTTACCTTCTACAACAATTTACAAAAATATCGGGTAATCCGTACTCGTGCCCGAGGTGCTACGGGTATGTTAGAATTTCAACTGGAAACTCCTGCTGGTTTTCGTCCTCTTACGGGTAAGGGGATCCGTGCTACCCAGGACCTGATTCTCCAACATATTAAGTTGGATTATGAAACTTTTATTAATTCGGCTTACCTCCGTCAAGGACGCGCTGATGAATTTATGCTAAAAGGGCCTGCTCAACGTAAGGAGATTTTGGCGGAGTTGTTAAAGCTTAATCAGTACGATTTGTTGGAGGAAAGAGCTAAGGATAATTCCAAGCAGTGTAAGGGAAGGGTGGAAGAGTTGGAACGTTCTATCCACAACATTCAATTACAATTGACTGAGAGGGAAACAATTCAAACCCAAAGAGCAACTTTGGAAACTAGATTACATCATCTGCAACAACAACAGACTTCTGATTATCAACACTTGCAAGATCTACAGCTGGTTGAACGTCAACGTCACGATTGGGAAACTAAGTTGGGGGTAGTTCAACAACAGTGCCAAAATCTCGTTCTAGAATGCGATCGCCTTTATCAAGATGGTTCAATTGTCAAGTCTCAATTGGAGGAGTTAGATTCTATTTTAGGTCAGTCTGAAGAAATTACAGCTGGTTATATTGGTTTTCAAGCTCTACAATCTCAGGAAGAGTCTTTTACTAGGAAATTTGAGCAACATAATCGTGCTATTAGTTCTAAACAAGCACGAGAACAGGAACTTATGACACGAGTCCAAGCCATTCAACTACAAATACAACAAGAGTCAGTAGAATTAAGGTCCTCGGAAAAACAAGAGCAGGAATTACAAGGGTGCTTACATAAGTCTAAAGAAGTAGAAGCTGCCTTGATCAGTCTGTTTGCTGCTCGTGAACATCTTAACCAGATGGATCAGTTACAAATTCAGGTGACTCCCCTCCTCCAACAACGAGCAAGTTTACAAAGTCAGATAGACCGGGTTTATGCCACTTTGTCAGCTAAATTGGAGGGGTTGGAAAATACTCGACAACAACTACAATCCAAAGATTCTGACTTCTCTCGGTTACAGGATTCTGCTACACAGCTGGATAAGCAAATTGAGGAGTTGGAAAAGAAACGCGTTTATCTGCAAAGGGTACATGAAAAGGGAAATGATCGTCGTCATGTAATTGAACGTTTGCAAACTCATCAAACTGAATACGAGAAATCTTTGGGTAAGCTGGAACAAAAGATACAGCTACTTCAGGAGCCTAATGCTCTATGTCCCCTCTGTGAATGTCCTTTAGATAAGCATAATTGGAGTCGGGTTGTAGAAAAAACTCAGGGAGAATACAAGGATACTCAGGAACAATTTTGGCAAATACGGGAATTATTGGCAGTGTCTGACCAAGAAATTAAAGCATTAAGGTCGGAATATCAGACAATCTCCCGACAGGTGGCAGAATATGAGTCTTTAAGGCAAAAGAAAGGAGAATTGGGTGCTAAGCTACAAGCTATGATCGATAATCGAGAAAGGTTGAAGCAACTTGCTTTAGAAAAGCAAAGTTTACAGGCTCAATTACAAGGGGATTATGCTCCAGAACTACAACAGGAACTACAAGAGGTAGATCAGCATTTACAACAACTAAATTATCAGGAAGAAAATCACGCTTTAGCTAGAAGTGACATAGAGCGTTGGCGATGGGCAGAAATTAAACAAGCTCAGATTAAAGATGCTCAAAAGAAAATAGCTCAAATAGCACAGATTAAGCCTAAACTAGTAGCCAAGATTGAGGAGTTACAAGCACAAGTGCTATGGGAACAGACTAATTCACCAATAGCTGAGGAAATTAGGGGATTAGCAGTGGATCTTGCTGCTATTGATTATAGTCATGAAGCACACCAGGAAATTCATAGAAAAGTTCAAGGGAGTCAACATTGGCAATTGAAACATCAGCAGTTGTTATCTGCTCAACAACAATATCCTTATCTGGAAAAAAGACTGGCAGATTTGAGTAGTGATTTGCAGCAAAGAGAGGCGCTAAAACAAAAATTTGCCATGGAAATAGGCGAAATACAGAAGCAATTAGCGTCTATGGTCAATCCAAGAGAGAAAATTGCTGATTTAGACCGAAAAATGGTAGCTCGTCGTCAAGAAATGGATGAAACTATTACTCATTTAGGCAGGTTGGAACAAAAAATAAATCAGTTAGAACTGCTCCAAAATCAGTATGAGCAAGAAAAGGAGCAATTAGCACTTTGTAAGAAAAAACAGCGCGTTTATCAGGAATTGGCACAGGCCTTTGGTAAAAATGGTATCCAAGCACTAATGATTGAAAATGTGTTACCACAACTGGAAGCCCAGACCAATAAGTTACTTTCTCGGTTGAGTGGTAGTCAGTTACATGTACAGTTTATTACCCAGAAGTTGGGGAGTAAATCAACTAAGAAAAGCGCTAAGTTGGTGGACACTTTAGAAATTTTAATTGCTGACACAAGAGGTACAAGAGCTTATGAAACTTATTCAGGAGGGGAGGCGTTTAGAATTAACTTTGCCATTCGGTTAGCATTGGCTAAATTGCTGGCCCAGCGTGCTGGTGCTGCACTGCAGTTGTTAATTATAGATGAGGGATTTGGCACCCAAGATACGGAAGGATGCGATCGCCTGATTGCTTCAATCAACGCAATAGCGACTGATTTTGCCTGTATTTTGACTGTGACCCATATTCCCCATCTCAAGGAAGCGTTTCAGGCGCGAATAGAAGTAAATAAGAACCAACTGGGTTCCCATTTATCGCTATTAATTTGATTTTTCCGTATTGCCACTTTTAACCCAACCTTCTTGATTAGTATCTGGAATCCTAATTTTTCCCACTTACCATCCTGACTGGTTTCTAAAATAATCACTTTTTGATTACCAGCAACTCCACCAATGGCTTGACCCTCAAAAGCGGGCTTATCTCGCATAGTCAAACCTTGTGACCAAGTAACCACAGCAGTGTAGGATCCTGATGGTAAAGGAGTAGGTGATTCCCTTGGGAGGTCTGGTGTTGCGATAGGTTTTGGTTTCACCTTAACCACCTTTTTCCGGGTAACCCTGGGTAAATTAGGTTTTGGATCGGGATTATCATTAGGAAACATGGGTTTTTGAGGAGTGATGGCAGTGCGATTGATAAAGTATATGGCTATTGTCATACCACTACCCAACAAAACGGCGATCGCTAACAAAAACCCAAGTACAAATTTAAGCAAACCAGAGAGCATAATTATTCCTTACTTTATCAAGAAGATACATCCCATAACTTACTATAATTGACGTTGTATACGTTCAGTTAAAGAACTATGCTTAGAAGCTAGACGGGCTCGACCAGAAGCTGCCCATTCTTGAAGTTGTTGAATTTGTTCCACAGCTGTTCTAGCTAGAGGAATGATTTGACTAGCAGCTTCTAAAATGTCATCAGTGGTGAAATCACGGTTTTGACTGAACGCAATGTGCATAGCTTCAATTAAAGTCTGCTCAATTTCTGCTCCAGAAAAATCAGGAGTTTCGTAGGCCAATCTATCAATTTCATAACCCTTGACATTATGGGGACGTAACCTAGATAGGTGAACATGGAAAATAGCCTTTCTTTCCTCCTGGGTGGGTAAACCCACAAAGAAAATTTCATCAAATCGCCCCTTACGCAACATTTCCGGAGGTAGAGACTGAATATCATTAGCAGTAGAAACCACAAATACCGGAGAGGTCTTTTCTGCTAACCAAGTGATAAAAGTACCGAATACCCGACTAGTTGTTCCCCCATCACCCTTACTACCCAGACCAGAAAAAGCCTTATCAATTTCATCAATCCACAATATACAGGGAGCTAGAGCTTCAGCAACTTGAATCATTTGTCTCGTGCGGGATTCTGACTCACCAACTAAACCCCCAAATAAACGACCCACATCTAAGCGTAACAGAGGTAAATGCCAATGGTGAGCGATCGCCTTAGCAGTTAGGGACTTACCAGTTCCCTGAATTCCCACCAACATTAAACCACGGGGGTGTGGCAATCCGTACTGTCGAGCCCGTTGTGTAAATGAGCCACCACGGCGAATTAACCAGTCCTTGAGATTATCTAATCCACCAATATCAGAGATTTGCTCGGTAGCAGGGTAGAAGTCAAGAATTTGGGTTTGGCGAATAGTTTGGCGTTTTTCTTCCAGAACCAGGTCCACATCTTCTGGCAAAAGCTCTCCATGGGATGCTAAAGCCCGTGACAGAACTCGGCGAATTCTTTCCATTGATAGACCCTGACAGGAACGGACCAAATCATCCACAAACTTACCAGACAGAGAGTTACCTGTGGCCTGTAACAGTTTTTCCACTTCGGTTTTAATTTCCGGGACAGTGGGTAAAGGGAATTCCACCACAGTCATAACTTCCGTTAAATCATCGGGAATAAGAACACGTGGGGATAATAAAACAATGTTTTTCGGTTGAGATTTCAGGACTCGGGATAAATTACGAAGTTTGCGAGCAATAGCCACATCGTCTAAAAAGCGATGATAATCTCTTAAAATTATAACCGCACAGACAGAGGATGGTATTTTTTCAACAAATTCTAAAGCTTGCAGAGGATTGCGTTTACCAAAACCCTGATCATTAGGGTTTCCCTGATAACCATCAACAAAGTCCCAGGTATAGACCGGGCGATTTCCTTGATTTGTTGCTTCTTCCCTAATAGTAGCTTCCACCCTTTCTTCTTCCTGGGTAGGAATGTAAATTAGGGGATAGCGGGCACGGAGTAATAGTTTAAATTCTTCGCGGAAGTTCATAGTGATATAATAGGGTTGTTATAATGAGATAGATAATTGCTATTTGTAAATTCGGCTGTAAACTTGTAGTATGAGCAACACTAGTAATTTTCGTCAAGCTTTTCGTGAAGCACAAAACCACAGTCTTGTGGGTCCCAACGTTATTGCCAAAGCTTTGCCCTATGTTGGTGGTGGTCTTGTTCTCACTGCTGTGGGCACCTATGGTGGTCTAGGTGTTATTAATTCCTACCCAGAATTATTCTTTCCTAGTTTCTTGGGTGCGGTAGTAGTGGAACTGATTTTGTTCTTTGTGTCCCAAAATGTGGCCAAGAAGGGTCAAAATGCCATCGCTTTGCCACTCCTGGCCATTTATAGTCTGTTGTCAGGATACACCCTCAGCGGCTTAGTATTCGTGGCTCTAGGTACCCAGGGAGTGGGTATTCAGGGGATTGGCATAGCAGCATTGGGATGTGGTATTACCTTCATTGTAGCCCGTCAAATCGGTAGTAATCTTTCAGAATCCGATGGCATGGCCCTGACTAAAACCATTTCTCTGGGAATACTAGCCTTGCTTGTTGTATGCCTAACTCAATTTGTTTTTACCCTGTTTGGTGTTTATACACCCACCTGGTTAGAAATTGGGATTTCCGGCCTGGGAGTATTTCTCTTTGCTGGCGCATCAGTGGTGGATTTTTACATACTACCTCGCACCTACACCAATGAAGAATACTTGCCCGCAGCTTTGTCAATGTATCTAACATACATTAACCTTTTTGTGTTTATTTTGAGACTGTTAATTGCCCTCAATAGTCGGGACTAGTCTAATCAATTTTAATCAATTCTAATCAATTAAAGTGGGAGCATTTAACTGCTCCCACATCACTCTTGTTCTTATGGATAGGATAAACTATGGAAGTTCTAGAACTAAAACGGGAAATAGAAGTATTGTGTAATCGCCTGGGTAAAACCCAGGACTATCTTTGACGTACCCGCAGTCAAAGCCAAAATTCAAGACCTGGAACAGATATCAGCCCAACCAGAATTTTGGGATGACCAAAACCAGGCACAACAAACACTTCAGGAGCTAAACGACCTCAAATCTCACTTAGATCAGTATTACCACTGGCAGGCTGACTTAGAAGATACTAAAGCAGTAGTGGAACTATTGGAACTAGAAGCAGATGAAGGACTCTTACAGGAAGCTGAAACTACCATTAACCAAATGCACCGTGATCTGGATCAGTGGGAGTTACAACAACTACTTTCCGGACCCTACGATAGCCAGGGCGCAGTCCTAACAATCAATGCAGGTGCAGGAGGTACTGATGCCCAAGACTGGGCATTCATGTTAATGCGGATGTACACCCGTTGGGCAGAAGCCCATGGCTATAAAGTGACACTAGCTGAAGAATCTGAAGGTGACGAAGCGGGGATAAAATCAGCTACCCTGGAAATTACAGGTCGTTATGCATACGGTTATCTACGCGCAGAAATGGGAACCCATCGGTTAGTGAGAATTTCTCCTTTTAATGCCAATGGTAAACGCCAAACTAGTTTTGCTGGAGTAGAAGTTATGCCACAAATAGATAACTCCGTCACCCTAGAAATACCAGAGAAAGATTTAGAAGTCACTACCTCCCGAGCGGGGGGTAAGGGTGGACAAAACGTCAACAAGGTAGAAACAGCAGTGCGTATAGTTCATATTCCCACAGGAATAGCAGTGCGTTGTACAGAAGAGCGATCGCAATTACAAAATAAAGAAAAAGCTTTAGCTCGTCTCAAGGCTAAGCTTTTAGTTATTGCCAGGGAGCAACGTGCCCAAGAGATAGCTGAAATTCGTGGTGACATGGTAGAAGCATCCTGGGGCAATCAAATACGTAACTACGTTTTTCATCCTTATCAAATAGTCAAAGACTTGCGTACAAACCTTGAAACAACGGCTATTATTGATGTAATGAATGGTGATCTGGATAATTTTATCCAAGCATATCTGAGGCAAGAAAATCAATTGGTAACTAGTGGTGAGTAGAAAATTGCCTTTTTTAGTGGTGTTAGTGGTGGGACTAATAATTTTATTGGCCCAAAATCTTGCTCCCACCTTACCCCTAATGTTCTTGGGAATGCGGAGTCGTCCCCTACCTCTAGCTTTGTGGATTTTATTTAGCATTACTGCTGGTGGTTTAACATCTTTACTTATTAGCACTTTTATTGGCACCCTGTGGAAAATCACTGGGTACTCCACCACTGAGACTGGTTCATCTGCTCCCCCAAGTGGATCAAAATCTAAATCTTTTGATAATTATAGTCAAGAGAATATACCCAGGGAAAAGAGCAGGGATGAATTTGATGATTGGCAAATGAGTTCCCAGGAAGGTGATGACTGGGATTCGACTCAACCACCAAAATCACCAACCCAGCGGAATGCTTCTCCTTCCGACTCCGTTTATTCCTACAGTTCCCAGTCACCTAAAAATACTGGGGTGGGGAAAACTGAATCCATTTATGATGCGGACTATCGAGTCATTATTCCCCCCTATCAACCCCCAAGCACCAAGAAAAGTGATAATGATACTGATGATGATTGGGATTTTTTGACAGATGAGGAATAGATCATGGATGCTTCAATCAAGCAATCATTAAAAGGAGTAAACCTATATTTAATTGGCATGATGGGAAGTGGTAAAACTACCATTGGTAGTTTACTAGCACAAGCAGTCAATTATAGTTTTATAGATACTGATGAAGTTATAGTCAAAGCTGCGGGTAAACCCATCAGCGACATTTTCACCACCGAGGGAGAAACAGCATTTCGTCAACTGGAGAGTAATGTTTTAGCTCAAGTCTGTGCCTACACTAAATTAACCATTGCTACGGGTGGAGGCATTGTTCTGCGCCGAGAAAATTGGAGTTATCTCCATCATGGATTAATAATTTGGCTTGATGTATCAGTAGAAATACTACTAGAGAGATTAAAAGAAGATCAAACAAGACCTCTTTTACAACACCCAGACCCCCAGAGTAAATTGCGATCGCTTTTAGATGAGCGTTATAGTTTATACTCGCAAGCCGATTTACATATTGAGATTACCCAACAGGAACACCAGGACAAACTGTGACCAATATTCTGCAGGCAATTCCCGGAGTTTTAAAAACACCGGTGGAGAAATCCCAAAATTAACCCAGCCATCTATTATATTTAGTTTCATAGCAAATTCAGCATCAAACTTGGAATATTTACATAATGGTTAACGATATTGAGTATATCAGGCAAGCAGAAGCTACCCGCGTTAAAATTCTCAGCGAAGCTCTACCATATATCCAACAATTTTCAGGTCGTACCGTAGTAGTTAAATATGGGGGTGCGGCAATGAAAGACAGTAATCTTAAAGACAAAGTTATTCGTGACATTGTATTTTTATCTTGTGTTGGTCTAAGACCAATTTTGGTTCATGGTGGTGGACCTGAGATTAATAGCTGGTTAGATAAACTAGGGATCGAACCACAATTTAAAAATGGCCTGCGAGTAACGGATGCACCAACCATGGATGTAGTAGAAATGGTGCTGGTAGGTAGAGTCAATAAAGAAATAGTCTCTCTGATTAACCAATCTGGTGGTATGGGAGTGGGACTGTGTGGTAAAGATGGTAATTTGATTACTGCTCGTCCCCAGGGAGATGAAAGTATTGGTTTTGTTGGGGAAGTCAGCAGTATTAATATCAAGATTCTAGAAACCCTTTCTAAAAGTGGTTATATTCCAGTAGTTTCTAGCGTAGCAGCTGATGATAGCGGACAGGCTTATAACATTAACGCTGATACGGTAGCAGGAGAGATAGCAGCTGCTTTGGGGGCGGAAAAATTAATTTTATTAACGGATACTAGGGGGATTTTAACAAACTACAAAGATCCATCTACTTTGATTCCTAAAGTAGATATTAGAGAAGCAAGAGAATTGATTAATGATGGTATAGTGAGTGGGGGTATGATCCCCAAGGTTAACTGCTGTGTGCGCTCTCTTGCTCAGGGGGTAAAGGCCGCCCATATAATTGATGGTCGTATTCCCCATGCTCTCTTGTTAGAAATATTCACGGATGTAGGGATTGGAACTATGATTTTAGGATCTCAGTTTCAGTAACTACCAATAGGGCTTGTATCCAAAAGTTTCTCGACGGAGCTAGAGGAGAAATTTAAGCCCTAGGAAACTATTAATGAACTAATCACCAATGGGTACAGAAAACCTAGAAACTGCAAGAAATCTCTACTCCCAGGGCAAAATTGCCTTTGAGAACGGAGAATATCAACAATCTGTAGATAATTTGGAAAAAGCTACCAGTCTACTGTTGCAAAATTCTCGCTTTGCTGGAGAAGTAAATATCTGGTTAGTTAACGCTTATGAAGCTACGGGAAGATCCCAAGAAGCGATCGCCCTTTGTCAACAGCTTTCCCATCATCCCCATTATGAAGTTAAATCCCAGGCTAAGCGCTTAGTCTACATATTAAAAGCTCCCAAACTCAAACGACCAAAAGAATGGATGACAGAGATACCTGATTTTGCTACAATTTCTGAGGGTCAAACCAAAACCCTAATTGCTCCGCAAAAATCGACTGCGCCCAAGAAGTCCCCGGATTCAGAATATGTGGATCTTAGTCAGGTAAACACACAGGATAATCTTTTTATTTGGGTGGCTTTAATTATTGCTGCTTGTACTATTTCCTATTTAGTTTGGTTGAGTTTCTGAATAAGGTTTAGACGTAGTTTACCTTTCCTAAAAGAAAAAATATATGGCCACATACAAAACCACAAGGTTGGTTTTTAAAAACAGGATCCATAGTAGAAGCTTAATAAAAGCTGGCAAAAAACTCCAAAAGGGTGATGATGATTTTAATCATCTTTATGTCTTTAATTTTATCCGGTTGTGTAGAATACAACCTGGGTATTAATTTTCATGACACTAATAATGCTGAATGGGTACAACACATTCGGATTGCTGAAAACTTGACCAGTTTCAGCAGTGATTATTTACGGGAGTGGTTTAATGCTTTATCTCGACGCGTTACCAACATAGGGGGTTCCACTAAATATATTTCTCCTGGTGAACTAATGGTGAGAATACCTTTTACTCATGGTCAGGAACTAAAGGAGAAATTGGCCAGTTTTTATCCACGCTCCCTACAAAACTCTCTCCATGAACCAATCAATATTACTTCCAACATAACTCTAAAAGAAAATAACTTTTTGTTCCTATCCAGAAATAATTTAATTTATCAATTAGATTTGCGCTCTTTAGCAGGAGTGGTCGCACAGCAAAACAGTTCGGATACAACTCAAATTCCCCTCTTCAACATAGACTTTACCCTGAAAACACCCTGGGGAATCAAGAATATTAATTCCACGGTAAAACCTCTCCCACCAGAAACAAATAACCGACAAACAACATGGCAAATGCAACTGGGAGAGTTAAATCAAATAGAGGTAGTGTTTTGGCTCCCCAATATGCTTAGTATTGGAGCTTTGATAATTATTATTTTAGTTTGGTGCGGTTACTACTTGAAATATTCCAGGTTAAGTTAAGTAAGTCGGCTCATAATTCTGAGATTTATTATTATAATTACTCATGGTGTTTTTTAAACTTTTACCATCAATTGCAATCCAATCTTCTTTACAGCAACACATTTAATTGTGAATTCTGTTGACGCATAATACAGTGAGTGCGAGTGCTTCGCAATCGCACTTGCGAGATCCCACTGTACTCACACCCGGGCGATCGCCCGGTGAATTATACCAGCAAAAAACCATCTATCTAAACACAGAAAAGCTTATAAGAGAGATTAAAAAAATCTTAACATCCCAATATCATTGCTCCTGATTTTTTATTTGGTTGACACCCAATTGAGACAGAATAATTGCCAAGCGCTCCAGAGTCTCTGGTGAAAGTCCTTCTAAGAGGTCCTGAAGAGAATATTGCTTTAACACCTCTTTTGGAGAATATTGCTTGATCTCTTCCGGAGAATATTGCTTTAACACCTCTTCAGTCGGTATATCTCTCAAGTGATTTATTACAAAATCTTTTTTAAATTGCTCTAATGTATATGTCATTGGTAGTTTCTCCTTTAAGTAAAACTCATATAGTTGCTGCATTAACACGCTATGCTCGCTATTGAGGTAAATTTCTTGATAATGGCTAATCGCTTCTTCTACCACTTCTGCTTTTGCACTAAACAGTCTCCACAACTCATTATTGGCACTTTTAGGTATTTTAGAAAGCACTATCAGTCTAACGTTCATACCAACACATTCTATATCATAAACCCCTTGACTGACACCTTTCCATTTTAATTTCCCCATTAATTGGGTCGGTTCGTGGGTTGTTAATCCATAAAGTTTGTAGTCCTCCTCTGGTAGCAGATTCGACAAAGATTTACTTGTTTGCTTCCGATAATTGACATAGTGTCCTATTAATTCCATTAGTGACCAAACCGTGAATGATTCATGGATGGACTTATAGCTGATTAGGTTGTGTTTAGACATGTTTTCTAAACCTGCTGGATACAGATTGAATCCGCTGTCTTTATATCTCTTAATGATTATGACGTCTAGCAGTTGTTTTCTGATGGTTAGATCCTTTTCTACTTCCACCTCATAAGGGCTACCATAGAAGTGA
>ACYB01000041.1 GCA_000175855.1 Raphidiopsis brookii D9
AGTTTTTTGTCGGTTGGAAATACCATGTTTTTAAAAACAAAAAATTTCATACTATGGAGCAATAGTTCAAAGGTGCAAAACTGAAAAAGGTCTAACCCAGATTACAGCAACCGTTACAAAAGACTTACCCAAATCTACCCAACACTAGACCTTTCCATACTAGATAACTGGAACTAGGGAATAGTTGGCGCTCTCTTCCTGCTTCATTCTGGGGAGTCGACTCTGACTAATGATGGAGCATGAAGCCCAAGAATCGGAAAAACTGGGACGTATAAGAGTAATAGTACAGGTTACTTATCAACTATCCATTCTATTGACTCTTTTTAACCCAAAATTGATATCCAGATTCGGAACTTAAAGCATTGGCAAAACTCCAAGCAGAACTTTCAGAACTAAAACTGGCAGCCTGAGTTTCCCTACTGGTAATATATGCATCTCCACAATATTTATTCTTAACTACACTGAGTGCAGAAGCAGGACCTTTTACTGCCCACCATTCAGAACCAGATGTATACGAATCCCCACATGTTGGTCTCCAACTGCTACTAACATTAGAATTAGTTGTATATACTGATTCACTGCTAGTATTATTATCTGGTGTATTAGTTCTTATATAATTTTCCGATAAAGCTGCTACACGTAATCTTTCTGCAGCTAATCTTTGGCGTTCTAATCTAGCTTGTCGCGATTCAGCTGCTAATCGCCTCCTTTCTTCCTGCGCTTGTCTTTGCTGAGTGGCTAATCTTTGCTGTTCTGCTGTTTGCCTGAGATTCTCTGCTTCCATTGCCTTTTCTTGAGCTATCAACCTTTCTTTTTCTGCTATTTCTTTTTTCTCCTCTGCTTCCTTTTTTTCCTTTTCTAATTGGACCGCTCTTTCCTGTGCTTGTAACATTTGTTGTGTTACATAAAACCCTCCTGCTAAGCCTAAAATACTTAATGCAATTACTGCAACTCCGGTGTAGTTAACAGGAACTTTTGTGTCCTTTTTTTGGGACTTTACTTTATTAAATACTACACTGGTAAAACTGGAAATCAGATTTTTATTTTCGCCAGCAGGTGATACAACCACTGTCTCTTCTTGACTTTTAGGTGTTAATACGGTAAGTGGTATACCATAGGAACTATGTAAATCAGAATACATTGCCTCCGCTGTCAAATATCTACTCCCCAAATCCATCTTTATGGACTTGTTCAAGACTTGTACTAACTTTGGATCTAGATTAGGCACATAACTTGTCCAATCCATTTCTCCTGTTAGTTGACTAACACTAAATTCAATAGGTAGCTTTTGGGTTAAAGCATAAATAATTGTTAATCCCAAGGCATATAGATCCGTACTAAACACAGGTCTTCCGGTGGTTTGTTCCGGAGCCATAAATCCTCTAGTTCCCACTACTACTGAACTAACTGTAGAACCAGATTCCAGGGTAACAACACCCATTGTTTCCTTCACCGCACCAAAATCAATTAATACAGGTAGTCGATCACTATCTCGAAGAATAATATTTTCTGGTTTAATATCCCTGTGGATAATGTTTTTGCTGTGGACGTATTTGAGGGTATTTAATAAAGAAGACAAAATCACCGTAGCTTGTTCTGGTTTTATTTGTCCTACCTGGGACAAGTTTTTGCCTTCTATATATTCTTGAACTAGATAAAACTCTCCCCCTTCTGAAAAAGAGCTGTAAAGTTGAGGAATTTGAGAACAATGGTTTCCTAACTCTTCTAATGTTGCTGCCTCTTTTTGAAATAGGTTTTTAATTAATTCAGTAGAACTATGACTATTTTGAAGAGTGGGCTTGAGATGTTTAATGACAACTAGACGTTGTGATGGCATTTGAGTATCGCGAGCCAAGAAGGTTTCCCCAAATCCTCCAGATCCCAGGGGGTTTATAATTTCATAACGGTTAATGAGTAAACTATTCATCTGCAACTCCTTTGTTTTTTATATGGTTTACTTGATAGTTTCACTAAGAGTAGCGAACTCAAATCCCCTACTCTTTAGTTTCACAATTATTTGTTCTAGAGCATCAACTGTGTTTTGACGACTAGAACTTTCTTGGGGATGAATTCGGTTAGGATTAGTCATAAAACCATCATGCATTAAAACTACACCCGGTTTTTTGACCGTAATTACTGAATTGCTAATAGAGGCGACCGTACTAGTTTTTCGCCAATCATTAGTATCAACAACCCACTGGGCGTTATTTAACCCTAATTGCGCAATAGTTTCTACTACCTGTACATTTTGATATCCATAGGGAGCACGGAACCATTGAGTGGGATATTCTAATCCCAAACACTTGTTTATACTTTCTTGAGTATCAATAATTTCTTTACGTTGTTGTGGTTGGGAAATTTGGGTAAATACTGGATGAGTATAGCTATGATTCGCAATTTCATGACCATTTTGATAAATCATCTTCAGAATTTCACAGTTTTTTGCTACTCTTTTACCGACTACAAAGAAAGTTGCTTTTACTTGATGTTTTTGCAATATAGCAACAATTTTTGGCGTGTACTCTAGGGTTGGTCCATCATCAAATGTCAAAGAAATAAATTTTGCTTTTACAGCTTCAATAAACTTAGTTTTATTTTGCAGAGAAAGGTTAATAAATGATGTTTTTTTATTCGGTTTAAGAGATTGATTGGCTTGAATGACTTGATTTGATAATTGCCGTTTGCTCAGAAAATAGTACTGCCATTGAATAACCATTTTCTGGTAAGTCTTGATAGTATCTAAATATTGATTAATTGATGGTTCAGGATGGTTACTTTTGGCTATTTTTATTAATCTTTCAGACTCTTTTAAATCGTTTATTAGCTTGGTTGTGAGTTCTAATCCTTTTTCAGGGTCTTGTGTTTGACTAATATTTTTTAACTTTTCTATTGTACCTTGTAACTTTTCTAATTCACTGATAAGATTAACATTTTTAGGAGCTAATGTGTTCTCTGATAATGGAGAACCACTAAATCTATTAGAAATAGGGGGTGTAGTTAATTGCACTGGAGTAGGAGAATTAACCAGTGGTGAATTAAATGAGGATTTTAACAATGAATCCTCATTCCTATTTTGACTATTTGGTAACGTAGTAGAGTATTTTTTGACTGGTTTTATGGTCATGAAAAACCAACCAGTAATTGCTCCCACCACTATACTACTTAGTAGCATAAGTATTAAATACTTGCCATCGGTTATGCTATTATCTTTTTCTCGCTTAGTTCGGTAGTTAGTTGATTTTCGTGCAATTTTACCCAAGATATACTCTCCTATTTGGTATCAATAAGTATTGATAGAAAAAATTATTGACATAAACCCTGCATCTGGAAGAAATTTATAGCCTTGGACAAAACCCTTACATGAAATGTAAACAAAAGCACTTTAGTACATGAAAAGTTATCTTTGCATCTATCCTAAGGTAGATCTTTAGTTTGAGGTATGAGATTTATTGGAAGATAGGTAACTGATATATAAGTGCGATGGCGAAGCAACCCATAGCATACCCACCCCAAACATACAAATAACAGTCAGTTAAAAACCTAAGGGACTTCATTCCCTTGGAAAAACCGACCAGCACAATTATAATACAAAGAGCTTATCAAATTAAACCTAATGAGTAAGCTGAAAGAAATTATTATACAACATGGTCACGCCCTGTGTGATGATCCAAAACGTTGTGAAGCCTTTCTCCAGGATTACTGCGGACAATATAGGCGAAAAATACTTATACTCATCAGTATAAACTGAATAACAATTACTAGCCTCCTTGTTTAAGC
>ACYB01000040.1 GCA_000175855.1 Raphidiopsis brookii D9
AAAGAGCAGGAGCAACTAAAGTATCAAATCTTGCTATCACAATTAAAAGCGAAGGGTATTGATATTACTGCACTCGAATAAACTATTAGAGGGTATTTAATAAAGAAGACAAAATCACTGTAGCTTGTTCTGGTTTTATTTGTCCTACCTGGGACAAGTTTTTGCCTTCTATATATTCTTGAACCAGATAAAACTCTCCCACTTCTGAAAAAGAGCTGTAAAGTTATTGCACTGCATTCACGATATGGCATTTAATAGGGACATCAGAATACTAATTTTATTTAAAGTTTTGTGTCTTTAAAGAATGTGCTGTATTGGGGTGTGGTTCCATTAATTCCACTTTCTAGGACAAAGCGGGGTTAATTGTATTTCATCAATTTTCATTAGTGCCAGGTATGGAAAAAGCTAGGAATAGCAAGCCTTCATCAAAATCTGGTAATTTGCAAGTGTTTACAGATGCTGGCAATCCTTATGTATTACACCTGAAAAGCATGGAGGGAAAATTATCCGTTATAAAAATTGTTTGGTACGTCCTCATTCTATCAGAAAAAAATATACGTCGAGGCAAGTGACCTGACGGGGCTTTTTGTGAAAAGTTTAGTCGGTCGTAACCGATCCACGAGCCCGTGCGCGAAACCCATCCTACTCGTTTTGCGAAAGACCAATCTAGTTCACTACTATTAATCCCTTCTACTCCCCCCAGACTTTCGTATATCTTTTGCCGGACGGAAATACCAAATTTGCCCCTACTGTACTTTAACCACAACTTGTCAATAATGCGCAGTTCTCTACAGGGAAATTTTTCTACATCTTCTGCTGTTAGGAAACCTTCTTTTTGTCGGTTTGCTAGTGCTAGCATGACTTTGCTAGTTTCTGTATCTGCTCCTTTGAAGTTTTGTGCTTTTAATAAGCTCTCTAGTCTTGTGTATCTGCTGGTCGGATTTTGAGACAGCTTCGTGGTGTTTTGTGCTATTACATCATTAAGAGGAGTTAATACTGTAAGGATTGATAATAGAACAAGTTTTGTTGATGTTTCGAGGTTCATTGGTAAGTTACTTGGTGATAATTTTGTTAAACCTGTACGTAAACAATAAAACTTGTAGTGTTACAAAATCATCTATCTTAGGATAGATATTTTTAATGGATTATGTAACATAAGTTTGGGATTAAAAGCAATGGTTATTATAAGTTATGTGTATGAGTTTGATTTATATTGATAAACTTATCTTATTGTTAGGATAAAACAGATCCGCACTTGGTTTACCTTGGTGAAGGGTGGTTTACCCGCTGCACTCCATTCCCTATGCTGTATTTGACTATGTGCTTCCCGACCATCAGAATTATAAATATCTGCTTGGATGGGTATTCGCATTAGTTGTCTATCTAAACGAGAAGTTAAATCTCCGGTAATTTCTTCCTCTATACCCAGGGGGATATGATGGGGGTGAATCATGGGGATCCAAAAAGATGCGTTTTCACTGGTTGTAGGTGAATTCTGAGCTAAATATTCTAATTTTTGCCAAAGATAGCGAATTACTATGGCTAATAAGGCTAATAAGCGCAATGCTCCCCTGGTCCTTTGGAAATTAGGAATGGATGCTATCTTCTTAGTCAGTAGATTAAATAGTTCTGGGTGAAATGGATAGCTCTGAGCACAACTACTATCCTTACATCCACTGGGTAGAACTAAACGACTCTTTTTATAAACTTCCATATATTCCCCTGCTGCATTGGAACATATACTACTAAACATTCTTTGCTTGACTATATTGTATATCTCTTCAGGTGTAAAAAACCGGTCCTGTTCTGTGACTGCAATCATATTCTAATACTATCCTAACTTTCGCATCTTTTAATTTTAATCTGGTTAAATGCTAAATGATCCCATAGGCGATCGCAGGTGCATTGTGATTAATTGATGTTCTACGACTAGAACCAGAACAAATGAGAAATAGAAAATAAAAAATAAGGTTGTATTTTCTCGCGGTATGTGTGATACTCTAATAGTCGTTATCTACGATTACTCTATCAAGTATTCGTACTTTATGAAAACCACTTCCGACTACATAGTTACCAAATATCCACCAAGTAAAATCATGCAACTAAAATCATTCACGTTGTCGAAGCTACATGCAAAAGTATTTAAATACAAACCTGAATTGTGGCAGAAATACGAGGTAAAAAGCATTCGTACCTTATCCCTGCTATTTGGTATGGGATTGGGTTTAACCTTTCTTATTACTGCTTGTTCTCCTAATAGTACAAACAATGCGGGAAACAATCAGACTTCATCACCAAATGAAGCTGCTAACTCTAGTCAAAGTTCGAGATTAACTAATAGTAGCACAGTAATTCGTATTGGCTACCAAAAAGCTGCAACTGTTCTCTACGCATTAAAGGCAAAAGGAGAATTAGAGAAAAGTCTGCAGAAATCAGGAGTTTCAGTGACCTGGACTGAATTTCCTGCGGGTCCACCGATGCTAGAAGCGTTAAATGCTGGGAGTATTGACTTTGGATATACCGGGGAAGCGCCACCAGTTTTTGCTCAAGCTGCAGGTACACCACTTTTATATGTAGCTTATGATCCTTTAGCAACTAAAGCGGAAGCAATTATTGTTCACAAAGATTCACCCATAAAAAGTGTAGCTGACCTCAAGGGCAAAAAAGTGGCCTTTGCCAAAGGTTCTAATACTAATTACCTAATAGTCAAAGCATTAGAAAAGGTTGGCTTGAAGTATAGTGATATCAAACCGACCTTCTTACTTCCAGCGGATGCTCGGATAGCATTTGAGGGTAAAAATGTGGATGCTTGGGCAATTTGGGATCCTTTTTTAGCCGCAGCACAAAAAGCTACTGATGCAAGAATTCTTACGGATGCAACCGGACTAGCTCCTAATCTTGGTTATTATTTAGCGGCGAAATCCTTTGTAGATAAAAATCCAGAAGGATTAAAAACTGTTTTACGTGATGTTGATGAAGTTAGCAAGTGGGCTAAAAATAATCCTTCGGATGTTGCTAAGTTATTGTCACCTGTTTTGGGTATAGATGTTGGAGTTTTGGAAATATCAGAACGACGACGTGATTATGGGGTGTTACCTTTAACAGAAGAAGTAATTAACAACCAACAGAAGGTAGCTGATACTTTCTACCAACTTAAATTAATCCCCAAACAAATTAATGTTCGGGAAGTGGTGACCAAGATAGATTTTTAGATTTTGGGTTTATGAATTATAGAACTACTCAAACCACTCATCAAACTACTCAATTAGTGAAAACTGATGTACTTGTAATTGGTGGTGGTACCGCAGGAACAATGGCAGGAATTAAAGCAAAGCAGGTAAACCCAGATGCTGACATTTTAATTTTAGAAAAAGCAAATATTCGCCGCAGCGGTGCAATTGCTATGGGTATGGACGGGGTGAATACAGCAGTTATTCCCGGAAACTCCACCCCAGAACAATATGTCCGTGAGGTAACTATTGCTAATGATGGTATTTTGCACCAAAAAGCAGTTTATCAAACTGCAAAACTAGGCTATGAAACTATTAAGGAATTAGAAAGTTGGGGGGTGAAATTTCAGAAAGATCCCCACGGTAATTATGATGTCAAACAAGTACATCGCGTCGGCAAATATGTTTTACCAATGCCAGAGGGCAAAGATTTAAAAACAATTCTCACTCGTCAGGTTAAGCGTCACCAGGTGAAAGTAATCAACCGGGTTATGGCAACTAGAATATTAGTGGAAGATGGTAAAGCAATTGGTGCAGTTGGATTTGATGTACGCAGTGGAGATTTTGTAGTTATTCAAGCCAAGGCTGTTGTCCTTTGTACAGGTGCTTGTGGAAGATTAGGGTTACCAGCTTCTGGTTATCTTTATGGGACTTATGAAAATCCCACCAATGCTGGAGATGGTTACTCTATGGCTTATCATGCAGGAGCAGAATTAACTAACATTGAATGCTTCCAAATTAACCCACTAATTAAGGATTACAATGGCCCAGCATGTGCCTATGTAGCAGGACCCTATGGAGCATATACTGCTAATAGTCAAGGAAACCGCTTCATTAATTGTGATTACTGGAGTGGTCAAATGATGTTAGAGATTTGGAGGGAATTAAACTCTGGGAAAGGTCCAATTCAAATGAAAATGACCCATTTAGATGAGGATACAATTTCTGAAATTGAAAGCATTTTGTGGGCTAACGAGCGTCCAAGTAGAGGTAGGTTTCATCAAGGCAGAGGAGAAAATTATCGCACTCATGGTGTGGAGATGAATATTTCCGAAATTGGCTTATGTAGTGGACATAGTGCATCCGGTGTTTGGGTGAATGAAAAAGCGGAAACTACAGTTCCTGGACTTTATGCAGCTGGAGACATGGCCAGTGTTCCACATAATTATATGATTGGCGCATTTGTTTTCGGAAGATTGGCTGGAGAAAATGCTATGGAGTACATTCAGAATTTAGAAACCGTAGAACATATAAAACCAGATCCCGATCTTTTAGAAACTGAAAAAAACCGGATTTATTCACCATTAAATCAACCAAATGGCATTCCCCATACCCAAGTTGAATATAAGTTGCGCCGGCTGATTAACGATTACCTACAACCACCAAAATCTGGCAAAAAAATGGAAATTGGGCTAAATCATTTTATTCGTTACCATGAAACACTATCGGAAATGGGAGCACGAGATCCTCACGAATTGATGCGCTGTATGGAGGTATATTTTATTCGTGATTGTGCAGAAATGGCAGCACGAGCATCTTTATATCGTCAAGAGAGTCGTTGGGGACTATATCATTACCGGTTAGATTATCCCGATCAAAATGATCTTGAATGGCTATGTCATGTTAATTTGAGGAAAACTGAAGGGGGAGAAATGATTTTATTCAAACGTGCAATTGAACCTTATGTGGTATCTGTTGATTTGTCCAACGAACTTTATGATGTGGCTGTAAAATAGCAGTGTGGTTTCACAGTAAAATAATTTCACTACGGAGTAATGATAAACCTATGACCTTAATTAATCAAAGAGTAGATGTCCCAGTAATTGTGGATGAATCCAAGTGTCTGGAAAAATGCGTGGCCTGTATTGAGGTTTGTCCTTTAGATGTGCTGGCTAAAAATCCAGAGACTGGCAAAGCTTACATGAAGTATGATGAATGTTGGTTCTGTCTACCCTGTGAAAAGGAGTGTCCAACCAATGCTATTACAGTACAAATTCCTTTTTTACTACGGTAGAGACTCAAAATGTCTACGGATTCTAATTACCAGGTGAATCAGTGGTTGGAGATGTTGCGATCGCCTGAAGTGGGCGATCGTCTAGTAGCGGTAAAGTCCTTACAGCATCTGGGGGAAGATCTAGCTATAGAAGGTTTAATAACTGCTTTGAAAGATGAAAGCACCGCCGTGCAAAAAATTGCAGTATCTGCACTTTGGGAACTGGGTAATCCTCAAGCGGTTCCAGCTTTACTCGAACATCTTGGTGATTGGGATCCAGAGGTTAGAATCGAAGCTCTATCAGCTTTGGGTGAATTAATAAGTTCCCATCACTTATCGTTGTTGTTGGACGCATTAGGAAAAGAAAATGTTAATCTTCAGCTTAACATTCTGATTTTGTTGCGTAAGATCCACGATATAGGATCCCTAGATGCTGTATTATCCTTCTTCAATTCTCAACACCCAGAATTGCGAGAGGCTGCTGTGACTACTTTGCGCTATTTAAATCAAGTGCAAATATGTCCAAAAGCGTTGTCACTACTCAATGACGCTGACAACAACGTGCGACGAGCAACAGCCATAACTTTAGGATATTTAAAGGATGGAAAAATTCCTGGGTTACTCAGTCAATCAATCAGCCATGATTCCGACTGGCAAGTCCGAAAAAACGCAGCCATATCCCTAGTCAATCATGCTAACTCAGTGGCAGTCTCCACCCTAAAAAATGGCATAACAGATGAAAATTGGCAAGTGCGAAAATCGATCATTCAACTGTTACAAAAAGCTCCCCAAATAGAATTATTGCCTTTATTAATTGAGAGTTTAAGGAGTGATCAGTATTCTGATGTCAGAAAAGAAGCAGCTGTAGCACTTAGTCACCTAACAATTGGTCATCCAAGTAGTCTTGAAGCTCTGGATGCTCTAAGGACCGGATTAAATGACGAAGACACAGAAGTGCAAATTTGTTGCCAAAAGGCAATAGAGAAAATTGAATCCAATGTTAAACAACGGTCTACAGCATCTAAACCAGATGTGTCCACCGTTGATGGGTAAAACGAAGAACAGCATCTAAAAAGTAACCAATTAGTCCAATGATCACAATTACTGCTGCCAACTCCGAATATGCCAAGCGATCGCGGGTATCGAGGATAAAATAGCCAAGTCCTGCATTTACTCCTAGCATTTCTGCAGGTACTAAAACGATCCAAATCACCCCCATAGCAAGGCGAATCCCAGTCAGCAAGTGAGGAATAATGGCAGGGATTATCACCTGACTAATTGTTTCCCACTTTGTTGCACATAGACTTTTGGATAGTAGCAACCACTGAGTATCAACGGCAGTGACCCCTGCTGAAGTATTGAGAATTACAGCCCAAATAGCAGAAATGCTTAGTAAAAAGTAAACGGGTAAATCCCCAATACCCAAAACCATAACTGCTATGGGCATCCAAGAAAGAGGCGAAATCATACGCACTAACTGGAATAAAACGGAGGTTGCCAGATCTAAGGATCGATACATTCCTAAAAAGATACCCATAGGAACGCCTAAACTAATTGCTATTAGTAAACCTACTAACACCCGGCGTAGACTGGCAAATATATGGGGAAAAATGGAGTGGCTATTAAATAATTGAAATAAGGAAACAATGCACCGCTCCAAGGAAAAGTCAACTAGCATTAGATCCCGGTGCCATAGGGGAGTAGTGCATATCCACCAAATACTCAAACCGACCATTAGTCCGGATAGGGGTAGGGGAATTTTTTTAACAAGGTGTAGTTGCAAGGCAATAAGAAACCGGGTGACGATTTTGATGGTCATTCAACTTTTCCAACTACTGTGGCTTCAGGAATTTCAATTAACTTTCCAGTCTTTACATCATAAATGTAACCATAAATGACAATGTCTTTAGGAACTAGGGGATGATATCTTATCCTTCTAACATCTTCATAAACACTTTTGGCTTGATTGCTTATTGTTAACCAATTAATGAAATCCCCCTCTTGTGAACCTGGTCCGATACCCACATCATGCCAACCTCTCTCATCTAACTGGGCAGTTTCTAGACTGTTTGCCAATAGTTTTCGAATAATTTCATCTGTGAAGGTTTCCATTCCACAATCCGTATGGTGAATAATAAACCATTCACGAGTACCTAAAAGCTTGTAAGAAATCACCAAAGAGCGAATGGCATCATCACTAGCTCTACCACCAGCATTCCGAATAACATGGGCATCTCCTTCAACCAGACCAGCAAATTTTGCCGGATCAAGGCGAGCATCCATGCATGTCAAAATGGCAAATTTACGACCAGGAGGTAGGGGTAAATTTCCCTTATCCCCAAAGATTTCAGTATACTTTTGATTGGCATGAAGAACTTCTTGAACTAACTGACTCATAAAAAACCTCAATTTTTGACGAAAAGTCGCATCGAATAATATCAAAATAATTTAGATAGCAAAGGTTTCAGAACGCAAAAGTTCTTTCGGTAATCCAAAAACCTCTGGACCTCCAATCTGTTGTAAAGCAGATTTAACAAAGGAATCATCCACTAAATCTGCAGCCACCTGCTTTGGCTCTAAGGTTTGCAAAAAGTTTGTTTCCCCTTCTACTTGAGTTTCTCTAAGTAATTCAACTAATTTCTCCGTGTAAGAGGGAAAAGGATAAGGTTGAAAGTCAATTCTATTTATTCCCCAATCAGGATGGGTAATTGCTTGTTGATAAAACTTTGAGTCATAGTAGCCAAGGGATCTTTGTAAGGCACCTAGGGGATGGGGTGTGTACTTGCCTCCATCCTTAGAAAGAATTTTGGCTACTTCTAAGCGATTATTTCTTGCCCAGGATTGTGCTTTAACTATTGCATTAACTACTTTTTGAGTCCATTCTCGTCTTTGGGTAATATCTTCTTCATGAACAAATACTACACAGCAGGCATGATCTTTCCAAACATCTCCAGTAAACCGCAGAACCTTACCAGTTTTCAAATTTTCAGCCACTGCATTAAATGGCTCTGCGACTATATATCCTCCAATACTTTTATTAGCTAATGCCGAAACCATATCGGGAGGAGGTAATACAACTAAGTTAACCTCGTTACTACCAATAGGAGCATCCTGGGCCTTACGAACCACGCTTAGTCCTTGCTGTTTGAGGATTTGTTGTAAGACTACGTTGTGGATGGAATACCAAAACGGAACAGCTATTGTCCTTCCACCTAAATTTTTGGCACTTTCAATCTCTGGTGCCACGGTTAAAGCTGAACCATTGGTATGATTCCAGGCAATAACTTTTGCCGGAAACTTACGTCCATACCTAATCCAAATGGTAACCGGCATCAGGACATGAATTACATTGATTTGACGCGCTAAAAAAGCTTCCACAATTTGTGACCAAGATCGAAATAGCCGTGGCTGTTCGCTAGTTAGTCCTTCCGCTTCATACAGTTTACGAGAGTGTGCAACTAATAGGGGGGCAGCATCAGTAATAGGTAAGTAACCTACTTTTACGGGCTGATCGTCTGAAAAAACTGGTTTAGTCGTAGATTGTTGAGTATTATTTGGTGGGAAGGACTTTTGCTCACAGCCGCCCATACCTATTGTTGCTGTTAATGAAGTGGTGAAAAAACTAGTAAGCTTGAGAAAGTCTCTTCTGTTCATACCGCAGCACAGACAAGTGTAAGGATTAAAAAATGGTTTATTCATACACTAATTTCAGATGAGTTGAATGTTAATCAATTAGAATTTAGAAGTGACAACACTTAGGAATGACAGGTTATTTTCCCCAATCCATTAAACTTGAAAGTTCCTCGAAAATAGTTAGTCGCATTTCGGCTAAGGTGTGTGCTTCCTTAAAACGGGGTTTCGGTTGCATAATCCGCCATTCTCGATCAATTGCCCCCGGATAACGACTCATTAAAAATATGCGATCGCCTAGCAGAAGGGCTTCGTCAATATCATGAGTCACGAGCAAGATTGTACTTTGATGCTGCTCAATTACCTCTAATAAAAGCTTCTGCATTTCTAGTCGGTTAATGGCATCAAGTCCGCTAAAAGGCTCATCCAGCAACAATAGTTTGGGTTGACGAGCAAGCGCACGTCCTAAAGCTACTCGCTGTGCCATACCTCCAGATAACTGATGAGGATACGCTTGTTCAAATTTATCTAGGTTAACACTAGTAATTGCTAAGTTAATACGCGATTCTAGTTCAGCTTTGGATAAAGAGTCCATCCGGGTGAATTGTAATCCAAAACCAATATTTTGCCTAACACTCAACCAGGGAAGTAATGCCGCCTGCTGAAAGACTAAACCAATTTGGGGGTGCGGGGAAGTCAGGGGACGACCCTCTAAATAAATTTGTCCTTTATTGGCAGATTTTAAACCGGCGATCGCCATTAGCAGTGAAGACTTTCCACATCCACTGGCACCTAAAAGACATACCACTTCTCGATGACAAACATCTAAATTGATATTGGCAAAAGCAGTATAAGTCCCTCGACGAGTCTTATAATTCATCTGTAAACCTTCTACTTTCAGCAGAGGCTCACTTCCTACAGAGGTTAGTCTTGACCTAGTGACAGTTGTATGGTAATCCATCACTTTTTTCCTTAACCAATCTGTGTCGATACAATTCAGTTTCTAATTGAACCAAGCTAGGGGTTAACACAGGTAAAAATGCCACCTCTCTTAGTCGTCGAGCTGTGCCGCTCGGTTTCAAATATCCAGTACCTCCTTTGGCCTCTAATTCCATTTGAACCACTTCAACTGCTAAACGGGTTAATTTAACTCGTACTTCAAATAGCTGACGCATTTGTGTCAAAGTAAAGGCTGATAAGTTGCTCAAATAGGAAATATGATTTTCCAGATTTGACAATGTTGCTGTACTAGCTCCTAATCGTGAGGCTAACACCTCCCGGTTATTGGTATTTATACTTTGCCTAGTTTCTTTCAGAGATCTCCGTGCCATACCCAGAGCTAATCCACATTGCATTAGCAAAAATGCGGGACGAATTTTGGGTAAGAATTCTGCCCCATTGTCACTAATAATCCAAGAATGGCAAAGCTGCACATTATTGAATTTCAGGCTACTTGTCCAGGATGCCTGTAACCCAAGTAGCTGTAGATCCTCTCCCCGATTTAATCCAGAGATGTCAGCAGGAACTGCAATTACCATGGACTTCCCACAGTCGGTTTGCCCTGCAACTGCAATCACAAATTTTTCCGGACGTAGATTGGAGGCCCAGGGCAAAAAACCGTTGATAGTCACATTTTCGTTATCGATCTCGACTTGTAGCCGCAGTTTTTCAATCCCTGCCAGATATTTCATCGCATTAGACAGACCAGTAGCACCTGATAACTCTCCTTTGAGTACCATGGGCAAAATTTCTGACTGGAGGTAATGGTTACCACTAGCAGATAGATATTCCATAAATGCTCTTTGGCACCAAAACACAAAACCACTGGTAAGACATTGTTCAGAAACACTGGCGATCGCCTCTACCACATCTGATAAACCACCCCCGGAACCACCTAAAGAAGAAGATAGTCCCAATGCTAAGTAACCCGATCGTGCCAGGGTAATCAGAGACTTATCAATACTGAATCCATTTAATCCATCATTAAAGTATCCGGCACATTCAGATAATTGCAGTGTTGAATCTTGGAGGAGCATAAAACTTTCCTCAGTGTAGATTACGGATGGAAGTAAGAGCATCAATGGGCGCGCCTAGGATTTCCCGGGCCTGCTTAACAGTAGACTCATCAGGGCTTTCATATAAACATAAGCACTTACTTAAGTCTTCACAAACATAAGTACGTTCAAATTTTACCTGTGGCACCTGAGCGTAGAGAGGCGACTTTTCTGCTTTTCGCTGCAAGTAACCCTCCATGGTCAACCCAGCTGGTAAATTCCACTCTACTAAGTAGTTGGCATTGTGTTTGCGTGCCTTCAAAGTTGTTAAATCCTGTCCCAGGAGACGTACTGGCTTAACTGTAGTAGTAGCTAACCCACCTGCTTCAAAACTTTTTTGGGCGATCGCCGGTTCAAGGGCATCAATCACCACAAACAGTCGTTGCAAATCTTCTCCTACCTGGGCCTCGATTAATTCTGCACCAAAGTTGATTGCAGCAGTAGCAATGACATCCAGGGACTGTCCGATCTTTTCCGCTTGCAGTTCCGTAATAAATCCCTCAATTAAGTACAGTGACATTTCATCTAAACCTCACAGAAGTCAGTGAACCACCAGTTAAAGCCTGGTGAAGAAACAATAGTTACTACACTACATTTATACTACTGTTACTTGGTAGGTTTATTGTAGTTATATAAATCATACAGGGCAAAGATAAAAAAAGCAACAAAGTTAGATTTTTTAAACAAAAAAATAGGCTTATTTAGATAACAAGAATTTCATTTCCAAATACGCCTATATTTTTTAATGAGGATGGTAAAGAGTAAAAATAGACCCTAAAGTTGAAGGAGGCTCAGGAAACCACAGCAGCCACATTTTGGAAGTAGACTGGCTCATTTCCCAATCGCCACTTGATGTTACAACCAATGCTAGGCTTCTGGTTATGACTCACCTGGTGACCAGCTAAAATAGCTGTAATGGCAGCTCGTAAATCTTTGCCAGTTACGGGGATACCATTTTGAGGACGACTATCATCTAACTGTCCACGGTAGATAAGCTTCCGTTCAGCATCAAACAAAAAGAAATCAGGGGTACAAGCAGCAAAAAAGTCCTTTGCGGTTTTTTGTGTTTCATCAAAAAGCACAGGATAAGCCAGATCTAATTCCTGGGCAAAAGCCTTCAAAAATTCTGGTGCATCATCGGGATGACTACTAATATCATTAGCACTAATAGCCAGGATTCCCAAATTACTTTCTAGATAATCTTTTCCTAACTGGGCCAATTCAAACTTAATGTGTTGCACAAAGGGACAGTGGCGACTCAAGAATATGACTAGTAAAGCTCTTTTATCGGCAAAGTCAGCCAGGGAAAATGACTTACCAGAAACCACATCTGGTAAGTAAAAATTCGGAGCTAAGGTGCCCAAAGGTAACATTGTCGAAGCAGTTTTGACCATAAAACATGTATCCTTGAAATAATTGACGCAAATCTGACGTAAATCAAACACCCACAGGTACACGCTTATTATAATAAATAGAGGCATCCCCTTTCACGGCTTGACTTTTTTGACCATTAACACTAACGGGTACATCACCTACAATAGTAACTCTCTGAACCCGACGAGGCTGATTACCATAATCTGCTATGGCATAGTGTTGGGTAGCGCGATTATCCCAAAATGCCACATCACCCACTTTCCAACGCCAACGGACTGTATTTTCTGGGCGCGTTACATAGGACTGCAACAATTGAATAATATGATCTGACTCCGTTGTAGATAGTCCCCTAATCTGTCTGACGAAACCACCGATAAATAATCCTTTTTCCCCAGACTCAGGATGAACACGTACTACTGGATGTAAAGTTTCATACACAGTTGAGGTAAAAACTTCTCGATAAGCCTTGAGATCCTCGGAAAGATTGACTGCAGCTTCGGCATAGTCATAGGCATTGCTGTGAACTGCCCATAGCTCATCAGCAAGTTGACGCAGGTGTTCTGGTAAGTCGCGATATGCTGTTACGGAATTGCCCCAAATAGTATCACCACCATAAGCCGGAATTTCTAAGGCCCGCAAAATAGAACCCAGAGGAGGACGGTCCACAAATGTGACATCAGTATGCCAATTGTTTGCACGAGCAGCTGTTTTCCCATAGTCCAAATCTAATATTTCTGGGTGACCTGTTAAAGATGGAACTGTAGGATGAGCTGTTGTAATTTCTCCAAATCGACGGGCAAAATCGATTTGATTCTCAGCACTAAGATGTTGATTACGGAAAAAGATTACTTTATATTCAACAAGGGCACGACGAATTTCACTAATAATTGCATCACTGAGATTTTCTTGCAAATCAATTTCTAAGATCTTGGCACCGATACGTCCAGCAATTGGCTTAATCTTTAAGTATTGATAAGTCATTTTCAGCTCCTAAATACTATCCGTTATAAAAGACTTACCCAAACTTACCCAGCACTAGACCTAATTATACAAAATAACTGGAACTAAGGGGTAGTTGGTGATCTATTTCTGCTTTGTCTTAACTACAAAATATTTAAACACTAAATGCCTATCGATATTTAGCAGTATTAATGTATATTCCCAGGAAATTATTCAAAAAACAAGTATCTATCAATACATTTTTTGATTCAATACATTTCTTTATTTATTGAAAATGATTCATAACTGGAACTAAGCGATAGTTGGTGATTTTTGCCCTACCAGTAAAAATACAAAAATGTATTCCCTAATACTTGACTTTTATATTTTTTATGCAGTAGTATCAGGGGCGTGATTTAAATACGGTTACTCTATCGAGTTTTAGTAGATAACTAAAACCAATGGGTGTAACCATTTTGTTTGAGCAATCATGTTATCGCGTCTGACTAAGGCGTGCAAGTCTACTGAGGGATAACCGCTCGCTCCCGTTGAAGTAGAAAGTAAAGTCTAGTTTCGTCTAGGTTTTATGTAGCAGAATGTGTAGAACTTTTCCATTTCAAAGTTTTTACGCTTTTTTGAACAAAAAATGTGTTCTTTTGTATATGTGTGGTGAGAGGAATGAAAAAACCCGCTGAAAATTTATTAATTGTTTTGCCCATATCCCTAGGATTATTAGCCATAACCAGTGGACCTAAGACTATTGCCAGTGAATCAAGAAAAGAAAATGAGCAGATAAATCAGCAACTAGATGTTTTATACACACAGAATCAAGATAGCGGGTCCCAAACTACATCAGTTTCGCAGTTTTCAGATGTACAGCCAACAGATTGGGCATTTCAAGCATTACAGTCCTTAATTGAGCGATACAACTGTATTAGTGGTTATCCAGACAGTACATTTCGTGGTGGACGCACGTTGAACCGCTATGAATTTGCCGCCAGTCTGAGTGCCTGTTTAGAAAGAGTTAATGAAATAATTAGTTCTGCAACATCAGATTTAGTGCCTAGATCTGATTTAGACAAAATTGATCAACTAACTGGTGAGTTTAAGAATGAACTTAGTCAATTTAGGGGAAGACTAGATAAGTTAGAAAGAAGACTAGATAAAGTGGAAGCCAATCAGTTTTCCACAACAACAAAATTACAGGGTGCAGTCCAGTTTGTACTGGGAGGAGTTTTAAGAGGGAATAACGTTATAACTAAACAACCTGCCCCCCGTAATATCACATTTCAAGAGCAAGCTCGTTTAATACTAAACAGTAGTTTCACGGGTAAGGATCAGCTGCGGTTAACCCTTGTGGGTGGCAATATTGAGTCATTAGGAAATGCCAGTGGAGCTGGTGTTTTTGGAACATTCGATGGAAGAACAGCAGACAATCGTAGCCCTGCTTTTGCAGCTAATCAGATTGTCCTAGCTGGTGTTCGTTATCGTTTCCCCATCGGGAAAAACACACAATTCAATATTTTTGCTCAGTCTGATGGAGCGAACGAAATTGGTTTAAGTGGTCCGACCAATCCATTTGAAGGGTCTGCTTCCAATGGAATATCAAGATTTTCTCGACGCAACATGGTTTATAACTATGGGGATACAGGCCCGGGAATTGCTATTCTTCACAATTTAAGTGACCAATGGCAATTAGGTTTATCATACACAGCTCCCAATGGTGACAATCCCGCAGTTAATAATGGACTGTTTGCTGGTAGATATGTAGCTTTTGGACAAATAACATATTTTAGTCCTAAGAAAAATTTCCGTTTTGGTCTAAGCTATGCCAACACTTACAGTCCAGCAGGTACCATTGGTCAGGGTGGAACCAACTTTGGACCTGCTGCAGGTAGTAATTTGGCTAACAGTATTATTCCCACAGAAAAAGGTGGTGCAGGAACACTTGGTAATCTATATGGTGTTGGTGCATTGTATAGGATTAATCCTAGATTGACCTTTAATGTTTTTGGGGGCTACTCGGCACATCGATACCTAAGAAATGGTGACGGTGAAGTCTGGAACTGGGGTGCAGGGTTAACATTCCCTGACTTAGGTAAAAAGGGTAGTCTAGGTGCTATTTTTGCTGGTATGGCACCGAAATTGACTGGTTTAAGTTCCAATATTGATTTGGGAGCAGGTAAAGGTAAAACTGATAAAGATACCTCCTTACATATTGAAGGATGGTACCAATATAAGCTGACTGATAATATTCAAATTACACCTGGATTTATTTGGATAACAGCACCGAATTCAAATAGTACTAATCCCGCCAGTTTGGTTGGTTGGCTACGTACAACTTTTACCTTCTAGGCCATTTCTTCAGGGGGTTGGGTAAAAGTATAATTTATTGCAATAAGCTGTAATCTTTTCGATGCGTTAGGTGATAGCCGTAACGCATCCTACCCCCCCATACATTACTTAATAGTAAATTGCTAAACTGGCTAATTTTTAAGTCTTTTTGAACTGCAGTCTACTGTAACAGTTAATTAATTATCCGTAAAACCATGAAAATACCATTTCTTTCCCAACGTCGTGCGGCCTTAAAACGCATTCTTCAATACTCAGTTCTAGGATTATTTAGCTTGTCTTTCCCCTTATTAAGTATTAGTTTGCAGCCAACTCAAGCACAACAAAAATCCGGTTTTAGTTCTAAGGAGATTAACTTGGCATATCAAACATCAGGAGACATTGTTAAGGTGAAAAAGGTTGTTGAACCGAGATTTCAAGCTCTAGGTGTAAAGGTAAATTGGATTGGTCCATTTCCAGCAGGTCCCCAATTGATAGAAGCCATGAATGCAGGCAAAGTGGATATTGGTACTGTAGGAGAAACACCACCAATTTTTTCTCAAGCTGCTGGAATCACGGAAGTGATTTATATTGCTGGCAGAGTGCCTAGTAGAGGATTAGGGCAAGGTGTTATTGTGAGGGCTAATTCTCCTATTAAAAAATTAGCTGATATTAAAGGTAAGAGGGTTGCTTTTCAAAGAGGATCTAATGCCCACTACTTATTAGCCAAAGCCCTAAAAGAAGTAGGACTAAAAATCAGTGATGTCACAGTAGTTGGGTTAACACCATCGGAAGCTCGTGATGCTTTTGTACAGGATAAGGTAGAGGTTTGGGTAGGTGGTGACCCCTTTTTAGCACTCGTGGAAAAAACCATTCCCGTTCGTAATCTCAGAAATGCAGCAAGAATTAATACTCTAGGTGGTTTTTATTTAGGTAGACGGGAGTTTATCAACAAAAACCCCCAATTGGTACGTATATTTCTAGAAGAGGCGGATAAGATTGGGGAGTGGGCAGAGAATAATCCCAAGGAAGTGGCTAAGGCGTTTGCACCTGAATTAAAAATAGATGAGTCAGTTTTAGAAACCGTGGCACGGAGACGTACATATAGACTCAGAAAGCTGACACCAGCAATTATTGCCGAACAACAGCAGGTTGCTGATTTCTATTTCGAAGAAAAAATCATCCCGCGTAAAATTAACGTCAAAGATACAACTCTTCCTTCTGAATTATCTAGGGTAATCACACCTGACCGTTTGAAGTGATTTGTAGGTAGTATATTAACCTCAATTTGGGTTAAGCGCTTAGATACATTCCGTTAAAAGCCATTTACATTTATTCAATAGTGAGTTTTTTATGCAACAAGGTCATAATTCCGATGCAGAAGATTCTTCCCCACATCATGAGAATAACAAGAAGGGGAAACGCCTTAATTCTAACCTGGGTATAAATAGACGTTCATTTATTGGTCGTGGCGGTCTTGCCGGAGGCTTTCTCATCGGTATAACAGGTGCATCCTTGATTGAGAACGGCAAAACAAGTGTTGTTCAAGCTCAGAACACGGCAATTAAGGGTAAATACCCCAAGTTATTAGAGAAAACCTACAATATACGTGTATCAGCAGCGAAAGCAAATCGAGAAACTCCTGTTCCCCCCCAACCAACAAATGGTGATGAGGATCTCTATCCTAACAAAATAGGTTCTGATTCAAGAGGTTTGCCCCATAATAATTTGGGTGAAGTCGACCTCAAGGCTTATGAAACCTTAACCAAAGCGATAAGAACTCATAATCATGATGATTTTGAAAATGTTATTTTGGGTGGTACAAGGAAATTGGTTAATGCTCAGGCTCCTCTAGCTGTCAGTTTAGAAGGGACTAGCCCGTTACAAGTATCAGTTCCACCACCACCTAACTTAACAAGTCCAGAAAGAGCTCATGAAGCAATTGAGCTTTATTGGCAAGCTTTACTACGAGATATCCCTTTCCACAAACTGCAAAATAACACTGATGATCCTCTGGTTTTAGCTGCGGTTGAGGAACTAAATCAACTCTCTAATTTTAAAGGTCCCAAGGAAAATGGACGTGTGACCCCCCAAAGTCTATTTCGTGGTAGTGTTACCTATGTTGACAAAAATGATCGGTCTGGAAAGACTTCAAAACACGTTACCCCACCGGGAGTACTTATTGGACCTCATATCTCCCAATTTGCACTGCTAAATATACCTTGGGGAGTCCAATATGTTCCACCTGTAATTCGCACCACTGTGTCGGGCAATGACTTTCTGACTGATTATGAGGAATGGTTAAATGTACAGAATGGTGGTACCCCAAAACAGTCCACTTTTGATCCGATCCGCCGTTACATTTCTACTATTCGTGACCTGTCAGAGTTTTCCCATACCCCCGGCGCTTCATTTTATGGTGCCTCTTTAATTCTTGCTACCACCAGAAATGCTAAAGATCCCCTGAGTGGAGGGATTGGTGCACCCTTTAATCCGGGCAATCCATTCGTCAAATCAAAAACTCAACAGGGTGGTAATGGTTCTTTTGCTGTTGGACACCTACAAGCTTTATTAAGCTTGAGTACATCCCGTGCCATCAGGGTAGCATATTGGCAAAAATATTATGTACACCGCATACTGCGTCCTGAAGCATATAGTGGGTTAGTCCACCACAATATTCTCAATAGAACTCAATATCCAGTTCATAGAGCTATCTTGAATTCTAAAGCTCTGGCTAGGAGTTTTAGCAAGTTTGGTTCTTATTTGTTACCCCATGGATATCCTGAAGGATCACCTATTCATTCATCTTATGTTGGTGGTGCAGCTGCGATCGCAGGTGCAAATGTCACCATTCTCAAGGCATATTTTGATGAGAATTTTGTCATTCCCAATCCCGTAATTCCCGATCCAAATGACCCAACTAAAGTTATTCCCTATAACGGAGATCCCTTAACCATAGGTGGTGAGTTGAATAAGCTAGCTACAAATTATGCTCTCGGTCGCGGACATGGTGGTATTCACTGGCGTACGGACGGTTCTGCTGGACTGGCTTTAGGAGAAGAAGTTGCTATTGCCATTCTTAAGGATGAGTCCTTGGGTTACAATGAGAAGTTTGCGGGCTTTACCTTCACCAAATTTGATGGCACTAAGGTTACGGTTTAATAGTTGACTTCAAATTCAACTTGATCAATTAGGAATATGGGGAATATACTTTTCTCATATTCCGGCAATTTAATAAACCATAGTAAACATATAATGAATATGACTAGTGCTAATCAATTACTAAATCATCGGTATGGGAATGGCAATTTTAATTCGGATGTACCTTGGAATGATACTTTGGAGACCTTGCTATCCCATCGGTCAATTCGTGGGTATCTAGGAAATAGTTTGCCCTCGGGCACCTTAGAAATTTTAATTGCTGCAGCTCAATCAGCATCCACATCCTCTAATCTCCAAACCTGGAGCGTTATAGCAGTGGAAAATACGGACCGTAAACAACAATTGTCCCAACTGGCTAATAATCAACCCCACATTCGTCAGTGTCCTTTATTTCTAGTCTGGTTAGCGGATTTAGCTAGACTAGCACATATCGCTGAAGAGCGGGGACTACCCCATGAAGGATTGGACTATCTGGAAATGTTCCTTATGGCTGCTCTGGATACCGCCTTGGCAGCACAAAATGCTGTTGTAGCAGCAGAATCCTTAGGATTAGGAACCGTTTACATTGGTGCATTAAGAAATAACCCTCTGGAAGTGGCACGTTTACTCAATTTGCCTTCCCATGTTGTGGCTGTATTTGGTTTGTGTGTTGGCTATGCTGATCCAGTTATAAATGTGGATATAAAACCTCGTTTGCCTCAATCTGTGGTCTTACACAGAGAAAACTATCAACTACAAACCCAAAATGAAGGAATTGCTCGGTATAATCAAGTGATGGAAGAATTTTATAGTTCACAAAATATGAATGTTCCGGGTGATTGGTCAGAACATTCTAGCAAAAGAGTTGCCAATGCCAATTCTTTAACCGGTAGACAAAACCTACGGGAAATTCTCACAAAACTTGGATTTCAACTGCGCTGAGAATGGTGACCCAATCCTCAACCATTTTTTCAATAGCCAGCATTTTTGTCTACCACGTTCTGTAATGGCTTTCCCTCAAGATAGCGAGTAAGATTTTCCAGAAATAAATCAAATGTTCTTTGTTTAGTTTTGGGGGAATCCCCGGAATTATGGGGTGTAATTAGCAAATTGGGCAATTTCCATAAGGGGCTTTCCGGTGGTAAGGGTTCTGTTAATACAGTGTCTAAAGCCGCCCCAGCAATGCGGTTTTCCTCCAATGCTTGGATTAGTGCTTGCTCATCTACAATTCCCCCTCTGGCAATATTAATCAAATAGGAATTAGTCCTAAACAATGCCAAGGTATTAGCATCAATCATGCCCTTAGTTTCTGGAGTTAATGGTGTGGCAATAACTACAAAATCTGCTTGAGGTAAAAGTTGTCTCCATTCATTAACTCCTACCACCTGATCAAAGTTTGGCAGTTGTTTGGGATGGCGAGAACTGCCAAAAACTTTCATGCCAAAAACCTTTGCTCGCACAGCTATTTCCTTTCCAATTCCACCCGCACCAATAATTAATAAGGTTTTTTCAGATAGCTCATTTAAGGGGACACCTCGTTGCCATTTATTTTCACTATGTAGCCGATAAAATTTTGCCAGTTGCTTGACATGAGCCAGAATATAGGTTATCACAAACTCAGCTATGGGAATACCATGAATTCCTGCACCGTTAGTTAAAATTAAATCTCGCTCTAAATATTTTTGGGTGAGAATATGATTAACACCTGCATTGGGAGCGTGATGCCATCGCAGTGAAGGTGCAGCTTCTAAAACTCGATGTAAGGTTGTTGGCTTAAGGTAAAACCAGCTGAAGTAAACTTCTGCATCTGTTGCATCACCATCTAAATTACCATCACTGTCCACGCGGATAACTTTAATTTCAGTTTCCTTTGGTAAATGTGGTTCAATTTCTTCAGCAATTTCTACAGGTAATATTAGCTTCACGACAAATTATTCCTAAATACTTGATAGTTAACAAAGTCTTAATGAGCCATATTTTAGTATCTTAATTTATTATTAGATACGTAGAGTCCTGGTTAGAAGTGTTCCTCTGCAACTCTGTCCAACCAATATTTTTTCTGTAACTGCCTAAAAGTGCTGCTTCTTCCAGAAATTTTTCATCTATTTGTGCCAAAGGATCCACCTCTGGTGCAACGTATAGTGCATCTACTGGACAGTATAACTCACACATGAAACAAGTTTGACAGTCATTTTGTCTAGCTATTATTGGAGGTCCATTTACTACTTTATCAAACACATTGGTTGGACAAACTTTGACACAAATATTACATTTAATACACCTGGATTCACTGACTAGTTCAATCATGATTTGTTAGTAGGTTTTGACAATAGATAGGATCATTAGTAGAATCATTATTTGAGGTGGAGCAGAAATAACTCCACCAGAAGCTTGCTTATACTGAATTCAAACCATATTAGAGAGAAGTCTTATCCAGATGTGTCCTCATGGGTATGGTTATGCTTTTGACCCAAACTTGGTCCAAACCTCCACTAATTAAGTGGTGTTGTTGAGCTGCATCAAGTTCTGGATAGTCCTGGCGTCTGTGCATCCCACGGGTTTCTCTTCTTTCTAAAGCACTACTATACATCCATCTGGCAGTGGCCACCATAGCCGCAGCTTCCCTTGTTCGTAGAAGATTATTGTTACTTGCTACTTCACCTTGACGAATTGCCTTCCATAGAGAATCTAATTTCCCCAGTGATGTGGTCAATCCCTCTTCATTACGGAAATAGTTGCGATTATATGGAAAGACCTCTGCTTGAGTAGCTTTGACAATTTCTTCACTTTCAACCTGATTGCTACTACCGGATGTTAATCCGGCCCCCTCTAAAAATTCCACATATCTCTCGTTGGCTGCTATGCCCATATCCTGAGAGTATTTTGCAGCAAATTTCCCCGCCCAGTATCCCGAAGACAATGCCCAGGCAGCATTATGACTACCACCACCAGTAAAACCACCACAAATTAATTCTCTTGTTGCAGCATCCCCAGCTGCATACAGTCCAGGGACAGAGGTAGCACAGGTGTAGTCTGTAATTCTAATGCCACCCGTTCCCCTTACGGTACCTTCCAAACGCAAAGTAACAGGAAACCTTTGGGTAAACGGATCAATTCCTAGGCGATCAAAAGGTAGAAAGAAGTTTGGTTGAGATAATCGCATTGTTGACCGCATTTGTTCTGAGGCCTTATCAATAATCGCATAAACCGGTTGAGTTAATAGGGTTTGAGCAATGACAGAACGACCTTTCTGAGATCCAGCACCAGGTATGAGCGTGCCATCTTCGTAAGTAAAACTGGCCCAGTTATAGAATAGAGTTTTGGTGACTGAAGAAAACGCGGGAGCAATGGCGTAGGCGTTGGAAAATTCCATCCCCGACATTTCCGCTCCCATCTCCGCTGCCATTAAGTATCCATCCCCAGTTAACACATTACAACCCAGAGCTTTACTTAAAAATGCACAACCACCCGTAGCAATTACTACTGCATGCGATCGCACAATCCAATTCTCTCCAGTTTGACGATTAATTCCCCTGGAACCAGCTACTGCGCCCTCTTTATCTACCAACAATTGCAAAGCAGGACTATGGTCTAAAATTTTCACTCCTGCTTGTTTAACTTTTTTTCTCATGAGACGCATATACTCAGGTCCTTGAAGACTGCGTCTGTAGGATTTACCTTCCTCATCTGTGGGAAAAGGATAGCCCCAATCAGCTAATTGGTTAACGTTTGTATAGGTCTGATCTAACACACGCTCCATCCAATCTCTTAAGGACAAAAATCCCCCCAGAGATTCTCTAGAAGCCATTGCTGCTTCTCTGCTTTCAGGTTCCGGTGGCACATACCACACACCGTTACCAGCCGCTGCTGCACAACCACTAGTACCACAATAGCCTTTATCTACTAACACTACTTTAGCTCCGGCATTAGCAGCGCTCCATGCTGCCCAAGCGCCAGCTGGTCCACCACCAATTACTAATACATCAGCTACTAAAGTTTCGTGACTGTTCTTCTTGGAGGAAACCGAAAAAGAAAACTTTTCCTGAGTCATGATTATTGTCTCCCAAATTGTAGTATGAACTGCGATAAAAATGTAGTAAAAACTATCAGCAAAAAACTTTGATCCTAATTACGGTGCTGGATTAGGATAACGAGTATTAACAGCATCTATTTCTTGGAAAATCTCTGGTTCTAAGACTATATTCACACTATCTATATCTTCTTGCAGTTGAGCCAAGGTCGTAGCCCCAATAATTGTGCTTTTTACAAACCAACGACTTCTCACAAAGGCAATAGATAATTGAGCAGGTTTGAGATTATATTTTTTCGCAATCTCGATATAGGAAATTACAGCTTCTTTCACATTGGGTTTCAAATAACGCTGCCCAAAACCCGGAAACAAGGATATACGAGTGTTTTTTACCTCTTCATTCTCTATGTATTTACCAGTTAAAAACCAAAATGCTAGGGGACTGTAAGCGAGCAGTCCCACATCAGTATGGCGAGCAACTTCTGCTAAACCTGAATCAAAACTGCGATTAAGCAAATTGTAAGCATTTTGAATCGAAACAACTTTCGGAAGTTTCAATTCCTTAGCAATACGGACAAACTCAGTTACCCCCCATGGGGTTTCATTACTTAAACCAAGATAACGAATCTTACCTGCGTCAATTAGCTTGGCAAAAGCAGTTAACTGCTCACTAATTGGCACGCTATCCCTTTCCAAATCGGGATTATATACTGTTTGTCCAAAGGTTGGAACATAACGTTCCGGCCAATGAATTTGATACAAATCTATATAGTCAGTTTGTAATCTTTTTAAACTTTCCTCAACTGCTTGTTGAATATTTTGCTGATCAACCTTATTATTTCCCCCTCGTAACCAGGTAAACGGACGACCAGGTCCGGCAATCTTTGTTGCTATTATCAGCTTATCTCTTTGCTGATTCTTTAGCCACTCACCAATATAGACTTCTGTTTTTCCCTGGGTTTCACCACGAGGGGGCACTGGATACATTTCCGCAGTGTCTATAAAATTTATCCCCTTGTCAACAGCATAATCAAGTTGTTCATATGCTTCCGACCCGGTATTTTGATGACCATAGGTCATGGTCCCTAGACAAATATCAGAAACGTAAAGATTACTTTCCCCAAGTTGATTGTATTTGACCATGTTACTAAATTATCCTCGTTACAAGAAAATAACTAAATTATCTGCAAATTCCACAAGCAGCTTTAAAATGCTTTTGTAGTTCATAACAAAAATCTAATAAACGACTAATAAATAGCTGCCAAAACCCTATCCACTCCAGCGCGCAACGCTGTAGCAGCACCAGAACTCATATCTCGTGGCGCGCAAATACGATTTCTCAAATATGCTAGTGTAATGGCCCCTACAGCTGCAAAATTTGGATCCACACCTTCTTTTCCACCCGCATTACCACCCAATAAAAGTTTGTTATCACCATTAACTAAATAATCTGCTAACAATCTCAGATAATATTCCACGGACTCTCGAATACTGACAACATCACCCAAAAGCTCTAATCCAGAGTTCTTAACTATGTCTTTAATGGCAGCATCACGATTATTAGCCAGTCTTTCACTAGCTTCTGCTCTGTATTCTAGAAGCTCACTTTCTGCTAAATTCAAGGGTAAGGGACTACCAATAGGTTTTAACCCAAATCTCCGTCTTAAAAGCAAATTGTTAGTGATGGGATCGGACTTCACCCTGCTAAATGCGGGACGCTCTTTAAAAGCTGCAAACCAGGTATTAATTCTAGGGAAACGGGGATTTCCTAAAAGGGCATAATCCCGATATACAGGCAAATTTGCTGCTAGTCTATCCAAATGGGGAATATACATGATATCAACCAAGCTAAAGGTTGACAAAAAATAAGGCCCCGGATATTGACCTAAATCTTCCTCAAATTCATCTAATTTACTTTCCAATTCTAGTTCTAACTTTGCTAACTCATTTTTATCCTCCGGAGGTTGTCGCAGCAGCTTGTAGGCAACAGTTTGCAATTCATTGGTTTCTGCTTTTTCGACCCATTGTCTGGCTACTTGATTTTCCTGTGGATCCTCAGGAAGCAAAGTCTCATCAAAATGCTCTTCTATAGCTAGAAGAATATCCTTGGATTCATAAACTAGTCTCCCCTCTATTTTGGCAGCAGGAACAAGAGTTGTGGGTACTAAATCTGTATACCATTTCGGCTTATTAGTTAAATCAATAAACTCTGTGCTGAATGGTATCTGCTTTTCTTCCAAAGCTAACCAAACTCGCTCACAAAATGGACACCAAGAATTACTGTCACGGTAAAGTAGAATCGGAGGTTGACCATCTGGTGGTAGTTTATTCCAACCAGCAGGAATGGGTGCACTTGAGGGATTCTGTCCCCATCTTTTTATTCGACGAGCAGAAGTGTACTTCTGCGCAGTTTCTAGCAGTTCCTCCCAATCGGGTATTGTAGAACTGGGTATTGTAACAGGGGACATTTTTACCTCGCTTTTTCCGCAATTCCAGAAAATACAAATGGTTTGGATTATTAATCCCCGGTCAAAAATCCCTGGTTTTTAACCTGGGGAAGCTAAAATATTCGACCGTATATTAAAAGTACTGTGAATTTATCGGATAACAGTACTTTTCAAGATGAGGTAACCATACTACAGAAGTTTGGGATAAATCAAGTATTGGATATTACAAAATTCCCATAACCTGATTTTTTTTGCAAGTAGCTTTGATAGAAACACTCTTTTGAGATTTGTTATAGCTTCTTAGCTATTAATTACATCCCATGTGGGTAAATGGCGATCGCTTGATTATTCTTGATTATTTAGGTTCCTAAGAGGAAAAAACAGACCTTACCATGATTTGGGACCTACAAAGATAAAAAATCAATGTTGACAAAAATACTTGCTTTTTTGCCTGGACTATGAAACAATCATCTAATATACGGTAAACCGACAGATAAACAGTACTTATTGATTACCAGGTAACGAAGTTTCAATCGCAAGAGTAAGGAAATAATTTGATGACCAACCTAAAACTATATTTTGCCAAGGGATCCACCTTTTCTCAAAGGACCCGCGTTGTGTTACTGGAAAAAGGGGTTGAATTTACACCTATTGAAATTGATCTACAAAATAAACCGGAAATATTCACCCAAACTTCTGCATACGGCAAGGTTCCCGCTATTAAGCATGGAGACTTAGCAATATACGAATCAGCAATTATCAATGAGTATCTAGAAGAAGTATTCCCTCAGCCAGCCCTATTACCCAAAGATCCAGGAGCAAAAGCATGGGCCAGAATTTGGATTGATTACGCTAATACGCGGCTAGTTCCAGCCTTTAATAAGTTACTGCGTGGTAAAAATAATGAGGAACAAGAGCAAGGGCGTAGAGAATTTTCAGAATCCTTACTGTATATTGAGAACAAAGGACTGGGACAAGTCTCCGGCAATGGACCCTACTGGCTAGGGGAAAATCTGAGTTTAGTGGATATTAGTTTCTATCCTTGGTTTGAAAGATTACCGGTTTTAGATAAATTCCGTAATTTTTCCCTTCCGGAAGAAACTCCCCGATTACAGGAGTGGTGGCAGAACTTGCGTCGTCGAGAATCAATTCAAAGTGTGGCTAATCCCACGGAATTTTATATAGATAGGTTTACTAGGCTGTTCGGATTAACAGGTCTATCAAAATGAAGAACTTGTATGGCGCAATTTACCGACAATTTACTGCTCACACATGGAATTAGGCCGATAGTCACATTGACTATCTGGTTACTATGGTCACTGAGTAGTTGGCTATGGATAGATTTACCAGCTTTGGCAGTAAATAATCCTTGTCCGCAGGGCATGATACTAATTCCCGGAGGTACCTTGAAAATGGGGACAGACAATTCTGTTTTTGCAGAAGAGAGACCCTCTAAGAATGTGACAGTTGATTCCTTTTGTATGGATAAATACGAAGTAACAAATGCTGAATTTGCTAAATTTGTTACAGCTACCGGGTATATAACAGTTGCAGAATTACCCCTGTCCAAGGAACAATTTCCCGATCTAACTGAGCAACAAAGATCACCGGGATCTCTAGTGTTTAAAATGCCAAGACAGGGTGAAATTCCCTTTTTGAGTTGGTGGCATTGGCTTCCTGGGGCTAACTGGCAGCATCCCCTGGGCAATAAAAGCGAAATATTAGATAACTATCCTGTTGTCCACATAGCATATCAAGATGCCCTGGTTTTTGCTGATTGGTTGGGCAAGTCCTTGCCAACGGAAGCTCAGTGGGAATACGCTGCACGGGGTGGTTTAGAGGATGCAACTTATACCTGGGGTAATAAATATTCAGAAATAAAAGCTAACACTTGGCAGGGGACATTTCCGTTTCTGAACACTAAAGTTGATGGTTATGTAGGTCTGGCTCCAGTGGGTTCTTTCCCGGCTAACGGTTACGGATTGTATGATATGGCGGGTAATGTTTGGGAGTGGACTGTCGACTGGTTTACTGTAGAAGATAAACACTCTGTTAATCAAGTCTCAGAACATGAAATCTCAAAAACAAGAAAAAGTTTTGATCCAAACAAACCTGGAGAAACTTTACTACATGTTATCAAAGGTGGCTCTTACCTATGTGCGCCCAATTACTGTAGTCGTTACCGTCCAGCTGCGCGGGAATCTCAAGCACCAGATACAGGGACGAATCACATTGGGCTTCGCCTGGTAAAAAATTTGTATTAGTTCCCGAAATTGCCTATGGGAATTTTTGCCTCATTTTTCATACACGAGTTTATATACAATTTCATAGATAAGTTCATACACAAATTCAAAGCTTTATAATTAGGCAAGTCTATGCTGTATACAATATTGCATAAAGTTTCACGATTACTCTTTTCGTTATTTTTTGTGTCATGGCTAGCTGTAACTAGTCCTGCTCTTGCGAGTACACCCAGTGTTCTACCAATTGAGCCACCCTCTTTTGAAGGTAAAATTGGTTTATCTTACAAAGATTCTAAACCAGACTTTCCTAAGCAAATTAGGGCTCCAGAAAAAGCTCCTAATGTATTACTAGTTCTGTTAGATGATGTAGGTTTTGGACAAGCCAGTACCTTTGGTGGACCAATAGAAACTCCCAACTTGACTCGTTTAGCACAACAGGGACTGCAATACAACCACTTTCACACCACTGCTCTTTGCTCACCTACAAGAGCTGCTTTACTCACTGGAAGGAATCATCATGCTGTTGGGACAGGGGTAGTGTCCGAATTGGCTACGGGTTATCCTGGCTACACGACCATTTTACCTAAAAGTGCTGCCACCGTAGCCGAAATTCTGCGCCAGAATGGTTATAATACAGCAGCCTTCGGTAAGTGGCACAATACACCAGATTACGAAACCAGTGCTGCTGGACCTTTTGACCGTTGGCCAACAGGATTAGGATTTGAATACTTTTACGGCTTTTTAGGCGGCGATACTAACCAATGGAGTCCTGCTTTAGTAGAAAATACCCAGCGAATTACACCACTTAGTAATCAATCTAACTATCATTTGACTCCGGATTTAGTTGACCATGCCATTAGCTGGATTCGTACTCAAAACTCCATAGGACCAAATAAGCCCTTTTTTGCATATCTAGCCACTGGAGCCACCCATGCACCTCACCATGCGCCCCAGAATTGGATTGAAAAATATCGAAGCAAATTTGATCAAGGTTGGGATAAATTACGTCAAGAAACCTTTGCCCGTCAGCAACAACTGGGTGTAATTCCCCGGGATGCCCAACTTACTCCTCGTCCGAAGGAACTACCCGCCTGGGATTCCCTCACCCTAGAGGAGCAAAAAATCTATAGCCGGGAAATGGAAGTATTCGCCGGCTTTTTGTCTCACACAGATTATGAAGTGGGAAGATTAATTAATGCCATTGATCAATTAGGAGAATTAGCTAATACATTAATTATTTATATTGTAGGTGATAACGGGGCTAGTGCTGAAGGTGGTCTAACTGGTAGTGTTAATGAATTGAAGGTATTCAATGGAATAAAGGAAACAAAAGAACAAATTTTAGAATCCTTAAATGATTTAGGCGGTCCTCAGACCTTTAATCATTATCATGCAGCCTGGGCATGGGCCGGAAGTACCCCCTTTCAATGGACAAAGCAAATAGCATCTCACTTTGGTGGTACCCGCAATCCCTTGATAATTACTTGGGGTGAAAAAATTAAACAGCCAGGACTGCGCAGTCAATTCCACCATGTAATTGATATTACGCCTACTATTCTGGAAGCAGCGGGAATTACTTTACCCAGTAAGGTTAATGGTGTAAAACAACAAAAGATTGATGGCACGAGTTTGGTCTATACATTTAAGGATTCCCAAGTAGCTTCCCAACGGCAAACTCAGTATTTTGAAATATTTGGCAATCGAGCTATTTATGACCATGGTTGGATAGCAGCTGCTCGTCATCCCCGATTACCTTGGCAAGGTACAATTAAAGCTGATTTTGATCAAGATCAATGGGAACTATATAACATCGAAAAAGATTTTAGTGAAGCTAATAACCTAGCAGATACAAATCCCCAGAAGCTCCAAGAACTACAAAAATTATTCCTATCGGAAGCCAAGAAAAATAATGTTTTACCCCTAGATGATCGAATTTCTGAAAGGTTTGGCGTTCAAAATCGTCCCTCCCTAGCTGCAGGGCGTGCAAGATTCACCTATTATAGTGATGTTAGCATTCCCGAAGGTAGTGCGCCTAACATTAAAAATCGGTCATTCAGTATTATTGCTGAAATAGACACGTCAGAAAACGGTGCATCAGGCGTTCTATTGTCACAAGGTGGAAGATTTGCCGGTTGGGGGTTGATTGTGGATGATAGTAAACCAGCGTACGTATATAACTTGGCTAATACGGAGCGATACATTATCCAATCTCCCGAAAAATTACCAGTGGGTAAATCCACTGTCCAATTTGAGTTTGATTATGACGGTGGTATAGGTGCTGGAGGGACTGGGAAATTATTTGTCAACAATCAACAGGTAGCAGTAGGTCGAATAGCAAAAACCATACCCTATCGTATTGCTCTGGATGAAACTTTCGATGTTGGTCGAGATACAGGAACACCAATTATTGATAGCTATCAAGTTCCCTTTGCATTTACAGGTAACCTGAAAAAAATTACCTTGGATTTACGTTAACAAAAACTTTGGGTAGACAATTCCTATGAATCAAATTACCTCCCTTCTTTTCCCCATATTCGATAAAAATTGCATTCCTATTATTTGTGGTTGCCACAATGTTTGGCACTGGATTAAAACTAACTTTACAGGAAATTTGGCAACCATTAGCTAATACTCGTTTAGTGATATTTTCCTTGATCACAAATTTTTTGCTAGTTCCTGTTTTCGTGTATTTGCTTTTGACTGTAATATCTGTAACCGAACCAGTAAAAGATGGTTTTATGATTATGGCATTAGCTTCTGGACCTCCAGCTCTACCAAAACTTGCAGAAATAGTCAAGGGTAATTTGGCCTTTGCTACTGGACTGATGATGCTATTAATGCTGGGTACGGTATTTTATCTGCCAATTACACTACCCTTCTTTATAGAAGGGGTGCAAATAACCCCTTGGGATATTGGTAAACCTTTGATATTTATGATGATTATCCCTTTAGTGATTGGGCTATCGATTAAATTAATTAAATTTGAATCCGAAGATATAGTGATCAAACTGCAAGCAATTACTTTTCAAATATCTAACTTCGGGTTGCTATTAGGTTTGGGAGTGAGGTTGATAGTACATTTTGACGAAATTCTTCTTCTGTTGAAAACCGGTGTAATTTTTATCTGTGCTGTTTTTATTATCTTTTCCTTCAGTGTGGGTTATTTGTTAGGTGGACCAGGCGTTGACACTCAAAGAGTTTTAGGCGTAGGAACTGCTCAACGTAATTTTGCTGCAGCATTATTAATAGGTACAAGTAATTTTGATGATCCTAATGTTGTAAGTATCATTATGGTGACAAGTTTATTAATGATGGTTTCTGTGCTGGTTCTAGGAAAAAATCTTACTGAACTGGAACCAGCTACCACGAAAAGAATTACAAATCTAAAGAGTTACAGATCTTTTGATTTCCACTTGTTGTACATTAATTCCATAAAATGTATTAGTAAATACATTATTTCCTTTTCCCCTACTGCGTGAAAATCCCCAGTTGTTATTGGGGATTTTCAGTAAAAAAAATCTATTTTTCTGCACGAAAATACTTGCACTTTTATTTTTTTTATGGCACAATCTATAAAAGTACAGTAAATCAGTAGATTTTATGTAGATTTTGTGTGAAGTTTGGGAGCAGCTAATCTGAACATTACCCAAGCGTAAGGAAAATTATCAATTAGGAGGTTTTGACATGGTGTCTCAGGTTAAGGGGATGAAATTAAACTTGGAGCGGTTAAGTAAGTCTTTTGGGACAAAGAAAGTATTGGAAAATGTGGATTTAGAAGTTCGTCCAGGAGAGTTCGTGGCAATTGTTGGTCGCAGTGGCTGCGGTAAAAGCACAATGTTGCGTTTAATTGCTGGATTGGAAGAAACTACTAATGGTAGTGTCCTTTTAAATAATAAGCATACAGAACAGCGAATTAATCCAAGTATTCGGATGATGTTTCAAGATGCCAGACTATTACCTTGGCAAAAAGTATTAACAAATGTTGAGTTGGGTTTATTGGGTTCTAACTCCCAGGTTTATGCAAAGCAAACTGCTTTACAAATATTGCGCGAGGTAGGACTAGAAGACAGATCTCATGAATGGCCATCAGTTTTGTCCGGTGGACAAAGACAAAGAGTGGCTTTAGCCAGAGCTTTAGCAAGTAAACCCTCCTTATTACTACTAGATGAGCCTTTGGGAGCGCTAGATGCTTTAACGAGAATTGAAATGCAGCAATTAATAGAAAGATTATGGCAAGAACAGGGATTCACAGCACTCTTAATTACCCATGATGTAGAAGAGGCAGTAGTGTTAGCAGACCGTGTGGTTCTCATAGAAAATGGCAGCATTGTCCTGGACGAAAAAATTTCTTTACCCCGTCCGCGAGCCAGAGGTGATGCGGAATTTGCTAAGACCGTAGAGAAGATTCTAAACCGAGTTATGGGAGAACCAAAAATTCAGCGAGAGTTTGATTATGTTCTGACCACTGCCACTTCCTCGCTGCACAATTAGTTGTTAATTGAGTGTTAATTGAGTGTTAAAAACACTAGTTTCTCATCTCACAAGTTATTTAATGACTGACTTAATTATGAAAAGCATCATGAACAGTGTAAATGGTTGGCAAAATGAAGATCAACTAACTAGAAATATATCTGTAAGTCGTTCTTTGTTTGTCCTGGGCTATAGTTTTTTAGTTTTATCACTTACACTCTTTGGTTGCAATGGTTCTGGGAGTAACACATCGGTTAGTAATACGGACAGTAAAACTAATGGTTCCAGTAGCAATCAAAAAGTAATCAAAATAGTTCGTTCCAAACAACTCACCGCTCTAGCAGTATTAGAAAAGCAAGGTACTCTGGAGAAAAAATTGCAACCTTTAGGTTACAAAGTGGAGTGGCCAGAATTTGCCGCTGGACCACAGCAATTGGAGGCTTTAAATGCTGGTGGATTAGATATTGCTGCTACTGCTGAATCACCACCTGTTTTTTCTCAAGCTGCTGATGTACCCCTTGTTTATTTGGCTGCTAACTCTTCAGATGGACAAGCTATTTCTTTGCTGGTGCCAACTAAATCACCAGTGAAAACCCTTAAAGACTTGAAAGGTAAAAAAATTGCTTTTCAAAAAGCCTCTATCGGGCATTATTTAACTGTGAGGGCTGTGGATAAGGAGGGATTAAAACTAAGTGATGTTGAATCTGTATTTTTACCTCCCCCAGATGCCAATGTAGCTTTTAGTCAAGGCAAAGTAGATGGTTGGTTTATTTGGGAACCTTTTGTAACCAGGAATGTGCAAAACAAAGTTGGTCGTGTTTTATTAGATGGGGGTAACGGTCTGAGGGATACCAACAATTTTTACTCGACAAACCGTAAATTCTATCAAGAGAATAAACAGGCAATCAAAATTTTCTTGGAAGAGCTGCAAAAAGCACAAGTTTGGTCTAAAAATCATCCCAAAGAAATTGCCCAACTATTAGCTTCTGTGACGCAACTTGATCCTCCAACCTTAGAAAAAATGCACAGCAAGTATGATTTTTCTCTTGTGCCTATTACAGAATCAATAATTAATAAACAACAGCAAGTTGCCGACAAGTGGTACAGCTTGGGATTAATACCTAAAAAGGTTAACGTTAGAGATGGTTTCTTGACACCTAAAGAATACGAAGAAATCACACCGCAAGAAGTGTTAGGTTCCAAATAAATTTTTGTAAGGAGCAAATCCATGAATTTTAATTTCCCATTACCTCGACGTACAGCTATCAAGAAGTTTGTTAAATATTCAGCCCTAGGCGCTCTACTTTTTACTCTTCCTATCACAGGCAATATTGTCCAGGCTGAAAATCCTCGTCTTGCAAATAAAACTGGCATTCAGACCAAAGTGGTGAGAATGGCTTACCAAACTTCTGGGGATATTGTTAAAATCAAGGGGGTGGTAGATAAACGCCTACAATCTTTAGGTATACAAGTTGAATGGTCTCCTTTTCCTGCAGGTCCCCAATTAATGGAGGCTATGAATGCCAACAGAGTTGATATTGGCACCGTGGGAGAAACTCCACCGATTTTTGCCCAAGCCGCCGGGGCTCAACTTACATATATTGCGGCGCGTAAACCAAGTAGGGGTGAAGGTAGTGCAATTGTTGTTCAGAAAGATTCCCCCATCAAAACCCTTAAAGATTTAAAGGGCAAAAAGGTTGTCTTTCAAAAAGGTTCAGCAGCACATTATTTGCTATTGAGAGCTTTGGGTGAAGTGGGCTTAAAATATGGTGATATTCAACCTGTAAGTTTGACACCAGCTGAAGCTCGTGATGCTTTTATTCAGAAAAAAATTGATGCTTGGGTAGCTTGGGATCCTTTTATTGCCTTTGTTCAACAAACTGCCAATGCCAGGGTTTTAAGAAATGCTTCGGGAATTGCCACCCAAGGAGGGTTTTATATGACCAGACGGGATTTTGCTAGGGAAAATCCTGAACTTGTCAAGATCATCTTAGAGGAAATAGATAAACTAGGACAATGGGCTGAGTCTAATCGGGATGAAGTCGTCAAAATTCTCGCACCTGAGCTGAAAATTGATCCATCAATTTTAAAAGTGGTGGTGGGTCGTCGTACATTCCGATTGCAAAAAATAACTTCTCCTATAATTTCTGAACAACAACGCATTGCTGACTTGTTTTATAATGAGGGGTAATACCAACAAAAATTGCAGTGCGCGAGTCATTTTTAACTCCTCAACAATACACAACTATTACACCAGCAAGAATCGGGAATAGATAATCCCTTCTATTAGTTGGTTCAGAATTCTGACTGTTTAAGGTTCCGGGTTAGTTGAAAAGTACCGTTATTTAAAAAGCACTAACTCGGAAATTAATCTTAACCTGAATAATCTCAATTTTAACTTCTTAATCCCTCGATATCATCACAACAATGATTAAAATATCCTCTGCTGAAACTGGAGACATTCCTGCCAGATATGGAGTTATAAAAAGTCGTTCCTATTCCCGGCTGATTAAACTGGTGACTAAAAACCCTTACGTTCAATCTGCTATCCCTTGGTTAGTACCCATATCAATTATTTTAATATGGCAACTTCTTTCCTCCCTAGGGGTAATTCCTAATCGAATTCTACCCGCTCCTTTAGCAGTACTAGCAGCAGCCATTAAACTGGGTGCATCGGGGGAGCTGTTTAGAAACATTGGTATTAGTGCAGCTAGGGCTATCTCTGGTTTTTTAGTGGGTGGCAGTATTGGCTTTAGTTTGGGCTTAATTAATGGGATTTCTCCAATAGCGGAAAAGTTGATAGATACCTCTATTCAGATGCTGAGAAATATCCCAAATTTGGCTTTAATACCCCTGGTGATTTTGTGGTTTGGCATAGGTGATGAAGCTAGATTGTTTCTAGTTTCCTTGGGTGTCATGTTTCCTATTTATTTAAATACTTTTCATGGAATTCGCAGTGTTGATCCCGGATTAATTGAAATGGGTAAAATTTATGGTTTAAACGCCTGGGGTTTATTTTGGCGAATTATTTTGCCAGGTGCTATGTCTTCTATTTTAGTGGGGGTTCGTTTTTCTCTGGGTATTATGTGGTTGACTCTTATTGTGGCGGAAACTATTGCTGCTGATTCTGGTATTGGTTATATGGCGATGAATGCTAGAGAATTTATGCAAACCGACGTGGTAGTTTTAAGTATTCTACTATATGCTTGCTTTGGTAAATTAGCGGATGTTATAGCCAAATCCTTAGAAAGATATTGGTTACAGTGGAATCCAGGTTATTTCAAGACTTAGAGTTAGGAAGAGTAGGACTGAGCCACCAGTTTTTCGGTAAAGAATTATTAATTTTTTACTTTGTTTATGTGATACTGGATTTAGAATCAAGTACAGTTTAACGATAAAGTAACCGAAGTTAAAGGCTAAGTATGGACCAATTAAATACAGTTTAATAAAAAAGTAACCGAATTTAAAAAAGCTAAAGTAAGTCAGTGAGGAACTATGCAAATTCTTTGGTTTATTCCCACTCATGGTGATGGGCGTTATCTTGGTACCAGTATAGGTGGTCGTTCAGTTAATTTTGATTATTGGCGACAAATTGCCCAAGCAGTGGATCAAGTGGGGTTTACAGGGGCTTTATTACCCACAGGTCGTTCTTGTGAAGATGCTTGGGTTTTAGCTTCCACCCTAGTCACACACACTAAAAAAATGAAGTTTTTAGTGGCTATCCGTCCAGGACTGATGTCACCGGGACTAGCTGCAAGGATGGCAGCAACCTTTGATAGGATTTCTGGTGGTCGGTTGTTGATTAATGTTGTGACTGGGGGCGATCCAATAGAATCAGCTGGAGATGGATTACATCTGAATCATGATCAACGCTACCAGCTAACGGACGAGTTTTTAACTGTTTGGCGGGAAATCACGTCCGGCAAAATTAGTAATTTTGTCGGTGATTATCTTCAAATTGAAGATGGTAAGATACTATTTCCTACAGTACAAAAGCCCTATCCACCCTTATGGTTTGGTGGATCCTCCGCCATTGCCCAAGAAATTGCGGCTAAGCATGTGGATGTGTATTTGACCTGGGGGGAAACACCTGAGCAGGTAGCAGAGAAAATTAAACGGGTTAAGAATCTGGCAGCGGAGGAGGGGAGAACATTAAAGTTTGGAATTCGCCTTCATGTAATTGTGCGAGAAACTGAAAGTCAAGCCTGGGATGCTGCCAATGACTTAATTCGTTATGTTGATGAGGATGCTATCAATAAGACCCAGCAAGCTTATGCTCGTATGGATTCTGTTGGACAACAACGAATGAGGGAGTTACATAATGGTAGTCGAGAAAACTTAGAAATTAGTCCAAATTTATGGGCAGGAATTGGGTTAGTGCGTGGTGGAGCGGGGACAGCGCTTGTCGGTGATCCTGATACCATAGCTGCACGAATGCGGGAGTATACGGATGTAGGTATTGAGACATTTATTTTTTCCGGTTATCCCCATTTAGAAGAAGCATATCGCGTGGCAGAATTGCTTTTCCCACGGTTACCTTTAGATAATTTACCCAATGTGGAACCACAGTTGTTAAGTCCTTTTGGTGAGGTTTTGGCCAACCGTGAATTTCCTCCACAACAGGTTCAAGGTAAATTACTAACTATAGATTGATAGAGGTTTTTCCAATATGGCTCACGTATTAGCTATTGCTGGCAGTCCGGCCCACCCTTCTCGAACATACGGAATTTTAGAATATGCCACTCAATTTATTTCCCAGCAGGGTTTAGAAACACAGATTATTTCTGTCCGAGATTTACCCGCTGAGGATTTGATTTATGGCAAGTACAATAGTCCAGCCTTAGAGCGTCCAAAAGCATTGGTAGAGCAGGCTAGTGGTATTATTATTGCCACACCCATATATAAAGCTGCTTATACTGGACTTCTCAAGACTTTTTTAGATCTCTTGCCTCAGAAAGCTTTCACTGGGAAAATTTTGCTCCCTTTGGCTACTGGTGGCACTATTGCCCATCTATTAGCAATTGAGTATGCTTTGAAACCAGTTTTATTCGAACTAGGTGCCAGACATATTTTAAGTACAGTATATGCAGTAGATAAGCAAATTCAATTCCCACAAGGAGGTTCCATTCAATTTGAAGAGGAACTGGCACAGAGACTGAATGATACTCTAGCAGAGTTTGTACGGGTTGTTAACCTTGAGATTAGTAACAGTCAACAGACAAATGTCAAACAATTAGCCCACACTGGTACATAAACTTTAAGGAGTTGGTTATATGATAGACACCAAAAAATCAGTTTGGAAAACACTCAAAAGCAACAGGCTATTTATTTTAGGTCTAGCAGTTTTTACCTGTTTTTTGATTACCCCCGTACTGCATTTACCAGCTTTAGGAAAGGTAACCAGTAGTAAGATTCAGTTTGTTGCTCCTAACTGGGTGGCTGAAAATAGTAAGGATCCAAATCTGAGAATTTTGGATGTAAGAAATTCGCCTCTGGACTATATTGATGGACATTTGCCTGGGGCGGTTAATATTGCCGACACGGCATTTCGCGGTCCGAGAGAGGGTTTGCCAGTGCAATATTGGGAAAATCGCAAATTAGGGGAAATATTTGCTAATTCAGGTGTCACCAATAACAGTCGAGTTTTAGTTTATTCTGATGGTCGCGATGTTCTAGGCGCCAGTATGGTAGCTTATCTCCTGGAACGTTCTGGAGTTAAAGACATCGCGGTATTAGATGGTGGTTACAAGGGTTACAATGCAGCATCGCAAACAGTGACTAAAGTGTTTCCTAAATATAAGGTAGGTCAATTCACGGTTAGGGATAATCAGACTGTGCGTGTTTCCCTAAATGAGGTCAGAAAACTAATTGGTAAGACAGGGGTGAAATTTATTGATCCTAGACCTGCAGACTTGTTCCAAGGTAAGGAAAACATTTGGGTACGCAATGGACATATCCCCGGAGCAAAGAATATTCCCTGGCCCACTTTTACCGATCCTCAAAATCCTCACAAGCTCAAGTCCTTAGAGGAAATTAAGAAGATTCTAGCTGACAAAAAAATTGCTCCCAATGATGATATAATAGTCTCTTGCAGCACCGGTAGAGAAGCAACATTACAATATGTTGTACTCAAGCACTTGTTAGGTTATCCCAAGGTCAGGGTTTATGAAGGTTCTTGGACTGAATATAGCACTTACTCGGATTTACCTGTTGCTACCGGACCAGAAGAAGTAAGCTAGTTGGTTCACAACTGTTGATTGAAAACTTCTGTTTTGTCAATTTTGGGGATTAAGTTATGAAATTAACATTCTTATTTTTTGCCGGACTACTGACAGCTTTTAGTGTCGTTGCTACGGTTGAAGCTAGTCAGTTTGCAGGTGGTTCGCCACAAAACGACCTAGTAGCCTGCACTAGGACTAAAGACCGTCGGCCATCAGATAATAAGGGTGAAAATCCCTCTAGGACTTAAGTTGAGTTTTGTCATGGGAGGAATGTGGATATGGCTCAAAGCAAGAGTTTTTATCTAGCTTTCTCCCTTTTTTTCCTTAATGAACTACTCATGCTCTAGGTGGACTTATATGACTAGTGCCTCTGACAACATATCTTTACGGGAATTCCACTCTCTAAACCCCCGTCCTCAAAAGTTGATTGTGACCATCGCCTTGGGTGTTTTAGTTGGAGCTGCTGTTTTGTTGTACAAGTATAGCTGGAGACAAAGTGTACTATTTATTATTGGTAGTTTGTTGGGTATAGCTCTGTATAATTCGAGTTTTGGTTTTGCATCTGCCTACCGTAAACTATTGTTAAGTAAAGACGGGAGAGGTATGTACGGACAGTTGTTAATGTTGTCTGTTGCTACCCTGTTGTTTGCCCCCCTGCTATCTGCTGGCAAAGTTTTTGGACAAGAAATAGAGGGAGCGATCGCCCCTATAGGAATATCAGGGATCATAGGTGCCTTCATCTTTGGCATTGGTATGCAATTGGGAGGGGCCTGTGGTTGTGGAACTCTTTATACCATTGGTAGTGGCAGTTATACAATGATTATTACCCTAATTACTTTTTGTTTAGGGGCTTTCTATGCTACTTTAACCCACGGATTTTGGTCTGGATTACCCAAAATTCCTCCCATTGTTTTAGGTGAAACTATTGGTTGGGCACCTGCAGTACTGATACAATTGACCATATTATTATTATTAGCAGTGGGACTAGGGATTTGGATTAAAAACAGCAATTCCATAGCCCAAAATACTCAATTTTCTCCCTGGTCAATATTTACAGGGGCGATCGCCCTAGCGGTGCTCAATTGGTTAACCCTGCTAATTTCCGGCCACCCTTGGCGAATTACCTGGGGATTTGCACTGTGGACAGCTAAAGTTGCCATGTATTTAGGTTGGAGTCCCTCTAGTGGGGGGTTTTGGGATGGTGACAGTTCACTATCCAGTTCCGTATTTTCCGACATTAGCTCAGTGATGAACCTAGGTATTATATTAGGTGCTTTACTAGCTGCTGCTCTAGCTGGTAAGCTCACACCACAAATACAAATTACTCCATCAAAAACTCTTGCTAAAGTCACTGGTGGACTATTGATGGGGTATGGAGCCTTTTTGTCCTTTGGGTGTAACATAGGTGCCTTTTTTAGTGGCATTGCATCTACCAGTTTACATGGTTGGATTTGGATCATTTTTGCTCTTTTAGGTACCTTTGTCAGTATTAAACTGCAAGCTCTATTTGATTCTCCACTAGATTTACCACCAATGGTTTAGATAAATTAGATAAACACGAATATCTTAGTAACTTAGTAACAAAATAATTAATCATGTCACAGCAATACCGTTTTGAGACCTTACAAGTACATGCAGGACAGGAACCAGCTCCGGGAACCAATGCTCGTGCAGTACCCATTTACCAAACCACATCCTACCTATTTAACGACACGGATCATGGTGCACGGCTATTTGCCCTGCGGGAGTTTGGCAACATTTACACTCGGATTATGAATCCGACAACGGATGTTTTTGAGAAGCGCGTTGCTGCTTTAGAAGGAGGTATAGCAGCACTAGCCACATCCAGTGGACAAGCAGCACAATTCCTTGCCATTAGCACCATTGCCCAAGCTGGTGACAACATTGTATCTACCAGTTTCCTATACGGAGGCACATATAACCAATTTAAAGTTTCCCTACCCCGTTTAGGAATCAACGTCAAGTTTGTAGAAGGAGATGATGTAGAAAATTTTCGTCAAGCAATTGATGAGCGAACAAAAGCACTGTATGTGGAAACTATAGGCAATCCCCAATTTAACATACCAGACTTTACCTCCCTAGCACAGATTGCCCATGACCATGGAATTCCCCTGATTGTTGATAATACCTTTGGAGCTGGGGGTTATATAGCCAGACCTATTGAGTATGGAGCGGATATTGTGGTAGAGTCGGCGACTAAATGGATTGGCGGTCATGGTAACTCTATAGGTGGTGTAATTGTTGACTCTGGCAAATTTGACTGGGGTAATGGCAAATTTCCTATTTTTACTGAACCATCACCCGGTTACCACGGATTGAACTTCCAGGAAGTATTTGGTGTAGGTAGTTCTTTTGGCAATATAGCCTTTATTATTCGAGCCAGAGTAGAGGGACTTAGAGACTTTGGACCATCCTTAAGTCCCTTCAATGCCTTTTTATTATTACAGGGATTGGAAACACTTTCTCTACGTGTAGATCGTCATTTGAGCAATGCTCTAGAATTAGCCCATTGGCTTGAGAAACAACCACAAGTAGAATGGGTGAATTACCCAGGACTTACCCATCACCCCTATTACGAGCGAGCCAAAAAATACCTCAGACATGGATTTGGTGGAGTTTTAAACTTTGGGATCAAAGGTGGACTGGAAGCAGGTAAAAATTTCATTGATCGACTGAAATTAGCTAGTCACTTGGCCAATGTAGGGGATGCCAAGACTCTGGTGATTCATCCTGCTTCCACTACTCATCAACAACTGACTGATTCCGAACAACTGTCAGCAGGTGTAACACCTGATTTAGTGCGAGTCTCAGTAGGAATTGAGCATATTGAAGACATACAAGAAGATTTTGTACAGGCCTTTGGTTAGAGCTTATATATACTATCCGTCAATTCCCCGCTGTAGGTAATCAAATGAGTTATCAGCACCTAATTTCCCCAAAAACTCACTACTATAAATTAAGTGTGCCTTACCAACTAGAGAGCGGTACAATTCTAACTGGTGTTGAAATAGCATATCGCACTTGGGGAACATTAAATTTAAATGGCGATAATGCAATCCTAATTTGTCATGCTTTAACTGGTTCAGCAGACGCAGATATATGGTGGGAAGGTTTATTAGGCAGCAACAAAGCATTGGACAATAATAAACACTTCATCATCTGTATTAACGTTTTAGGTAGTTGTTATGGTACTACGGGAGCAACCAGTATTAATCCAGAGACAGGAATCCCCTATGGTGGAAAATTTCCGGAGATTACTATCAGAGACATGGTTCGTTTGCAAGCTATCCTACTAATTAGGGAGCTAAGAATTAAATCTCTAAAACTAGTAATTGGAGGGTCTTTGGGAGGGATGCAAGTATTGGAGTGGGCACTACTATACCCGGATATGGTACGAGCGATCGCCCCCATGGCCACCTCTGGTAGACATTCACCCTGGTGCATTGGGTTAAGTGAGGCCCAAAGACAGGCCATTTATGCTGATCCCAACTGGTTGGGGGGAAATTACACCCCAGAAAACCCACCAAATCGGGGATTAGCTGTAGCTCGGATGATGGCCATGAGCACCTATCGTTCTTGGGAAAGTTTCCAGGAAAGATTTGGCAGAAACTATGACCAAGTAGCGGAGCAATTTACCATAGCCAATTATCTGCAATATCATGGTCAAAAGTTAGTAGAGAGATTCGATGCTAATACCTATATTACCTTAACCAGAGCGATGGACACTCATGACATTGCCCAAGGTAGGGAATACAAAGCAGTTCTGCAAAGTATTAAACAACCTGCTTTAATTGTTGCTATTAATTCCGATATTTTATATCCACCAACAGAGCAGGAGGAAATGGCCAATTTAATTCCCCGTGGTGAACTGGTAAGCCTAAAATCAATATATGGTCATGATGCCTTTTTAATTGACACAATAGAACTTAATCAGTTAGTTATTGACTTTTTGACGGTAATCCCAGATTAGGCTTTACAGCTGCACAGTATGATTTATAAATAATCTGCTAAATTAATGGACGAGCTGCATCAGGTAAAAATCCACCTGCTTGCATTTTCCATAACTTATAGTAAGTGCCACCCAGTGCCATTAAATCACTATGAGAACCATCTTCAACAATGGATCCTTGATCAAATACCAAAATCCGGTCTAGATGGGAAATAGTAGATAACCGATGGGCCACCACAATCACGGTTTTATCATTCATGGCTAAATCCAGTGTTTCCTGAATTGCTTTTTCAGTAATAGAATCTAGACTGGAAGTTGCTTCATCTAAAATCAAAATTGGTGCATCCTTCAAAATAACCCGGGCGATGGCTATTCGCTGTCTTTGTCCACCAGATAATTTCACCCCACGTTCACCAACCAAAGAATAATAACCGTGGGTCATTTGAGAAATAAAATCGTGAGCATAAGCCTTGATTGTTGCCATTTTGACATCCGCATCTTCAGCATCTAAACGACCATAACGGATATTTTCTATTAAACTTCGATGGAATAAAGAAGGATCTTGAGGGATCAAACTAATTTGTGAGTGAAGAGAATCTTGCGTCATTTGCCGAATATCTACCCCATCAATGAGAATCTTTCCGGATTGGGGGTCAAATAATCGTAAAATCAAATTAACAAAGGTCGATTTACCTGATCCAGAAAATCCTACTAATCCTACACGTTGACCTGGCTCAATTGTAACCGAAAGATTTTGAAACACCTTCTTCTCGCTTGAATAACTAAAATTCACCTGGCAAAACTCAATGCTTCCTTGAGAAATTTGATGTGCAATTGCATTATCTTCATCAATCAATTCATGACCTTGAACAATTACATTAACTCCATTAGCTACATTGCCAATATGTTCAAAAAATTCGATAAATCTCCGACTTAAATTTCGGGCTTCACTGATAATTAATAGAGACAAACTAGTTGCTACAACAAAATCCGCCGCCGTAATTAATCCTGAACTCCACAAAGATACAGAATAATACAAAGTAGAAATTTTTAAAATTGCAGCTGCAATAAATTGAAACCAACGAATTCTCTCCGAATACCCGTTAGCTTTCTTGACTTCTTTGAGTTCACACTTGAGTCGGTCATTCAAATAATCCCTTTCAAAACCTAATCGAGCAAAAAGCTTGGTACTACTGAGATTAGTGATTCCGTCAATAATAATACCTGTAGTTTCACTTCTTGCTGCTGATGCTCTACGAGAGTAAATTCGGCAACGAGTAGCTAACCAAAAAGAGATGCTGATGAAAAAAACTGCCCATGTCCCCACCAATGCTGCTAATGGGGGATAGGTGCGATAAAGCAAAATTGTGGATACAATATACACAATTATTAGAGACATAAATTCTGTAATGAGCATTTGCATTGTTTGGGTGACACCTAGGGAAGTTTCACCAATGCGGTGTCCTAATGCTCCAGCAAAACTACTACTTAGATAACGATGGGAATGACATTGTAAATAAGCATAGAGGGAACGGACAATATGTTGTCGATGGATAGGATGAAGAACAATTTGTAATAAACCTGCGGTTCGACCAAAAACTACCTCACCTATACTAAGAATAGTAAATAATATTAAAGGTTGTTTGATAACATTAAGTATTTCAATATTGCTAGTGTGACTTGTTGTGACACTACGGATAATTTCACCAATAGCGTATGGCAACATAATTCCACAAGTAGCATGTAATATTTCTGATATTACCATTGCTACATACCACCAGCGAAACTGATTAACAAAATAACAAACAAATTTAAAAGGTGTATTAGGCAAATCTGGCGCATAAGGGTCACGCTGAAAAGATCGCCGATCCCTTTTTTGAGAGGACTTAGGGAAAATTAAATGCTTCACAAGAAAATTCTCGAAAGTTAAGGAAGTTACCTAGTTTTAATAGGGTTTAATGGGGAGCGCTAGAATTGGGCTTATAAAAATCTAATTAGGTTGTTCAGAAATCCCCGGTTTAAAAACCGGGGAGAAGTCAACTTTGAGGAGTGAGTTCATGACCAATAAGTCTGTAAACTGGTTTGGTTTTTAAACCGAGACTAAGTTTTGCTCCACTTTTTGTACTTGGTGTGATGCAATATTATTAACCTTAGACTCGATCACCGTACCTCGGAAGAAATCAGGATTAGCTTGAGTATAGAATTTATATGGGTTTCTGAAGACGTATGACTGGAATTCATCCTCAGAAATCACACCTTCTTGGACTAGATCCCAACTTTCCGCTAAAGGATCCGTTAAATCGGGCACATCCCAGTGACCAACATCTGAAGAGTAAATGGCATTAATTTTTACATTTAGAGGGTTGGCCCGATCATTGAACGCAGTGGCTATAGTTCGATCATCAGATTCAGACCCAAAGAAGAAACTATTCACCCAGCGATCGCGTATGTCTTCAATAGATTCAATTCCAGCAGCGGCAAAGTCTTCCAATTCACTACCCACAGGGGAACGACTATAACGATTAAAAGAGGAACCCAAAACAGTTTGAGTTAATTCTTCTTGACTGAGAGAATATCCTTCTAATAATTCGGTTCCGAACCTGATGAATAATTCATATAACTCATGGCTATTAGTCAAGTCTGGATTGTAATTTTGCAATCCTTTGAGATTACGCTTGGAGAATCGGTCTACCAAATGAATGTAAACGTGAGATCCCCAATCTGCACCACCCTCTAACATACCCACTCTTAATTGAGGAAAACGCTTGGTAACACCACCAAAAAACAATGCCTTGGCAAATGCTTGTGAACCATCTGCAAAATGACCAATATGGTTGTTCATATAATTGCTAATGGAAGACCGACCAGTCCAACCTTGACTACCATAGTGGGTGGTGACGGGAACTCCTAACTCAACCAACTTAGCCCAGAATGGATCGTAGTCATATTCACTATCTATGCCGTAAAAATCTATATAGGAGGCATATTTAGCAATTTCTGGGTATTCCTCTGCTGGATACTTATCGGCGATCGCCCGAATTGGTCTTTTTACTCCACCGGGAATATTTGCCACTTTTAGACCCAAGATTTTTACTGCAAACTCTAACTCTTCAATAGCTTCCTGAGGGTTATTCATCGGGATACCAGCAACTACTGTCAAACGATCACTATATTTACGATATAGATCCGCATGATAGTGATTAATTGCTCGTTGCAGTGCCTGACGATCTTCATTACTTGCTCCGGTGGGTGCCAAAACATTATTAGGGAAGAGTACGGAGTAGTCCGAACCTTGCTCTGCTTGACGCTCATAAAACAGTTCTGGTAAAGTGTAAGTAGCTAGATCCAAAGTATTCCGCGTCACTCTTGCCCACCAAGGCGAACGAATAGTACGATAATATTGACGCTCTTCAGGTGTTTGCTGATACCAATCTTTCCCTCTAACTTTAGAGTTAAGACGGGAAGACTCAGCTTTTCGCAATGCATCTACTAGTCTTGATCCACCATAGTTAGCAATATAATCTTCTAATGCAGGAGTGAAATCATTAGTATGGACATCAGTATCAATCACTGGATAATTCAGCTTGGACTTAATGACAGCTGAACGAGAACTTTTGAGTCTACTATATTCAGTCATTACCTTCTCCTTAGATAAATTGAGATAAATTATGGAAGTAGTGCTAACAGAAGAGTTGACAAGTTAGTTAATAAGCTAGTTAAAATTTATAGATACTGGGTAAATCAACACTCCACAGCACTTGAAACTCGTCATTACTCATTAGATCAAACATAGGCAGGAATCAACATTTGATCTTTTTTCCCAGCAAATTGATTAAGTGGCCGACCTAACCCCAGATGTTCACGAAGAGTATTACCTTCGTATTCAGTGCGGAAAAGTTCCCGCTTCTGAAGAATAGGAACAACTAAATCAACAAAATCATCTAATCCTGTAGGGAGAACAGGTGGCATAATGTTAAAACCATCAGCTGCACCATTGTTAAACCAATCTTCCAATTGGTCTGCAATAGTTTCAGGAGTACCAATAATAGTTCGATGACCCCTAGCTGTGGCCAAAGCCATATAGAGTTGACGCAAAGTCAAGGTTCCGCGATTAGTCAAATCCCTAACCAATTTGAGACGACTCTTGTTATTGTTGGTCTCACTGGGCAATTCAGGAGCTATATCATCCAGAGAATAGCCAGATAAATCTACACCCTTATAATAGGTTGCCAGAATACCCCAGGCCACGTCAGGATGAATCAAAGACTGAATAAACTCATACTTCTCCAAAGCTTCTTCTTCCGTTCGTCCAATAACCGGAAAAGCACCGGGCATAATTTTCAGATCCTCTGGAGAACGCCCATATTTTGCTAGTCTACCTTTTATATCAGAGTAAAACTCCTGGGCATCCCTCAAAGTTTGATTGGCAGTAAAAATTACTTCTGCAGTACGAGCAGCTAACTCCCTTCCTGCTTCTGAAGCTCCAGCTTGCACAATTACCGGATAACCCTGGGGTGGACGACCTACGTTTAATGGACCTTTGACGGAAAAATATTTGCCTTTGTGATTAAGAACATGGAGTTTATCAGGATCAAAGTAAATACCTGATTCCCTATTTCGAAGAAAAGCATCATCTTCCCAACTATCCCACAAACCTTTGACAACTTCTACAAATTCCTCCGCCCTTTCGTAACGTTCTCCGTGTTCTGGATGATACTCTAATCCAAAATTAGCTGCCGCATTTTCATTCCCAGTGGTTACTACATTCCATCCTGCTCGACCATTACTCAAATAATCTAAGGATGCGAACTTTCGTGCTAGGTTATACGGTTCCTCGTATGTCGTAGAAGCGGTGGCAATAAAACCGATACTTTTAGTTACGGAGGACAAGGCTGCAAATAATGTCACAGGCTCAAAATGCACCAGCTTGCCATTGCGTTTTTGAGTTTCCGGTGTGCCTCTCCAAATTCCTGGACTGTCTGCTAGGAACACAGCATCAAACAATCCACGTTCGGCAGTTTGAGTTATTTTCCGATAGTGCTGAAAATTGGATCCAGCGTCTATTTGTGCTTCTGGGTGTCGCCAAGCGGAAACATGGTGACCAGTGGCTTGAATAAATGCCCCTAAATGAAATTTACGTTTTTTACCCATTTATGTAATTTGACCCAATGGAAGCACTTTACACAAAATAACTAAAAAAAGATGTACTGATGATTACTTTTTTTTGAATTTCTAATTATTAGAAAACCTAATATTACAAATTGCTAACTAATTTTGCAATTTGATAACTTTTTGATAAGTTTTGCTTCTCATCAAAATAACCGTTGACTTATCAGAAAAATTATGAAATACTAATATTTAGACAAACTAAATATTAGAAAAAGGAATGGTCTCCCTATTGTGACTAAACTTACGGCAACGCCAATATCTCCAGTGACAGCTGAAAGAACTCCACCCTCGGTGGTGTTACAAACCCTAGAACTGAGGCGATGTTTTGACAAATTCGTAGCAGTTGACAGCTTAAATATTTCTGTAAGCACAGGAGAGATATTTGGCTTACTTGGACCTAATGGTGCAGGCAAGAGTACTGTAATTAAAACATTAACAACCTTGTTACCTTTAACCAGTGGAAGAGCATACTTGGCAGGCTATGATGTGATTCATAGTCCTAATAGTGTTAGGAGAGCCATAGGTTATGTACCTCAAGCCTTATCAGCAGATGGCACCTTAACAGGATATGAAAATCTATTAATCTCTGCTAAAATTTACGATATTCCTTCCCGAAGGAGAAAAGACAGAATTAACCAGATGCTAGAGTTTATGGGTCTAGAGAACGTAACACATCGCCTGGTAAGAAATTATTCTGGGGGGATGATTCGGAAATTAGAAATTGCCCAAGCCATTCTCCATCAACCAAAGATTTTGTTTCTCGACGAACCAACAGTGGGCTTAGACCCTGTAGCACGTTCACAGGTTTGGCAGCTAATGCAACAATTGCGAAATGAGTGCGGGACAACTAATTTTTTTAACAACTCACTTCTTAGAAGAAGCGGATTCTCTTTGCGATCGAGTGGCAATCATGAATCAAGGCAAGGAAATTATCACGGGTTCCCCGTCAGAGTTAAAGACCTCTATTGGCAAACCAGAGGCCAGTTTAGATGATGTATTTATTCATTATGTAGGCAATCAATTAATATCAGGAGTCAGCTACAGTGAAACTGCCAGAACTAGACATACAACACAAAGACTCGGTTAATAGAGAATCTACTAGGTCAAATAGTATTTTATTTGACATTAAGACTCTAATTATTAAGACCTTGGTGATTAGTGAGTTAGAAGTTAGAAAAGTCCGTCATGATCCCAGTGATTTGCTTATTAGGGCAGTACAACCCGCCCTATGGCTAATTATTTTTGGACAGGTTTTCTCCCGTGCTCGTGCTATTCCTACTGGTGACATACCTTACCTAGATTTTATGACTCCTGGCATCTTAGCTCAAAGTGGGTTATTTATGGCAATTTTTACCGGTGGAATGACCTTAATTTGGGAACGTGATTTGGGTATAGTACATAAGTTTTTAGCTGCGCCCATACCCCGTGCTGCTATAGTTTTGGGTAAGGGAATAGGTTCTGGTGTGCGCTGTTGTTCTCAAGTAATAGTGATTTATCTTCTAGCTTTGTTATTGGGTGTAAATCTAAATCACAATCCCATAGCTTTTTTGCAGGTGGTGTTAGTTGTTTTCTTGGGAGCTGGTTGTTTTTGCACTTTTTCTTTGATTATTGGCTGTTTAGTTAGGTCACGGGAAAGATTTACTGGTATTGGGCAATTAATTACCATGCCATTATTTTTTGCCAGCAATGCAATATACCCCATTTCCTTGATGCCAAGTTGGTTACAGCTTATTTCCCACTTGAACCCGTTAACTTATCAGGTAGATGCTCTGCGGGGGGTAATGCTAGCTAATGGACTGAGTATTTATGGGTTCGCTGTAGATTGTACAATTCTCCTGTTAACATTAATAGGCTTAACCTTCATTTGTGGACGACTTTATCCACGGGTGGTCTTGTAATCTGGAGAACAACAATCTTATGTCCTTGGATAAACCCTCCCGACAGTGCGCAGCTAGGGTCATGGAAACCATCCCCTATTAATGCGGTTTATCCGGACTGATATGCGAACACACAGTGCGGATTGTTTGTCTATACCGCAACTGCGTTCACTAGCTTTTTTAAAGCGTAATCCTGGAGCTTCTCTTTCTGCTGTGGCAGATCATCTGGGTGTCACCTGTGCCACAGCTTCAACAACTATTGAAAGACTTGTGCAACGTCATTTGGTTCAGCGATCAGATCATCCCCAAGAAAGACGACGAATAGTTTTAAATCTGACAATGGAGGGTAAGTCTTTGTTAGAGGAGTCTCAGGAAAAAACTCGCATTCATATTGCTGAAATTATTGATGGTTTAACCTCGGAAGAAATATTACAAATTGAAACAGGTTTAACTTTACTGAAAAATGTCTTTGAAACCGTAGATTAATTAATCAGGGAAATTGGCATAAAGGTTCGAGTGGTCATGCTTGGATTAAATGTTGCAATATAATGGGATGTCCCTGAAATTTATCAAATGATTAGCTATCTCAAAGGTATTGTTGCTGGAGTGCAAACTGGTAGTCCCAATCGCTGGATTCTCACTTTGGAAGTCAATGGTATTGGCTATGATGTCTACATACCACAGCGTTTGGCTAATCAGTTAACTAATAACGGTGATGTAACCCATATTTTTACTCATTACCAAATACGAGAAGAACTACCCATACTCTATGGCTTTTCTTCTCCTGCAGAAAGAGACTTATTTCGACATCTACTTTCTGTAACTGGTATTGGTACAGCTATGGCCATATCTCTCATAGACACTTTAGAATTACCAGAACTAGTGCAAGCAATTATCTCTGGTAATACTATTATGCTAATTCAAACCCCGGGAGTGGGTAAAAAAACTGCAGAGCGTCTGTGTTTGGAACTCAAGGGTAAATTGGTAGAATGGCGCAAGTCAGCAGGGTTTTTCGTTGCTACTGGTGGCCCACCACCAGCTATTTTAGAAGAGGTGCAAATGACCCTTTTTGCCTTGGGTTATACTCCTCACGAAGTTAGTCATGCTCTACATGTTATCAGTGAAGATATCGGTTTGCCTAAAAATGCCTACCCCGAGGACTGGATTAAACAGGCGATCGCTCATCTTAGTAGCAATGAGACTGTGAGTAAACCTTAACTTTCCCATATCACCTAAGCTAATGAAACATAATCCTTACAATTGGATAGAAGAATCGTTAAATACTATTCATCGGGCTGACTGGTATCGTTCTGTACAAACTATTAACAGTCCCCCGGGTGCAGTTGTGATCCTATCCGGGCAAAAGATGATCAATTTTGCCAGTAATGATTATTTGGGATTAGCTGCTGATGATAATCTCAAAATGTCTGCTATAGAAGCCATTCGTCAGTTTGGTACGGGAAGCACAGGTTCCCGATTACTCACCGGAGATCGTCAATTACACAGGGAATTAGAGCAGGCGATCGCATCTACCAAACAAACAGAAGATGCTGTGGTATTTAGTTCGGGTTATTTAGCTAATGTGGGGACAATTACTGCATTGGTAGGGAAAAGAGATATCATATTTTCCGATCAGTACAATCATTCCAGTTTAAAAAGTGGAGGGATTTTGAGTGGGGGAACCGTGATAGAATATCCCCACTGTGACATGATAGTTTTAGAAAAGAAATTAAAGGAGGAGCGACAAAAATACCGTCGTTGTTTAATAGTCACAGATAGTGTGTTTAGTATGGATGGGGATTTATGTCCCTTACCGAACCTGTTAGATTTAGCTGAGGAATTCAACAGTATGTTACTGATAGACGAGGCACATGCGACTGGGGTGATGGGTAAAAGTGGCGCTGGGTGTGTAGAGCATTTTAATTGTACAGGTAGGGAATTAATTCAAATTGGCACATTAAGTAAAGCCCTGGGGAGTTTAGGAGGTTATGCTACGGGGAGTAGCGCATTAATTGACTTTCTCAGAAATCGCGCACCCAGTTGGATTTATAGTACAGCTCTGTCACCAGCAGACACTGCTGCTGCACTTGCGGGAATAAATGTAGTGCAAAAAGAACCAGAACGAAGAAAAAGATTATGGGAGAATGTTAATTATTTACAAAAAGTGGTGAAAGAGAACCTAGGGAAACTAAAAATATTACCAACCCAGTCCCCATATTATGTTTTGAGCTACCTGATGCTGCAACAGCATTGCAGGTGGGAAAATACCTAAGAGAAGAAGGTATTTTTGCTCCAGCTATTCGTCCTCCCACCGTTCCCACAAGTCGGATCAGAATTACAATAATGGCAACCCATAACAGGGAGCATATTGATAAGCTAGTGGATAGTTTGCAACGGATATCCTAACTGATGATAACACCAATAGAAGTGCGTAACCCCCGCACAGGTAAATTTGATTATGTGATTGTTCCCCCACCAGCAAAACTCCTTTCCCAGCAGTGTCATAGACTGCGTAGGGGACAAATCTCTTGGCAGAAAATTGGTGTTGAAGGAAGAATAGAAACTCTAAAGCACTTTCGAGAATCTATAGTACGTGAATATAATTTATTAAAAAATGCTTTAGTTAGTGATACGGGGAGATTAGGAACGTCAACATTGGAGATAGATATTTTCTTAAATAACATTGATAAATGGTGTAACTTAGCTCCTCAACTGTTACAGTCAACAGCCAAAAATACATCGATTCCCTTTATTAGTTTAAGACAACAACTAGCTCCGTACAGACTAGTTGGGATCATAAGTCCCAGTCATTTTCCCTTATTGACATCAACAATTGATGCTATTCCTGCTCTGTTAGCGGGTTGTGCAGTAATTATCAAACCCAGTGAACTAACACCCCGGTTTTTTGGCAATCTCATGACTATCATCAATAAAATTAATAAACTAAAAGATGTATTAACCTGCATTGAAGGTGGACCAGAGACAGGGACAATTTTAATAGATGAAGTAGATCTAATTTGTTTTCGAGGTAGTTTACAAACAGGGAGACTAGTTGCTCAAAATGCTGCTAGGAATTTTATTCCAGCTTTTTTAGAATTAGGAGGAAAAGATCCAGCCATTATTTTAGAATCTGCCAATTTAGATTTAGCAGCTTCGGCAATTTTATGGTCAGCAGTTATGAATAGAGGTGGTTCATCAATTGAAAGAATTTACGTTGCGGAATCTATATATGAAGAGTTTTATCACCTACTAATCACTAAAACCCATCAATTAAAATTTGCCTATCCCGACATTGAAAGTGGAGAAATAGGACCAATTATGTCTGAAAATCAGGCCAAAATTATCAATAACCACCTACAAGATGCAATAAAAAAGGGAGCAGTAATTCATTGTGGAGGGAAAGTTGAAGAGATGGAGGGTACTTGGTGGTGTAAACCTACAGTCCTGACCCAAGTAAATCATTCCATGAAAATCATGATGGAACAAACCTTTGGTCCGATCATGCCCATCATGAGCTTTTCCACGGTTGAAGAAGCAGTGAATTTGGCTAATGATTCCATTTATGGATTGAATGCTGCCATATTTGCTGAATCAGAAGAATTAGCGGTAGAAATTGGTATGGAATTAGATGTGGGCACCATTAGTATTAATGATGCAGGTCTAACAGCTATTATGCAAGAGGGGGAAAATCATCCCCTAAAATTTTCTGGTTTAGGAGGATCTCGCATGGGTAACTCAGTTTTTAAAAACTTCCTCCGAACTAAGGCTTTCTTAATAAAAACTAACGATCTTAACGATCCTTGGTGGTTCAATATAGAACAATCTATTTAAACTCCCACACCTTCCAACTGTTCATCAGTCAACTCATACAACTGACGCAGTTGATTTAGTCTATTTTCATCCGCATTCCACAAACCTCGACCATGTGCTTCTAACATCCTGCTGACAATATTCCTAAATGCTTCTGGGTTAGCTTGACGCAATTTTTCCGCCATTTCCTGATCTAAAGCATAGGTATCTGCTGCTTGTTCATAAACCCAATGGTCTCTAAAATCCACGGTTCCCCCCCATCCAATTAAAGCTGTCATCCGCTGGGAAATTTCAAAAGCACCTCCCGAACCTTGATTGGCCATGGAGTTAGCCCATTTAGGATTTAATAACTTAGTTCTGTACTCCATTCTTAATAAATCATCTAAATTCCTGGGTGTGGTGTCTTTAGAAAAACTCTCCACAAAACTAGCTGTCACTCGCTTTCCACTTTGCTGCTCTGCAGCTTTTTTCAACCCCCCTGTGTTGGCATAATACTCTTGAATGTCAGTTAAACCATACTCTACAGAGTCTATTTCCTGGACTATGCGATCGCTTGTTTTTAATAAGGTTTGTAATACCTCTGGTCTAGCTTGTCCTTTGTCTTGACGACCATAACTAAAAACATTGCGACTTTCCCAGGTTTTGCCTAATTCATCACCACTATCCCAATTACCATCAACTACCCGGTCATTAACCAAAGAACCGAAATCACCGGAGGGGTTAGAAAACAATCTAGCTGATGAATTTTCTATTCCCTGTGCTTGTAAGAGCAAAGCATGTTTTCTAATAAAATTCCACTCTTGAGGTTCATCAATTTGTGCTGCTCGCAGGAATAAATCATCCAACAGTTCAATAATATTCACAAAGCTATCGCGGAAAATACCTGATAGATTACCCAGCACATCAATTCTAGGATGTCCCACAGTTTCTAGAGGTTTTAAATCGTATCTGACAATTCTTCCTGTTCCTTCCTTCACTGGTTCAGCACCTACCAACTCTAATAAAATCCCCAGGGATTCACCTTTAGTTTTAATTGCATCTAAACCCCATAATAAAACTGCTACGGTTTCTGGATAGGAGTGATGTTCTTGTAGATGCTGGTCAAGGATTTTGCGGGCAATTTCCCTACCTCGCTCATAAGCAGCGGGAGAAGGCATTCTATAGGGATCTAAAGCATGAATATTTCTCCCCGTAGGTAATACACCCGGACCATCTCTCAACAAATCTCCACCAGGTGCGGGGGGAATATACTCACCATTTAATCCTCGTAATAAGTTGGTTAATTCATCGGTGGACTGGTTTAATAAATCTACAATTAGATTTTCTTGAGATTTTTGGGATTCTTTTTGCACTTCAGTTCCTTCTCCAAAATAGGCGTTCAAATAACCAGTTAGTTCTTCTTCATTAGGCGGTTCACCTAAAGTGTGCAATCCAGAAGAAAATAGACGGTTTTCCAATACCTGTAGGTACTCATATAACTTAACTAAATAATGTTCAAAAGCATGAACACTAAACATTTTGACA
>ACYB01000039.1 GCA_000175855.1 Raphidiopsis brookii D9
CTTCTCCCCAACCCTACTTAAAACTATACTTAGAGTCTCTGGTTGAATCCTATCTCTCATTTCCTTGGTGATTTCAAGATTTTCAATGAACTGGGTCAGAATTTCGCCTGTAACTTTTGAAAAAAGGTTCAGTGCTGAATTTTTGATATCGGTTTTGATTTTCTCAAGCTTGGTGATAACATCATCCATGCCAAACTGAATAAGCTTATCTTCTTTATCTCCAAAATTTAAACGTTCTAGTTTTTCCTCTTCATAACCTAGATTTTTTAACTCTTCTTCAATCCTTCTATAAGTTGGAAAATACAAAATAGTATCGCCTATACTTTTTTTAATAGTTTTTATAGTTCTATATAGCCTTAATTTTTTTTGTGTAAGCGGATTATGTTTTGGATTCTCTGGATCCAGTTCCTTTTCCATCCTACCTGCAAACTCCATCACCTCCAAAATACTCGAGTTAGGAATGCGATATCTTCTACTGACTATCTCTAATCGTCTGCGAAACGATTCAGGGCTTATATTTGCTTCCCTTCCCAAAATTTCTATTTCTTCAATGGGCAAAAACGGTCTCAATTTTCTTAACAATGTTTTTGATCCGAGTTCATTTAAGTCTAATAGGTCTAAGTCATCTTTTTTAATTTCAACAGTTTCACCGGATGCGAACTCAAGAATTATAGAACCAAATTCTATTGGCCTAAGTTTGTCAAACTTGCACGAAATAGTGTAATACAATGCATTGAGGATGGTAGTTTTGCCTGCGCCATTTTCTGCAATCAGAATAGTCGCTTCCTTATCAAAGAGAATTTTAATATCTTTGAATCCAAATAAGCGATTAATTGAAAATGACCTTAGCTGGCTTGAGTTCTTGCGCTCCCCTAGTAGCATGTTTGTACCCTCAGCAGGATTCATAAGCCTAATTATAAATCACATTTGGACTGGTGTCAAGTGAACTTTATTTGGTATCATTGAGGTATCATTAAAAAATGAATTCAGTTGTTTGTATCTGACTCATTAGGAAAGGTTATCATAATAATAACAAAATCAACTTAATGATAAATTTCATTACTTAACCTGCTAAATGAAGGGGGTATTATTATTAAATGGGAACGCAAAATTAAAATTAAAGGTAATGCTGTTTATTCGTTTTAGTTTCACCACAGCTTAATTGCCCTGGTGAGGGAAAATATTTGGACACCCGAACAAACGCTTTCTCATGTTTTACAAAGCTCAGAATTACCAGAAGCTCTCTGTCAAGATAATCCAGCTTGTTGCACCTTTGCATAAGGTACTTATTTAAGATAATTTAACAAATTAAATTAATAAGAAATTGAGTTAAGTTTTGAATAGCTGGGAATTCAGCTGTTTTATCACTAATCCAGGCATCATCACTGATACTTGTTTGATTGGTTTTGCCTGGTTTTAAAACACTTACCACAGTAGCAATTATAGCCTTTTCTTTATCAAAGGGTTTCCATTTTAAAGGAGGTTTATTTCTCTCTTCTTCGGAAAATTTATCTATATATTCTCTTGCTCTTTGCATATATTCAGGATAAGCCAAATCACCACAATCACAAATTAAAGTATCCAAAACACCTTGTCTATTATTATCTGGTAATATGTAAATCCCTAATTTCGGGGAGCTGTCGATAACATTCCCGGTTGAATTGACCTTATTAGGAAAATTAGGGAAATGTTCTCTTAAATCATTATGGTATTTTTCTACAATTTTATCAGGTGTCTTTTTATCAGCATCAGCTATGATGCCAAAAGCGAAAAGATATGAACAATCAATATCAGATAATTTATCACTTAAATTAGTAATTAAATTGCCGCCTTCTCCCGCATATATAGCTACAGAAATGTTATCTTTACATAAGATGGTAGGTATGTTTAATCTGAAATGTAATTTTCCATTTTTTGCAGGATATACAGGAATAAACTTACGCCAAATTTTATCTATTTTGTCAACCTCATTCGAAGGACAGAAATCTAATAACTTACGCAAAATCTTAGAAATAAAAGCCTGATCATGATTTCCTTCAACACCAATTAAAACATATTTTTTATTCACCAACGTACCTCCTGACCTAATTCCTGTCTTAAACGTCTTAGTCTATAACCATCATGTCTAACTACTCTTGTTTTTCTTCCTTGGGTTCTAAACGGTAAAGCACTAAATCTGAATCTGATTCAGTCACCTCTAACAAAGCATCCACAGCTTCTAAACTATGAGTAGTCGCAAATAATTGAACATCCATTTCTGCACACCATTTAACAAGCCATTGAAAATAATTTTGTAAAGCTTCTGTGTGAATAGTTGAATCTAATTCATCAATTAGTAGAATACCACCTTCTTTAACGCTACTTAATTTTAAAGCTATATGTAACAAACGACGAATACCATCGCCAAAACTGCTAAGTGGTACAAGTCCCAGTTTTTTATGTTGAATATATATATACACACTAGATGTGGATACACTGGATGTAGATTGTGGTGGTGATAAAATTTCTATATCAGAAATATTGCTATCTATTTGCTGCAATAGTCTTACTACATCAGATTTAAAATTTCGGAATCTAGCTTGTGATAATAATCGAATCTGATCTGCAGAACGATGAGATGATGATGTCACTGTAGCAGTATTTAAACTCGGTTCTCTAGTTCCTGATGGTTTATATAAATGTAGATATAAACCTTTATTTTGCCACAGTGGAAAATTTTTAGTAATGGTGGGTGTAGTATCAAATAAACTTACCTGGCCATCTTCTGTAAATAATTCTATTTTCAAGTTCATTCCCTTTCTAACTCCTGGTATTTCTTCATTTTCTTGAATAAGATCATCCTCCTCTTCATTTTCTTGAATCTGATCATTTTCTGATTTTTTTAACCATATTTCTTCTATTACTTCATAGCTTGCTATCAGCTTTTTCACAGAAAATAAACCAGTACTGGAAATAAGAATAATAAGTTCTGGAGATTCTATGGTGGATACAGGATTTTGTGAAAACAACCATCTTAGTGCATCAATAAGTAAATCACGCGGCAATCTATTCTGTAACTCTCTTTGACACGCCGTGATTAACCATGTTGTAATATTTAACGGATTGGAATAAATTTGTAGTGCTTCTAAAACACTGGTTTTGCCTGAGTTATTAATACCAACAAGCAAGTTAATACGTCCGAGATCCTTTAGCTCTAAATCTCGAATTCCTCTAAACTGATGAATTATAACACTATCTAGACTTTTCATAGGTTTAACTCACGATAAGATACCATTAGACTGAGAATTTGGCGCTGGCAAAAAAACAGTGGGAAATTATTTTCATAAATCATATACTAATTCTCATAATTCCTGTAGTTATGTCTAATTAAACACTGCTAAACCCTTGACTTTTTCTTCTTAGTGTTCAAATATAAAAGCATCATGTTCCATCCATGATTGTAGCCAATAAAAGTAACAACAAGCCCTGATATATGTCCGCATTCGCGGACATTTTATTGACCACTTTAATAAAAATAACCTAAATTTAACCCCAATTAGTCAAAGGAAAGATTACAATCGATTTGGACAAGCTCTAACTCTAACAAAGGAGGGACATAAAAGTATGTCCGACTTGAATCGCGGAATTATGAAGTTTGAGGGTGCAGACTCTCCTAAGCTAGTAATGGTATCTACTGTATTGGTGTTAGGTTCTATAGCAATACTCATTATCTGGGCTTTGCGATCAGCATACGCATTAGGCTAAGTCCTATCAAAATTTCAATTAAGCCTGTAGCTTTCCCATGCTTTTTAGGCACTATCGCGGATGATGGGAGCTACAGGTACTTACAAAACAATAAATCAATAAATATTCATATAATGTCTCAGCTTTGGGGTTTATTAGTTATTTTAATTACTTGTATACTCTTAGGTGCACTGCCAATAATTCCCTGGATAACCCGAATAATCAAGGGTAGCCAATTAGAACAGGTTGGTACTGGTAATCTTAGTGTGGCCGCAGCATTTTATCACGGCGGAAGAGTGGTAGGTGTTTTAGCAGTGATCTCGGAAGCTTTGAAGGGAATTGCTGCTGTGTTAATTACTCGCATCTTCTTCCCTCAAGGATCCTTTTGGGAATTAATTGCTCTTATTGCTCTAGTCATAGGTAGATATACTTTCACCAGGGGTGCAGGAACTACCAATGTGGCCTGGGGATTTTTGCTCCATGACCCACTGATAGCAGGATCTGTCACCTTGTTCGCAGCTATTGGCTTTCTCCTTCTCCGCTCTAGACAGGTAATCCAATTTGGGGTGCTGATTCTATTTCCTCTGCTGGTGGCTTTCCTCCATGGTCAAGACTTCAGTAAAATTATTGCCGCCTTTACTTTGGCTGGTTTAATGGGGTGGATTTATCAACAAATCCCTGATGACCTGGAATTACCACCCCAGGGAGCACAACTGCCAGTTAAACCAATAATGGAGTATTTAAGTGGTAACAAACCAACTATTATTACCTTAGATGATTTCCTAGATCCCGAGGTATTTGGTGTTAAATCCGCTACATTATCACAGATTAAGCATCGGGGTTACTCCGTACCTAAAGGTTGGATTTTAGCTCCTTTTGACGATCCTAGCCAGTTGATTAATTTCCTCCAACCATCTCCATTGTCACCCCTGGTAGTTCGCTCTTCTGCTATTGGTGAGGACTCCCAACAGGCATCCGCAGCTGGACAATACACAACGGTACTAAATGTTACTAGCAAGCAAGGCTTAAGTCTGGCGATCGCAGAGGTTAAGGGATCCTACAATAGTGAGAATGCGGTAAAGTATAGACAGGACTTGGGGGTAAAGGATGTGGGCATGGCTGTACTAATTCAACCTCAGGTACAAAGTGTGTATTCAGGGGTAGCATTTAGTCGTGACCCTATTTCGCAACAGGGGGATGCGGTAGTAATTGAAGCTGTGGTAGGATCTCCAGAGCAAGTAGTTTCTGGGAAGGTAACACCCGAACAATATCGTCTGTTTGTGTTGGGGAAGATAAATTATCTACGGTGCAATTTGAAGGAGAGGGAAAAAATTCCTCAGTCATTAATCAAACAAGTAGCTTATCTAGCCAGAAGGTTAGAAAACAATTATTATGGCATTCCCCAGGATATAGAGTGGAGTTACGATGGGCAAACCCTGTGGGTTTTGCAAGCTCGACCAATTACTACCCTAGTGCCCATCTGGACAAGAAAAATAGCTGCTGAGGTGATTCCTGGTGTGATCCGTCCCCTAACTTGGTCGATTAATTTACCTTTAACCTGTGGAGTATGGGGAAAACTATTTACCATAGTTTTAGGAGAGCGTGCTTCTGGTCTAGACTTTACTAAAATGGCTACGCTTCACTACTCCAGAGCTTACTTTAATGCTTCCTTGTTGGGTGAGGTCTTCCTGTCCATGGGGTTACCCCAGAAAGTTTAGAGTTTTTAACCAGGGGTGGGAAAATAAGTCGCCCCCCCCTTACTTCGACTTTCAAGAATTTACCAGGATTACTCAAACTATTGCAACGGGAAATTGGTTTAGAAAAGCAGTTTAAATTGGATTACTCCCGACTCTTTCTTCCCGGAATGACACAATTAACTAATGAGTCTTTGGGGGAATTATCACCATCTCAACTCTTGAATAGGGTGGACCAAATTCTGGATTTATTGGAAAAGGTTACCTACTATAGTATTTTATCCCCTTTAAGTGCTGCTATCCGCCAGAAATTATTCCGTGTCCAAGATGAAGAAATTGATCACAGTAATGCTCCTGAAATATCATCATTGCACTCTTTGCAACGTCTAGCCCTAGCAGCAAAAAACCTATTACCCAATTTAGAACCTCAAAGAGTTTTTGACCAATTGGCAGAAACCACCTCCGGTCAAAATATTTTAGAAGAATTCTATGAGGTTTTAGAAGAGTATGGTTATTTAAGTCAAGTAGGAACTGATATTGCTGTGTCTAGGTGGAAGGAACAACCAGACTTATTTAAGCAAATGTTCATACAGATCCTAGAAACCCATGAAGTTATCAGTAACCAGGGATCCTCGAAACGCCAACAGGGCAATGTGCAAAATCGTGTCAACTTAAAAGGAACAGTCACGGAAGTTTATTCTCGACTTCTGGCCGAATTACGCTGGACATTCTTGGCTTTAGAAAAGACTTGGTTAACATCTCATCTATTAACAGCACCAGGAGATATCTTCTATTTAAACTTAGGTGAGATTAGACGTTTAATTGCTGATGCAGATCCACAATTGACAGAACAACTGGTAAAATTGTTAGCCAGCAGGCGATCGCAGTTTGAGCAAGATAGTGAAATCAGCCAAATTCCAGCGGTAGTTTATGGCAACAATCCGCCCTACCCAATGACTAACAGTAAACCAATGAATCTTTCTGACCGAGTTTTGGTAGGAATTCCAGCCAGTAGGGGACAAGCCATAGGAAAAGTGAAGATAGTGCGCAATTTTCAGGAAGCAGGGGAGATTAATAAACAGACAATTCTAGTGGTACCCTATACAGATTCTGGGTGGGCTACCATTTTAGTTCGTGCTGGTGGGGTGATTGCTGAAACTGGTGGCAAACTTTCCCATGGTGCAATTGTGGCCAGAGAATATGGCATTCCTGCGGTCATGGATATACATGGAGCTACTGATTTATTACGAGATGGTCAAAAAGTACGCATTGATGGCTCCCGGGGAACCGTAGAAATGGGGAGGTTTCCTGAGTTGGGATCTAATTAACTAACTCCGCTTTTATGTTGTCTCTCCTGACGACGTT
>ACYB01000038.1 GCA_000175855.1 Raphidiopsis brookii D9
TCCCAAATAGTAATAACTTATTACAAGCCAACCCAAAAGAATTAGCCCCCCTTTTTAAATGGGGTTGGAGGGATCCCAAATAGTAATAACTTATTACAAGCCAACATAAAAGAATTAGCCCCCTTTTTAAGGGGGTTTGGGGGGATCAAGCGATCGCCCTCCCCCCACCTCCCCTCACCTTCCATCGCCAAATTTACTATAATAGGTTAGTCCTACCTGAACTAAAGATAATGGTCACTACTGTAAAACTAGTCCCAACTCTACCAACACAGGACGAATTGCCTTATGATGATGGAGTGCCAATGGAAAGCCCACGACACAAACTGCAACTACAGCTCCTAACAGAAACCCTGACTTCATGGTTAGAACAGAGGGAAGATGGTTTCATTGGTGGGGACATGTTTGTATACTTCAGTGCCAATGAAGTCAAAACAGAGGATTTCAAGGGACCAGACTTCTTTGCGGTATTAGGGGTGCCAAAGGGAGAGCGGAAAAGTTGGGTAGTATGGCAAGAGGGAAAAGGTCCCGACGTGATTGTAGAGCTATTGTCAGAGAGTACGGCTAAAACAGATAAGACGACCAAGAAGAGCATCTACCAGAACCAAATGAGGGTACCAGAATATTTTTGGTATGACCCTTTTAACCCGGAAGACTGGAAGGGATTTAAACTAATAAATGGAGTTTATAAGCCTTTAGAACTGGTAGAAGGTGGGTATATAAGTGAACAGATAAATTTAAAACTGGTATTATGGGAAGGGAGTTTTAAGGGATTAAATATAGTGTGGCTAAGGTGGGCGACGTTAGAAGGGGAGCTGTTACCAACCCAAGAAGAAAAGACACAACGGGAATATGAACGAAGAGAGATAGCAGAAGCTTTGGCTATTCAAGAGCGTCAGCAAAAAGAGATAGCAGAAGCTTTAGCTATTCAAGAACGCGCTGAAAAAGAACAGGAACGCCAGAAGAACGAAAAATTGGCTGCTTACTTACGTTCCCTTGGTATCAACCCGGATGAGATTTGAATCTCTAATGTGTAATCAGTCACAATCTCCACACCGGGCGATCGCATTTGCCCCCCGGTAGAAGGCGATCGCCCTTGACCCCCACCTTATTTGTCCCTGATAGTCTAGTGGATCTCAGTTCCTCCTCCTTAGCTAAAATAAAATAAGGCATCATACAATCAAACTACAAGTGATCAAAAGGTAAAAAGAAACAATATGATTAACAAAGTGACTATAGAATTGCCATCGGAATTAGCCTCAAAATTAACCCATCAGGCTCTGAAAAAACAAACTACTCTTGAAGATATGATTGTCAATCTCTTATCCCAATTAAACGAAAATCAAACCATAGAAGAAATTGACTCAATTACACCCCTATTAGGTACATTAAGATGTGATCTGAATGATCTAGGAGAAAATCATGATCTCTATTTAGTCCAAAATTTGGCACAAGAGAAAGAGGATTGAAATTGAATCAGATATTTGTTGATACTTCAGGTTGGGCAAATTTATTCATTGCCACAGAATCCTATCATAATCAAGCTAAACAATGGTTTCTTCAGTCACGTCAGCAAAATGATCAATTGATTACCAGTAATTATGTGATTAGTGAGCTTGTAGCCTTGTTTTATAGTCCCTTGAGAGTCAATACTGTTCGGTTAAGGAAAAAAAGGGGTAAGATCAAGAGAAAAGAGTTCGCGTTTTAATTGCGAGAACAAAGAAAATTGAGAGACTTACTTTTTCTCCTTGAGACTGTTGTATAAGTCAGCCCAGTTTTGTCGCAGAGAATCAATACATGATTGTAAGTAATCAACCTGAGTCCTCCGAGCAACCGAGAGAACCGCATCAATATGAGCAGGACTTCCAGCCTTCCCTAAATGCTTGTATTTAGTTAACTTGCCTGGTTGAGAAGTAGGGAAAATGGGTTGAGAAGCGTGTAACTTATAGTACCAATAAACCCCTTGTTTACTCCGTGCTTGATAACGGGAAACAGAACAACCAGGAGGCCCGATTTCCCCCGCCGCTTTTATTTGTTGAATCATCAATTGCAAAGTCGCAATCGCTTGTTGCAACAGTTCCCCTCTGGCAATGAGATCATCTTCTTTTGTGGACATGATCAATAACATTTGTATGTTCTCGAAATATACTCAAGAACTAAGTGACATTTAATATATTATGACCATTAGACCTAAAATTCCCCAAAAATTTTTGTTTTTAGTATATGTCACTGGTAAATTTTCAGGTACAAACAGCCTGTCTAAATCCTCAACAAATATTTTTAGCTTTGTCACAGGTAATTCCGAGTCAAACCATCACCAAGGCTATTGAATCTACTTGTAGTTCTCAACGAAGACTCAGAATATTACCAACTTATATCATAGTTACCTTAGTCATCGCCATGAGTTTTTGGTCATCTGACTCCATAGTTGATGTGTTCAAAAATCTCATTCATGGTTTGAGTTCTTTACACATCCCATCAGGTTTACGTCTTCAAACCCCATCCGCTTCATCAATTACAGAAGCCCGCCAAAGAACCGGAGCAGCTGTCATGAGAAGGTTATTTGAACTGGTGGCAAAGCCCTTAGCAACAATATTAACACCTGGTGCTTTTTTAGGGGAATTAAGAATTATGGCTGTGGACGGAACAGTTTTTGATGTTCCAGATACTTCCACAAATGCTAGAGTCTTCGGCTATCCTGGTTCTCCTAAAGGGACTTATCCAGGTTTTCCTAAAGTCAGATTAGTATTTTTGGTGGAAGCAGGTACTCATTTAATTATAGATGCTTTTTGTTATCCCTATCGTATGGGAGAAAGGAGAGGTGCTTTAAAGTTACTACGCAGTATTAATTCTAGTATGTTATTAATGTGGGACAGAGGATTACATTCTTTTAAGATGGTTCATACTGTCATTAAACAACAAGGAAATTTCCTTGGTCGTGTTCCTGGCAATGTGAAGTTTCAAGTAGTGAAAACGCTGGCAGATGGTTCTTATTTATCATGGATTGCACCAGATGGACAGTCAAGAAAGAAAGGAGCAAAAAGAATGGAGGTTCGTATTATTGAATATGTGATTGAGGAGGATGGTACTCTAAAAACCTATCGGTTGATTACTAATCTAATGGATGTTGATAAGTTTCCGGCTTTGCTGTTAGCACAAGAGTATCATAAACGATGGGAAGCTGAGAATACTTTAGATGAGTTGAAAGTACATCTATTAGCCAGGAAAATTCCTATTCGTTCTAAGAATCCTCGTGAGGTTGTGCAAGAACTTTATGGTTGGTTGTTAGCTCATTATTGTTTGCGTTGTTTGATGTTTCAAAGTGCTACTTTGAAGAATATTTCTCCTTTAAGGTTGAGTTTTGTTGGGAGTTTACGAGTAATTCGGCGTGCTATTCCTGAGTTTCAACGTCAGGTAAATACGAATGTGGATATTAATTTATATTATAGTTGGTTGATGGCTGAAATTTCTGATTTGGAAATTCCTTTACGACAACAGCGAAGTAATCCTAGAGTGGTGAAGAAGGCTCGTTCTAAGTTTAAGAGTAAAAAACGAAGTCACAGGAATAATTGTACTCCTAGACAACAGTTATCTTTTCAAATTATTAAACGGGCAAGTTGAATCTATTTAGTTTGATGTTACGGTAATTTATTTTTTTCAATTGAAAATTTCATAGTTTGACTATTTTCTCTCTCATGGTTTGAGTGTGTGAGAATTTGTCTATCTTTTTTTTTGTTTGTTAGTTATCGAAACAAAAACGCGAACTCTTTTCTCTTGATCTTACCCCTTTTTTTCCTTAACCGAACAGTATTGGGACTAGATCCAGCATGGAGAAGACATTTAGCCCAGGTCCTATTAAAATTGCCCGTACAGGTTCTGTTAATTGCTTCCCATGACCTAAACTGGTTGGGTAAAGTTACCCAACGTGCGTTAGTGCTAACAGATGGTAAAATTCAAATAGACCATCCAATTCAACCCCTGTTAGCAGATGGTAAAACTCTAGACAACTTGGGTTTACCACTAGGTTGGTGATAGAAGAACCAGGTAAAACAGATAAAAACTATTTTGTCTACATAATTTATGCGTAAAAGTATGTTATGCCTTTGTTTCTATATAGCTTTTCTCGTCACGGGTTGTAGTCAAAGTAAAGTCTCCCAGTGTCAACAATTGATGGAAGTTGTGAGTCGGGGTAGTATGATGATTGATCAAAGTCAGGGGTCTCAAGTTTCAACCAGTCTAAAACTAGCGCAAGATTTGGGAAACACCAGTAAATCAATTAAAAAATTGCACCTAACAGATCCACAACTGCAAAAATTCCAGGGTGACCTGAGTCAAAATTTTGCTGGTCTTAGCGATTATATTGGCAAATCTGCTAAATCTCTTGGTGAAGCGAAGAAAACACCAAATTCCCCGTCTGGACAAGAAAAAATGAGGTATGCTAAAATGGGGATAGAGTCATCCTTAATGACAGCGGAAGCAGCAGGTAAGAAACTAGACGCTTTGGGAAACAAATTAAGTAAGTACTGTAACTCAACTAAGTAACGCGAGTGAACCTGTAATCATGAAAGCAGAATTAACAGAACTAATAATAAAAGTTATCCAGGTTTTACAAATAAATATGAGATGGATGACATGGAACTTATTTTTGGCATTTATTCCCCTGTTATTAAGTATTTGGTTATTTCGTGGGAGGCAAAAATCATCCTTAGCCTGGTGGCCAGTATTTTTCGTATTCTATGCTTTTTTACCCAATGCTCCCTACTTACTAACTGACATCATTCATCTGATTGATGACATTCGTAATATCCCATCAATTTGGGTAATTACACTAATCTTAATTCCTATATATTTATTAGTCATCCTAGCTGGATTCCAAGCTTATGTTATATCCCTGATTAATTTAGGTCATTATTTACACCGCGTGCGACAAAGTCAGTGGATTCTTCCAGTAGAATTAATAACCCATATACTCAATGCCATTGGTATTTATTGGGGTCGTTTCTTGCGCTTTAACAGCTGGGATTTAGTTACCCAACCAGATATAATATTAACTAAAGGTATAGAAGAATTACTAGGAAAACAACCCCTAGTAATTATCATTATTAGCTTTATAATTCTCTGGGGATTATACTCATTGATGAAACAAATTACCTTAGGGATTATTTATAGACTAACCATTAGAAAAGGTAATCTCGGAGTATAAGGAGTATAATGAACCAATGCATTAGTTGCTCTAAAAAAATTGCCTACCACAAAAATTTCGTGTAGACTGGTAGAAGCTTTTAATTTAAACTATTTAGCATTACTGGCATGAAAAACCAATTACACTTAAGAGCTTTACTAAGCAATTTTTCTGTTTATTCTTTGAGTAAAAATTGGTGGATAGCGGTTATTCTATGGTTTGCTTTTACCCTTCCTACTCAAGCATCTGTTATTCTGCGTATAGCTATTGAAAAAGAAGTTGAGCAAATTAAGATTGGTGCATCCAGTACAGCTATAGTTAAAAATAGTTATGGGCGCACTTTAGGAAAACTAACAGCTAGCAACTCGTATGCAGCACAGGCAGTTTTAGGAGAAGTATCCTTAGACAAATGGCAGTCTCGCTTATTTTGGATTGAACCTACTGCTAAAGGATACGTTTATATAGGCGATCGCTGGTTTCGTGGTAGAACTCTTATTGTATCCACAGGAAAGGGTATAACCGCTGTCAACTGGGTAGATCTGGAAGAATATCTCTACAGTGTGGTTGGTGGAGAAATGAGCTCTAGTTGGCATGAAGAAGCTCTTAAAGCTCAGGCGATCGCAGCTCGTACCTATGCCTTGTACAAGAGAAAAGAACAACGGAATAATCCCCTATATGATCTAGGAGATAGTTCTGATAGTTGGCAAGTTTATCACGGTGTAAGCAGTGAATCTCCTAGAACCTATAGTGCGGTTGATCAAACTGCGGGTCAGGTTCTCACCTATGAGAACCAAATCATTCTTTCAGCATTTCATGCTTGTTCTGGTGGACACACGGAAAATGTGGAGGATGTATGGGGGAACCCTCTTCCTTACTTGCGAGCAGTTCAAGATTTTGACCAGAACGTCAGGGACTGTAACTGGAATACCACTCTCAGTTCTGAAGAAATTAGTGCCCGTATTCCGGGTGTGGGTAATGTGAAGGAAATAATGATTGAGTCTTTATCTCCTTTTCGGAGTGTTAAAACTTTAAGAATTGTTGGCGATCAAGGAAGTAAGGTTCTCAAAGGTGAAGAAGTTCGAACCATTCTCAAGCTTAGAAGTACCCGTTTTACGGTGAATAAAGATGTAAATGGTAACTTTGTTCTACGGGGATTAGGTTTTGGACATGGTTTAGGAATGAGTCAGTGGGGAGCATACATCCTAGCCAAAAATGGATTCAACCACTTACAAATCCTAGGATACTACTACAAGGGTGTAGCTTTAACCCCGATTAAAGCCAAGTAGACTTGACAATTCTCCTATATCTTCCCAAAGCTAGTAAGGGAAAATACTGTTGATAAAGATGATATTTGAGATAAAAATGACCGGGGAAACCAGTTCCAGTAAAGTATGACTCATGCCAAGTACCGTCTAATCTTTGGGTTGTTAATAAGTAATTAACAGCTTTTTCCATGCTGGTAAAATCAAACTTTTGCCCTGCTTCACCAGCAGCAATTAGTCCCATTAGTCCCCATGCGGTTTGAGATGGTGTGCTATCACCTTTTCCCTTAAGGTTGGAGTCACCATAACTCAAACAGGTTTCACCCCAACCACCATCAGGGTTTTGCACTTGTTTCAACCAGCTGGCACCTTTTTCTAGGTTACTAAGATATTTCTGGGGATTAATCAAGGCCAAAGCTGATAACACACCACTGGTTCCATAGATATAATTAACTCCCCAACGTCCAAACCAACAACCTTCTGTTTCTTGTTCCCCCAGCAGATAATTCATAGCTTGATCTAGCTTCTGGGATGGGATGGATAGTTTACAAACACCCAACATTTCAATTACCCTAGCGGTAACATCCGCAGTATTCGGGTCAATCATAGCTTTCAAATCACCGTATGGGATATAATTGAGCCATTCTTGGTCATTGTCAATATCAAAAGCGGCCCAACCCCCGGATTTGCATTGCATGGATATAATCCAATTTACAGCTCGTTTAATAGCTTGTTTTTTTAGATTTTCATTGGGTAATTTGGCTTGATGTAAGGCCATTACCACCACAGCGGAATCATCCACATCAGGATAAAAGCGATTGTCAAATTCAAATGCCCAAGCACCTGGTTGGCCTTGTTTGTTTTTGACACCCCAGTCTCCATAATCTATTATTTGCTTATCTATTAACCATTCCCCAGCTTTGACAATTACTGGGTCGTCCGGAACCATACCCGAATCAATCAGAGACCGAATTGCCCAAGCTGTGTCCCATACGGGAGAAACACAAGGCTGCACGCAGTAGCTGTTATCTGTTTCGATGACAAAATTATCAACCGCCTTTAAACCTCTATAGATAATTGGGTCATCTGGTTTATAGTTTAGACATTTTAAAGCTAATAAAGAATTTAACATGGCAGGAATAATTCCCCCCCAGTCCCCTGTAGACTCTTGGCGCTCTAAAATCCATTTCTCTGCTGCTTTTATCCCCTGGTCTCGCAAGGGGACTAAATTTAAGTTTTCTGCCAATTTGAACCCATCATCTAAGAGGGTGAAGATGTCTGACCAATCATTGTTTTTTGGCAGTGACCACTGGGCATTATCTATTCCTTCAGCATATAGCTCATCTAAACTAATAGGAGAATCGATATCAAAGACTGGTTTTCGATTAAAGACTATTAATAATGGCACTGTGCTAGAACGGGCCCAACTGGAAAGCTCATAAATATTAAAAGGGAAATAATCTGGTAATAGCATGACCCAGGGTGGTAATGAAGGTAACCCGCGCCAGTTATAACAACCGATTAATGCTAGATGTAATTTGGTGAAAATCCGGGTTTTACTAATGCCACCTTTTTTTAAAATCCAGGATTTGGCTTTGACCAGTGCTGCATCCGTTACAGGTACTCCCAATAACCTTAAACCCATATAAGCTTCCACACTGGTACTGAGATCTCCCCCATCTCCATAGTATAGTTCCCAACCACCATGTTCTCTTTGTTGACATCGCAAATAATTTTCAATTTTATATAAAGCTCTATTTTGGCAGGTTCCCCAAATTTTATGTAACAGTAAAACTTCTACAGTAATGGTCACATTTGACTCTAGCTCACCCCACCAATAGCCTTCTGGTCTCTGAATTGACAATAGATACTCTTGACTAGCGGCGATCGCCTGTGTAATTTCTTTAATATTTATTCTAGGTTGTGTTTGCATAAAAGATCGACTTTAACAGATTCCCCACTCATCCGTGGAATTTGGCCATCTAGCCTTGGTGATATTTATTATATTATCATATTTGTTTCCAGTATATTTCTGATTAAACTAATACGTTAGAGAAAGTTATGCTGCTTGCGGAGATGGAACAAGTTTTATTAGGTTTGATGGTTTTATCCTTAGGGACTTGGTTGTTTTTGTTTTTATTTTGGGGGCAGTTTTGGCGGGTAGATCAACTATTAAAGCCTACAACCCCTACAACAAACAACTTTACATCTTTACCCAAAATTTGTATAATAATTCCAGCACGTAACGAGGCAGATTTTGTAGCCATAACCATAAAATCACTTTTGTTACAAGACTATCCAGGAGAGGTGAATATATTTCTAGTGGATGACCAAAGTAGGGATGGTACGGCCGATTTTGCCGAGGAAGCAGCTTATGCAGTTGGTCGGGTTAACCAACTAGAAGTTTTGACTGGTGGGGATTTACCCACAGGTTGGACTGGCAAAATTTGGGCAATGGAACAGGGTGTGCAAAAAGCTCTGGAATTAAACCCAGATTATTTTTTGTTTACCGATGCGGATATAGAACATCATACAAGAAATTTAGGTCAATTAGTCCACAAAGCAGAAACAGAAGGTTTAGATCTAGTATCTATAATGGTCAAGCTCCGATGTGAAAGTTTTTGGGAAAACCTATTAATACCTGCTTTTGTCTTCTTCTTTCAAAAACTCTATCCCTTTGCTTGGGTCAATAACCCCAAGAAATCTATAGCTGCAGCAGCTGGTGGATGCGTTTTAATTCGTAGACAAACCCTAAGGAAAATTGGGGGACTAAAAACAATTAGTCACGCTTTAATTGATGATTGTTCTTTAGCCAAGGCTGTGAAATCCCAGGGAGGAAGAATTTGGTTAGGACTAAGTTCCCTAACTGTCAGTTTACGTCCCTATAATTCCTTAGGAACCATTTGGAACATGGTAGCTCGCAGCGCCTACACCCAGCTAAGTTACTCTCCCTTACTATTAATGGGTAGTGTGTTGGGTATGGTGATAGTTTATATCTTACCTGTGGTGGGAATCATTATCGGTTTGGCTATAAATAACGTGCTGATCTCTCTCCTGGGTCTAATCACTTGGCTATTAATGAGTTTTGCTTACTTACCTATCATTAAGTTTTACCAATGTGCTCTCTGGTTTGCTGGTTGTTTACCCCTAATTGCCCTGCTTTATACCTTAATGACCGTAGATTCAGCTTATCGTCATTGGCAAGGTAAAGGTGGTAGCTGGAAAGAAAGGGTTTATTTGTGATATTTATTGGTAATTGTCCTAATTGTCGGGATTTGGGCAAAAATCAACGATTATTATGTTATGGGTTTATGGGTGCCCATCGTCTATTACTCAATCCGGTTTCATTGAAGTTTTCATGAGAATATTTTTGTGGCGTTCCGCATGCAATATACTAGTCACCCTTTCCCTATTGGGACTAACGGGAGCTTCTGATCCTATCAGTGGTCAAGATAGGGAACTGAAAATTGGCATCGTCCAACGATTTGCTTCGGTCAAGACCGATAAATTAGAACTCAAAGCCACTCGCGATGACTATTTAAGGCTAAAATGGCAGACAAATGACGGACAAAAAACTGTGATTTCTACTGCTAACACTGTTGAGCTAATTCCAATCATGGAAACTCTCAGACAACCCCAAGTGTGGGAAGTATTGGTGTTGGGAGATTATCGAACTTTTGAAGCAGCAGAAGACAGTGCCAAAAACTGGCGTTCTCAGGGTCTGGAGGTGGAAATAGCCCAGCCAGAACGTTGGCAAGTTTGGGCAAAACGGGATGTCTACACTACTCCTTTACTTAGACGGCTATTATTAACAAGTATCCACAGGTCAGGTCAAAAAATACCTTATTTAAATACACAAGTTATTAAACAAGTAGCTAGGGTAACTTGGGAAGTTAATGGTCGCCAATATACCAGTAGTTATCTGGAAATAACTAGTCGTAAGGGAAAGATTTGGATTAATAATACCCAAAACCCGGTAATAAAAACTTTTCCTGGTAGTTTGTATTTACAACCTAATGCTTATGGTAGCTACTCTTTGGTAAATCTCGTGGGTCTAGAAACCTATTTACGAGGAGTTTTACCCTATGAAATCGGCACAAAAGCACCCGAAGCAGCTCTTGAAGCTCAAGCAATTATCGCTCGTACTTATGCTCTCCGAAATATACATAGATTTGCTGTGGATAACTATCAGCTATGCGCGGATACACACTGTCAGGTATATGATGGATTGAATGGCGCAAGTAAAAAAACCGATCAGGCGATCGCCAGTACCAGAGGTCAAGTATTAACTTATAATAATGAGCTAGTGGATGCTCTATATTCTTCCACTACGGGAGGTGTAACAGCTTATTTTAGTGATGTTTGGAATGGGGAAGATCGTCCTTATTTACGTCCTGTGGTAGATGCGCCTAAAAATATTTGGAACATATCCGAGAAAAGTTTAGCTGATGAAGAGAATTTTCGTCAGTTTATTGGTTTAGAACAAGGATTTAACGAAAGTAAATGGGATGTATTTCGTTGGTATAGAGAAACAAATTTAGAGGATATTACTAAAGACTTACAAAAGTTTCTCAAAGCGAAAAATAGTCAATATGCCAATTTTAAGACTATTGAGGCCATGTCCATTACTCAAAGGAGCCACAGTGGCAGAATTTTATCATTAGCTGTCAAAACGGATATTGGAGTTTTGAATTTACACAAAGATGAAGTTCGTAGCGCTTTTGCCGCTCCCGTAAGTACACTGTTTTACTTGCAACCAATCAATAAAGGAAAGTCTCAGGTATGGGGATATGCTTTTATTGGTGGGGGGTTAGGACATGGGGTAGGTTTAAGTCAAACAGGGTCTCAAAATTTAGCTCAGTTAGGTTGGTCAAGTGCCAAAATTCTTACCTTTTATTACCCGGGTACAAAAATTGAAATTTTCCGTAGGTAAGGATGGACCGATATAGACCAGGACAATAACACCGCCATACTCTTATAGTCTCATAATTGTAGGGCGGCATTTGATTGGGATAGGGGGTAACTTTTAGTAAAGTTCTTCTTCCTTGTGAGTATATATTTCTACATCTGAAGTGGGATATGCAACACAAGTCAAAACATAGCCAGCTTCAATTTGATCGTCGTCTAAGAAGGATTGGTCAGATTGGTCAACTGAACCACTCTTTAGCTTACCAGCGCATGTGGAACAAGCACCAGCTCGACAAGAATAAGGAAGATCTAAACCTGCTTCTTCCGCTGCATCGAGTATATATGTGTCATCAGCAACATCTATTATATTTGTAGTACCTTCAGCTTCGTTGATGAGTGTGACTTTATAAGTAGCCATGTGTTATTCCTCTTTTGTGATCGGGAGTGTGAACTACAGGTCAATAAAACCAATGGGTAGGTTGTCTTTTGAGAACAACCATCGGTTTTTATTTGCCTCAATTTCTGATACTAGGGGAAAAGTTAAATCTTGTAACGAAAAATCCACCACGATTAGTAATGAAGTTCAGTTCCCCACAAATGATAAGTTTTAGTTATGTAATTGAGTGTGGCACAATTCCCTGGTGGAAGGATGAAGGCCAACTATACAACTCTAGACTGGGGAGGTTTTTTATGTCTTCCACGGATTTTACACCCGAATTGCGGATTTTAATGGGCAAAGCTGGCATTTCCAGTTTTAAGGATCTTGGTCGTGCTGCTGGTATCTCAGAAAGGCAAATATTACGTCTACGGCGCGGTTCCGTATCAGGGATGAAATTAAACGTGTTACAGAATTTATCTGCTATTTTAGGAGTTTCCTTGAATCAACTGGTGGAGACTTTCTCCGATCCTCTTAATCAAATGGAGACTAAACAACTAGATTCTGACTTGACACGCCAACAAGTAATTCAAATACAACAAGAATACGAGCGATCGCTAGTCAAGTTAGAACAGCAGCGGGAAGTTTTGGAAAAAGAGTTTCAGCAAAACACATTACAAGTTATAGAGTCTTTATTATTGTTTTTTCCTACTGCTGCACACAAGGTCAGGGCAAACCCCCAACTGGAAGCAATAAAAATATTACCCCTAGTGGAAAAACCATTGGAAAAACTCTTATCTACCTGGGGAATACAGGCGATCGCATCTGTAGGAGCAGAAGTAGCCTACGATCCTCAATATCAGGAATTGTTGCAGGGGACTGCTGAAATAGGTGAACCTGTGAAAGTAGTTTATGTTGGGTATAGACAGGAGGAGAAACTACTTTATCGAGCTAAAGTCAGTAGATAATGTGTAGAGCGTAAAAAGTCTTTTGGTGGGAGTTGACATGGTGAGTGTTTATTTTTAGTATGGAATTAGATGGTAAACCTAAACACCGCATCACCCTGTTATTTATGCCTCCTCGTTGGCCACGTAAACCTGACCGTAAAGACCCAGAATTCCGCAAGTTAGATGATCGGATGAATTTTGCATTTCACATAGCTGTTGCTGCGACCATTAATTCTGGTCTGTGGTTTTTCCATTTTCTCAAATCCACGTCTTGGGAATGGTTAACCCCACTAACCCTGCTGTGGGTGGGGGTTATATTCTTGCACTTGCTCTATATTACATTGATTGCTAATTACGAGGAAGGACAGGAAGTAAAGGATTAAGTATGGGAAATCCAAACTATGGACAAAATTAATAGTGCTGAGTTGTTAGAATCTCTAGCATCGGAAATAGGTGATAATGTTTACATGGATATAGCAAAGTGGCATTTGTATCTAACTGATGCCAAGCTCCATCATCTTTTAGCAGAAGGATGCTATTCCTTGCTGATTGATCACAGTATTACAGAGGAACGAGTTTTAGGATTGTTATCAACTATCAAGATCCAAATCGGTGGTGGTCGAAAGGAAGTTCCTTTAATTGACCTGTTACCTCTCCAGTGTCAAGTTCATTTGGTTGATATATTAGAAAAATATCAACAAGAATTTTAGAGAACGTTTAATCAACATTGATGCAATTTACTGGGAGTGCTTGTGTTTCAACAGCTAAACTAGGATAAACAACAAATATAACTTTTCTATAAGGAGAGTTTAATATGTTTTTACAAGTCAAAGGTAAAGTAGACCTAGTTAAGATTGTTGATTTTCAGGAACTACTGGATCCCAACAGTAGGATAGTCCATGGAAAAGACCAAGAGGGAGAGGAAGAGCAGGACATGGATATCTATGAAAAACAGGATTTTGGTTTTTCCCTCGGGGGAAGAATTGCCCAGATGTTGGCGGGATCCTAATTATCGGAGTTTGACACCCAGATAGTCCTGAATGGTTCCCCGTTTTTAAAAACATATCGGGATCCAATCCAAATTGTGAACTACAAAGCAGCTAATTCAAATTCTATTCTGGATGATTGCAAATCTCGACCAATGAAAACTAGTCGGGTTTGTTTTTCTTCCTTCGGTTTCCAGGGGCGATCGTAAAACTTGTCAAATCGTGTGCCTACTCCCTGAATGACCAATCGCATGGGTTTATTAGGAACAGCAACAAATCCTTTGATTCTATAAATTTCCTGTTTTTTTGCCAGTTTTTGCAGTGTGTCCTGCAATTTTTCCGGGTCAAAACTGCGATTAAAAATTAGATGGGTCGAGTTAATTTCATCATCATGGTCATGGTCTTCCTCCATGTCATGATGACTAGGACGCTGATCTAAATTATCTTCAACCGCTGCTTGGTATCCTAATAATATGGACGGGTCAAGTTTACCATGATCGCTGGCAACAATTTTCACTTCCCTGGGTAATTCCTGGGTAACCAATTCTAAAACCTGAGACTTCTCTTGTTCATCCACCAAATCTGTTTTATTCAAAATCACTAAATCAGCACAAGCTAATTGATCTGCGAATAGTTCTTGTAATGGCGTTTCATGTTCTAGACTGTCGTCTTTTTCTCTTTGATGTGCGATCGCCTGTAAATCGCTAGCGAAGGTGCCAGCTGCGACTGCTGCACAGTCTACGACTGTAATGACAGCATCCACCGTAGCAGCGCTACGAATTTCTTGCCAACGAAAAGCCTTCACTAAAGGTTTAGGTAGTGCTAAACCGGATGTTTCAATGACAATACAATCAATAGTATCACGGCGTTTAATTAGCTCCTGCATAGTAGGGTAAAACTCTTCTTGTACGGTGCAACATAAACAACCATTTGTCAATTCAAATATGTTAGTATTTTCCTGATTTTGGGGATTGGTTGAATTTTCATCCTCTGGACAAACTTGGCAAGATTTTAATATTTCTCCATCTATTCCTAATTCACCAAATTCGTTTACCAGTACTGCTATGCGTCGTCCTTGGTTGTTTTGTAGCAAGTGACGAATCAAGCTAGTTTTACCACTCCCTAAAAATCCGGTGATCACTGTTACGGGTATTTTTGCGGACATGTTTACTGAGTTATTTTTCTACCTATTGATTTTAGCAAAAAATTGACCTAAACTAAAATTTCAGGTATGAACGTCAACTTTTTCCAGAATAGGCTTTAATTATACTAGTTGAGTAAACTAGTAGATCTTTATGTACAATTATGAACTGTCCACTGAAAAAAGTATAGGGGTAGGTCTGATTGGCACTGGATATGCAGCCAAGCACAGAGCTCAAGCATTCAAACAGGATGAGCGTACGAATTTGATAGCTATTGCGGGACACTCTCCTGAACCCATAGCTGCTTTGGCAAAAAGCTACGAAACCCAAGTAAGCAATTCCTGGGAGGAATTGGTAGAAAGAGAAGATGTGGATTTAATAGTTATTTCTACAATCAACTCAGATCATGGTAAAATGGCCCGTGCGGCACTGAATAATAACAAACATTTGGTTGTTGAGTATCCTTTGTCGTTAAATCTTAAAGAGGCGGAGGAATTAATTGCTTTAGCAAAGGATAAAAAAAGACTGCTCCATGTAGAGCACATTGAACTTCTGGGTGGTTGGCATCAGGTACTCAAGGAAAACTTACCCATGCTGGGACAGTTGTTTTATGTTCGTTACAGCACTATGAAAGCGGAATATCCAGCTCGGAGAAAATGGACTTATAATCATCAATTGTTTGGATTTCCTCTCATGGGCGCATTATCGCGATTACATCGTCTCATTGATGTATTTGGTCGGGTAGTAACAGTGAATTGTCATCAGCGATATTGGGAAACAGAGGAGGAATATTATCAAGGTTGTCTTTGTACAACCCAATTATGTTTTGCTGATGGTTTGTTAGCCCAGGTTATTTATGGCAAAGGTGAAACTATATGGCAATCGGAACGTAAATTAGAAGTCAGTGCTGAAAACGGGGGTTTAATTCTGGATGGCGATAAGGGAATTTTTATAGGATCGGAAGACACAAGGTCAATAGAAATTGCTAATCGTCAGGGATTATTTGCTAGAGATACTAAAATAGTTTTAGATCATATTTTTCATGGTTCCCCTTTATATGTAACTGCAGAACAAAGTTTATATACTTTAAAGATTGCAGATGCAGCTTGTAGAGCAGCTGAGACCGGATTAACAATATTTTTGGGTCAAGATTAGTCAAGATTATTAGATGAACACCAAACAAATTATTCTTTTGTCTGCGCGAGAAATAGAAAAAATGCGCCGTGCTGGAAGTTTAGCAGCTCAGCTATTACAACACCTGGAACCATTGGTTAAACCCGGTGTAACCACTCAAGAACTGAATGATGAAGCGGAAGCATGGACACAAGCTCATGGGGCCAAGAGCGCACCCTTGGGTTATATGGGCTTTCCTAAATCAATTTGTACTAGTTTAAATGAAGTAATTTGTCATGGAATTCCCACTTCACAACGGGTTCTCAAGAAAGGTGATATTATTAATATCGATGTAACACCTGTATTAGATGGTTATCATGGGGATACATCTAAAACCTTTATTGTAGGTGAAGCTAGGCCCATAGCCAAAAAATTGGTAGAAGTGACACAGAAGTGTTTATACTTGGGTATTGCAGAAATTAGACCTGGTGGGAGAATTGGTGACATTGGTGCTGCTATTCAAGAGCATGCGGAGAGTCATGGGTTTTCGGTGGTGCGGGATTTTGTGGGTCATGGAATTAATAAGATTTTTCATACTGCACCAGATATTCCTCATTTTGGGACTAGGGGGACTGGTAGATTATTAAGACCGGGTATGGTCTTTACCATTGAACCAATGATTAATGAGGGTTCCTATGAGTTTGAGATGTCAGCTGATGGGTGGACTGCTATTACAAAGGATAGGAAACTTTCTGCTCAGTTTGAGCACACTATAGCGGTAACGGAAAATGGGGTGGAGATTCTTACCTTACCATAGGAATTAGTTGGTTATTAAAAGGACAGAATTGAATCAAATCAGTAATTTTATTACACCTAATTTAGCATAACAAAAATGTTAAACCTAATTAATCGCTTAAAAAACAACAAACCTCTGTTATTTGCAATATACGGTACTAGTGGCTGTTTAACAGCAGCAATTTTACTTGGGGAACCATTTTTAGCTCTAACCAAACTTGGGAAAAGTTCTACAATCAAACCCCAAGCAATAGTTTTATTAATCGACACATCTTCAAGTATGAGTGATGGTAAACTAGCAGAAGTAAAAACCGCAGCCAGTCAGTTTATACAACGTCGTAACTTGGAATCAGATCAAATAGCAGTAGTCAATTTTGGAGCAACTGTGCAAACCCCTGCTCCATTAACTAACGACATTAATACCCTAAATAATGCCATTGATCAACTATTAGAAATTGGCTCAACACCTATGGGAGAAGGTATTAACACCGCCCAAGATCAATTGCAAGCAACAACATTAAATAAAAATATCATTTTATTTACCGATGGACTGCCAGATGATCCTAATTTTGCCTACAACTCAGCCCTGTCTGTGAGAAATGCAGGAATTAAACTAATTGCTGTAGCTACCGGAGGTGCAGACACTAACTATTTAACCCAGATCACAGGCGATCGCTCCCTAGTGTTTTATGCTAATTCTGGTCAATTTGACCAAGCATTTAGCCAAGCAGAAGCGGTAATTTATAAACAGTTGATTGAATCCAACACTGGTGAAAACTATGGTTTTGGCTATTCCATATTCCGCATTGGTGGTTGGACAGCATTTTTGGCTTTGGGAATATCCCTGGCATTAATTATGGGACAAAATCGCTATATGCGACTACCTTTATTAACTTTAAAAAAGGGCATTGTTACTACTATCGGTAGTCTCACAGCGGGAACTGTAGCAGGTGCATCTGGACAATTACTAATTTTAGCTTTATCACCTCTTTCTAGTACGGTATTTTTAGGAGTACTTGGTTTGGAGGTAATTGCTAAAATTGGCGGTTGGGTAATTTTAGGAGCTGTAGTGGGAGCTGGAACCAAATTTTTTTTGTCCCCAATTTTAACCTTGAAAAATTCTCTACTGGGAGGAACTGTTGGTGGTGGAATTGGCGCTAGTGGATTTTTGGTGACATCAAGTCTCCTTGGTGATATTGTAGGACGTCTATCTGGTGTATCTATACTAGGATTCTTTATCGGTTTAATGATTGCTTTAATTGAACGAAAGCAGTTAAACTCAGAACCTTATCTGTTAGTACATTGGACCCCCACGGAGCAGACCAACTATTTACTGGGTAAAAAGCCGATTTCTATGGGCACTGCACTAAATGTGGAAATTCCTCTAAATGCTGTGGATGGATTTACACCCCTGACTGCTAGAATATTTAAGGAAGGTGGTGACATTATTATGCAATTTGACCAGGAATATGCTATGATACAAAAAAATGAAAGTTACCAGTCAGACTTTAAAAGTCGGTGATGTCCGTAAATTGGGAAAGATTACTATAGAAGTTAAGGATAAAACCTAATTGCGCTGTCTAAAATCTCTTTCCCTAGATTTTTTCAATTGGCGAATAACATTAAATGGTTAAATATACCTTTTACCTCAAACCTCAAGGTTCTCCTGAACAGTATAGTTATAGTTTAGATCTCAGTGTGACCGAGGAAGATGCACCTGAAAAGGTTTTTACCCCCACCATTAGAGAAAACATTCGCACAACCTTACAAAATCTGAGTCTATCGGCAATTAAGGATTACCAACTTAGCCAAATTATTCAAAGCTGGATTGAGGATATTAGGGAGGGTTATAGATTTAGTTCCCTCAGTCTTAATTTGGGATTATTAATTGATGAAAACATTGACCAACTAAGGGAAAATGGCAACCAAGAAATTCCTCCCATTGTCGACCCAGATATATCCAATATAGAACCTCAAGCGGGAGTATTACCACCTTTAAATTTTATTTAGGTTTAAGTCTGGTAATTTAAATCTGAGAACGGGTTGTTTTTGTTGAAATTGAAAAAGGAGATATGAGATGAAGAATGCCATAAAAACTGCCATTGCTCCCAACCGGGAATTTATGTTAGCAGATAAAGCAGGACAAAAGTTATTTGTGATGTTGAAGTTACGTCCAACAAAGGATATAGCTACCAATCTTCCACCAACTAGTTTTACCTTTGTCATTGACACCAGTGGTTCAATGTATGAAGTAGTCGCAGGTGATGTAGAAGATACGGGTGTTACCTATCAACAGGATGGCAAAGAATATAAACAGGTAACAGGGGGTAAATCAAAAATAGATATAGTGATTGAATCTTTATTAAGATTAGTTAATTCAGGGAAGTTAAAACAACAAGATCGTGTTTCTATAGTTCAATTTGATGACAGTGCTTCCCAGATAATTGGGCTGACTAGTGCAACGGAAACTAAACAAATTGAGACTGCAATTAAAAAATTGAGAGATTTCTCAGGTGGTACCCGCATGGGTTTAGGATTGCGGCGTGCTTTTGATATATTGAGTGAACAGGAAATGACCGTCAAACGTGCCCTCTTATTTACAGATGGGCAAACATTTGATGAAGATCAATGTCAATCAATTGCTAATCACTTTGCCACCCGTAATATACCAATTACTGCATTAGGAGTGGGGGAAGAGTTTAATGAGGATTTACTTACCCATCTGAGCGACTACACTGGGGGAAAATTATTCTATGTAGTACCCGGAATAGCTAAGGGTACAGAAGTGTCCATGCTGGATTTACCTAATAAGATTATTTCTGAATATAGTGAAGCACAACAGGAGGTAATCACTAATTTGGCTTTAACTGTGAAAACTGTGAAAGGAGTAGAACTAAGTCGTATTGTTCGTGCTTATCCTACCCAAGCAGAATTTCCTATTAATCAAGATCCCTTTCCCTTAGGAAATGCTATTGCTCATGATGAAACTATTTTCATCCTAGAATTTACAGTTAATAACCGTCCTGCTTCTCGTGTACGTATTGCTCAACTGGGATTGACCTATGACATTCCCGGAGAAAAAGGGCGTGGCGAAATACCACCAGAAAATCTCATCATTCAATTTCTTGCTGGAGAACATAATGCAGCTCAGTTTAATCAAGAGGTGATGGACTATGTGCAACAATGCAATATTGCTAATCTGGTTGACCAATCTATCAAAATGGCAGAAAAGAATCCAGAAAAAGCAGAGAAATTATTAGAAACAGCTAAAAGAATGACGTTGAAACTTGGTAATAGCGAAATGACAGAATCTTTAAATAATGCTCAGTCCGAATTGCGAAAAACTCAAAAAATCTCATCAGGAACTCGGAAGACGGTGAAAATGGGTGCTAAAGGGAAAACGGTGAAAATGGGTAACGATATTGATGATATGCTCTCAGAAGAGGAGATGCGGAATATGGTGGGAACATGATAGAAGATCATGCAAGATCATAAATCTCTCGTCAAAGCAATACTCTTGAACAGTTCTACCATAATCAGTGTGAATAAGGATAAAATACCATGATTACTTGTACAGCTTGCGGATATGATCAAAATTTGGATAATACTGAATTTTGCACCATTTGTGGTTCGGAACTACCTGTTGCTGTCGCTACGTCACCCACAATTATTGAACCAACAGTATTACCGACACCAGAAACTAACTATCCACCTGTTGACACTCACTCTGCTGACTCTTGCTCTGGGAATACGTCTACAACCGCTAAATTAGTATCTAAACAAACTAATGCTCCCCTACCGGAGTTTATTATCGAGAATAATGCCATAGTTGGTATTTTTGACCAGGACACTGGCCCAGTGGATATAGATTTAGAAACCTTTTTCGGTGGAGAAACCGTATCCCGCAACCACGCGGAAATTTATCAGGAATCAGGAATGTGGAAGGTTAAGGATTTAGGATCTACTAACGGGGTGTTTATTAAGAATCAAGGACAAACGCGATTTAGTTCTAGAATTACTGTACCTACTCTCCTCAAATCAGATGACGAAGTTGCATTTGGTAAGGTCAGATTTGTTTTTAAAAACATTTAGGGAATATATGGGGAACATATAAGTAACATATAGATAACAAACAAATGAGTGATGCTACCAGTCAGTTACCACTAATAATTCAAGAAAACATCTGTTTTCACATCGAAGCTCTACCCATAGAAATAATATCCTATTTAGGAAAGTTAACCCCTGAGATTGACTACTTCCAAGTTCGGATCATGTCTGATGCAAAACTAGGTCTACTCAGAATAGGTGCAACTGACGGTGCACTCAACCGAGAACTACTTTTGAGAAACCAATTGGGAGATTACAAGTTAATCTCTCGCATTTTATTGCATAGGGTAGAAGAGAACGTTGCTGTTGATACTAACGCTAACATTAGTCCTGACGCTAACACTATAACCTCTGGTATTTTGGATGGAGTTTCTGATCCTTTATTAAGCATATTAGGCACAATAGAAAATCTTGAGGATCATAATCTTGAGAATGGAAATACTCCCCTCACGGAACCAGGTCAGGAGATAAATGAAGACAAAGAATATCTGGAGGAAGAATATTATCCGGAAGCAGAAATTCTTGTTAATGTTTCAAATGAAAAGCTGCTAGTTCTTAGTTATCTTCCCGATGAAAATCAAAGTTTAGAACATTGGCTAAAAACAGAACATGATTTAGAACAATCATTGTTAATTACTAGCCAAATCTGTCAGGTGTTTCGCTATCTTCACCAAAGGGAATGGTGCATTCTGAATTTCGTACCCCGATTTATTCAGATGGGAACTCTAATCCAATTTTTCGACCTAACTAGTGTTTACCCCCTGGGAGAAGTTCTCAGCTGTGGATTTATGGGCAACTATTACGCTCCCGAATTAGCATATTCTAAAGACCCAATTGAAGAAAAGATGAGTAGTTATGCAGTAGGAGCATTGCTATATCAAATAATTCACCGTCAAAATCTACCCACGGACCCAACTAAGCAAATAGAAATTAATCCCATACCTCAGATTTATCAAATTCTCAAAATTTGCCTATCTCAGTTACCAGAAGAAAGATTTACCCTAGAACAACTATTAAAAATATTGGTCAATACTCGACAGGAAATTACTATCCCTAAAGTTAATTGGGAGACGGCAAGTTTATCTACCCTGGGACTATCAATTAACCGGTTGCAAAATGAGGATAACTATGGAATTAAACAACATAAAAATGGCGATCGCCTGACGGTAATGTTAGCTGGAATTGCGGATGGTATGGGGGGAATGTCCCAGGGGGAATTAGCTAGTAGGTTAGCTATAGAAACTATATTGGGATCTCCCATACCGCTAGAAAATCTCACTAAGGAACAATATCAAGAATGGCTACAATCTTTATTTGTGGAAGCCCATGATAGGGTATCTGACCAAATTAAAAATGGGGGAACAACTTTAAGCGTGATTTTCGCGCTCTCTCAAGAATTAATGATTGCTCACGTGGGTGACAGTCGTATTTATTTACTGCGTCAAGGAGAAATGAGACAACTCAGTGAAGATCACTCTCTAGTTGCTATATTATTAGCCAGCGGAAAAATTACGGAAGAGGAACTCTCAAACCACCCAGACAGAAATATTCTCACTAAATCAATCGGTTGGAAAGGTAGATTGAGTGCTGGCTATGTTCAAGATTTACAACAAACTACCTCAAAACTAACGATGAAATTGGAACACGGAGATATTCTCTTACTATGTTCTGATGGAGTTTGGGATTTAGTTTCTAAAAACCAACTAGCTACAAATTTCACGACTGAATCTAACCTACAAACAGCTGTCAATCTTACTATTGACCAGGTTTTACAGGAGGGTGCAACTGATAATGCTACCCTATTAGCACTCAGGTTTTCAGTTACGGATGGTTTGAAAACTTGAATGACTATAAGACTTTTGTATTCTCATCTGTATTCTTAGTTAAGTCATCAACTCAAATATATGCAGTGTCTTACTTGTCTGACCGATAATCCCGATAATGCCATCAGTTGTATTGCTTGTGGTGCACCTTTAAACTCCCAGACAGGGATATCAAATCTACATCTCACACCAGGAGCATTGATTGGCAATGGTAGATATAGAATAGAAACAGTATTGGGACAAGGTGGCTTTGGTATTACCTATGCAGCAACCTGTCTGACAAATTCTACTCAAGTTGCTATTAAGGAATTATGGCCAGAAAAAGCTGCTAGACAAGGTAATGCTGTTTTATGGCCAACATCAATTACTCCCGCACAGCGTCTGGAACAACTGCAAAAATTTCAATTGGAAGCTAATTATTTACAAAGGTGTAAACACCCCAATATTGCCGAAACTTATGAATATTTCCCAGAAAATAATACGGCATATATGATTATGGAACTACTGGTTGGTAAGTCCCTAGATAAAATTTTGATGACGGAAGGAATATTAGAGGAAAATCGGATCAAACGTTATTTTTTACAAATAGCATCCGCTTTACAGGTTATTCATAGTCATAATTTATTACACCGCGATGTTAAACCGGAAAATATTATCATTGTACCACCAGATAGAGCTGTACTCATAGATTTTGGTGCAGCAAGGGAGTTTATTGCTGGTCAAACGGGAGACATGACCAGAATTCTCACTGCTGGATATGCACCTTATGAACAATATATTCAAAAAAGTAAACATTTTCCCGCTACTGATTTATATGCTTTATGTGCATCAATGTATGAATTATTGACTGGACAATTACCAACAGAAGCTACAGAACGAGCTAGCAAACTTTTGCAAATTCCTCCAACAGATACATTGATTTCTCCTCGACAACTTAACCCTAAGATAACTCCTTTGATGGAAAAAATTATATTGACAGGAATGGGATTTAAGGTCGACGATAGGTTTCAAACTGCCCAGGAATTAATCGCAGCTATGCAGGGTAATTTTATTTATCCCCAACACCAAAAAGCCAAGGAGTTAGTCAAACAAGGTAATTTAATTGCTGCGGTGGAAGCATATCAAAAATACTTGGAACTCCCAGGTAGCATTCCACAAGCATTTGTAGAATTAGCTTTAGTACAAATACATTTAGATCAAGTCCAGGCTAAGATGGCAGCTACAAATGCTATTAAATTCCAACCAAATGATGGTCGAGGATATGGAGTTTTGGGGTTGATTAATTGCCGTGAAAACCATTGGCAAGATGCTGTAAGTAATTTACAAAAAGGGTCTAATTTATCTCCTGATCAAGGTTGGATACAAATAAATTTAGCTTGGGCATTAGCGAAATTAGGAAATTTAACTGCTGCTCAAACAACTATAGATAAAGTCTTGGCGGATAAAGTTTTAGAAGTAGAATCAGATGCTATCTTCGCCCTAACTTTGAAAGCATGGATATGTCTCCAGCAGCAAGAATGGAAATCTGTTATTCGTGCAGCTAGTCAAGCTTTATTTAAATTACAAAATCTATCAGCCAATCTAACACCTAGCTTAAGTAAGGATGAACAACAATTACAGTCAAATCTGTATATCTATTTAATTACAGCTTTGGATAAATCAGTGGTCACTAAAAAAGCTAACGATGTTAGTCTTAGAACACAGGAGTTTATAGATAAATCACCTAATAATGCAATAGCATGGGGTCTAAAGGGCTGGAAACAAGCAAATGAACTTTTATGGAAAGACGCAGTGATTAGTTTTGAAGCTGCTATTCAGCAACCATCAGTTCCCGGTTGGGTGTTGGTAAATTGTGCAGTAGCTCAAGAAAATCTAAAAAACTATCAAGCAGCTATTGAAGTTTATAATAAATACATAAACTATGTTCACAATGAAACCCTACCCCAGGGAGACAGAAATTCATTATTAGCATTTGCCCATTTTCGGATAGGTACTTTATATGGGCAATTGGCACTATGGAATGAAGCTAAATTGTTTTTAGACAAAGCAATTCAGTATGTTAATAGTTATGCACAGGCATATCATAATTTGGGTTGGGTACTACTGAATACCAAAAACCAATATGGAGATGTGGAAAATAGCCGAGAAATGTTTTCCGCATATACTCAAGCAATAAAACTATACAACAAGTCCCAACAACAGGAATTGGCATCAGACATAAAACAGGCATTTCAATTAATAGGTCTAAGTGTTTAAGTTTAGAGGTTATTAAGGCTTTTTAAAAACCACTTTTAACCCGGTTTTAACCTAGTATGGCATAGAATCCAGTAATATTAAGGAGTTGAACCAAGAATCATATTCTGGACTGCAGAAGCTGTAGCAGGTGCAAGTAAGACTCCATTACGGTAATGACCCGTTGCTAAAATTATATTAGTATAACTGGCTAATTTTTCAATTATTGGTGCTGGTCTACCTTCTGGACGAGGACGTAATCCAGACCAGCTGCGAAGAATCTTGGCCGAAGCTAATTCAGGACAAAAAGCGATCGCCTGTTGTTTAACTAGTTCCAGTAACTCCTTACTAGGTAGAACATCATCTTCTCCGTTAGGGAATTCTACTGTAGCTCCCACCCAATAATCTCCATTACCCATAGGTACTAGATGTACATCATTACCGGTAATGACCGGTTGAAAATCAGGATTGCCTAAACTCCTTCCTAAACTCAAATATAATGCTTGTCCTAAAACTGGACGAATAGTCACCTGATGATTTAATTGTCTAGTCAGTGCAGTAGTACCCAAACCAGCAGTAATGATAAACCAATCTGCTGTGACTACACCTTCTGTAGTATCAATAGATTTTAGTTGTTCCTGAACATGGGGTGTAATCTGGACGATTTGACTAGATGGTGCTTGGTGATTGCGAACTGCTACTCCAAATTTGAATTGCACCCCATTACGTTGTGCTGCATCCACCAATGCTAGGGTTAACGCTGTGGGATTTAACTGTAAATCCTGAGGGGAATAAACAGCACCAATTACCATAGGATTATTTACCTGGGGGCAAAAATTCCCTAGTTTCTCCCTATCCCACACCTTTAACTCCCATCCTTGGGATTTGCGCACCTGTCGTAATTCCTCCCAGTCACTCATTGCTTCCACTCCACTTTTTAGGGGGTGAGTGGGATCCTCTGATAGTAACATCACAATACCCTGACGGTTGCAGGGAATTTTTCGCCCTGTTATCTCCTCCAGCTCTGGAATTAGGGTTTGATAGCGTTTAATACTCTCCTGGCGAATTTGCCAGGCCTTACCCTTAGTTTTATGGCTAATTACCCCCATTAAAACACCCAAAGCAGCTGCTGTAGAACCTTGTGCTGGTTGGTTTTTTTCAAAAACAGTGATATTTAAACCTTTGATTTGACTTAGTTGATATGCGATCGCTGCTCCAACTACACCACAACCAATAATTACTACATTCATAAGCTTTGTAAATAGTGAGGGATGAAGAGTTTACCCCTTCACCCTATCACCTGATTAAACTAGGGTTTTGTGACTCAAGACTCAGATTGTAATGGAGTTATTCCTCAGTTGGTGCTGGGGGAATCAGTTGTAAGAACTGGTTAAAGTCTGCCACAACGTCTTTATAGCTGCTCAATGCCAGCTTAGTATTACCAGCATTAGCAGCTTGATCAACTCTGACTAAGTGATTCAATAGGTCCTTAGTAATTTTTCTTCCTTGAGCTTGGTCTTGGGGTAATAGACTGGGGATAACATAGGTCATAGTGAGTCTAGCTTCTGTTACCGGACCATGAATAAAATTACCCACTTTAATCCACTCACTACTGGTAATCAAACTTTTTAATTCTTCAAATCGGTTTTGTACTGCCTGAATATCAGGTACATATTGTCTCACTTTTACCAATTGTTCTGGTGTGTAGGTGGGAGGTGCAGTTGTAACAGTAGGACTGCTGCAACTGATCAAAAACGTGGTCAATAGTACAAGAATCAGTGATAGAATAGAGCGTTGACGCACCATAAAGAAAATTAATTTAGTGTTTGTTAAGCAATTGACAGATTTATTTTAGATCGGTACTGTAATTTCTCATTCTACAGTGAGAAAGTTTTTGGAGGAATTTTGCTGAATTTTTTTACTGAATCTCTAGCAAACCTGTCGAATGTAATATTAGGAGAGTCTTGACGTGAACGCATCGGAACAAGCAACCAATTTTGAACTAGCTAGTAAGATTGCTACTGTAGTCAACTTGTTTAAATTACAATTTCCTGATGCCAAAAGCGATCTAAAACCTTGGCAAAATGACCGTGAGACCAGACAACTAGTGGATCCTGATTCTATTGATATAGGTTTTCACTTTCCCGGAATCAGCAGGTCTTGGCGCAGTCGTAGTGTGTTAATCCAAATTCGCTTTCATCAAGATCCCATTAATAAACAATCTAAAGCTATAGGTGTTGAAGTGTCAGGATTTGACCACCGAGGTCAAGTATGGCGACTTTCTACCATAGAACAGTGGAGTTTTGTAGGTGAGTCTACACCCTCTGCTGTAGTTGGAGAAAAACTCAAACACATTTGTAAAGAAATCTTGGAAATATTCAATATTTGACTTCATTGAACTTATCCCTAGGTTAATACATAAAAACGATGGCTGGGCATTTAAGCTCACTTCTGCCTGTATATTCAAGTATTACCATTACCAAGAAGATATGAAATTCCAATCTTCTGAACCTGTCTGATTGTTTTGTTGATTTTGTGGGTGTTTGATCTGATCTCTATCTTCTGTATTTTGCATACTATCTAAATCTTCCACTTCTTCTGTTTTTGGTACATAATCTGAGGAGGTAAAATTCCCCTGAATTAGACTATCGTATGCGCCAGAATCATACCATTTTAATAATTCTCCTGTTCGCATAATGATCCAAGAAAGTTTTGGTTCAGCATAGCTTAGTATTTTAGTAATTTTATCTAAAGTATCCAAATTATTAGATGCGAACTCACGTGACTGGATGATAAAATCATTCATGACATCATCATTTAAATATTCTTGGGGTAAACCTGCAATTTTCATCAAAGTATTGGTAGCCACATTAATATTTTGACAAGCTAATAGCCCTGCGCGATCAGCTGTTAATTTAGACATCATTAGCCAATTATATAAACTCAATTCAACTCCGCTAGCAACCAAACCGCCAATACCTAAGGTAGTGCTGATCAATAAATTTTTAATATTTGGCATCACAATTGCCATTTGATGGTAGACCACATTTTGGCTTTTAATACGAGCTATCTCACTTCCAATTAAATACAGTAGCTCCTGAGGATTAAGCCATTCCATAGCTTCTAAGTTTAGGCCAATTAGGGGTTTTTCTACGCCAATAATATAGCTTTGAATATAACCTGTTCCTCTAAATAAATATAATTCTGGCAAAGGAGAAACATCTAAAACTTCACAAGCTGTTACTAATGCCTGATACAACTTAGGAAAATTCCTATTTGTCACTCTAATTTCACTACCTAGCGTCTGTAATCTTAGTAATCTATCAATACTATATTCGTTAATTTTTTTGAGTATTGTTGATATACCTGGCATTTTTCTCAAAGATGCTAAAGCCTGTTTATCAAAAGGATGCTCGTATGTTTGAGAATTGAGTCCAGAGAAGACTTTTAAATCCGTTTGGCCAGTCATTTATTTTCCTATATTGATTGTTTAATGATTGTTAAATATTCATTCACAAAAGCCATAAATTGCTGTTGATTGATGGGATAACCAGGCCCACATTTGGTCTCCAAAAGAAAAGTGCCACCATTCCCGTGGATGACGTTGAAAACCTGCTTGACACATAATGTTATTTAGCATTTCTCGACTTTGGTGATATTGGCTATGTTTATTCAGATAATAATCAGGATGGGATCGCTCAGAAATTTCGTCAATTGGCGAACCCATATTAATAATTTCTCCCTGTTCATTAACTAGGGTAATATCCACTGCTGCACCAGTGCTATGGGGAGGAGGAGTGTGAGGATTGGAACTGGGTGGAGCCCAAATTTCATATACCTGTTGCCAAATTTTTTCCCGCTGGTCATCGGATAAATTTTGTTCCAGTATTCCCCTTGCTTTTGCTAGTTGAATAAAACTATAATCAACCATAAATTGCTGCACTCCTACTGGACGGTAAGCATCAAATATTTGAATGTGCCATCCAGGAGACAATAGGTTTAAATAATTCTGGGCATGAATAAGATTTTTGACCACTGTTTTCCGAAGAAAATAGGGCGAATATTGTCCGTAGCGTGCGCCTAGTTTGAGGTAAGGGTGGGGTTTTTCCACCGCAAAAAGCTCTAGGGGAATTTCTACTAATGGTTCCCCGGATTCGATAATGGGAATTTGATGATATGGACGCATAATCTGGCAATATGGGAGATAGAAAAGCTAAGGTGATTTCTCGGTTTTTTCCGGTACGGGATCATAACCACCAGGATGGAAGGGATGACAACGTAAAATTCGACCTAGGGCCATCCAACTTCCACGAAACACTCCAAACCTTTCTATAGCTTCTATAGCATACATGGAACAGGTGGGTTGAAACCGACAACTGGGGGGAAATAGAGGAGAAATAAATAACCGATAACCTTGAATAGGCCAAATGAATAATTTTTTCACACAACTCCTTGAGGATTTTCTAAGGTTGTAACCGACGAATTTCCGTAATTTGGTCAGCTAAATCAAGAAAAGATTTTGGCATTTGAGGACCAGTCAAAATCATATCCAAATGGGTGGGACGGTCAATCAAAAACTGCAACACCTCCTTTTCGGGAATTAAACCAAAATCAACTGCTAAACTTAACTCATCTAAAACTACTAAAGAATATTTACCTTCGTATACTACCTTTTGTGTATATTCCCACAGGGAATGCAAAGACCCAATTTCCTTCTCATTTAAATTTGGTGTGTCCGGAGACCTGGCTAGGTCACAGCGAATCCAGTCTAGCTTGTTTCCAATTTGTATGGGATTATTTATACCTTGGTTAATACCCCCTTTAAGAAACTGAATAATTAATACAGGTGTTCCATGACTGGCAATTCTTAGGGACTGGGAAATAACGTTAGTGAAAAAGTACCGTTCTGAGCTAGTAAACACCTGTAGTGATCCCGTGACTGAATTTGGTAAACTAGGTGCGGGATTAATACTTGGACTGTCAATTTGGGTAAAAATCATTTTGCTCCCGGTTCGGTGTTAGCACAATGTGGTGAGACTCAGGTTCTTTGTACAGTTAGTATAACTGAGGGAGTGCCAAAATTTTGAATGGTGGGCGAGGAATTTATCTTCGTGCATTGAGCGATCGCCTTTATCTGGACAAATAACTGGTGTTTCCGTACTAAAGTAATAGAAAACTTAAACAGGTGATCACCTTGCACTCAACGAGAAACATACAACAATGGTGGATTTTTCGCTGTTTGTCCACAGCATTGCTATTTGGTCAGATTTCCCTGCATATAATTCAAGGAAAAACCTATTATCGGAAAATTCTTGACCATGCACTAAAAGTAGGACCGGGTTCCCTCTCCCCGGTTTTGTTAGTAAGTGGTTTTGCGGGAATGATTTTCACGATTCAAACAGCTAGAGAACTAGTCAGATTTGGTGCAGTCGATAATCTTGGAGGCGCCTTTGCAGTAGCATTCTGTCGAGAACTGGCTCCACTTTTAACCGCTAGTGTTATTGCTGGACAAGCAGGATCAGCATTTGCAGCAGAAATAGGAGCTATGCAGGTAACTGAACAAATTGATGCGCTCTACTTACTCAAAACCGATCCAATTGATTATTTAGTCTTACCCAGAGTGATTGCTTGCGGTTTGATGATGCCAGTAATGATGATTTTTGCACTAATTATTGGTGTCAGTGGTGGAATCTTTGCTGGGTTGGAATTTTATCAGATTCAACCGGAAAACTTTTTAGAATCAGTGCGAGATTTTTTAACTCCGGGAGACATGATGATGATAATCATCAAAGGTGTGATTTTTGGAATAATAGTTGCTGTGAATGGATGTAGTTGGGGACTAACCACTAGGGGAGGTGCTAAGGAGGTTGGCGAATCCGCAACTACAGCGGTAGTAACCACTTGGGTAGTGCTTTTTATTACAGATTTTTTATTGGCTCTACCAGGGATTACAGTGGGTATTTAGATTAGATATAGTTAATAGTCCCTTTAACATAAGTTGTCCTGTATTTAAACAGCTTATTCACCAAAAATTCTCCGGTCACTTGGATCAATTTGGCTTTTTGTTTTATTATAACCTTACCATTAACTTCAGTGCATTTACTGTAGAAATAGCCGCTCAAACCAAGGTAACTTGATACACTAAAAATGAAAATGATTAACACAAGTGTTTTCTTTTTAAAAACATCCTTCTTACTCTGTAGTTTAGTTTGTTTACTCCCCAATTTAGTCAAAGCTCAAGATGTTCCTAGTCAACAAGACTTACCAAAAGTTAATCCCGATATACAGTTGTTATTAAGTCAACCTAATCAAGACATACCTTTAAAACTAGTTGATGCGGTTTATCTGGCTTTACAAAATAATCGAGATGTAAAAATAGCCTATCTGCAGCGTATTGTAGATAAGGCGCGGTTATCTGAATCTGAGTCCATATTTAGCCCCACTGTGCGACCCCAGCTATCTTTAAATCTGAATGCGAGGGAACCATTAGACTCAAACTCTACAAAAACAGATATAGGGACCGACACAACCGCTGGTGTTGGTGCTGGTATCAGTTTGAAACTGCCCACTGGTGCTTCTTTGAATTTAGGATGGAATGGAGCAAATGTATGGGAGGGTAAGTATAGCAAAGATTCCTCCAGTTATTTATTCGTAAAAGATCCAAATATTCTCCGTCAAGATGTTAGTTTTAGTATTAGTCAACCTTTGTTGAAAAATTTTGGTGTGTATTTAAATACTTTAAATCTTAGAAGAGCTAGACTGACAGAAAGCACTAATATCTTGAATTTTAGAAATTCTATTGCCCAAACAATTACAAATTCAGTAGTCACCTACAGAAATCTCTTGTTAGCACAGGAAAGATTAAAAATTGAGGAGGATTCTTTCGCTAGCGCTAAAGAGGAACTTGAGAAGTCGCAAGTCCTATTTGCAGAGGGTAAAATTACCAGAAATGATTTGATTCAACGTCAGGCCGATATTGCCCAAAAAGAATTTAACTTAGTTAATGTAAAAACAAATTTAACTGAAGCGATTGCTAGCCTAACCAAACTTACAGACCTACCTTTGAAAATGCTAATTGCTATAGAAAAACCTCTTCCCCCAGACAATTTAAATTTGCCAACTTTTGAGGAAATGATCAAATTGGCTGAGGATAATAATATCAGATATCTTTTTGCTGTTAATGCTGTAGAAAATGCCAAGCTCTCCTTAGCAGAGGCTAAAAATCAGCAAAGTTTAGACCTTACATTGAATCTGAGTTATGGGTTTAAGAGTTTTTCCTATCAGCGGGACTCAGGTAATTTTTCATCATCTTTGGTGTTAAGTCGTGAGTTTGGTAATCTTTCTCAAGATAATGCCGTACTCAAAAGTGAAGTGAATTTACAACAAGCTGAATTCTCTTTAACAAATACTAGGGTAGATATTAATGAGCAGCTAAGGAATAGGATTCGTAATGTTAGGGATAGTTTTACACAAATTCAGTTATCCAAACAGGCAACTAATTTAGCGCAGTTAAGACTGAATAGTGCCAGGGAAAAAATCAAGTCAGGTGACAATGTTTCCACGACGGATATTATTAATTTTGAAAAAGGTTTAGTTGACGCCAAAAATCAAGAATTGAATGTGACTATAAGTCATCTGAACAGTATGACTCAACTAGAAGAGTTTTTGGGAATGACGCTAAATAAATGGCTTAAATAGCAATAAACGGTACTATTTAGCTTTATAGCTGGATTTAAATTACAGTGACTAACACCACTGTCCAAAATTGTCTACCCATAGATAATTTTGGACAACTTTTTGGAGGGGGAATAACGGTCAATGGTTAACAGTAATGACAAAGAGAATAGTTTAGGGTGGAGAGTGTATGCTGAAAGGAAGAGAAACTAATATGATAAAGCCATGAACAAAAGGGTAGAAATTTTACCGGATCTGCAAGGTTTGGTAGCACGGGCTCAGGATGCAATATTATCCAGTTTGGCAACTGCTATTCAAGAACGAGGACAATTTACTATTGCTTTGTCTGGTGGTAGTACACCAAAACCTTTATATGAAGCAATAGGCTCTTTGAATCTAGACTGGGATAAAATTCATGTTTTTTGGGGTGATGAACGTTATGTACCATCCAATCACCCTGATAGTAATGAATTAATGGCGCGTATTACCTGGTTAAATAGGGTTCCCATTCCACAGACTAATATTCACGCCATACCTACCTTATCTGGCAATCCAGTCGCAGATGCTAATAGGTATGAACAGCATCTACAAGAATTTTTCCATTGCTCACGGGGAACCTTTCCTTCCTTGGATGTGGTTCTCCTGGGTATGGGTGATGATGCACACACCGCCTCCCTCTTTCCTCATACGGAAGCTCTACAAGTGCGCGATCGCCTGATTACTGTGGGCAATAAGGACGGTAATCCACGTATTACCTTCACCTATCCCCTAATTAATGCTGCCAGAAGTGTGATCTTTTTAGCTGCTGGTGCTAATAAAAGACCTGCCTTGTCCCAGGTATTTGCTGAAGTAGCGGATGATTTTACCTATCCATCTCGCTTGATTAAACCTCAAGGCGAATTATTATGGCTATTAGATGCAGCTGCTGGTTCACAACTCTGATTCCCTATCTTAACTATTGTCTTTACAGTGACAAAGGCTTAAATTTATGATCATTTGTCCAAACTGCAATCATCCTAATCCAGACGCTGCTGTTCAGTGTGAAGCTTGCTACACACCATTGCCAAATACCATTACCTGTCCAAGTTGTGGCGCTAATGTACAGGCTGATGCTGCTTTTTGCGGTCAATGTGGTTATAACTTGGTATCCACCCCCATAGAGGTACCACCTTTAGTTACTCCTGATCCCTTAGAAATCAGTACCCAGTCCCCTTGCAGTGTGCCACCTACCTTAGTGAGCACAGCACCAGATCCCGGACCACCGGTAAAAGTATTAAAGACTCAATTACAACAGGTGGTAGGGCGATTATTTCACCTCCAGGGTAACCAGGAAGTTGAATTACCTCAAAATCTATCTGTAATTCATATTGGTAAGCCCAATGATCGGATCCCCCCAGATATTGATGTGGCTGGATTTTCCAACTCAGAAATCGTTTCCCGAATTCACGCCGATATTCGGGTTGAGGGAGATGCTTATTATATAGAAGATGTAGGTAGTTCCAATGGCACTTATATTAATAATTTGCCATTGTTACCAGGAAATCGACACCGTCTTCGTCCAGGCGATCGCATTAGTTTAGGTAAAGGAGATTTAGTAACCTTCTTATTTCAACTCTCGTAAAATAGAGAAAAGTTTAGGCTATGGTCGATCTGTTTTTGATTGATTTATAGCCCAGCTGTAAGGTAGGCGAGCCCGTCTCCACAAAACAGCAAGCAATTGACGTTGTTTGACCTTGTTTAACTACGTTATTTGTGTATCCCTTGGATAATTTCCGATGAAAGAACTAAAGAACTTGTCAACTTTCCTCCAATCTTCAAACATCGATCCCACAGGTTTAAGCTGGTTATTGGGAGCAGCAGTCACCACTGCTATTTTGTGGCAATTACCAATGGGAGACTATATTTTATATCCCTTCACCATACTAGCAACCTGGTTTCATGAAATCACTCATGGGTTGATGTCAATTATTTTAGGAGGCAATTTTCGTGAGTTACAAATTTTTAGCAATGGCTCTGGAGTAGCGATTTACACCATACCCTCATCTTTTATTCCTCTTGTTCCCGCTCTGATTGCAGCTGCAGGTCCCATGGGTCCACCTATAGCTGGTGCAGGGTTAATCATGTCTTCTCGCAGCTTTAACGGTGCATCATTTAGCCTAAAAATTTTAGGTGTTGCTCTGTTGTTTTCTAGTTTAGTTTGGGTACGCTCATGGTTTGGTTTGATCACAGTACCACTGTTGGGACTGGTGGTTTTGTGGATCTCATTAGTAACTAGCAAATGGGTACAGATTTTTACCGTCAAATTCTTGGGCATGCAGGCCTGTATAAGTACGTATCATCAATTGGACTATTTGTTTAGTTATAATGCTGGGTCTTTAGGAATTTCGGATACGGGACAAATGCAAAAATATTTGCTTTTACCCTATTGGTTCTGGGGTGGTTTAATAGCAGTAGCTTCCTTTGCTATCATGGCACAAAGTTTAATAATTACCTACCGGAAGAAAAACCATTGACCTTAATTGATAAAATCAGTTAACCGAAACCAAGGGGCCCAGTTGCAGAAATTTATCTTGAGCTGATCTAGTTTTGAGATGATAGAGTTGCCAATGATCCCGTTGTTGCCAAATGGCAAATATTTCCTCTCTTCCATCCTTGAGCATGTCAAAATTAATTTGATAAACCTGATTTATTCGACGTAATTTTAAACCCAATAAACCCAGCAACAGATTGAGTATTTTAATTCCAGAAATAGATTGTGGTTTTTTAGAAATATCCACACCCAAAGCACGGTTGATATGTTGACTACTCTGAATTGCCACATTTTTCAGCCAAATAATATCATTATCATTTTCTTCGAATACCCTATCTTGTGATAAAAACTGACACATTCCCAAAGCTCGCAAGGCTTCCACCTTGAGAGTATAGGTTTTTAAATCCGGTAGAAAAACCTTTCCTTCGCCCCAAAATAACTGTTGTTTCCATTCCTGTTGATCTTTGATGTGAAAATAGTGACTTTCATGAGTCAAATAATAGTGAGTCAATAATTGGGAATAATATCCCTGATCATCTCGCATTTTCAACCAAGTGGTCACAGGTACTCCATATCTTGTGTAGAGAATATATTTATGAATTGCATAGCGTTGTTCATCGGTGAGAGAATGTTTAGTTAGTAGTTGTTGATATTGAACATAGTCAATATTTTTAGCCCCCACCACAGCTTGGGCAATCATCAATTGATTGTGCTCCTTAATTTCTTTGATATTGCGTTTAATATGCTGAGACTGTTGACGAGTTTGTTCCCAATCCTTTTGAACTTGAACAATTTCTAAAATCAATCTAGTTCGGGTGGCTAGATCATTCACAGGAGTTTTTAAAAACGCCGAGCGCAACCCACGAATAATACTATTATAGTCTGTATTATTCCCTATGGTGACTTTGTGACCTTCAGCAATTAATCCCTCTTGTAAAGATTGTCGATAAAAGGTAATGGAACTATTGACCCTAGCAGATAGTTTTGCCCAAGTACGTAAATGAATAGGATCATAAACTGCGGGTAAATCAACATCTATTTTATGTAAAGGACTCAATAAAGCCAAATTTTCTTTTTGATTTTCTTGGTACCAATCAGATAGTAGCTGGTAATTGGTACTACCACTACCAATCAAACCTATACCGCGTTTAGCACACCAAACAAAACGGGGAACTGAATCACGCACCCTAGCTAGTGCTTGACGTGCTTCCGAGTCCGGAATGACCCCCTGAAAAATACCGTAAACTCGGTCAAAATGTTGGACATCAATACTAATTCCCGTTCCTAAACTAGGAGTGACAAATACCATATCATAATCAGTGATTTTTTCATTGATAGCACTCAGACATTCTATAGCTGGATGTGCGGGTGTATTGGTAGTTTGACTACTCACCACTAAACTATGGGGAAATTGCCTTTTTAACTTATACAAGCGATTCTGGAGATAGTCTTCGATGGTTTCACAACTGTAACGTCCTGTGCGACTATCGGTTGTTACATAGCACTTCTTACCTGTGATTAAGTCTAGCTCCAGTTGATGGATTAAAGGTGTTGGGTTAGGTGAATCATAAAAAGTCACATCCCACCCACGTTTGGGTTTCCACTTATTCACAAGTACCCAAGGAGTGATTTTGTCTCCTGCTAATCCCTGAAGGTATTCCAGAGAAACATCTGATAAGTCAGCATCTTGAGCAATGACTAAACCCCCGTTTTCACTACCGTGGCTATTAATTGTTGGAAAACGCTGAGTATCTTTATCCTCTTGTTTTTACATGTGTTACTATTGAGGAGATGCCATAAAGACTGTTCAACTTCATCTAAGATGACTATAGCTCCTTGCCAATCTTGGGGATTGAGCTTCCACAAGGAATCAACACACAACCCAAAGGATTTGATAGGTGAGCAGCTAGATGGTGGTGACTGGTTTTCAGGGTGGATTCCCCACCTAATACCAATTTTTCACAGAGGAATTTTCCCAAAAGGATGCGATGGGTGATTAATAATATTGGTTGACAACGATTTTTAGCTTCCTCAACCACTGCTTGTAGTCTGGTGGTTTTACCTGTTCCCTTAGCGGATTTGACTCCCACTAAACCATTGGAGGGTAAACATATTCTATCTAAATAGCTTTGGTTGATGGTAACACTGGGAGTAACTGTCAGATCTATATGGGGTTTAGTTTGGGCAATATAGACCTCTAGATCCATACTTTGATGATAAATTTGCTCAAACTCTTTTGCTCCCTTAGCAGTGATAAAATCATCCACACCTTTCTCTTTACCAGGAAGTTTGATGACTTTAACAGAGCAATTTTTCCGCTTAAGTAAATAGCCTAATTTAGAAATGGCATTATTAATCGCACTAACCTTCCGTGGCTGATTCTCAAAATCAAAACATATATAAAAACTCGGTTGTCTATTAGCGAAAACTTCCAGATCGGGAATGAGACAACGACGGGTAACTTTACCAAATTCATTTTTGATTACCCGATAACCACTGGTAATTCCAGGTATGCCAATTGCCACATATCCTTGTGTTAATAAAGCTGCAGCTTTTTTAACACCTTCACAAATAATAATTGGTATGTTGGATTCTATTACCCATGGCCAAAAGCCCTGGGCTTCCCCGTCATCATTAATGGTAATGTCTTTTGGCATAGTAACATGATAACGTTGGGAAATTTGATGCCAAATTTCTTCAGTTACCCGCAAACAAAATACTCGCGTTGCTGTGCTGGGGGGATGTTCATATTTAATGGACTTGCCATTTTTGTTTCTTCGCGGTTGGGTGGGTTTAAAACATCCCCATTCCATTTTTTGCCAATTATTTAGCGGGTCTACACCAGAACACCACCAACCACCAGCTGTAATGTGTTCATATCTCTCCAACCACCCGCTTTTAATTATCCCCATATTAGTGCGCGGTAAATTATTAGAGATTAATATATGTTGATAAGCATTCACACCCTGAAGGGAATGAAAATTTAATATTGCTAGGTGTAAATTTACACTACTACCATGTACTAGTTCTTCCAGGTGTTGGGAGTGCAAGTGATCTATAAACATGGGCAGATATACTATAAAGAACAGATTAAGGAACAATCAAGGAAATAAAACCTTAGCATGCATCCTCTGATTCTACATCGAAAAATTACTGCCATTTTGGCAACTTTTTTCGTGCTTTTTTTTACGTTGTTTATGGAGACACCTGGGTTAATACAACAATCCTCTATTTTTCCGTCTGAATAGTGTAAATGGTATTTTTGTATTGTGATTTAGGTGCATGATTAATTTTTGTTTTTCAGTATATTTTTGTTTAGTTTATTTGCACTACATTTCTGGGGAAATTTATCCGAACCCATTTCCCCAGCTTGATGTCCCTACTCCTGATAATTGTTATTTATGATGGCATCTAATAGTATTCCCCCACCAAAGCGTATAGGATCTGTACAAGGTAAGCCAGTTTCAGATGCAGTTTGGGCGATCGCCTCTTCAGCAGCAACTTCATTCAGATCTTTCGTATTCAGAGCGATCGCCACCACAGGTACTCTAGCAAAAGCGCCAGCAGCACTAGCTACCATTTCATACATTTTAATTACATCCATGAGAGGAGGAATAGGAACATGAGGATTATTATGGTTATGAGTTTGTCCTGCACGATGGACTAGAATCAGATGGGTAGGTTGGGAACCACGAATCAAAGGCAAAGTTGCTGTTGAACCGGGGTGTAATAAGGAACCCTGACCTTCAATTTGAAGGATGTCATAGTATTGACCAAAACGCATGACCAACTGCTCCACAGCGCCAGCGGCAAAATCCACTCGGACTGCATCCAGTGCTACTCCATCCCCTTCCAACATCAAACCAGTTTGACCAGTAGCTATAAATTTAGAACGAAGTCCCAGCAATTTTGCTGAATGATGTAATTCCAGACTAGTAGACATTTTACCAATAGACATATCCGTACCCACTGTTAGTACACGACGACAGGGGAGGTTACATGCTAAACCAGAAGCAATTTGCAAATTAGGTGGTTCCTTGCGCACATCCCAAATAGTCTTTCCTGGTTGTATGAGGGAGATTAAATCTGGTATGTTTGCTAGGGGTGTATGTAGCCCATTGACAACAGACATTCCCGACTTCAATGCTTCCTTAATCTCACTCCAGTAATGATCAGGAAGAATGCCACCCTTTGGTGCAATACCAATAACTAAAACTTCTGGTTGATAGGGTAAGGCTGCACTTACAGATGCCACAATTGGCACGCTTCTTTTAATTCCTGTTAACTCTAATATAGACTGACCTGGACATTCTCTATCTATAACTGCAACAATAGGTGAGCCACTATAGCGCAAAATGGAAAGACCTGTTTTACCATGGGATTTTGTTAGACCTTCATGTAAGAGAATAGCTATTTTTTGATTAAGTGGTAAGCGCACTATATTGTACTCCTAAACCTGGTAAACTATTAGGTATAATTCGTCCTTCTGTGACGGATGCACCAACAAAAGGATCATTGATTAAATTTAAATGACTGTCTAGGTCCAAATAGTCTGCTAATGGTGCTATGTGAGAAGCTGCGGTATTAGCTAGGGAACTATCGGAATAGCAGCCAAACATTACTTGTAAGTTATGTGCTTTAGCAGTATTTAGCATTCTCCAAGCCTCCCTTAACCCTCCTGATTTCATCAGTTTAATATTAATTCCATCCACATAATCAGCCAACGGGGGAATATCAGTGCTAGTGAAGCAACTTTCATCAACAAAAATGGGCAGCGGTGATTGTTTTTTCAAAGATGCTAATTTCTCCTCCTCACCTTTAGGTAATGGTTGTTCGAGATATTTAACCCCTAAATCGGCCAGCCAATGGGACATAGCAATTGCATCTGCTAAACTCCAACCCCCATTCGCATCCACAAATAAATCCACTTTAGGTGCAGCGTCTTTAACTGCCAATATCATTTTTTTATCCGCATCTATTCCCTCCTTTGCTCCTAACTTAACTTTTAGTAGTTGCACATCCATATAATCCAACCATTCCCTCGCTCTAGTTGCAGCACCCTGTGGTGAGTTAATACCAATAGTAACAGAAGTTGGTACTATGGTATTTATATTAAGTCCCCAAAGTTGCCACAATGGTAAACCCACATTCTTACCCATCCAGTCGTGTAGTGCCATATCTATAGCAGTCTTAGCCGCAGAGGGAATTTGATGTTGTGTTAAAATATTACTAATATCATCCCGCTGCCAAGGACTATAGGATTCTAGCACAGCAGACATTTCTTGCAAAGACTGGAAAATTACATCAGTGGTTTCTCGGTAACTTCCTACACTAAATGGAGATGCTTCTCCCCATCCTTCAATACCGCCTTCCATGATCTTAACCCAGATGTTTGTGGTTTGTGCGGTTGTTCCCCTACTAATTGTTAGGGCAAACCTCTTATTTACAGTAAAGGTGCTAAATTGTAGTTTCATTTTTATTATTACTTTTATTCCTTTGTCATTTTATGCAAAAAAGTTTTTAATTTTACCATATCAGTGAGTTGTTGCTAAAGCTCCCATAGCTCCACCCCAAATCACCGCTTCTTAGGGAATATTGAAGAATATTAAGCACGCCATCTCAATAGTACACTTTTTACAGGATTAACAAATTCTCTGTTTTCTGCTGCTGCGCGGCTAAATTCCCGTTTCAATTGAAAATACCATTGTGCTTGCATATCCGAATCTTTAATTAGACGCAAAATCGGATTATATTGAAGTCCAATTTGTTGCTTTTCCACCACATTTCTATCTTGATACAAAAATTTGCGAGTTAGAATTTGAATCAAAGGTGTAAATATTTTTAACCAATTTGGTATACCATAAAGAACAAAATTTACTTCCGTTTCCGTGTCAGAAATTGGTGTAACTGCGGTTAAATTACAAACTCGATGTTTGCCAAAGGTAATTTCTTCAATCCTCACTCCTGGTAAACGGAAAGAAATTTCCACCTCTGGTATTCCTCCACCCACTAACCAATATAATCGACTCATATTTTCCGTGTTATTGGATAATTTATGGCGTCTGACCGTAAACCCATAATCGGAAGGATCAAATTGTTTCACTTCTTCATGCAGTTTTCCACTTCTCCACCACCACACCTGGTGAACATAGGGAGAATGAGCAGGATCCATTAAACCTGTTACTGCATGATCAATAAAACAGGGAAATTTCATTACTTCCACTAAATCTGGTTCTATATTGCTAAAACCTGGTATTTGAGGAATATTACCGATCTCAGCATTAATGGACGCGCCTTCTTTGTCATACATGTATATCCAGATATTACCCTGGGTTTCATAAACAGGATATGATTTAACATTAAACTTACTCAAATCTATACTTTGTTCTGGCAAAAGTGATGGAATTTGTGTACACTTGCCTTGACTGTCAAAGCGCCAACCATGATAACAACATTCTACCTGTTCACCATCAAATCTACCACAACTCAACGGAACTGCACGATGAGGACAAATATCCTCAATCGCAAAAACTTGACCATTTTTGTCTCTTGTCAATAGTATAGGTTCTCTCAGTAAAACACGTGATACCATCTTACCTGTTTTTAGCTGACTGCTGGGTAGTGCATAGTACCAAAGATTACGCAACAAGATGTTTTTATTATCTACCATGGGACAGGAATTAAACAAAAAAATAAGGAAGAGAATTACTAGGAAGTTTTAGTCTACTTTTACCCAAAAATCCTCTATTCTAAATTGTACCATTGTGATTAAATTGCATCCAAATTTTATGGTCTCCTGACCATGGAACTTTATGGGCGATCATTGTGGATGTACGACAACTCCTTCTAGAGGAAGATGGTTTTGACCAGAAGTCAATTTAAACTAGTGCTGGTGTGTCGAATAACTGCTTTCTATGAAGGTTTAGCACTGCTAAACCTTTTCTTATATTATGATGTATATCTGTCAAAATTTTTAAAAAGCTGCCCTCTGCTTTGCTAAAGGAAGGGGCTCCCAGGCTTTTGGTAAAAACCGGATAAACTCTAATGGTAAGTTATCTATATCGGCAATAAAAGCTACTTCTAAAATGCGATCGCCTATTTGCTGTTGAGTTGGTTCTAAAAGAACTTTCAGGGGTGATAGTTCCAAAATCAAAGACATTCTCTGTTGTAATTCTAACAGCCAAGTAGATAAATCTAACACTCGGGAAGTAAGATCAAAGGAAAGATGATAATAACCCACATAATTCTCATCCGTAAAAGCATCCGGTGCGGGTTTGGGTTGAGGAATTTGAATCAATTCGATGCGACTATCTAATCCCTCCAACCAACATGCTAAAGTATAACCGGTCGTGAAGCGAGCGGCAACTGCAAAACCTAGTTCTTGATAAAATGCGATCGCTCGGTGAATATTACTTGTTCTAATAGAAACATGATGCATAGTTTCAGGATAGGAGATTTGGGAATTGGAGGTTTTTAGGATATAATAGTAACTCACCTAACTTTGGGGTAGGTGAGAGATTTTGAAAACTACAACAAACTACTCAAACAATCGGAAATAGGGGTAACGCACAGGGGCACCTGGTTCCTTATCTAAATCAAAATTAATCACATCCCAGCATGGTTCATCCAGCGGGTCTGGTCCAAACTCTACTGGTAACCCATACAATCGAGCATTTCCCGTTTCTGTTTGTTCTGACCGCCAAGAACTGCTCCGCTCCAAATAACCACTCATTAACTCTTGATAACGCCGAGCAATAATCACTCTTGTAGCACGATAACCTTGAGTATAGAGCTTATCTAGTGCTTCATGAATTTCAAAGCGTATGCCATCAGGATGAGTGTGTTGTCGATACCAGTCATTACCCCATTTGCGCCAGTGACGACCTGACTGGAGATGTACTAACTCCTCAGTTTTGGGATCAGCTTCAAAAGCACCGTGCCGTATGCACAAGTAAGTATCAGTTAAAGTCAGCGCCGGAATGGTCTGGCGACAGTGTGGACACTGTATTTCAGGTCCAAATATTGGGTACTGTAAGCCTGGATTCATCATGAAGTGTGTACAAGCATAGTTTTATATTTAGCAGCACCAATAGGTTGGATTTAACACCCTGGATCAAAAGATAAGGATAAGCAATCCCCAGCAGTTATTACTGATTGTACAGGACAAATGACTGTGATATGCTAGTTATGCAACCAATTTCCCAGGTTGAAGTTTTTCCAGTATTCCTGGTTACCATATCAAAATTCTATCGTGTCTACTGTTTCCTATTGGACATCTCCGGATTTTTCTCAAGCCGCTTTTATAGCCACCAATGCCATTGTAATTGGATCGGTTAAAGTTGCGGCAAAGTCGAGTATTTGGTATAGTGCAGTGGTTAGGGGAGATGTGGAACGGATTGAAATTGGGGAATGCACAAACGTACAAGACGGAGCTATCCTACATGGAGATCCTGGTCTAGCTACTATTTTAGAAGACCATGTTACCGTAGGGCATCGTGCTGTGATACATTCCGCCCACATTGAACGAGGTAGTTTAATTGGCATTGGTGCAATAGTTTTAAATGGGGTTCGTATTGGTCATAGTAGCATCCTGGGAGCAGGTGCGGTAGTAACCAAAGACATACCTCCCTATTCTCTTGTCGTTGGAGTACCTGGTAAAATAGTCCGTCAAGTAACAGAAACTGAAGCGGCGGAACTTTTTGAACATGCCGAAAAATATCATCAGTTAGCCCTAGTCCATGCAGGAAAGGGGAAGAACATGGGTTTTATCCCACATTCTGCTCCCTTGGAAAAATGACCAACTTGAGGTAAAAATTAAGAAGGGGTGGATACTTTATTCCCTCCCTTCACAAACTGTTCCGCTGTCACCTTCGGGTTGGCATCCCATCCCTTTAGGGCTGGAAAAGTTACAAAAACTTTAATTTCCATATAACAGAGGTTTTCTCGATATGAACATTGATACCCGCATAGTAATTGTCCTAGCACCCTTAGTTATTGCTGCAAGCTGGGCTGCTTTTAATATAGGTGCTGCTGCTATCAGACAAGTACAAGCCTTTTTAAGTAAAGAAGCCTAAATTATCCAAGCGGTTGAATGCACCCCATCTATAATTAATGAGTGGTGCGTTCAATTACCTAACTGTCAACCTGCCATCTACTCCTCACTTAGTTCCCTATTATGCCGTGGATTCTTTACTTCAACCTTTAAAGCACTTTGGTGTTAACTTAGGACTTAACCGTATTGTCAAGTTACTAGAGACCTTAAATAATCCCCATAGACAGGTACCCATAATTCATGTTGCGGGAACTAATGGTAAAGGTTCAGTTTGTGCCTATCTATCCTCCATTTTAACAGAGTCAGGTTACAAAACAGGTAGGTACACTTCGCCTCATTTAATAGACTGGAATGAGCGTATATGTATTAATGAAAAACCCATTGCGAGTGAAGAACTAACTAGACTAATCGAAATAGTGAAAGGTGTGATTAATTCAAATGAAGATCAGCCCACACAATTCGAGATAATTACAGCAGCATCCTGGCTATACTTTGCCCAGGAGAAAGTGGATATAGCAGTAGTAGAAGTTGGACTGGGGGGGAGATTAGACGCGACAAACGTTTGTGATCACCCCTTAGTAACAGTAATCACCTCAATTGGTAGGGATCACTGGCAGCAGCTAGGTTCGAGCATCAGTGATATTGCCAGAGAGAAGGCGGGGATCATTAAAGCTGGATGTCCGGTAGTGATGGGGAAATTGCCAGAGGATGCCAAGAGAGCAGTGATATGTAGGAGTATAGAACTAGAAAGTCCAATTTTTGTTGTATCACCTGCAAGAGAAATAAGTCCTGGATGGGCAGAATATCAAACCGTAGGACCAGGGGGGCGTATTAAAGCAATTAAATATCCATTACCATTGAAAGGGCAAATTCAACTCACTAATTCTGCTCTGGCATTAGCGAGTTTAGGGATGTTGCAAAGACAAGGATGGGAGATTTCCGGTCAAGCTATAATTAGGGGTATGGAGAAGACTAAATGGCCAGGAAGAATGCAATGGTTTAATTGGAAAAAAGATAATAGTGATTGCCAACTGTTAATTGATGGTGCGCATAATCCAGAATCGGCACAGGTTTTGAGGAATTATGTAGATAGTATAGGAGATAGAAACAAAAATATAACTTGGGTAATGGGGATGCTAACTACAAAAGACCATAAGGATATTTTCAGAGAGCTGTTAAAGACAAAAGATAGATTATACTTAGTACCAGTACCGGGGAGTGATTATGCAAACCTGGATTATTTAAAGACTCTGGCTTTAGAAACTTGTCCAGACTTAGATTTTTGTGCGATATATGAGGATATATTTTTGGCATTAAATGCCGCCTTTAATAACTTTAATAATACAAATAATAATACAAATAATAATACAAATAATAATACAAATAATAATACAAATATAAATGGCCCGGTTATTTTATGTGGTTCTTTGTACTTAATTGGTCACTTCTTTTCTCAGGTTAATCTGGTAAAATAGGTAAGAGATGCCAGAATATTCCCTCAAGGTTTGAGGTATTCTGGCATTTAATTTCTTTAGCAGTTCCTATCTACTATCCCATTGTTTAGCAGCATCACTAACAGCTTGATCTACTGTTTTTTGTCCCAACATTGCTGCTTGAAGATTTTCGTAAATTGCCCTTTGCAGTAATTTAAAATCCTTCATTTTAGGGGTTAAAATCTGGGCTTTTTGCATTTCTTGGGCGCTGATAATACGTGCTTTTTCCACAGTAGAAGCATTAGCAGGAACTTCGCGAAAATAACTGTTGGATAATGCTCTAACAGTTGATGGTAAAACATTAGCTGCTTTTGCAAAAGCTAATTGATTGTCATCATTGGTAACAAACAAGGCAAATTTGAGTGCTGCATCCGGATTTTTACTGCTACGAGGAATAACAACATTCATCACAGCCACATTTTTCTTACCCGTATTACCCGTAATTTGGGGAGCTATGGTAGAAGACTTAGCGATTTGTGGAGCATTGTTAGCAATGGTTTTTAAAAACTCAGCCCCCGATGCCAAAAATGCAGTTTCTCCCGACTGATATAGATCAATAGCGTGACGATGACCCTGAGTTAAACATTCCTTAGGTAATAGTCCCTGCTGATATAGGTCCACCCAGTATTGAAAACCAGCCCTACCCTCGGGTGTATTAAAAGCCGCCTTTTCTTGCTTATCCACTAAATTAACACCCATTTGCACAAGAGATTCTAAAACCTCACCTGAGTCTTGAGGAACAAAGGTGGTGAAAAAGGCATACTTGCCCGTTTTATCATGAATTTGTCGTGCTGCTTGAGCTAGTTCCTGATAGGTGGCTGGTGGTTTAGAAATACTTGCTTGTTTGAGTAAATCAGTGTTATAAATAGTTAGGCGGGTCGTCAAATACCAGGGAATGCCAAAACTCTTACCATTAAGAGTGCTGGCTTGCCATATATTTGGCAAATAGGATGAACGAACCTCAGGTGATACCTTGGTATCCAAATCTAACCAGGCATTTCGTCCCGCTAATTGGGCAGCAAAATCTGGGTTTAAATTAACCACATCTGGTGGGGTTTTTGCGGATACAGCCGTTAAAATCTTACTTTCCATAGCAGCCCAAGGCACATCTACCCATTTAACCTTGATACCAGGGTTTTGGGATTCAAAAGTGGAAATTAAACCTTGGAAATAACTGGTGAATTCCGGTTGCAGTTGCATGGTCCAAAACTCAATACTTGTTCCCACATTCGCTGTGGTGCAACTAACTACCCAGCTGGCTAGTAATCCTACTAGACTTAAAACAGTGAGCCGTGAAAATTTTGATGATCGGATTTTTGGCATAAATTTGTTAAAATTTCTACAAAAGTAGCGTAGATCAATGGTGAAAAACTTAGGTTTTAGTGACTTGTTTAATTACTGGGGTAATTTTCTGGGTAAGTCTACCAGAGGTGTGGGTGTGGAACTAACAGGAGACAGGATAAATATAGCCCAATTGCACAGGGTGCGTCAGGGTTTAAGAATAGAGTCATTGAGCACATTTCCCGTTCCAGAAGGGATAATAGTCAATGGTGAAATTTGTGATTGTCCCAGGATGGGAGAAATTATCTCACAAGCAATAGTAGAAAGTAAAATCAAAACCACTCAGATTAGAACTTGTATACCCGAAAAACATGCTATTGTGCGTATAATTCCTGCACCATTAGAGTTGGAGGGTCAAGAGTTATATGATTCATTTATCAATCAGGAAGCTGGATTATATTTACCCTATCCACGAGAGGAAGCGGATATAGACTGTCAAAAATTGGGCTATTTCATAGATCAAGATGGGATAGAAAAAGCACAGATTCTCCTAGTTGCCACCCGGAGGGAAATTACGGACAGTTATATTCATACTTTTGCTCTAGCTGGACTGAAAATAGAGGTTTTAGAGATTAAAAGTTTTGCTATTATTAGAACTATCCAAAAACAGTTATTAATATTGAGACCTGAAGAAGCGGTAGTGTTAGTCAATATTGAATTTGACCATACAGAAGTTGCCGTGATTATCAATGGTGTGCCACAGTTTTCCCGTACTATTGGTATTGGTACGTTTCAATTAGAAACTGCTATATCTACTCCTATATCTAGGGAGATAAGTTTACCTGTACGGGAGATGATGTTAATGACTATTCCTTATAGAGCAGAACCAGAATTAGATATGCTAGATAAATTAGGCGCTGAGATAGGTCGTACCATTGATTTTTGTATTAATCAAATTGAGTCTATGGAGGTATCCCAAATTTTCCTAAGTGGTGCTGGAGGAGGGATGGAACAGCTAGATGAATTTTTGACTGATAGATTGGGTTTTACAACCAGTAGAATTAATCCTTGTCAAGATCTATTATTAGATAGGGATAAATTTCCCTCGTCACAGGATCCCAGTTTAGCAGCGGTCTTAGGTTTAGGGATGCGTCAAATATAGATCATATAAATCCTCCATTATATATATACTATTTTCCACTATTTTCCTATGTACAATTTAGAAATTAATTTTCTCCAGCATCGCTCAAGTAGCAAATTAAAGGTAGAGGATGGGAATGAGGTCAACTCAATAAATCATCCAGTCAATCGGAGGAGTTTTATCCCCATATTTGTGGGATTGGGATTGGGTTTATGTTTTCCAGCTTTAGCATGGAGTAGTTTGTGGTGGTTACAAGACCAAAATAGCAGTTTAGAAGGGGAAATTGCCCAACTAAACAACCACAGTCAAAACTTAGATCAGCAATTAACTCAGATGCAAAAAATCCGGGAACAAACCACTACAATTGAACAACAAACTGAGAACTTAGTGACAGTATTTGAGCAAATGAGATCCTGGTCAGCTATTTTACAAGAACTGGGCAATAGGATTCCTAGCAAAGTTCAGATTGAAAGTCTTGAGCATAAACAAATTACTACCCTATCTACCAAGACAGAGCAATTAGAAATTACGGGTTATGCTCTCAATTTTAAAACTGTAAACCAATTCCTCTTAAATATAGGAAAATCTAAACTATTTAATGGCAAAAATAGTCGAATTACTATGGCAGAATTAGTTGATGCGCCCCCGGTAACTGGTGCTATAGTAACCCAGCAGTCACCCATGGAATTTAAACCACCCCAAGTTGTTAAATATAATATGACAATTAGTCTAACTGATGTACCAGTATCCAATCTAGTTAGGGAATTAGAAAAAAAAGGTAGCCATGGGGTTAGTGGAAAAAATTCGTCATTTAGAAAGAATAGGAGCTATTAGTAAATGATATTCAATAGGGATTTAAATTTTGCTGAAAAAACCAATTCTAATAATTCTTTATCTTCCTACCCAGTCTCATTTGGTATTACCTTCACACCTATGGTAACTGGGTTAATAATCGGTGTCTTAGGATTACTGGGGTCTGGTTATATCATACTGAATATGCTCATACCAGAGTTTGAAAAACATAATCAACTGAAAACGAAGATTATCCAAACTGAACAAGAGCATGAGCAAAAAAATCAGCAAGCTCAACAAATTAATCTCATTCAGAAACGATTGGCCCTATCCCAGCAGCAAAAAAAGTCAAGTCCTATCCTTAATGGGGATGAGAAAAACCTCAATAATCTACTTCTTAGTATCAACCAAATTATAGAACTTACTAATAGTCAGTCCTTGGGTAATCCCTATATCAAAGCCAAATTGAAAAAATTTACTCCCCTGAGTGAGAAACCACAAGTTATTACTGATAACAGTCTGGGAGAATCACTAAAAAACCAACTAAAACGACAGATCATCCAAGTAGAAATCGAAGGCAATTTCTACCAAATTCAAACCATTATGGCAAGTCTAGAAAAATTGCCACCTCTGTTATTAATTGACAAATATAAATGTCAACTCCTAGCTCCTACCATAGATACTCAACAAATAGTCAGCACAGGTAAAATATTAACCTCCTTTGAATTAGTCATACCCATTTCCCTCTCAGATAAAGAAGCATTAGAAATAGCTGCTAAAACTCCCCTACAATAAAAAAGAGTGGGAGGAGACATTACCAAGCGTCATTCACTCCCACTCTATTTAGTGCTGCTGAAGCGATTAGGGAACAGACTCATGACCCTGGTCGTTAATTAGGGGGGTAATAAAATTAAACGACTTGGGTATGGAATGAGCATTCCTATTGCAGCAATCGGTCATTTTGTTTTGAAACAAACCCAGCAGAGTAGCTGTTTTTTGTTTCTCTAATTTAATTTAACTTGCTTCTGAATTGTTAGGTTGCCAATTTGGCATTTTCTAGAAGTCTTTAAGATAAAGCTTGTAGTGCGAGTTCGCTCTTCCCCCAATCTTCTCAATGGAAATTTTGAGGGTAGTTAGGAAGAGTGAACACTTGTTAAAAACAGTGGTGATAAAGACTAATGATTTAAGTCTCATCTGGGTTTATACCAAGAAAGCGCAAGTAAGCAGCTTAGTTTTTTTTCTTTCCACATTAAGTTAGACCCGTGGGGGATCCCTAACTGCGAATGACGGTAATAGTGCGTCCCCTTGGACTAATAGCTTCCTCCTTACTAATTCTCTCTCCCATAGGTGGTAATCCGGGACGGTGATCAAAAATCACTAACCAACCTGTATCTAACCCTAACCCATCCAGGTATTTATCTAGTTGGGTTAAACCCTTAGTTAGGGGATCTAACTTTTCCCTCCGCACCTTTAATTCTATGCCCATCATTACTTTGCCATAGCGTAAACAAATATCCATCCTCCCAGAACCAATGGCATATTCCCGCTCTAAAGTGCCACCACCATTCACTACTCGATGTAAAAATGCCATTAACACTAAATGGGGAGCAATCTCATGATAGGGCGCACTTCTGAGTAGTGGTTCCCCATGTTGTCGCCAAAATTCTAGGAAAGCATTTAAGAGTTTGTCAGGATTTAAAGTATTGTCAGTATTTAACCAAGTGGGTTGAATTTGCGGTAGACTATCCTGACTACCCTGGGACAAAACACGAGGAATCACTTCCTGGTAAATGGGATTGGCAATGGTCAGTCCACCCAAAGGACTTCGCTTTACCAAGCCTAAATCTAACAAGAAACGGCGATCATCCTCCGGGGTGTCCGGTAAGTCGGATCCAGACAACATGGGTTGAATAATAGCCTTGACCCGATCTTCCCGCAATCTTTCTGCTAAGCTATCTAAATGAGTATCCTGGCGCTGAATCAGAATTTCTTTGGCTTGGTTAATGACTTCAGCAGTAATGGGTTGGGTTACATCTTTAACTAAAACTTGGGTAGCTTGACGAGCTAGGGCGTTTACTAACCAAGGTTGTCCGTCAGTTAAATAATATGCGCGTTGAATTGCTTCTGTGGCAAAAACTTGTCCCGTAGCTTGTGTATGTTGTAAGTAAAGTTCTTCTACTTCGGGTAAAGTAAAATTACTTAAAGTTAAGGATTCGGCCTTGATATTAAAGGGACTGGAGGTATTGAATCTTTCACTTCCACCAGACTTAACTTTATAGTCCCGCACATCCCGCATACCAATTAACCCCACGGAATGGGGAAAGCTATGGGGACGACGATTATAACCTGAGCGTAATTGTCTGAGAACAGAAATTAACGTTTCATCTGCTAAAGCATGAATTTCGTCCAGGAAAACCACTAGGGGACGGGTAGCAACCTTAGCCCAACTGGCTAATGCAGCTCCAATTTGCCGTCCGGGTTGAGATGGTGGCCAACGAGGTGGGTGGAGATTAGTTGGTAGGTAAACACAAGCGGATTCTTGCCATTCATCCAAAATTGCACGTTCAGCCATACCCGGATCCTGGGAAAAGGGTGCCCCTACTTCTAAAGAAAGCATGATAGCAGTATATTCCCCACTATCAGTCAATTCTTGAGCTAGGGCTATCATAGCTGTGGTTTTACCTACTTGTCGCGGTGCATGAATGATAAAGTAATTGCGACCATGAATTAGCGCTTTCAAATCCGGTAGGCGAGCAGTGGGGGAGAGCATATAGTGGATATCAGATTGGCAAGGTCCAGCAGTGTTAAAGTGTTTAGGCATGGTGGAGTTTCTAAAAAAATAACTTTATCGATTTTATCGTAGGTTGATTTTTACCGCCAGTGTATATGCGGGTTTAATCTAAACAATCACGGTTAATTCCCTAAGGTCGATCTCCCATGGCGAATGGTTCGCAAGCGCATTTCCCCTTTGCTATGCAGAATCCCATTTTTAAAAACTCACATGTACCCTCCCATACCCGGAAACCCCTTTCAACTAATCCATCATTGATTCCCAAGGTCGTGTAATCGGAACCTGTGCGGATGTAACTAATAGAGCAATCATGTTGTCGCGTCTGGCTAAGGCGTGCAAGTGTATTGAGGGATAACCGCTAGCTCCCGTTGAAGTAAAAAGTAAAGTCTAGTTTTGTCTAGGTTTTATATAGCAGCTTTTTCATGGTGTGCAGGAGGTGGTGCTATTGGTGAACTGAAAATCTTTTCTCTCTTGATAATGCGCCAAAGAATATGCCATAACGGAAACGAGAATACTAGCAAGTGGCTGTCTATACATGAAAAATCCTCAAATCCATTTTAGCGATCGCCTGACAGAAATTGATATATATCAACTTCAATATTTACTTGATTATACTGCTTTTTGGGCTAAAGGGCGTAGTATAGAGGATTTGAGTACAGCTATTGCTAATAGTAAACCGGTAATTTCTGTTTGGGAAGGAGAAAAATTAATTGGTTTTGCTAGAGCGAATTCTGATGGTATATATCGCGCTACCATTTGGGATGTGGTAATTCACCCAGATTATCAAGGAAGAGGTTTGGGAATGAGGTTAGTGAGGAGGATGTTATCTCACCCTCTAATGCAGGTAGAGCGTGTTTATTTAATGACTACTCATCAACAAAAGTTTTATGAGAAAATTGGGTTTCAACATAATAATAGCACTACCATGGTACTACATAATAATTCTCAATTAGGTTCTATTGAGTCAGAAGTGCAACTTCAGGAATTGAAGTACTTGTGATTTGAGGTAGGGTAATTTGCAATCGGGTGAAATTCGTCGTCTCATTATTGATGGGAGGACAATCAGGTTCAACAATTTCTAGTTTTCCTCCCATCATTTCCAGTAATCTTTGATTGATTAATAATTTCATTCCTGGTGAGATATCTCTAATTTCTGAATCATGGTTATCAGTTATGTGTAAACAGGTATCTAACCTTTCATGGGAAATTACTGTATTGCTAGGAAGATCCAGATAAATATCAAGATGGTTATGGATATCAGTAGTAATATTGCCATCGGGGGATTTGATAAAAAGACAAATATATCCCGATTCCATCCTGCTAATTGTGTTATCTATCAAGCTCACCAGGATTTGCCGTAACCAACGTTTATCTACTAACACATAAATTTCCGATGGGGGTAAACAGATTTGCAAAGGGAAATTGCGATTAGCGGCTAACATATAAGTCAGTTCTTCAACCTCTCTAAAAACCTCCCTTATGCCCACTGATTCAATGACCAACTGATTAGTTCCATGTTCTATTCTCGCAATATTTACCATTTCATCAATGATTTTTAAAAACTGTAGCGACCTTTCGTATGCTTGATTAATAAATTCTCTTTCTTCCTGGGGATTTTCACATAAGTCATGTAAAATTAATTGGTGAAGTCCGATTAATCCATTAATAGGCGATCGCAATTCATGGCTAATCCGGGACAAAAACCCCGCATGAAATTGGCTCATTTCTCTGGCCATTTCATAAGCCAATTCTGTTTGGTGTAGCTGCTGTAAAATTTGTGTTTGTGATCTTTCCCAAGTATTTTCATCCGGATTGGATAATAATTTACTCACAAGCAATTTATCAATGGCAATTCCTAGTAAAATTCCGATGGCTAAATATAAAAAGTTAGTAAAATTCATGGGTTTTCCATAATCAAAATTAAAGATATAGCACCCAACCTCACCTTTAACTATTAGCCCAACAACCTTAACCAATTATAATACTACCTTGACGAAGAATTTGCCAATGATTTTCTGTCCATTTGGCTACGGTAGATGGAACACCTAAACCTTTATATTCTATCAATTCTTCAGTCAGAACATCTGGAAATTCTACAGCTATTTCAGCTTGTGTTTCCAAAGGGGGTTTTCCTGATAAATTAACACTCGTGGTTGCCATAGGTCCGGTTTGTGCCAAAATTGCCCGAGCTATAGGATGATTGGGAACTCTAATACCAATAGTGGTAGGATCTTGAGGATTCATTACCCTGGGAACCTTATCACTAGCTGGTAAAACTAGAGTCAATGCACCAGGCCAATATCTATTCACCACCTCTTGCCAAATTTCATATTCTTGATCACTACCTTTTACATATTCCCACAAACTTTCTGGTTCAGCTCCCATTAAAATTAAGGGTTTGTCTAAACTACGCTGTTTAGCAACATATATTAATTCTGCTTTTGTGGGTATGGTAGCCATCCCAGGAACTGTATCTGTGGGGAAACTAATTATTTTCCCCTCCTTAGCACCACGAACTAGACGATCTAGAGAAATGTTCATACAGTCTTTATTTAAACCACTCTTTATTAACCATCTATTAATTTAGCTTTAGCTTGTTGCCAAAGCGCCTCTAATTCCGCTAATTTATAATCACTAATTGGACGATCCATAACCTGTTCCATAGTTCTTAAACGTTGAACAAATCGTAAACTTGTTCCCTCCAAACCTCTAGCAGGATCAAGATTATACCATCTAGCTAGTTGAATAATTGCAAATAATAAATCTCCCAATTCTGACTCTTGTCTTTCTAGTGTTTCCTCAGCTAAAGCTTGGTCAAACTCAGCTAATTCTTCGTGAAATTTCCCCCAAACTTCCTTAATATCACTCCATTCAAAACCAACTTCAGCAGCTTTTTGAGAAATTTTCATAGCAGCATTTAATGGTGGAAGACTACGACGATAGCGATTTAACTTATCACTGAGTTTTTGGGTTGCTATAGTTTGCCCTTTTTCTGCTGCTTTGATTTCATCCCAATTTTGGCGCACTTGCTCTACATTTTCCACTTTCACATCACCAAACACATGGGGATGACGACGAATTAGTTTTTGGGCAATACCCTCAGCTACCTCTTTTACGGAAATCCCCTTTTCGCTGGCTATCTGAGCTTGTAATATTACCTGTAATAATAAATCTCCCAACTCTTCACATATAGCACTCTGTTCTCCTGTACTAATTGCGTCTACTACTTCGTATGCTTCTTCAATTATGTAGGGAGTTAGGCTGCTTGGGGTTTGTGCCAAATCCCATGGACATCCACCTTCAGGCGATCGCAATTTAGCAACCACATCTATTAACTCTTGTAAAGCCACTAAATGGGAGTTATCAGCTATGTTATTTTTGATAAATTTATTCTGTGCTGTCATAATTAGTATTACTGTTTTTTATCCGGTTTGGGTTTAGAACTGGGAGAACGACGACTGTGAATCTTACGTTTTCTAATTTTGCTAGTGGGTAGTAAAGCGTGAACACCTTTTTTTTGAAATCGTTTGTGGGTAGAATTTGTCCAATCACTGAGGTAGTGACTCATCGCACCAAGTTCACAACCCACAAACCAGGCGAAAAATTCCCTGGCGTATGTAGATATATTTTGTCTCACCTTTGCCCAAATATCACCCCAATTCACAGATATGTTAGAAAAAATGGCGAGTATTAATAATAATAATCCAGTAGTAGCAGCTATAAATACCATTAAATAGACTACCCGGAGAGTAGTACCAATAATTGGTCCGTGGGACAAAAAAGAGCGATGACGCAAACTTTGTTGATAGGGTAACCAAATCCAACGGAACCAACCCCATCGCTGGAACTGACGAGAATAAATATCCAAGTCAGGGCCAAACATCAAACCACCAAACATAAACCCCCCAGCACCACCAAGGTTATATTACCGCTACCAGTAGCAACCAAAGTTACACTAGCAACTACGGGAATAGACCAGATGGTAATGCGGTCATGTGTTTGTCCAGAAGGCATTGGAGAAAACTAACACCTCAAAATTCAAAACTTAACAACTAATACCTGCTCAGTATAGCGAATACCCTGCCATTAGGAAAGTCCCAAAATTAAAAAAATTTTCTCTAAACCCCTTGCCAAATTTTGAAAGCTTGTGTTATGTTAGTAAGGTGAAAAAACAAGGGCGGTTAGCTCAGTTGGTAGAGCGCCTGCCTTACAAGCAGGATGTCATCAGTTCGAGTCTGGTACTGCCCATTTAAAAGAACAACTAGTACGTGCAGGAGTGCCCGGTATTTCACCAGGCACTCCTGCGTCCTAAAAAAACTAAATCAAGATAGTGAAACATTAATTGCCTGTTGGTGGTGGTTCTGATCCGGGTTCTTGTAATTTTTGTAGCTTCATTTCTGCTTCACTAACTTGCTTTTGTAGCAACTGTAGTTTTGCTTCAGCAATTTTTCTTTGTACTTCTAACAACTCAGTTTCTTTGTTAATCCTATTCATTCTTACCGTGTGAGAATATGTTCTTCCTGGCTGAAAAATTAAGCCTAAATAAACGGTCACATTACGGGAATCTAGAGTATTTACACCCATTGATAAATTGAGACCAAAGTCGTTTTCTGTGTTGACTGGGGTATTAATACTATTATCTAAAGGGTAGATATTCGGCACAGTAAATTCATTAAAGTTCTGATTGGGTGAATTAAAAACATTGTTAGCATCTCCATTATTAACTGTATTAGAACTAGCACTTTGTCTAGACTGTGCTAAAACAGGATTAACTCGCAAATTTTCAGCAATGAATATTTGCATAACAGTGATAATTAATAAACATGAAATTTTTGGCAACATAATTTATTTCCTGATGATTCTTGACAACTACAAAACTTATTCAACGTAAATAGTCAAAGCCCCCTGGATATGTCCACCACCTGAAACTTCTTGAGTAAGTTCTGTATTAGTTGCAATAAACTCAATTTTAATGTTAGAATTAGCTGGGTCATAATTACCAATTATCTCAATTGTGTTTTTGCCCTTTTGCAATAGCTTAGAAATAAGTATTTCGGTTTTATTTTCAGTGATTTTTTGTACAAATTTGTCGTTAACTTGAATATATCCCGTAAGATTAACACCTTCATCAGCAATAATTTTCAGAAAACAGTCTTGCTTTAGTTCATCCATACTTAAATCAATAATTGTTTCCTGTTTGCTTTCTTTCAACTTTGTCACCCCAACCCCAATATTACCCCTAGTTATATTACCTATAGTTGAATTTGCTTGAGCAGCATTAAAGTTATAGGATAAAACAGATATGGTAACTGCTAAGACCCAATTAGGAGCCAGGGGGATGATAGCAATGGCCAAAGCGAAATAGGAAATACAGCTAACTACTTTTTTAACATTCATGATTTCCTTATTCCCAGGAGTAAAATCAGGGGATTGCGCTTGTTTGTCGGTAAACTGGAATTTATTTAGTTTATTGACCCGAGTATGAAGGTTATGAACCGTGTAGAATGCCTTACTGCTATATAAAACCTAGACAAAACTAGACTTTACTTTCTACTTCAACAGGAGCATGGGAGCGTTTATCCCTCAGTAGACTTGGACGCCTTAGCCAGACGCGATAACATGATTGCTCCTTGATGCTAAATAGTGCTAGAACTAGTCACCATTAAAAAACCTCTAAGGATTAAAGTTTTCCGGAGTCTTCACATTCACAGGAACAATTACAGAGTTTCGAACAGTCGGCCCACCCGCTTGATTTCCATTACTTTGACGATCCCTAATTTCCTGACGGACTCGTTGATTTTGTCTCACAGGTCCATTGTTATCAGTATTTACTTGCACTGACGTAGAAGAAGAGGTATTCCCCGTACAAGACTGTGGACCTTGCATTTCTACATTCGATGTTTGTGTCGCTGGATTTCGGGACATATTAGCTTGTATACCAATATGAGACATGACACACTGTGCTAATGCAGGTCTAGAAAAAAATGTTGCGGGGAATAGACACAAGCAAATGGTTAAACAGCTAAGCGATACAGATTTACATTTCATAAAAACCCCCTCAAGGTTTTAAGTGAGTGTCCGGGTGCTTGATGAATCTGTGGTCTTTAACCTCAGATTTATTTTTTACCATTGAATACTAACGACAAGACACAGAGGTTTGACTCCTTTTTGTATTACTCCCCCTAACAGTGGTTGTTTGTGTTGTCGTTTGACTAACAACAGAGCCTGATTTTCCGCAGTTAGTTCTGATAATTGTTTTTTGGCTTTCTGATAATCTCGGAATAGGATTGTTAATTCTCCTTGAGCCATTGATATTGTTAGCTCTGGGAGTTCTATTAACAGGTGTTGACTTCCCTGGAAGATTGACATTAGTTTTGCCAGTGTCTATGTTAACATTTCCTCGAGAGTCTCTATTAATTCTTACACTCCCTGCTCTCATATCTATTTCCTCTGCTTGAGCAACAGGTAGAAATAAAGTTAATAAAATTAGCAGGGAACAAACCCGGTAAATATACATTGAGTACCTCCAACAAATGCAAGACGGTTGTCAAGGGTAGCAAACAGTAACTCAGTTCCAGATGGAGTATAAACTAAGCATCTGTTTGCTGTTTGGTACTAACTATCTGTTATATAAAAGCCCAGACGTAAGCAGATTTGAGTACCTCCAGTTTCAACTGCAACCCATGTCAATCCGACAAATATGGTGCTGAAACTACGGTAAAAAAAGGACTAATTGCCGTTGTTAATATTAATGTTAGTTCTTCTCCTTCGTCCAGACTCGTTTACACCTTGGTTGTTTTGTTCAGCTCGGTTAATGGAAGTATTATTATTACCTTGCACATCGGATGTTTGATTAACACGTTGGATTGTAGCATCATCACCATCAGTACCTCTACCCCTGCGTACACGTTGGTTATTTTGGCGGGCTTCATTCACTACAGTGTTACCATCCCCAGTAATAACTGTGGTTTGGTCGCTCTCTTGGGAGACACCCGTATTACCACTCTGAGCATGGGCAGGAATAACTTGTGAAAGACCTAGTGTTAAAAAGCCTGCAGCCAATAAATTGACGATAAACCTGTTCATAATCTCCTCCACTCGAATCTAATCTTCTGCATTCAATTCTACAAAACTAATTCGGAGTCGGCCAAGATAGATTTACATTTCTTTACAATTTCATTCAGTAGATACGCTTAATATTTGGTTGGTTGATATACGGTTGTTAAACAGTTGTTAAAAATCGCCCATTTCAATAGGATCAAGCAATACCACAGGTAGTAATATATATTAGCCATATCCATAAATATAATTGTGGGTTCACTATTGGGAGTAGTCATTTATCAGCAAACATAAATATGGGTACCTCAATTGCTAGCACTTTAGCTTTGTTATTTTGTTAACTCCGTTAGAGGTGCGCCAAGAGGGGTTTTATACCAATTCTTCTGATAAACGGGTAAACGTGGTAGTAGAGTCCATCCACCAGATAGCAAAACTTCCCTAAGTCTATTTACTTCCCGATGAGGATAATCAGGATTAACTTCATCCTTAGGACCAATTCCTCCCAAATCCCTAGCTCCCGCATCCAAACAAGCCAATAACCAGTTTTCCTCGGGAACTAAATTGGGGGGAATTTGAATGGTGATATCCGATGGTAAAATCTCCCGCGCTTGAGCTATGACCCCGGGTAGCTGATAAGGATCAAAAGCGACTTCATCAAAAGTTTGTTGAGATCCTGGACTATGGGGTTGTAAAATAACTTCTTGTATGTTTTGATATTTTAAATGTAAGTCAGCAATAGCCATGAGGGTTTGTCGTCTATCATCCTCATTTTCACCTATTCCTAATAATAAACCAGTAGTAAAGGGAATTTGTAATTCTCCGGCCCATTGTAAATGTTGTAACCGTAATTCTGGAATTTTACTAGGTGCATGACGGTGAACAGTATGTAATAGTTTAGGGGTTAACTGCTCCAACATTAACCCCATGGAAGCATTAACACTTTTGAGCTTTTGCATTTCTGAAAAACTGAGAATTCCAGCATTAGTATGGGGTAGAAACCCCATGGAAAGAGCTAGGAGACATAGGTCATAAATCAGTTCCAACCATTCCTGACGTCTAGATGATGAAGAGTGAACTTCACCGCTGAGAATTAGGATTTCACAAACACCTTGACCTTTGAGGGAAAGTAAAATTTTCTCTGCTTGCTCTAAGGTCATCCAAGGACGGGAACCTATATCAGAGCGAAAGTTGCAATAGGTGCACCTATTAAAACACTCGTATGTAGGAACAAGAGTGTATGCAGGGCTATAAGTGACTATCTGGTTGAGGAGTGGTAACATTATGAGAAATCACCAGAAAATGGTGTAAAGTCTGTAATACTTAATATATATGGGTTTTTACGTCTGGATATCAAAATATAAAGAAATTTTAGTAGAGTATCTTTACAGGTATTATAAAGATGATACTGTTGGTTGGGAAATGATTATTTTTGGTAGCAAATGCATGTAATTTTCCCACATAAGCAACACTACTAGAAAATTTGACAATTCACTGACGCATTCAATATGTTAAACAAAATACGTAATCTTTTTAGTAAATTTTTCAATAATACTGGAACGCTTAATCGAGAACCCCTAAATAAGGCAAGCTTGATAGTTATTATCATAATAGACGTTTTTATTCTAATCAATGTATTTACAGGATTGGACAGTATTGGTAGATGGCATCTTAGCCCTGACGACACTTATCCCTGTTATAACGAATGGAAAGGTTATCAAGAGCAAACCTCAGCAACTAAAGATTATGGAATAATTACTAATTCATTAATAGAAAATAATCAGCCCAACTTTAACACCCAATATAAACAGCAAGAACAAGGAAGATTGGGGAAAGTGTCAGAAATATGCCTGACCTATGGGCTATTAAAAGACAATTTAAATAGTGTTCAAAATCGGCAAGTTTTACAAACCATTAATCAGACTCAAGAAAAAATCAATGGGTTGGAGCAACAAAATGCCAACATTCGTAGTCAATACGATTCCACCCTTTTGGAAAAAATAGCTCGTCAACCTGATGGCAAGTCTATCAACCAAGTAAAAGCTGAGGAAGCTAGACAAAACCTAGATAGGAATACCAGGCAAATTGCCCAACTTAAAGAGGAAAATAAAAAGAGTAAAAATCAGCTACTCAACCAACCAGCAAGTGTCAAGTTTCTCTCGGTTTTGCAGGATAAAACCCAATTTTATAACTTAGTTAATGGCTATAAAACAGCGTCATTTTGGTATCCCAGCATTCAAGTAACCCTGCAAGCTATATTCCTACTACCTTTAATTTTCATCGCTTCATTTATTTATGGTAAGTCACAACGCCAAGGGTATGGATTAGTATCTCTAATTAGCTGGCATTTGCTAGTTATATTTGTGATTCCCCTAGTTATCAAAGTTTTGGAGTTTCTGCAAGTTGGTGTCGTATTTAAATTCTTACTGGATATTATCAGTAACTTATTAGGAGGTTTACTATTCTTAGTTAGTTATGTTTATATTATAGTGATTCCCCTACTTGGTTTTGCGATTATAAAGTTGTTGCAAAGGAATGTAGTTTTTAATAGCAAAATTCAAGCTGGTAAAAGAGTACAGAACTCCCAGTGCATCAACTGTGGAAGAACCCTCAGGTCTCGTGAGGCCCATTGTCCCCATTGTGGTTATTACCAGTATGTGGAATGTCACCATTGCCATAACTTGACCTATAAGAAGTTACCCTATTGTTATCATTGTGGTACTGAGCAAATTTCTCTATGACTGAATCCCTATTGAATATTCAAAATCTTTGTGTAGCTTATCCCCAAGATTATGACCAAGCTCCAATCTGGGCGGTTAATGATGTATCCTTTAGTCTAAAACCAGGAGAAAAGATTGGTTTGGTGGGTGAGTCTGGTTGTGGTAAATCTACTATTGGTCGGGCAATTATGCGATTATTGCCTGACCATAGTCGGGTTCAAGGTCAAGTAAATTTTCGTGAGAGTTTAGTATTAGATTTAACTCCTGCTCAAATGCGACAGTTTCGAGGTGAAGCGGTAGCTTTGGTGTTTCAAGATCCCATGACCCGATTAGACCCATTAATGACTATTAGTGAACACTGTTTGGAAACCTTGGCTGCACATTCACCACAACTGACTAAAAAACAAGCTAAGGAAAGAGTTTTAGCCACCTTAGAAAAGGTAAAAATTCCTGGAAGTCGTTGGAGTCAGTACCCCCATGAGTTTAGTGGAGGAATGCGTCAAAGAGTGGCTATTGCTTTAGCTTTGTTGCTCAATCCCAAGTTAATTATTGCGGATGAACCAACAACCAGTTTAGACGTAACTGTTTCTGCCCAGATTTTACAAGAACTAACTAGACTGTGTGCAGAAGATAATATGGGCTTGTTGTTGATTTCCCATGATTTAGCAATGGTAGCAGAATACTGCGATCGCATTGGGGTGATGTACCAAGGTAAAATAGTGGAGATGGGTAAAACAGAGAGTGTATTTAAACAACCACAGCATGAATACACCCGGTCTTTATTAAGAGCAGCTCTACATATTCAGCAAGAACCAGTAGGTGTGGGAGAAGAAGAGAAAAAAGAAAATCCCATCCTTAAAATCACAGAATTAAAACAGTATTATACTATAGAGCCGAATTTTCTAGAGAGATTATTTCAGAGTCAACAGCAAACAATCAAAGCAGTAGATGACATTAACTTAGAATTATATCCAGGAGAGATATTAGGTCTGGTGGGAGAGTCAGGTTGTGGTAAAAGTACCCTATCCAGAACCATTTTACAATTGATTCCTCCCACGGGGGAAAAGTGGAATTTTTAGGGCAAGAATTAACCAGATTATCCCGTGAAGAAGTTCGGGGTTTCCGCAGAGAAATTCAAATGATATTTCAAGATCCCCATGCTTGTTTAAATCCAGCCATGACCGTAGGAGAAAGCATAGCAGATCCCCTATTAATTCACAAAATAGCCCGTGGAAAACAGGCTGAAGAACAGGTTTTATGGATGTTAGAAAAAGTGGGGTTAACTCCTTGGCAAACTTATTATGGACGCTATCCAGCAGATTTATCAGGGGGACAACAACAGCGGGTAGCCATAGCGCGAGCTTTGATTACCCGCCCTAAATTAGTGATCTGTGATGAACCTGTGAGTATGTTGGATGCTAGTGTCCAAACCCAGGTCTTGGATTTAATGTTAGAATTAAAGGCGGAATTTGACCTAACTTACCTATTTATTACCCATGACTTATGGTTGGCTAGGTTTTTGTGCGATCGCATTGCTGTAATGAATAGTGGTAAAATAGTGGAATTAGGAAAAACGAAGGAGATATTTTCCCATCCCCAGCATCCTTACACCCAAACTCTGCTGGGTGCTGCACCATTATTAGCTAGGGTTTAATTAAGTTACGGAGAAATCATGTCTAAAAATTCACTCTCCCATATTTTTAAAAACAGCTATTCTGCGGACAAATGGCAACAGAGAATAGAACAGGTAGCTCACCGATTCAATCAAGAATATCAAAATCACCCCTTTGAACTGCCAGAGGAAATCAAACAAATGTGCATTTATCAAGAATGGAAAAGTGGGATCTTATCATCAAAAATTGCCGCTCCATTTTGGGAAATTGCCCAACCTCAAAAAAATCAACATTGCTTAGATATTGGTTGCGGAGTTAGTTTTTTAATATATCCTTGGCGAGATTGGCAAGCATATTTCCACGGACAGGAAATTAGCAATATAGCCAGGGAGGCTTTAAATTCTCGGGGTTCCCAATTAAATTCTAAGCTGTTTAAGGGTGTGAAGTTAGGAGCAGCTCATTGTTTAGAATATGATGCAGCACAGTTTGATTTGGTGATTGCCACAGGATTTAGTTATTACTTTCCTTTAGAATATTGGCAATTGGTACTAGAGGAGGTAAAACGGGTGTTAAAACCCGGTGGAAATTTTGTCTTTGACACTATTAATTCAGCTCAACCGGTAGCAGAAGACTGGGCAGTTTTGGAAACCTATTTAGGCACGGAGGTGTTTTTAGAAACTGCCAGCAACTGGAAAAAAACTATTAAATCCCAAGGGGGTAAAATAGTGAAGGAGCAACTGGGTTTAGGGGAAATAATAGCCTTATACAAGGTGAGATTTTGAACCTAAACCTGAATCTACTCCTAGCCACCTGCAGTGAGTCCGTGGATTGGTACTATCAACTATTAGACTCGCTTCCACAAAATATGGGTTAAAATAATTCCTGGGATAGATGGGTTAACTGGGTACTTAACATTCAATTATTTTGAATTATAAAGACATGGTTGAACCGGGATTTTTAACCGGATTTGAACACATGCTAAGTTGATATTGCTAATCAGTACTGTTGACCGATTTATCAAAGGAGATTTTTAGGTGGAAGATATAAGTACAAAATCAGTATTAAATTCCGCTTCTATCCTCACCGTCGGAAGTGGTTGGTTCCCTACCACACCAGGGGGAATGGAAAGGTATATTTATGAACTAATTCATAAATTGGGTATTAACCAAGACCAGATTGAATTATGTGGAGTTGGTCTACCTGAACAAGAGGATATATCTATTGCCAATATTAGGTTACATAATCTCGCATCCCCCCATAGTAAAATTTGGCAAAGACTATGGTCTATTCGCAGTAACTTTCGGCAAATTAACCTCAATCACTTTGATGCAGTTAACTTACACTTTGCATTGTATAGCTTTCCTATTTTAGATCTTTTACCCAAAAGCTTGCCAATCACATTTAATTTCCATGGTCCATGGGCCGCTGAAAGTCAAGAGGAGCTATTAAATAAACAACTGACTATTTGGATCAAACAACACTTGGTCGAAAAAAATACCTATAACCAATGCGATCGCTTTATAGTTTTAAGTCGAGCTTTTGGCAACATTCTACATCAACAGTATGAGGTTCCCTGGGAAAAAATACATATTATTCCTGGGGGAGTAGATGTGAAACATTTTAAAAAAAATTTATCCCGTTTAGCAGCGAGGGAACAACTGGGTTGGCCAACTGAAAGACCGATATTATTTACCTCTCGTCGTCTGGTACATCGTATGGGAATTGACAAACTCTTGACAGCAATAGCAAAAATTAAACCTGTAGTTCCAGATATTTGGTTAGCTATTGCTGGAAGAGGACATATACAAAATTCTCTGGAAAAACAAGCGCTGGAATTAGGATTGGAAAATCAAGTCAGATTTTTAGGATTTTTACCAGATCAACAGTTACCTATAGCCTACCAAGCAGCTGATTTGACTGTGATGCCAAGTCAATCTTTTGAAGGTTTTGGACTGGCAATTCTGGAGTCTTTGGCTTGTGGGACTCCTGTTTTATGTACTCCTGTGGGGGGAATGCCAGAAATTTTACAACCCTTTACACCTGAGTTAATTACTGATTCCATCGCGGTTGATAGTCTTGCCAATAAATTGCAGGAAGTAATGTTGGCAAAGATTGTTTTACCCACTAGGGAAGAATGTAGAAATTATGCTGCTGAAAACTATGATTGGACTAATATTGCCCAAAGAGTGAGACAGGTAATTGTATTCCATAAATAAGATAATTATGAAGATTCTATTTTTAGACCAAAGTGGTAACCCAGGTGGTGCGGAGTTATGTCTATTAGATATTGCTAAACCTTTTAGTGGTAGTTGTTTAGTTGGTTTATTTGCTGATGGTGATTTTAGAAAGCTATTAGAAAGCTATCAAGTTCCTGTGGAGGTTTTAACAACTCAAAGTATTTCTATTAGAAAGAAAAGCAGTTTTATTTCTAGCTTGATTGGTATACAACACATTATTCCTCTTATTAATGCAGTTATTTCCCATGCTAAAAACTATGACTTAATCTATGCTAACACCCAAAAGGCTTTAGTTGTGGGAGCAATTGCCAGTTTTTTGACTCGTGTCCCCTTGGTCTACCACCTACATGATATTTTGTCTTTAGAACATTTCAGTCACATTAACTTACAAATCGCTATTAATTTTGCCAATAGGTTTGCATCTTTAGTCATTGCTAACTCTCAAGCTAGTAAGGATGCATTTATTCAAGCAGGAGGAATCTCTAAACTGGTAGAAGTTGCATATAATGGTTTTGATATGAAAAACTATCAAGTATCAGAATATCAAATCCAGCAAATACGAAACACTTTAGCAGTAGAGAATAAATTTGTTATTGGACATTTCAGTAGGTTATCTCCATGGAAGGGACAGCACATTCTTATAGAAGCATTAGCCCATGTTCCAGACAATATCACAGCTATTCTGGTGGGAGATGCTTTATTTGGGGAGCATGAGTATGTTCGGGAATTACACCAAAAAGTTCATCACCTACAATTGGAACACCGAGTTAAATTTTTAGGTTTTCGTCAGAATATACCACAATTAATGTCAGCTTGCGATTTAGTCACTCATACATCCATTGCACCTGAACCTTTTGGAAGAGTTATTGTGGAAGCTATGCTCTGTGGTAGAATAGTTATCGCAGCTAAATCTGGAGGAGCTGTGGAATTAATAGAAAATGGCACAAATGGTTTTTTAGTTACCCCTAATCAACCCCAGGAGTTGGCAAATATAATTAAATATTGTTTTGACCAACAACAACAGATCCAAAATATTGCTATTTATGCACGACAGCTTGGCCAACAAAAATTCGATCTGAATGTTATTAATCAAAAAATTCAGCAGTTGATTCTTACAAGGTTGACCTAATTTAACCAAAAGTTTGCCAGTTGGGGAAAATCTTGTTAAAGTACGTAAAGGTTTCTTAACCCCTTTAGGATTTTTATAGAGGATAACTTTTCATGACTGTAACTGCTCCCCGATTAAAGCACGAGGTTAAAGACCTTGCTCTAGCTCCCTTGGGAAGACAACGTATTGACTGGGCCGGAAGAGAAATGCCCGTACTAAAACAAATCCGCGATCGCTTTGAACAAGAAAAGCCCTTTGCTGGTTTGAAATTGGTCGCCTGCGCCCACGTTACCACCGAAACAGCACATTTGGCCATCGCCCTCAAAGCAGGTGGTGCGGATGCGGTTTTAATTGCTAGCAATCCTCTATCAACCCAAGATGATGTAGCTGCTTGCTTAGTCAGTGATTATGGCATTCCAGTTTTTGCCATCAAAGGGGAAGATGCCCAAACCTATAGTCGTCACGTACAAATTGCCTTAGACCACCGTCCAAATATTATTATTGATGATGGTAGTGATGTGGTTGCTACCTTAGTTCAAGAACGCCAACACCAAATAGTAGATCTCATTGGAACAACGGAAGAAACCACAACAGGTATTGTTCGGTTGCGAGCAATGTTAAATGATGGTGTATTGACCTTTCCAGCAATGAACGTTAATGACGCTGATACCAAGCACTTCTTCGATAACCGCTATGGTACAGGTCAATCTACCTTAGATGGTATTATTCGTGCTACCAATATATTACTAGCAGGGAAGACTATTGTGGTAGCAGGTTATGGCTGGTGTGGTAAGGGAACCGCCCTGCGTGCCCGTGGTTTAGGTGCAAACGTCATTGTTACAGAAATTGACCCCATCAAAGCAATTGAAGCGGTAATGGATGGTTTTCGCGTGTTACCCATGTCCGAAGCAGCAGCCCAAGGCGATCTGTTTATTACTGTAACCGGTAATAAACACGTGGTGAGAGGTGAACACTTCGACGCCATGAAAGATGGGGCAATCGTGTGTAACTCTGGACACTTTGATATAGAATTAGACCTAAAATATCTGGCTTCCCAAGCCAAGGAAATCAAAGTAGTTCGAACCTTCACAGAACAGTATGTACTCCAGAATGGCAAATCAGTCATTGTACTAGGTGAGGGTCGTTTAGTTAACCTAGCTGCTGCGGAAGGACATCCCAGTGCAGTAATGGATATGAGTTTTGCCAACCAGGCCTTAGCGTGTGAATACCTAGTGAAAAACCAAGGCAAACTATCACCAGGTCTATATTCCGTACCCAAAGAAGTAGATCAAGAAATTGCCCAGTTGAAATTGCAAGCCTTGGGCATTGCAATTGATACTTTAACAGTAGCTCAAATCGAGTACATAAATTCCTGGCAATCGGGGACGTGATAAATAAATACTTAGTCAGGTAAGCGTTCTGGATCGCCTCCGTCGCTCTATGGCTATAAGTTGACCAGGGATGGATCATCTATCCCTGAAATGCTTCCGGGTTAAAATTTTACCTTTAGTAACCTATGCCTTGCCAACTTTGGCCCTATATTAGCCCTGGTATACCTGATGACCTATTTGAAAATTTACCAGGTATACCTTTTAGTCAAAGAGAATTGCGATTGTTGTTGATTTCCCAACTGCGTCTTAAACCCGATTCTGTGCTGTGGGATGTGGGAGCTGGTACGGGGACAATTGCCATAGAAGTAGGTTTATTATGTCCCCAGGGACAGGTGATAGCTGTGGAAAGAGATGAGGAAGTCGCCAATTTAATCAAGCGTAATTGCGATCGCTTTCAAGTAAAAAATATTATAGTGGTAGAGGGGACTGCTCCAGATTGCCTAAATAGTATACAAACGATTCCTGATCGTGTTTGTATAGAAGGGGGGAGAGCTATCAGAGAAATTTTACAAGCCATCTGGAATTATTTACCTTTATCTGGTCGTGTGGTTGCTACAGCTGCTAATCTAGAGAGTCTATATGCTATATCTCAAACCCTATCAGAGTTGACAGCTAGAAATATAGAAGTTATGCAGTCCGCTGTGAACCGATTGGAAACCAGAGGTTTTTCTCAAACCCTTGTCTCTACGGATCCCATTTTTATCCTCAGTGGTGAAAAACTTGATTGAATCGAAAGTCGAAAATCTCAAATATTATTATTTGCCATGCCTTGGTCTAGAATTATTAGTGGAATTATTGCTATTGTTCTTGCTGTATCTTGCACGTTGTTGGGAGGTTGGTACTTCACGATAGCTATCGGTATAATTGTGTTTTTTGGTCAACTGGAATATTTCAATTTAGTTCGTTCCAGAGGAATGAGACCCGCTACTAAGACTACCATCTCTGTCAGCCTAATTTTATTAGGCATTTGCAATTTCCAACCTAGTTTAGCGGATGCAATTATGCCCATAGCAGGAACTTTTATTTGTTTTTACCTACTTTTTCAACCGCAGCTTGCCACCATTGCTGATATTTCTGCTTCTATTATGGGTTTGTTTTATGTTGGTTATCTACCCAGCTATTGGGTGAGACTACGAAATATTCAGGATATAAATACTACCGAATATACGAACTTGGTTAATTACTTATATGAACACTTATCTAATACCCAACTTGTACAAATTAAACCAGATGATTTACCTCCGGGTTTCACCTTTACCATATTGACTTTTTTGTGTATTTGGGCTGCTGATATTGGTGCTTATATATTTGGTAAATATTTTGGCAGAACTCCTCTTTCCAGTATCAGTCCCAAAAAAACTGTGGAGGGAGCGATTTTTGGTATGGTGGGTAGTCTGATCTTAGCTTTGTGGGGGTCATATTTTCTCAATTTGCCTTATTTCTTCCTGACCGGTTTGACATTAGGTTTATTAATTGGCATTGCGAGTTTGTTAGGAGATTTGACCGAATCTTTGCTTAAAAGAGATGCAGGAGTGAAAGATTCTGGACAGTTGATTCCTGGACATGGTGGAATCTTAGACCGCACTGACAGTTATATTTTTACCGCTCCTTTGGTTTACTATTTTATCACCCTAATATTACCACTAATTGATTAAGACGATTTTAGATTCTAAATGCTTTATGGATTGACATTAATCTTTCCTCGACAGGAAATCTGGCCCGATTCCAGAATTAACTCCTCTAAATCTACATCCGAACCCAGATGTAAACATTCTTCAATATAACCAATCTCACCTTTTTCACTTTGCCATGAACTATACATCCCTTTATACAGTGTTAATTTTATTTCTTGCCCACTCACCAGTTGTAATTTGGCGTGAACCTCTAAAGATTCAGACTGTCCAGCACTTTGAGTCACTCCTTGGAGTACAAAACCTTGGTCATGAAGTGCAATTTCATTCCAGAAAATAGACTGGTATTTTTTGCCAAGTTCTGGTATTGTTTTAAGTACCGTCTCGTTGATGGCATGGGAAAGTAGTGGAGAAGAGAGGGAACTATTTAGTTCCAGCTCGTTGATCAGCAGTTCGCCAAACACGGGGACTACTGACAACAATCGTAATGGTTGGCCTCGGAGCACAGAACCAAAGTTAATATGTATGTCCTGAGCTGTAAGTTGAACACGGGTAATATGAATACCCTGGTAAACTGCCTTAGTGGCCAAAATAGAGACCTTGGGGATACGTCCGGAAAGCAACTGCTGATCGTCTGTGTCAACACCAATCTCTAGCTCGTAAACCTGACTTAATTGAGACTTTAACCAAAGCTTAATTGCTGCATTAAGAATCCTAGTTACTATTCGGGTTTTGCTGCTTTTTTCTTCATCCGAAGTTCGTTCTGTCATTTAACTCGACAACCGTTCATTGTGTATGCTTGTCAATTTTATCAATTAGGAGGGACACTGAAAAATTTGAGCCATGAATCTTAACCGTTATTACCGTTACTTATGACCGTAATGAGGAAATCAATTGTTCCATGGAAGCAAGGGTACAAAAAATTATATCTCAATGGGGTATAGCCTCCCGTCGTCAAGCTGAAGAAATGATTGGGCAATCACGAGTACGGGTCAATGGGAATTTGGCGCGTTTAGGTCAGAAAGTCGATCCTAAAGTGGATATGATCTCCATCGATGGTAAACCTGTCACACAAGGTAGTCCTCCAGCTTTAGTGTACTTGTTATTAAACAAGCCCGCAGGGGTGGTCTCCACGTGTAATGATCCACAAGGTAGAACAACAGTTTTAGATCTGTTACCGACAAAATTACGCCAGGGTACTGGCATTTGTCCTGTCGGAAGGTTAGACGCCGATTCTACCGGGGCATTAATCTTAACCAATGATGGAGATGTAACATTTGCTCTTACTCATCCTAGTCATGATGTTCCCAAGACTTATCATGTTGTAGTGGAGGGACATCCGCCAACAAATGTTCTGAGGATGTGGAGTCAGGGAGTAATGTTGGACGGGAGGAAAACACGAACTGCCCAAGTTAAATTAATCGAACAGGGGTTCACCCAAAGTAAACTGGAGATTATTTTACAGGAGGGAAGAAACCGTCAAATTCGTCGTGTGGCTCAACAATTGGGATATCCAGTTGTGCACCTTGATCGGAGAGCTATAGGGACGATTGAACTACACAATTCAGATGGTAAATTTACTGATGTTGGTAAGTATCGTCATCTTATAACCAGCGAGATTATTTTATTACAGCATCTGGTCCACCAGACACGAAATTGAGTTAACTTGTAATTGGAATCAGGTAGGGAGCAATTAAGGAACGGGGAGTATGTTGAAAATTACGAAATGGTTAAGGTTGCCTAAAAGGGGCCATAGACCAAAAAACCTCTCAATAGAAGAGCAACAGTTACAAAAACTTTCGGAGTTGGGAAGTCAGTTAGCAGCTTTACGCCAGGAAAAGGGGTTGTCTATAAATGAAGTGGTTTTGACCACTAGAATTCCTGGACGTTTACTCACTGCAATTGAGGAAGGAGACTTGACAAATCTCCCCGAACCTATTTACATTCAGGGTCTTATCAGACGGTTTGCTAACGAACTGGGTTTGAATGGGGTGGAGTTAGCCAGCAATTTCCCCACGGGCTCGCCAAAATTGGTTTTTAAACCTAGATATGGATATAGGGCTCGGTCTTTCTTAGAATTACGTACTTTCCATCTTTACTTGCTTTACATATTTGTCATAGTTTGTTCAGTAAATGGTCTATCTCAATCCCTAACCCAAAATATAAAAGCTAAAGAAAATGACAATGAACCTAGCCTGCAGGCTAGTGCGGATATATCTGCTAGAAAAACCCCCACTAAAATAATAAAAGTTCGTCAACTAGTCAACTCAGCTAGTAACGGGAACGATACTAAGAATGATCCTGTACAAGTTCGTATTATTGTGAATTCACAGGCTTGGATACGGGTTGTAGCTGATGGCAAAACAAAATTTGAAGGAGTTTTGACCCAGGGATCTCAAAGGGATTGGGAAGCTACTGAGGAACTAACAGTCAAAACAAATAATGCTGGGGGTGTGCTAATGAAGGTTAATCAGGAAGAACCTAAACAAATGGGAAAACCAGGGAAATCTGGTGAAATTAGAATTGCATCTAAAAACCTTCAACTTTGATGGTTATTGGGGGGTTCACACCGTTCAAACTACCCCCAGCAGCCAAATCAGGAAGTTTTGGGAGATCGACCACAAAGTTGAGTGATGGTTTTTAGACGATTACTCAGTTCTTGACTTAGCACACCTTCTTCATAACGCCATTCCCAGTTACCTTCTGTTGTACCCGGGTAGTTCATTCTAGACTCCGTTCCCAACCCCAAAATATCCTGTAGGGGAATGATGGACTGATTGGCAATAGATATCAAAGCTAGTCGGATCAAATCCCAGTTAATTCCATCACTACTAACACCACCTAAGTATAATAATAGGTTTTGCTTTTCGTAATCGTTGGCAGTGTTAAACCAGCCAACAGTTGTGTCATTATCATGGGTACCAGTATAGACCACAGCATTTCTGGGATAGTTAAAGGGTAGAAATGGATTTCCAGGATCGGAACCGAAGGCAAATTGTAATACCTTCATTCCAGGAAACTCAAATTCATCCCTTAGCGCCTCTACCTCTGGGGTGATAATTCCCAGATCTTCAGCTAGAATTGGCAATTTGCCCAGTCTTTGTTTAACTACGGCAAAAAACTCTTTTCCAGGTGCTTTTATCCACTCCCCGTTAATAGCAGTTTCTTCCCCTTGGGGAACAGCCCAATAGGCTTCAAAACCCCGAAAGTGGTCAATGCGGATTATATCCACATAATCTAGTATGGCTTCAAAACGTTGCACCCACCAGGCAAAATCCTGCTTTTCCAATTCCTCCCAGTTGTAAACCGGATTTCCCCACAATTGGCCAGTAGCGCTAAAATAGTCTGGTGGCACCCCGGCCATTAGATCCACTGCTCCCGTCTTTGTATCTAAGGCAAAAAACTCGGGATTTGCCCACACGTCAGCACTATCATGAGCTACATAAATGGGTATATCCCCAATAATACCTATTCCTCGTTCGTTGGCATACTCTTTGAGTTTTGACCACTGACGAAAAAACTCATATTGAATAAATTTGTAATAGAATATCTGTTCTGCTAGATCTTGCTCAATCTTGCTTATGGCCTCTGGTTCTCGCCTCGCTAATTCTAATGGCCAATTATACCAACCTTCTCCGTCGTGGGCATCTTTGATGGACATGAACAGCGCATAATTGTTTAACCAATAACCTTTGCTCTGGCAAAATTGATCAAATGCCGCCCTTTGGTGACTATTAGCACTTCTTTGAAAGTTATCGCATGCCCGCTGGAGCAAATTGATTTTTTGCGGGATCACTTGTGCAAAATCTACTTTATCAGCAGTAAATTGGGGTAAATCAGCAAAATCAGCCTCACATAACAAACCCTCATTTACTAGCTTGTCTGGACTAATTAGTAAGTGATTCCCCGCCATGGCAGAATAGCACATGTAAGGAGAACTACCATAGCCCGTGGGACCTAGGGGTAAAACTTGCCAATACTGCTGATAGCTCTCTTTCAGAAAATCAATAAAACGATAGGCCTCCAACCCCAGGTCACCAATGCCGAAGCGACTGGGAAAACAACTGGGATGAAGTAAAATTCCACTGGATCTTGGAAAGGGCATAGTTGGGAGAGAAAAACAGATGGCGGTTAATTCAGGAAACAATGATAATGCTACATTGAACTCGTCCTCTAAATTCCATTGAACTTTCAAAACATCTTAATTCTTAACAATCAATGATCTGCTGCTCTTTCTATATATTGACTTTCTACTAGAAAGGTACCCTGGCTAAAACGCACTACCCAATATCCCCCTGGTCTAAGGTCAACAACTGTACCTTCTTCCTGAATGCTAACTACATCGGGAGGGCGTAACATGGGCATGGGATCAGCAGTTTTGATATAGGGGGGTAGGGTGACTAAACGAACTCTACTGCCAATGAAAAATTCTGTGGACATGGGAAATAAAAAAGAGTGTAATTGATCCTGCAGGATAGCAAAAGGCGATCGCCATAGACTATTCTAAATATAGTCGCTTTTAAATTATTTTCGTGACCAGAGAACGGGAACCCTTAATTAGTTTAGCACTTTACCACGCTTTCAAATGGTCGGTGGTTAGCCCCATGTTACACGCTTACTTTGGGGGCAAAATTTATGGGGTGGAAAATGTTCCCCAAACAGGTGGGTTGGTGATCGTCAGTAACCATGCTAGTTACTTTGACCCTCCCATAGTGTCTAATTGTGTATGTCGTCCCGTAGCATACATGGCGAAGGAGGAATTATTCAAAATTCCTGTTTTAGCCCAGGCCATTAAATTATATGGTGCCTATCCGGTAAGTCGCGGTACATCAGATAGAGCAGCAATTAGATACGCTCTGGAATATTTGGAAAATGGTTGGGCAGTAGGAGTATTTTTGGAAGGAACTAGAACCCGTGATGGGCGTGTTCATGACCCTAAACGAGGCGCCGCACTACTAGCTGCTAAGGCTAAGGTTCCCCTATTACCGGTGAGTTTGTGGGGAAGTGAAAAAATCGTCCAACCGGGTACACCTATTCCCCGCAAGGTTCCCTTAACTATTAGAATTGGTAAATTGATTGCAACTCCTAGTTCCACAAGTAAGGAGGAATTGGAAGCAGTTACTCATCAATGTGCGAACGCTATCAATACGTTACATGATTTGGGTAGGTAGTAAATAGGCAAATTATGTCAGATTTAAGAGAAAAGCTAACAGAGAACCTAGATGAAGCAGAATGGGAATGGTTAGTCCCCCACGCTCAAAGAGATGTTATCATTGTGGTAGCGTCAGGATTAGACCTATTGGATGTGGGAGAGGCGATCGCCAGTGATAATACTCAGTCTGTTGGGGTGTGGATTGATGAACAATTAATTAGTAAGCCTTCTCCCATACAGTTAGGAGATTGGAATGGCAATCCCACTAAAAGATTTAATGCGTTGATTATAGAACCTTATGTTTTAATACAGGAGAAATGAGTTAATGGTTATCAATAACCGTAACTTGCCAAATCACACGCCATTAACACCATTAAATCAAGTTCCTTTTTCTCATATTCCCGTTCTGGGTGAGGAATTAATTAGGGGTTTAAATATCCAAGCGGGTGGCAATTATTTGGATTTAACTGTGGGTGGTGGTGGACACTCTCGGTTAATATTACAAGCTGCTGACAACACTAAGGTGATGGCGGTTGACCAGGATTTAGATGCTGTGATAGCAGCAAAAACCCGTTTGTCTGAGTTTGGAGATCGTGTTGATTTTCTACACACTAATTTTGTTAATTTTCCCTTCCCCCCCAATACTTATGATGGCATTTTGGCAGATTTGGGGGTCAGTTCCTATCATTTGGATAATCCAGAAAGGGGGTTTAGTTTTAGACACACTGCTAATTTGGACATGCGCATGAATCAACAACAATCTATCACCGCTGCTGATATAGTTAATGGGTGGGATGAACAAGAACTGACCCATATTTTTTTTGAATATGGTGAAGAAAGACTTTCGCGAAAAATAGCTAGGCGCATTATTGAAAACCGCCCTTTTTCCACCACTACACAACTAGCAGAATCCATCAGCTCCTGTGTTCCACCTAAATATCGCTATGGTAGAATACACCCAGCAACTCGTGTTTTCCAAGCTCTACGTCTAGCAGTTAATGATGAGTTACAAGTGCTGGAAACTTTGCTTCACAAAGCACCCCCTTCCCTGGTCCCTGGAGGAAAAATTGCTCTTATTAGTTTTCATAGCTTGGAGGATAGAATTGTCAAACACGGGTTACGGAACTCTGACCTATTAACGGTGATGACTAAAAAACCAATTACGGCCACGGACCCCGAAATTCAACACAATCCCCGCTCCCGCTCGGCCAAATTGAGAATAGCACAAAAAGTTGCTTTTTAGTTTTTAAAAACTAGAAACCCATAATTTAGTTGACCACAACGCCGTTTTACCTAAGTTTATGACCTGGTTAAACCAGGTGGGAATGGCTGTTGCTTGTTTAAAGTTTCCGAGTAAAATCTCGGTCTACGGCCACAAGAACTAATTAGTTCCCTTTTCGTTAAAGACATAGATCAAAAAACTTGAGGGCAGTCACCAACGTCGTAGTTCAACTCCTATATTATAACTATTAACTATTATTTGTACAGGGGGGAAGAAAAAATTTTCTCCTATCTATCTGCACCACCTCCGGTGTACCATATAGATTCTACTTCATAAATAATTCGCTCTATCAACTCACGATTTAGCTCTTTTACTAATATTGTGATATGTCCTAATTTCCGTCCCGGACGAGATTCCCTTTTACCATACCAGTGTACATGGGAGTGGGGAATAGTTGCTAATTTCTCCCTAATCTGGAAATACTCATTGTGTGATTCTTCATACCCTAATAAGTTGACCATGACCGCAGCTGGAAAGGTCAAACTTGTGTCCCCTAAATCCATTCCCACAACAGCTCTGAGCTGTTGCTCAAATTGGGATGTTTTACAAGCATCTAAGGAAAAATGACCAGAGTTATGAGTCCTGGGTGCAATTTCGTTGATTAAAATCCTCCCCCCAGCAGTAATAAATAACTCAATCCCAAATACCCCCACTACTCCTAAACTGGTTAATATCTTACGAGCGATCGCCACAATTTGGTCTTCCTGGTCAGGGGGTAATATCCGCTGGGACAATAACCCTGCGACAAACCTGTTTTCCTGTTGGGTTTCTACTACTGGGTAGGTCACGATCTCTCCTTTCACTGAACGAGCAGCAACAATTGCCAACTCTTTAGTAAAAGGAACAAATTCTTCAATGAGGAATTCAACATTTTTTTTATCAACTTGATTGACTAAATTAGAAAAACAAGCATGATTATCTATAATAAAAGTACCCTGACCATCATAACCATGTCTCCTAGCTTTAACCACTAGGGGAAACCCCAAATATTCTATTTTTGATGCCAAATCTGGCGAATTTACCCAAGGGAAAAATTGCGGCACAGGTAAATTTAAATCTCTCAAATAGCATCTTTGATGATACTTATCCAATAAACGAGATAAAGCTCCTAAATGGGGACGAAAACATACGCCTTGCTTCTCTAAACCAGACAAAGCATCCAAATTAACGAACTCATTTTCAAAAGTAATCAGATCCGATTTAGTAGCTAACACACCCGTTGCCACCGCATCCTCAACAGATGCTAAAACTACATCCTGCGCAATAGCCACCGCCGGGTCAGTTCTAGCAGGAGTCTGTACTATCAAGTCTAAACCTAGGCTTTTAGCTGGTTCCCCCATCATCAAAGCCAGTTGTCCACCACCAATTATACCTATGCGCTTCATCTACACCCCAAAGAATCCCGAGTCTGAACATGGGTTTGAGAATTTACTCCCCTGGCACTCTTGCATAACTCCCCTACTTGTCCCCTATCTAAAATAGCTTCAGTGAAATCTGCTCCGTCAATGTTTGCCTCAGTAAAGATAGAACGCAGCAAAATTGCCTCCAAAAAAATAGCATCGCTTAAATCAGCACCTGTTAATTTTACCTGATCCAGCATAGCATTGGTTAAATCCGCCCCATGTAAATTTGCTTGGGTCATGACAGAAGCACTAAAAACTGCTCCTCGCAAGTCAGCATTAGCAAAATTAGCCATTTCTAAATTAGCATTAGAGAATTCAGCAGCTTGTAAATTTTGTCCGGAAAAATTATGTCTTCCTAACTCGGCGTTACTAAATGATAGGGGATGAGTCCAATCTACTGCTACTGCTGGCAATGTTATACACCAGAGGATGATTACCAATGACAATAATAAACCTAGTCGCTTCATCTTTTTTCGCCAACCCTAATAAACACCCAGTTCCCGCGAGCGTTCAGCTGCAGCTTTAACAGCTTCCATTACAGCAGAACGAAAACCAGCCCTCTCCAATTCCCTCACTCCAGCAATGGTTGTTCCCCCCGGACTGGTTACTTGGTCTTTCAATTCTGCTGGATGTATATTAGTTTCTGCAATTAGTTTTGCTGTTCCCAACACTGTATGCAGTGCTAATTGTTTAGCCACTGCTCTGGGTAAACCGGATGCCACTCCGCCATCAGCTAATGCTTCTATCATTAATGCCACATAGGCAGGCCCGCTCCCAGATAAACCAGTCACAGCGTCCATGAGGCTTTCAGATACTTCTACTACCTCCCCAATAGCTTGAAAAATTCTTGTAGCTATGTGGTGATGACCGGGTTGGAGGTGACCTCCACAACAAATAGCGGTCATCCCCGCACCCACTGTCGCTGGTGTATTTGGCATAGCACGAACTATAGCCACTCCAGGAAAGGAGTTCTCTAATTTTTTTAAGGACACCCCGGCTAAAATAGAAATCATTAATGGGGAAGATTCTATGGGCAACATATCAACCACTTCCTCAACCACAGCAGAAAGGATTTGAGGTTTGACAGCCAAAATCACTGTTTCTTTCACCTGAGACCAAATCTGACTATTGTCATTGGTTACAGACACCCCATACCTTTGCTGCAAAAAACTCCTTCGAGCTTCCTGAGGTTCACTAACGATTACTTCTGATACTTGGTAAATTTCCCTGGCCAGGAGACGGGATAAAATGGCTTCTCCCATCACCCCGCCCCCAATTAAACCCAATTTAATAGTCATTTAGTGATTAGTTGTCCATTGGTTTAGTCTTTATTGTGCCATGCGATTAGGCTCACTTCCCCAATTACCAGTGTTCCGAACCGGACGTACTGGAGGTTGGGGAACTTCATGTAAAAATCCCCCTTGGGTGCTAACTTGTACACAACTAGGAGTAAATAAAAATATACTTTCGCCTATTCTTTCCTGATGACCATCTAAAGCGTAAGTACCACCAGCAATAAAGTCCACAGCTCTTTGAGCTTGATCTGGATCCATAATTGTTAGGTTTAATACTAAAGACTTACGCTCCCGCAATGCTTGAATTGCTTGAGGCATTTCCTCAAAGGTACGGGGTTCTAAAACCAAAACCTCTGAAATTCCATTAATTGCACCGGGCATACCAATCACATTAGTCATATGTTTTGATCCTGCTAGTTCTTCTTGAGTTACTGTGGGGGGGGTTTCTCGCCACCTTCTATTACTAGTGGTGGTTTCCTGTGGAGCTGGCTGAGGGTTTTCTGGCTGATAACTGGTTTGATAGTTATCATTATCCTGCTCCTCTTCATAGTACTCATATTCTACTGGCTCATTTAAGCCCACAAAATCTCTGAGTTTAGAAAATATGTTGTTCATTTTTCATGCTCCTGGAAATTACCTTAATTGATCTGATGTAAATATAGCTGTTGTGGGCTTAGGTTTTTGCCTTTGTCAACATTTCGTTGCCATTAACTATGATTGATGGATCATGGATCATAGGTTCTGATTTCATGAGAAAATATGGAATCATTAGGATGCTCAAGAACTTGTTATGTAAATCAAAGATAGTATTACGCTCTTCAAATAGGAAGTCCCCCTATCCTAATTCTGTACCAATGATCATATTCGTCAAGAGGGTTATGAGACCCCATACCCCAATAAATACTGACTTAACTACTAGTATTTAGTTTTTTGTATTACATGTTTTTTGATAGCCATGTAAAAATTAGTCCTATTTGCCATCAATTCTCAGGGCGATTCCCAAATAAAATTGTCCCCAGTCTTACCATAGTTGCACCCGCTTTTACTGCCAAATTGTAGTCCCCAGACATACCCATAGATAGTTCCCTCATTCCTATATTTGCCCATTTTTGGCAGGCAATTTCTTGGGCTAGATTATAAGTATGATTAAATACATGCAATATTTTCTCTTCCTTTAAGCCCCAGGGAGGAATTGTCATCAAACCTTGAATTTGTAAATTTTGGTATTGACTTAGGAATGGCAAATCTGTTAACAATTGGGGCACTGTCCAGCCAGATTTTTGAGGGTCTGGGAGAATTTTGACCTGTAGGCAACTGCATAGACTAGCTCCGGTTGTTTGAGCTATAGTGTGAAGACGCTCAGCAATGTGTAGATTATCCACCGAATGAATCCAGGAAAATAACTCCACAGCCTTTTTAGCTTTGTTACTTTGTAAGTGACCAATAAAGTGCCAAGTAATGTCTGGTAAATCTTGCAACTCAATTTGTTTACTGGCCGCCTCTTGAATGCGACTTTCACCAAAATCACGAATACCAGCCCTATATGCTTCCCGCATCAATTGAGTTGATACCTGCTTACTAACAGCTATTAACCTTACTGATGGGGGCAGTTGGGCGCGAATAATTGTTACCCGCTCAGCAATTGAACTTGTCATTGGAATGTACGCTGAAAAACTCCTTGAAGCTGATCATACTCCTGTGGTTTACCACTGCGACGTAAAGTACGTAAACGATTTTCTATCATCATTCTGGCTTCAGTCCTACCAATGGACTGAAATTTCATCCCCTTAACGTCACTTGTTACCAAAAAAAATAGGCGTTGGGCATATAGTGTAGTAAATAGCTCTTGATTATCATCAACTATGGAGATCTTATAGAGTAAACCCCATGTGGGATGATTGATGTAGGTTTCTGAGTGCTCTGGATTCATTTAATAATCGTCAAATTTGGGAGTATATATTCTTTTTTCGGGTCTCACACAATCATTCCGATGATAATAAATATCCCTCGACCAGAATTTTTTTTGGCTGATTATGTGAACTTCCTGTTCGAGTTTGTTTCTATCTTGCCATAATTATGGTCTCATGACACAAAATATAGATTATAATGGGCTGTCCCCATAATAGGTAACACATTTCTTATGGTTAAAAGTCCCTTACACGAACAACCACGTAATCAAAGAGCTACCGTAATTCGTACAAGCAATGAATTTATTCTGTTGGAATGGCTAAAATCTACAGGACGTTTGATGGCGCGCGATAATGTGGAGAACGACCTGACCAGCGAGGTAGAAGAAGAAATTGCTGAGATTATTGATCTGGATGATTTAGTCTATGATAATGATGATGAACCAGGTTCAGACTTGGAAGAATAATATGCTGTTACCAATAGAGCTGTTGAGGAATGAATCAAGAAAATAGTACGGTTGTAGCAACTCTCTACAAATTTGTCAGTCTACCGGATTATCAACAACTACAAAAACCTCTATTGTCTTTTTGCCAGGAACACGCTATTAAGGGGACAATTTTATTGGCAACCGAAGGAATTAATGGCACAATAGCTGGTTCTCGTACTGCAATTGACCGGGTTTTGGCATTTCTTCGTCACGATGGTAGGTTGATGAACCTAGAGCATAAGGAATCATACACTCATACCCCCCCTTTCCGCAGGATGAAGGTCCGTCTGAAGCGAGAAATTATTACCCTGGGAATACCAGAGGTGGATCCTAATCAACAGGTGGGAAAGTACGTCAGTCCTCAAGAATGGAATGCTTTACTTCTGGACCCGAATGTTATGGTTGTTGATACCCGGAATGATTATGAAGTCAGTATTGGCACTTTCAAAAGAGCACACAATCCCCACACCCATATCTTTAGAGAATTCCCCGATTATGTAAGCAAGAACTTGCACCCAGATAAGAATCAGAAAATCGCTTTATTTTGTACAGGTGGTATTCGCTGTGAAAAAGCATCATCCTATCTGCTATCACAAGGCTTTCAAGAGGTTTACCACCTCAAGGGAGGGATCTTGAAGTACCTAGAGGAGGTAACTGGGGAGGAAAATTTATGGGAAGGAGAGTGTTTTGTCTTTGATGACCGGGTTACAGTGAATCCTTTGACAATTGGAGAAAATAAGGTATCCTTAGATTAAAGAAGGGGAGTAGCTGCTAGTTGTATACTAGTACATCTGAATCAACATACTGGTGATGAACCTGGTTCAGACGGCATAAGAGCAATACTCAAAAATATTACTCATAATTGCGAGCGAGACCTTCACAAAAGTTCACACAATATATGTGTGTGAGCTTCTGTGAGGTTTTGTTAACTTTCATTGGAAGCTCCACACGGTAAAAAATCCTTAAGGAGCATAAGAGGATGTTAACTGCGTTTACAGCCAGCTTACTATTAATTACAATTTCTGAACTAGGTGATAAGACTTTCTTTATCGCTGTGATTTTGTCCATGCAGCACCCAAGAAAATTGGTGTTTCCGGGTGTGACTTTGGCCCTGGTGGCAATGACAATTTTATCAGTGATGTTTGGACAAATATTGTCAAGCGTGGCACAGAATTCCCAGATTTATGTACATTATGGAGAAATAGTCTTATTTATAGCTTTCGGTTTAAAGCTACTTTATGATGGTTGGAAAATGACACCTGTCCGTGAACAAGGAGTAATAGAAGAAGCCAGAGAAGAAATTGAAAAAGCCAAAATCAATGACCAGTCAGAAAATGTATGGGGGATATTACTTAAATCTTTTGTGTTAACCTTTATAGCCGAATGGGGCGATCGCACACAAATAACTACCATAGCGTTAGCAGCAGGTAATAATGGGAATAATGCCATAGGAGTGACAGGGGGAGCAATATTGGGACATGCAATATGCGCCCTGATAGCAGTTATAGGTGGGAGAGTAATAGCGGGGAGGATTTCTGAAAAACAGGTTACCCTGATAGGTGGCATTTTATTCATTATTTTTGGTGTTGTGGCGGCCATAAGCTAAAAACCGGAGGTTAAGTTTTTAATCTCATCCTTATACTGAGCAGGAGCCAAGGTCAGAGCACTGTCAAACAAGGGTTTTGCCTCATTAATTTTACCCTGCTCTTTCAATAGAATTGCCTTTGCTAAAACGGGGCGAAAATCCTGGGGATATTGTTTCATCACCTCCTGGTATAAGGATATTGCTTGATCAGTGTTTTTTTGAGAAGAATATACGCTACCTAAAAGTAATTGTATAGCTATAATATCAAAACTTCCTGGTTGAACAGAATTAGATTTTTCAGCATTGGATATGGTTTCTTTGAGAAACTGAATAGCTGCTTCTGGACGTTTTTGGTCTAGTTTTAATTTAACTATACCCTGTAGTGATTGGATATTACCAGGTTGAGTACGGAGAATAGAACGATACATTTGGATTGCTTCCTGCCTATTTCCTATTTGTTGGGTTGCCTGTGCTAGTAAAACCTTATATTCCAAATTATCTGGATTTAATCGACTCAACTTTTGTAGAGGTTCAATTACCCCTTGAATATCAGTGGGTTGAACCTCATTATTGGGCTTTTGACTGAGAATTTGCAACCTAGCCTGCAATAACTGCTTGAGAACAGCTTGATTTTCCGGTTCTCGTTGCAAAACTAGTTCATAGCCACGAATTTGGTCTGCTAACTGGGGATTTTCCGGGGAATTTTGTGGACGTGGAGCATTGAGAGTTCCTAAAATAGGTATGATGGACACACCAATGAACGCTGCAACTGCCAGCAGCAAGATTATCTGAATTAGCCAGCGATTACCTTGTTTTGACACTACTTTACCTGTGTTGTACTTGAGTAAATAAAACTTGGAAGATTGAGATTAAATAACTCCTGTGGGGGGGAATAAAGTTAAGACTTTGTAAAACTTAGCGGAATACAGTGATTTAACTGTGAATTTTATGACCAAAGACCATCAGGAGTATCTAAACTTTGAGAGTACACCATTATAGCTTTGACTATCAATTTAGGTGACAGTTGTAGGATCATGAGCACAATTGTAGCCATGCAGTGATAATTGAGCAAACTAATGATTGGTGGATAATTCCTCATTCACCCCGGAATGTGAGTTAACCTAGTTAAATCAGAAATTTAGCATTTGGGAATTGGGACAAATCAGTACCAGTCAAAATCTTCCCTAATTGAGATTGAGAATTATCAAAAATCAGCTAGGAATTAATTTGACCCATTCATTCTGCAAATGATACATTTCAAAACTTGGCATCAAAATAGCCTAGCGTGCAATGGCTAAATTTAAGGTAAGGGTACCCTCCTTTTATTGGCCGTGTAACTTCTACACACTTTTATTCAGTCCCACAATGGGATCTATCTCCGATCTAAGGAGTTTTTATGACTTCCGACCTGATACCATCTCTCGAATCTGCCAATCCTACCGCCTCTAGTCAGGCTTCAGCAAAAATTGACTTAACAGTTAAATTAAGTGCTAAGTCACTACAGACAAAACCAGAAAACTTATCCATCAAAATTCAAGATAGGGAAAGTCCTGGGAACCTAATGAATCGCCAACAACCAATTCCCCCTGCTAGCGAACTAATGCAATACAGGGCCATTGGTTTGATTAGGGGTAGTTACTCCTCTAGCAGCGAACAGTTTACCCAGGGAACCTTGATTACAAGTGATGGTGCCCAGTTAAATGCTGTTCTGCTAGGTCGAGTTATGAGCTTAGTCAAAAAGCATCTGGACTTACAAAAAGAACATCTGTGGGTAGTTTATCCCCGTACTAGACAAGAAAATGACTCTCTACATGTTCAAATTGTAGGGGTCTGGGAACCGGAAAATCTAGCTAAAAAGCCAACAGATTCAGAGGTGTTATCCTTGTCTGCGGAAACATCAGAACCAGTTGCAACTAATAAAAAATCCTCTCGTCAAAACACTACGGAAAGTACATCAGCTTTAAAAACCTCAGATCAAATTCCTGATGGAGAATTTTCCGTTCGTGGGGAGGTGGTTTACCAATCTTTCGATACCAGGAGTTTGGTGGTAAAAATCAAACAAGCTGCACGGAAAGCAACGGAAAAACCCAAGTATTTTAAGTTGAAACTCCAGGGTGTACTAGCTATGAAAGCAATAGGTAAATTTTGGGACTTTAAAGTCAAGCGTGAAACTGATAGGTTAATAGTGGAAACTGCGGAAGCAGTTGCTGATTTGCCCAAAAAACGCAAACCAACCTTCAGGAGTGAACCCCGCCCTGGTGTTAACGGGAAACCATTTGTTAAAAATCCCGGAGAAACTCCTCGACCCATTACAAGAATGGATGGAGATGGTTCTTACTCTTCTAAACCCTTACCAAAACCATCTATTACTAAACCAGTGAAAAAGCTAAAACCCCAAGATAACTGTTAAAGTTGGAACCCCCCGGATTCAAAGGGCAAAAAAGCTCTGTCCATGGGAATGGGAGCTACGGGTTCCGTCAGGGTAAATTGGCCCAACTGTATCCACTGTTTCAACTCCAGAGCTACTTGTCGAGACAGAAACATACTAGCCAGGGGAGCAGCTCGTACAGGTTTACCCTCGATAGGGATCCTCCCAGACTTTAATTGGGCGTAACTTACTAATCCAAAGGTAGGTCTTACACGACGAGGAATGGAAAAATCCACAATGGGTGCTACTAAATCTTGATCAGTTACTGCACAACGTTTAACCACTTCTTCGTTTAATACTGGAAGTGGTACCCCTACTCCTAGCATTAATGAAGGTCCATAACTTTTAAAGTAACACCCTCTTACCCAACGCGCATTCATTTGTTTGGCATCACCAATTAGTGCTAAAGTAGCAGATGGTCCAATGGGGGTTCGATTCTCTAACCGCTTTTGTAGGGGAAAGTGTTGTGTACCTTCCCAAATCACATAGCCTATTCCCCCACCTAAAAAGATTTTGGTGCCAATTCCCACCAGTTGTAAATCGGGGTCGTTCATTAGGGGAGACAATGATCCGGGATTGGAGTACACTGCATTTCCTAAACGCGGTTGTAATGGTCCTAGGTAAGTATGTAACGGTTCCTCGGATCCATTCACACCAACAATGAAGTTTTGATAAAGATTGCGGGGATTGAATAGGTAGAACTGATTAATCGTCTCTAGGGTGACTTTAGCTTCCAGGGTAGCTCTAGGGTAACAATCGGTAATTTGTCCTATTGCTCTGACTTGTACAGATTTACCAGCAATTAAATCTTGAATCACATGACCACCACCGCGTTCTCTTAGTTCTTCCCCCTCCATGGTTTCTACCGCGCAACTGGCACCCAAATATAAGTCCACCGCCCCAAACCCAGAATATGCGGGAACCCCATCTAACCAACAACGACGAATTTTAATTGGGGGATCGGTGTGTCCTAAGTTAATAATCGCCCCGCTTGATTCCATGGGTTCAAAGGTTCCTGTGGTAATTACATCAACCTGTTGGGCTGTTTTTAGTATACCATTTTGGACAACTCGTTTTTTTACCTCTTCCACGGTCCAGACTACGGCGCGCTTTTCAATGATCTTTTGATTAATTTCGGCAATAGTTCGCATTGTATTTATTAATCTGAATATTATGAATGTTAATATATGTAAGAGAAAACAATATGGCTAATTTAGGGGAGGAATACCTCAGAGTTCGTGACCTGGGGGAACAGGGTCTTTTACAGAAATTACAGAGCTTTTGTCCTCCCCATATTATAGGGGATGATGGTGCAGTTTTGCCGACTAAACCTGCACACCATTTAGTTGTAACCACAGACATGTTAGTAGATGGTGTACATTTTAGCAATCTTACCACTTCTCCCAAGGATGCAGGTTGGCGCGCTGCTACCGCTAATTTGTCCGACTTGGCTGCTATGGGCGCCTTTCCCCTAGGAATTACCGTCGCCCTTGGTTTACCAGGAGATCTAGCTGTCAATTGGGTGGAACAACTGTATCAAGGCATGAGTGACTGCTTACAGAAGTATCATACTCCCATAGTTGGCGGTGACATAGTGCGATCGCCTGTAACGACTATAGGAATTACAGCTTTTGGTGAAGTCAGTCCAGATTTGATTATTCGGCGGTGTACAGCCCAAGTGGGGGATGCCATAGTCATAACTGGTATGCATGGAGCTTCTCGTGCTGGGTTAGAATTGCTCTTGCACCCTCAAACGGGTCACAACCTCAAGGAAGAGGAAAAGCAGGCTTTAATTAGATTTCACCAACGTCCTAACCCACGTTTAGATGTAATATACATACTACACGAAATCCTCATATCGGGTTTAAAATCTTGTGGAGAGTCCTCTCCAATTACCTTGAGTGGTATGGATAGTAGTGATGGATTAGCGGATGCTATCTTACAAATTTGTCGTGCTAGTCAAGTCGGGGCAGTTTTACATCAGGACAAAATTCCTTTAGCACCTATATCTAACTACTGGTTAACACCACCACGATGGCTTGATTATGCTCTGTATGGTGGTGAAGATTTTGAACTGGTACTTTGTTTACCACCAACCATTGCCCAAGCCTTAGTTGTTAAATTAGGACCAAGTGCAGCAATTATCGGAGAAATTACATCCGGTGACCAAGTTATTCTGCAATCAAACAACCAAGAAATCCCCAACCAAGTTTTAACACTCAGTCAGGGATTTCAACATTTTGGTTCCTAGTTAAGTGAGTATGGGATCTCCAGATGAATGGGAATTATTTTACACCCATTTCTGTGCCACTAACTCCGCCAAATCTAAAACTCGTTGGCTATAACCCCATTCATTGTCATACCAAGCCATGACCTTAACCATGTCATTACCCATCACCATAGTTAAGTTAGAATCCACAATGGAAGATTCATTAGTACCCTGATAATCAGAAGATACTAAGGGTAATTCGCTGTAACCCAAAATCCCTTTAAGTGAATTTTCGGAGGCCTCTTTAAGAGCTTGATTAACTTCCTCAGTAATTGTTGGTTTCTCTACCTGTACCACAAAATCCACCATGGACACGTTAGGAGTGGGTACACGCAAAGCTACACCATTTAACTTTCCTTTTAATGCTGGTATTACCAAAGCTACAGCCTTAGCAGCGCCAGTAGAGGTGGGAACAATATTAATCCCCGCTGCTCTAGCTCTACGCAAATCACGGTGAGAAGCATCTAAAATTCTCTGGTCACCTGTGTAACTGTGGGTAGTAGTCATTGTCCCTTTAATAATGCCAAATTTTTCGTTTAAAACTTTAGCAATAGGTGCTAGACAATTAGTCGTACAGCTGGCATTACTAATAATGTGGTGCTCGTCATGATTATAATCATGATGATTCACACCCATAACAAATGTACCATCCTCGTTCTTACCAGGTGCAGTAATTAGAACTTTTTTAGCACCAGCATTTACATGCTTTAAAGCACCCTCTTTACTGATAAACACACCCGTTGCTTCAATAATCAGGTCAATTTGCCACTCTTTCCAAGGTAAGTTTTCTGGATTGCGATCAGATACGCACTTAATAGTCTTACCGTTGACAGTAATGGAATTATCGTCAGCACTGATATCCGCATTTTGTAGTCTGCCCAGCATAGAATCGTATCTAAGCAGGTGAGCATTAGTTCTAGGATCGGAAGTGTCGTTAATAGCAACAAGCTCAACTTTGCTATTCGCTCTACCTATCCAGCAACGGGCAAAGTTTCTGCCAATGCGCCCGAAACCATTGATTGCAACTCTAACCACAGTGTCTTCCCCTCTGTATTTATGCCTATAAATTGATATCGTTGACCCCGATCATATCGCAAAGGGGGGGACTGTTTATAACTGTGGAATCTTAGATCCCAAAAAAAATACATATTTTATTGACTTCAACTTCTTTAGTACAGTTTCTTTTTGTTTTTTATAAATTGGTGTAGTCTAGTATAGTTTACTTTAATTTGTATATGATTTAATCAGTTGTAATACTAGTAAGCCATATCCTGATCCTGATGATCACACTTGACGAAACTGTTATTAGGGTGTACAAAGTCAAAAACCCACGTAGCGAGTATGACAGATACATGACAGATTTTTTTTCCCGACAGTTCCCAATTTTTCAGAATAATCATCATAAGGATAGGAAAAGTTGGAGAATCGATTGCTCCGGATATTTTCCAGTAAACACAAACTCAGTCAAAAATTGATCTGTAAGTTTTTGGATACAGATTGGATATATAAATATTGCGAAAGCTATATCTCCCAAAATCAAAATCCTGTTATGATACCCGTGTTGCAAAGATTTGTTGGTGTGGTGCCAGAGGAATAAAAGATGAATAGCTATATAGATTTTAGTGGTAGACCATTTCATTTTATTGGTATTGGGGGCATAGGAATGTCCGCCCTAGCCTACATACTGACAAAACGACAATTACCCGTTTCTGGTTCAGACCTGCGCCCTAACCAGATTACTCGCAAATTAGAGTCCCTGGGAGCTCATATTTTTAATCAACAAGAGGCCAGTAATCTAGAATTCTTCCGTCCCGGAGCATTTTCTAGCCATACTAGCCATATATTATCAAACCCATCAGACCAATTATCCACCCAACAAAAAAGTTTACCCCAGGTCGTTTGTTCTACGGCTATTAACAATAATAATTTAGAATATAAGGCAGCGCTAGAATTGGGCTGCCCCATTCTACATCGCTCTGATGTCTTAGCAGCTTTAATCGCTGACTATCATAGCATTGCTGTAGCCGGAACCCATGGTAAAACTACAACTAGTAGCATGATAGGTTATATGCTATTACAAGCAGGTCTTGACCCAACCATTGTGGTAGGAGGAGAAGTCAATGCCTGGGAAGGAAATGCTAGATTAGGAGAAAGTAAGTATTTAGTAGCAGAAGCTGATGAGTCCGATGGTTCCTTGGTAAAACATACCCCAGCAATTGGGATAATTACTAATATTGAACTAGATCACCCTGATCATTATGCAACATTGGAACAAGTCGTGGAGACTTTTCAAACCTTTGCCCGAGGTTGTCAAGTTGTAGTGGGCAGTATTGATTGTGACATAGTACGCGATCGCCTAAAACCGGGGATCAGTTATAGTTTAGATCCGGATCAGGGTGCTGATTATACAGTCACCAACATTGACTATCGTGCAGACGGAACAACAGCCTTAGTTTGGGAAAAAGGTAAGTCCCTAGGGGTATTAAGCTTACAACTTTTAGGTCGCCATAATCTCAGTAATGCCCTAGCTGCTGTGGCGGTGGGAAGGGTGTTAAATTTGGAGTTTGGGGAAATTGCCAAGGGTCTTGCCACCTTTGAAGGGGCCAGGAGACGATTTGAATTCAGGGGTGAAGTAGATGGCATTACCTTCATCGATGATTATGCTCATCATCCTAGCGAAATCCGTGCCACTCTAGCAGCGGCGCGTCTACAAGCCAAAGCGGGACAAAGAGTAGTAGGGATTTTTCAACCTCACCGTTACAGTCGGGTGCGGACTTTTTTCGACGAGTTTGCCAATTGTTTTACTCATGCGGACTTAGTTGTATTGACTGATATTTACAGTGCTGGTGAACCCAGTTGTGAGCAAATTACAGGTGAAAAATTGGCAGCAGAAATTGCCAAGCAACACCCACAAGTGATTTATCAACCAAGTTTAGCCCTGATTCCTCGGGTTTTATTATCCACCCTACGTCCAGGGGATTTAGCAGTGTTTCTTGGAGCTGGTAATTTAAATCAGACAATTCCAGAAATTATTAGTGCACTGAGTGAACCGGTCACAGTCACAGTTTAGGGATGGCTAGATTATACGTATTTTAGCCTAAATATTGCGTTTGAGATGTTAATAAAGCTACCCATTTACATTAACAATGATAATTTCTGAGTCTTCTGCTAGTCCCCGCACAGTCCCTACTTTGACGGAAAATAAACAAACAACAGTTAATTCAGATGAAAATCAAATTATTTACTTACCTGGAACTAATTGTGTAATTAAGTCCAACATTTCCCTGTCTGGGTTTACCTCCTACAAAGTGGGAGGAGAAGCCCAGTGGTATAGCGCCCCCCGGGATTTAATGGCTATAAGAGCAACTGTGAAGTATGCCCAGGATCTGGATTTACCCATCACAATATTGGGAGCAGGTTCCAACCTATTAGTGAGTGATGAAGGTATACCAGGAATGGTAATTGCTACCCGTCACTTCCGTCACAAACATTTTGATAACCAAACAGGTCGGTTAACAGTAGCTGCAGGGGAACCCATTCCCAGTTTAGCATGGGAAGCAGCAAGTTTAGGATGGGAAGGACTAGAGTGGTCAGTTGGCATTCCAGGTACTGTAGGTGGTGCTGTTGTGATGAATGCAGGAGCACATAATAAATGTATGGGGGAAATGTTAGTCAGTGCAGAGTTACTATCTCCTGATGGTACTCTAGAAACTGTGAATAGGTCACAGTTGGGTTACACCTATCGCAGCTCCTTGTTACAAAGAAGTAAGCGTATAGTTACTCAAGCTACTTTTCAACTTCAACCAGGTGCAGATCCAGCTAAAGTCACTGCTAGAACTAAAGAACACAAGCAGCACCGTCTTTCCACTCAACCTTACAATTTTCCCAGTTGTGGGAGTGTGTTTCGCAACCCCCTACCCCAGACTGCGGGATGGTTAATTGAGCAATCTGGATTAAAAGGCTATCAAATTGGTAGGGCCCAAGTCGCCCAACTTCATGCTAACTTTATTGTTAATCGTGGAGGTGCTAGGGCCAATGATATTTTCCGTCTCATTCGCCATATTCAACATCAAATTCAGGATCAATGGTCAATCTTATTGGAACCAGAGGTAAAAATGATTGGTCAGTTTCCTGTTTTGGATGGTTATTCTTGAGTTGGTTGAGACTAGGTCAGTGACAACTATAATTAGACTTGATTTTTTATTCGCAGCACAACTGGAAAATTTACTATGACAGGATTTGGTTTTGGAAAAGTAAAAGAATTAGCAGACGCTTTTAAGAAAGCTCAGGAGGTGCAACAAGGTGCCAAACGTCTCCAAGAGGAATTAGAGCAGATGGAAATTGTGGGCGAGTCTGGTGGTGGACTAATTAAGGTGATTATTAGTGGTAACCAGGAACCTAAAAGGGTAGAAATATCCCCAAATGCACTTAATGAGGGACCAGACGTGCTTTCTGATCTAGTAACAGCAGCAATGAAGGATGCTTATCTTAAATCTACTCAGACCATGCGGGAACGCATGGAAGAGCTAACTGGTGGTTTGGAACTACCAGGATTTTAGTCAATGACAAGAAACCCTACTTTTATAAAAAGTAGGGGCCATTTGTTTTTTATGGGGGTGGGGGGACTTGAACCCCCACGACTTTCTACAGTCAACGGATTTTCATTCTCTTGCAGCTTTCGCTACTACCTTTGGGGTTTTAAGAATTGGACTCTCCCTTTACCCTCGTCTTCACGTTAGGGTAGCTCCCGTCGAGTCTCTGCACCTTCCCAGAAACATTACGTGAGTTTACTGGGCTTGGCTCAGGATTGCCTTGTCTGTTTGATGAAATCTCATCAGATTTAGGTTTCCCTGAGTTTGAGAGCTTACACTTGAAGGATTTCTCTATCAAGGCTCACTTTTCTAAGTCCGCAGCGTCTACCATTCCGCCACACCCCCGCAGGGTTTTTTATGATGTCAAAACATCATCATAACATCATGCTGCTTTTCCTAGACTTTGTCAAGAGGTTGGGGAAAATTTTTTCGGACTAGGTGAGGTAGTATGGGGCCATAAGCTATATAATGGTGTATGCACTAAATAGATTCTCTCATCCCCAAATTATGCTTTTAGCAATACTGTATTTAGCCTTGGCTGGAGCCTACCTGTTAGCCATACCACTGATGGTCATGTTTTATCTCAACTGGCGCTGGTATTCAGCAACTTCTGTGGAACGTGGATTTATGTACTTCTTGGTCTTTTTCTTCTTCCCAGGTTTGTTGTTGCTTTCCCCCATTGCCAATTTTCGACCCAGACCCAGACAAATTGTTTAACGTAAATTGGTAGGTCACAACTCTCATGCGACGTATTGATGCAATTACTATTACCTTAGGGATCTTCTTCATAGGCGGACTGGCTTATGGGGTGCTACAGTTGATTGGTTTGAATAGTCAAGATGCGGGAATTTGGAGTCAAGTTCTACTGGTGCTAGGTTTAATGGGTTGGTTGGGAACTTATCTATTCCGTGCAGGGAGTAAAACAATGACCTACCACCAACAGCGGGAAGAGTATGAAAAGGCTTTTCTCCAAAAGCGTCTGGATGAACTCTCCCCGGAAGAGTTAGCCAGAATACAAGCTAAGATTGATTCCAATGATCAACCCTAACCGATGACTAACTGATGACCTCAATTTCTCGTTGTTTTGAAAATTTAAGACGGAATCAAGAGTGCGCCCTGATTCCGTTTATTACTGCTGGTGACCCTGATTTACATACTACAGCTCAGGCTTTAGAAGTGCTAGATTGTGCTGGTGCGGATATTATTGAATTAGGTGTTCCCTACTCCGATCCCCTGGCAGATGGTCCAGTAATTCAAGCCGCTGCTACCCGTGCAATACAAAAAGGTACCACTTTAGAACAGGTGTTGACAATGCTCAAGGCTACTACACCTAAATTGAAAGCACCTGTAATATTATTTACATATTATAATCCCATTTTACATCGAGGAATTCCAAAATTTTTAGATGATATTAAATCCGCTGGTGTGTCAGGTTTGGTAGTTCCAGATTTACCTTTGGAAGAGTCTGCAACCCTTTTAAAACCAGCAAGTGACCAAGAAATTGACCTGACCCTTCTCATAGCTCCCACAAGTTCCATGGACAGAATAGAAGCGATCGCCCATGCTTCTCAAGGTTTTATTTATTTGGTAAGTGTTACTGGTGTCACTGGTATGCGATCGCAAATGGAAAATCGAGTTTCTGAATTACTAGACAAAATCCGCACTGTTACAGATAAACCCATAGGTGTGGGATTTGGTATTTCTGACATAGAACAAGCACGTCAAGTAAGAGACTGGGGAGCTGATGCAGCAATTGTAGGTAGTGCGATAGTCAAGCGATTGGCAGAGGGTACACCCGATCAGGGACTAGAAGCGATCGCCCAATTTTGTCGAAATTTAAAGGAGGCGGTCAAAAATTAATCTGATTAATCTTTGCCCACAATTGCTGGTAATTTACTGGTAATTTAAATTAATCTGATTTAAAATTAGACGATAAATTTATCTACTGTGAGTGTATCCCAAAAATATGTCATTTACAATACAACTATGGTCTTGGTACTACTTAGTTTTAGTTAAGGGGTGTGGTGTATGAGTGAGAGTATGGCATTTGTTGGTGGGGTAGCTGTTGCTGGTTTAGCAGCTTTGCTATTACTGAAAGGAAATAGCACTCCCATACAACAACCCAACTTTGGTATTTCACAATTACCCAATAACATTGGGCCTTCCCAGGGAATGCCACAGTACCCATCTGGACAGGGAGGATATAGTAACCTCCAACCAGTAGCACCCTTAGACCAGCGATTAGATTTAGAAAAGTTAAAAATTCAAGTAGACAGTTTAAGAGGCGACAACGAGCAGTTACGCTTACAAAACCAACAGCTACAGGGTCAAATTAATGCCTTCAGCTTGAGCCAAAACCAAATGAATTCACTACAACAGCAGCCAACCAGAATGATGGCCCCACTGCCTTCTGAAGCGGAAAAATGGTGGAATTCACCCATAATTTGGGCCGTAGGTGGGGCGACTTTAACAGTGGGAGGTGGCATTGTAGTAGCTGGTGTGTTGTCCTTGTTTTCGCCTAGACAACGTCCCTCTCGCACTGTGCAGGTAATTCACCCTTATCATGGAGTAACAACACCCCTGGGAACCATGCGACGGGCGGAGTTTTTACCACCCTCTCACGCTGAAAGCAGAAGGGTAGAAACAGCGGAATACGACGAATTACATTAGAAGTGTAACACAGGGTTATCTACTACTGATCGGTTTTGGAGTTGGTATGGGGTTGTGGGTTTGACCCGGTAAAACCTGTTGGGCAACCTTTTGAGCTGCTTGTTTAAACAATGGTTCTAGTTTATCTTGCCAGTATTTAATATTAGGCAACTTTTCTGGTTCGTTGCGATAGGCCAAGACCTTTTCCCATTGTCCGCTGTCAACAGCACGATTAATTTCATTAGCCAAAGTCTCAGCTTTGGCCCAGTCTTGTTGCCATTGGTCAATTATCTTCAATTGCTGACCATTAGAAGTGGTTTTTTGGGGAGCGGATTTCAGTTGAGCTATTGCTCCCTTCACATCCCCTGACTGGAATTTTTGTCGAGCTTGTAGAACGATTGGATCTTGAGACTCTGTATCAGCAGATTGAGACAAGAATGGGGATGGAGGGGTAGTAGGAGATAACTGAGGTTTAGGCACTATTCGAGATGTAATTAAAGGTAAATCATCAACGATTTGAAGAGAAACACCCTGGTCTCGCAGACAAGAGACCCATTGGTCATTGTTAGTAATCACATCGGAATGAGCCCAGGCCAAACGACCAGATTTAAGTTTAACTTCTATCCAACCACGCTTAGTTCTTTTTCCGGTAACAATAAACTCACTAGGATCACCAATACTCTTTAAAATATTATCAGAACTAATGGCGCTAGGTTGGGAGCGCACATTAGAATTTGGTGCTACCATGGCCAAACAATTTTCTGGAGATGTGCCATTCTTATCCTTCCAATTAGCAGTCAAGGTTTGAATGTTGGGATATAAATTGCCTACTAAAGCTGCTGCACCACCGACCAAAAATAAACCAATTACCAGTGGTAAGAGATCTGGTTTTTGTTCCTGTTTAGGAGCAGATACTAGGGGAGGAGTGTGAACAGGTGCCAAAGCTAAGGTAGGTTGTGGAAACAATGAAACAGATTGATTATGGGCTTTTATGGGTAATTTTTTTCCACTGGGTGTGGGAGATAGGGAGTAACCGAAGGATTTAGCATATTCTTTTATAAACTCTCGACAAACTTCTAATACTTCTGTTGCCGTTTGATAACGTTCCTTGAAGTGATAACGCACCATTTTGCTGAGAATTTCCCCCAGACGGGAATTGACAGGTCGAAAATGTTGCCAGAGAATTTCACCGGTATCCGGATCCTCTGGAAACTGATTAGCAGCTATTCCTGTTAAAGCTTGAATAGCAATGATACCCAAAGCATAAATATCACTACTTGGGCGAGGTTTACCCTGTCCTTGCTCAGTAGGCATATAACCAGGAGTGCCAACAATTATAGTGGGATTTAATTGATGTTCTGAAAGAACAGAAGGACAACGTACTTGTTTGACAGCTCCAAAATCCACAAGCACCAGTTTGTAATCATCCACACGACGAATCAGATTGTCAGGTTTTATATCCCGGTGAATCACCCCCTGCTGATGGACAAATTCCAAAACTTCTAAGATTTCCAAGAGGAATTGTATGACTTGGTTTTCACCCCATGGTTGTCCGGGTATAAGTTCCATTGTCAGGGTATGACCATCAATGTATTCCTGAACCAGGAAAAATTCCTGATTTTCATCAAAATAAGCCAGTAACCGAGGTATTTGATCATGATTACCCAATTTTTCCAAGGTTTCAGCTTCATTATTAAACAGACGTTTAGCAGTTGTAAAAATATGCTTGTCATTACTAACCAGTTTTAGATGTTTAACAACACAAATAGGATTACCAGGTCGCCGAGTATCTTGAGCGATGTAGGTTTGACTAAATCCCCCAGTTGCTAAAACACGCACAACTTTATATCTATGGTCTAGTAGTTTGCCTATCATGATTTATTCCCCGGTTCCATACTTAATCTTGTAATTTTGCCTAGTCAATATCTCCAAATTTTCTGTCCTAATATCCGCTATGTTGAGAAAAGATTTAGACTAAAGTGGCAGTTTTTTCGATTAAACTCAAAAATTGTCAATGCGTAGGTCCTAGTTTTTTGAATTATTTTTAAAAAAAATGCCACCTAATATCCCCAATTCTACTATATGGCAACAAGCGGAAATTCTCATGCAACCAGCTTTTATCCGCATTGTTGATAATATTCGTAAACATCTAGATATATCCAAGTGGAAAGGAAGTTACCACGATGTACTGATTTGGCCAGCAGGTACAACGGATGGAACTAAATCTATTGTGATCCAGTTATTGGAGGATTCGAAAAACGCCACAGCGGAAGATTTACTAGCTATTAAGCAAAAACTGGCTCTTTTACCCATCCCCCATCCGGGATATCATTTGCGTTTGCAATATCAAGAACAGGTGGTGAATATGGATTTGTGGGATTTATGTTATCAGGTTTGTTTTGTGGATTATAGTCCTGAAAATGTCCTAGTTGACATTGATACTAATTTATTAGATGAATTTGGGGAGGTAGATTGGCAATATTTAGAGAGTAAGACCAAGGGGTTAGTGCAAAGAATTTTTGATAACCTAATAGAAAGTTGACTCTCCCCCACGCACAGTGTCCAGGTAGTGCATTGACTGTTATAGCTTTTTTAGTATCCCTACAGCATAGTCCCAAATACTAATGTAGGGGATATACACATACACAATAGTTCACCGGTTCTCAGCGATTTTTTCCATGCTCCGGTTTGGGTAATTAATGACTGGTTCACAATTTGTTTGGTTCAGCTTGCATGAAAATCCCCGTTGTGCATAAAATTACAATGAACCTAATTGGGAATTTCACAAATGTGGCAAGTAATAAAAGACATAATTGAAAAATTGCAAAGTTGGTGGGGTGGATTGAGAGATCATATTTTCGGGAAAGAACCAGATATTATAGATGATGGTGGTGATGGGGACGGAGAGGAATCCGAAACAGGAGGTTCTGGAGAAAAAATTCCAATAATCGACGACTTCGATTATGGCCCTATTATTGATCGTCTTCCTCCAACAAAGATCTTCCCGAAAGAAATTTTATTTGAGCATCCCAGTGATAAAATTGATTCGCTCCAGAAAAAAGTTTTAGAAATTTTATTTTCTCGATTCAACTTATCAGCAAAAGAGGGTGATAATTATGTTGCCTATTTTCCGTCTCGGTTGCTTTCTTATATTAAACAAAAAGATGCCTTTTTTGCCTTTAGGCAATTTCTTAATGACATCGGCACAACACCCGATGAAGTTTTTAAAAACCGAGAAATAGCAAATTTTGTCAAAGAGGCAATTTTGGGGCTTTATGAAGCTGATGTCAACCGTTGGGATACTCCCCTTTCTACTGAACCTCTGTATCAAAAACTAAAACAATCCATTAATTGCCATAACTTAGATGACTTTATTAACCTGCTAAATAAACTGGAAAAATTTGCCATTCTTGCCCACCAAATAGAAAGATTGATCGGTAAAATTCCCTTTCACGAGTTTGACCAATTTTCCCAGGAAGTAAAATCTCAATTAAAAGAATGGCATACTATACCGGAAAAAACTGTTAATCAGTGGAAGAATTCACTGAACAAATATGAAAGCCAATCTACAAATTACCAAAATCTTTGTAAGCAAATTTCTCAAGATTTTCTGCGAGTAGAATCATTGTCCCTAACATCGGAACAAACTATCGTTATTGAATATTTATTAAAGGAAGTAGAGCAACTTAAAAAACTACTGCAAGTTGGACCAGTTGAACTCGATGATGGGATAGAACAACTGGAAATTTTAGCCGATGAAATCAAGGGATTTGTTGATGAAGTTTCATATCGTCATAGAGAGGCCGAAAGTTCGAGAACAGAAGATGTTCCACCCAAAAATAATAAATTATCCCTGGATGAGGCATTAATACTACTCAGTCTAACCCTAGAAACACTCACACTCCAATCACTCAAAACATCACGCAATAGATATGCCAGAATTCATCACCCTGATATAGGTGGAGATGAAAAAATGATGAAAAAAATTAATCAGGCCTACGAAATCTTGAAGGAGTACTTAGAAATCTGAAGTAAAAATAACTAACCGGATAGATCTTCATTTACGGATCTTCTTTACAAATCTTAATATACTTTGCTACTAGCAAGTTTTAGGATTGATTAGAATAAAAAAAATACGTATTATTCCCTACTACTTACACCCCAATGCGCCAGGAACCGATTAAAAATCCTCCGGATCATCTCAAGACTCAGGATCACCAGTCACTGAAACCACAACGCGAACTGAGAAATTATGATGATCTAATCAAACAATATGCTAAGCCAACCCGAATTATAGGTCTGGTAGATGCAACGGGTTCAATGAAACCATTGTGGGACAAAACAGTACAGAGTATTCAAGAACTGATCCGTCGAATCCTGGAAACGGGAAAAATTGAGCTTTCTTGGGTTGCTTACCGAGATTATTGCGATCATCACAGAATTATTGAACAAAGTAATTGGAGCGACTCGGTTGAATATCTCAAAACCTTTATGGCAAAAATCGTCTGTAATGGTGGTGGAGACTTTCCTGAAGCTGTGGAAAAAGCCTTAGAGGTTGCAATTAATGAGTCTGAGGTTTCTAGGGTTATCCTCATTGGTGATGCACCTCCTCATGCGGATAAAGATTACCGAAGTAAGGCAATTCAACTAGGGAAACTTAACAGGCCTGTTTTTAGCTTTGTTGTTGGCAATCACACCGACACGAAAAGAACCTTCGGAGAAATTTCAGATCTTTCGCGTGGAGTTTCTTTTAACCTAGAAAATGAGGATGATATTTTGGATTTAATTGCAGTTACTGTTATAGATCAAATTGGGGGTCAAAAGTCTTTAGGTAAATATTTAGATGCTTATGGCTCTAAGTTATCTCCCAGCGTCAAAAACTTTATTCAACAACTTCCTCCAAGCAAAAAGTAGAAAGCAGATTATGAGCTTGATCAAAATCTTTAAAATAGTCTATTTAGTTGGCATAGTTTTGTCGGGAGTGTTGACATTTGTTTCCTCTGACAAGAACAATACCGAAATTAGTAAATTAGTCTGGTTAGTTGGTGTGAGTCATGTTTTCGTACTAGCCATGATAGGTTTTAGGATGGAAAGATCTAAAGATAAAGCTGCTGCTGGACTGAGAGTACAGACATCAGGTTATCTGCATACGTTGATAGGATTCAGTGGTGCTTTATTTCAACTAGATCCCCAAAATTTATTGGCAACCATTGTGGTTCCTTTAAGTTACGCCCTATTCACCAGTATTATCGGTTGGTTTTTTGGTGGAGAATTAGTAAATGAATTCGATGGGGGAGGAGCGGTAGATATTGGCAATGAAGGAGAGCGAATTGCCCAAGAGTTTCACATTTTTGCGGAGAACCTTGGCCGAGAATTTCAGAGTTTTGCAGATAGCTTGAGTGCAATTCACGAGCAATACAGTCGCAAAATAGAAGATGCTTCAAACTCTTTTGAAAGTCAGCTACAAAAAGTAGGAGCAGCTTATAAAGGAATGGTGGATACACAGGAAGTTCAATTTGATAGATTGAGCAAAAAACAGCTTGATTTATTGGCTCAATTAGAAGATTATCAAAAAAGGTTCATAGATAGTCAGAATAGCTGTTACGGTAAAATGGATAATGCTATTCAGGAGTCTATTAATTCATCGGATAAATTAAACGCCAGTGTTGATGCTTTGACTAGTGCTTTATCCACAAAGGAACTATTCTCCATAACTAGCAATTTTGTATACCTAAGTGAACAGACAAAAGTAGCATCAGATAATATGGAACAAGTGGCAACTACATCTAAAAATGTCGCTAAATACTTGGAGGAGAGTAAAATTTTAATCGACCAACTGGAAAAGTTATTAAGTTCAATTAACTCTTATCGGAGGTAAAGACTAATGCAAATTAGAAGCAATATGGAACAAGCAGAGATTTTTGTTTTTATCGCTTCCTTCTTTCTGATTGCTCTTGGTTTTAAGGAACCAGATGGGCCAGTCAAAAAGCCGTCTGAACATCCACCAATCATTCTATTTCCTGAATCTTCCAGGTATAACTTTCGTTCAGGTCGTGCTGAATTAAGTTCGGAATTTAGGGATCATATTCGCACTAAACTGAAACCAAAAATTTTGGAAGTTGTCAAACAATACAAGGATATTGACGCTATTGAGGTGATTGGTCATACTGATGGCAGGCCAATTAATAGTGTTGAACAATCCATCTCAAGTCACAATAGCAATTTGGATAATAATTTAGAGAGGGTTAATCTAGGCAAATTATCTGTATCCAGATTGCAACCTGGCTCTAATACCGATTTAGGTATTATGAGAGCTTTGGCTGTTGTCCAGGAACTGAAACAATCCGGAGGGGGAATTTCAAAACTCAATCTCCGTGCCTATTCTGCAGGACAGTTATTATTGGAAGATGGTCAACCAGCACCAATAGATACAACAGATAACCCTGAAAGAAGACGAATAGAAATTCGTTTCACAAAATTGGGTCGTACTCAGGTTTTTAAATAGGGGTTCCTATTGGAAAATTTCGTTTTAAGAATTTCGTTTTACTTTGGCGATCGCATGATTTGCGCCATACAAAAAACCAACTGGCGATCGCTCTTTTAATTTCAAATAACTTCACATAGCAAAATGGAAAATTATGAGTTTTAGACCACCATATAAATATGTCTAATACGGGAATTAGCTCTTAAGTTACCTAATTTTTTTAGTCTTGTCAAGCAGGATATTCTTGTGTTCTTGCAAGTTCTCGTTAATAAGTAGCAAAATCTACTAAATATATTATGACATGATTATAGTTACTAAAATAGTTGCTTAAATGGGACAAAGGCAAAAAAGATGATCTTACCTGTCAACATTATGAGTTAGGATAGAAAATTAGCATTTCTTTGATGAAATATCCCTATTAAATTGTTGATTGTTGGGATTTTATGGACAAAAGTCCACCAGATGGCAGTAGTATCCTCTCCTAAGTTGGGGACATTGTCTCCCGCTGTAGGGGAGACATAAGGAGGTGAATCGTGCTAACACAAGATGTTCGCAACGCTTTGGATGTTGCTGACTTAAACAAACTCAAATATGATTTAAATAGTCTCCAACCGGTAGACGTAGGAGAGTATATTTCAGAATTGCCAGAACAACAAAGGGCGATCGCATTTAGGTTGTTAAACAAAAATCAGGCCATTGATGTTTTTGAGTACTTACCTACAGATGTGCAGGAGGAACTGATTAATTCCTTGCATGATGTTCAGGTGGTACATTTAGTAGAAGAAATGAGTCCTGATGAAAGAGCGTATTTATTTGATGAATTACCTGCAGGGGTAGTTAAAAGACTATTACAACAACTTAGTCCGGAACAAAGACAAGCAACCGCGACAATTTTGGGATATCCCGAAGGTACCGCAGGTAGAGTCATGACTACAGAGTATGTCCGGTTGCGTCAAGGATTAACAGTGGGGGAAGCATTAAGTAAAATTCGTCTTCAAGATGAAGATAAAGAAACTATTTACTATGCTTATGTAACCGATGATAACCGTAAGTTAGTGAGTGTAGTCTCTTTGCGTCAGTTGTTATTCACCTTTCCAGAAGTTTTCATCAGGGATATTGCTAGTTCCCAGGTAGTGAAAGTGACTACAGAAACTCCCCAAGAAGAAGTGGCGCGGATCATGCAGCGTTATGATTTAATTGCCATACCCGTAGTGGATCGGGAGGATAGATTAGTAGGAATTATCACTATTGATGATGTGGTTGATATTTTACAAGAGGAGGCCACAGAGGATATTCAAAAATTGGCAGCGGTAAGTGGTGATGAAGAGGCCTTATCCCCACCCCATTTGACCATTCGCAAACGCTTACCCTGGTTATTGGGGATTATGGCATTGTATATTGGTGCAGCTAGTGCGATCGCTCCTTTTCAAAAAGTAATTGCTGCGGTTCCGGTTTTAGCGGTGATTATGCCCATATTTTCTAATACTGGAGGAACCGTGGGTATTCAGGCCTTAACCGTGACAATTCGGGGTTTAGGTGTGGGAGAGGTGACCACAAAGGATGCTGGGAAAATTTTGCGGAAGGAACTCATAGCAGGTCTAGGAACTTCCTTGGCTTTGGGTTCAACCATGGTTCTACTTTCTTTGATTTGGGCAAAACCTGATGAAAAGTGGGTAGCTTTAATTGCTGGAATAGTAATGGCCACTAACACCATGGTTGCTGTGAGTTTGGGGACTTTATTACCCATGGGATTACAAAGGCTAAAATTAGATCCAGCTTTAATGAGTGGTCCACTGGTGACAACTATGTTGGATACTATTGGTTTTTTAACCTTCTTGAGCATGATTTCCCTTGCTTTGAAAGTATTTAATTTAAGCTATTAGAGCTATTAAGCAGTATTATTTTCAGTTTAACATGTCAACGCCCGCAAATAATTGGAATCGTCATCATATTCTTTCTCTAGCTGATTTTACTGTAAATGAATATAATGCTGTTTTACAAACAGCAGCTTCATTTAAAGAAGTGTTATCACGACGAACTAAAAAAGTCCCCACTTTACAAGGACAAGTGGTAGCCAATCTCTTTTTTGAACCTTCCACCCGCACCAGAAGTAGTTTTGAAATAGCTGCTAAAAGGCTAAGTGCAGATACTCTAAATTTCTCTAGTGCTAGTTCCTCTATGACCAAGGGAGAAACAATTTTAGATACAGCTAAAACCTATTTAGCCATGGGTACAGATATTATGGTGATTCGCCATAAAGAAGCAGGAGTACCACAGGCGATCGCCCGGGAAATGGATCGTTTAGGTGTAAAAGTTAGTGTATTAAATGCTGGTGATGGCCAACATGAACATCCCTCCCAAGGACTATTAGATTTATTCACAATTTGTAGTTTAATTGATCCAGAACAACCCAAAATTGAATCATTAGCAGGTAAAAAGATTGCCATTATAGGTGACATTTTACACTCACGGGTTGCCAGGTCTAATATTTGGAGTTTGACCACCAGTGGTGCCCAAGTACATCTAGCAGCACCACCAACCTTACTACCCAAATACTTTAGTGAGTATGTAGGATCACAGGGAAATTCCCGGAGTTTATTCATCCATTGGCAATTGGATCCAGCTTTGGAGGATGCTGACTTTGTCATGACTTTAAGGTTGCAAAAAGAAAGGATGACTGGTAACCTGTTACCCAGTTTAAGAGAATATCATCAATTATTTGGCATTACCAGGCAGAGATTAAAAGCTTGTAAACCTCAAGTAAAAGTACTACATCCAGGTCCAGTAAATAGGGGTGTGGAAATCAGTTCAGATTTAATGGACGATCCAGAATTCAGCCTAATTCAAGATCAGGTGACTAGTGGTGTAGCTGTGCGCATGGCACTATTGTATTTTATTGGTGGTGGGAAAGGTTAGACCAAATAACAAAAATGGTAAGATGAAAGTGAAAGCCAAATCCAAACACAACGACAATGCGTATCTCTTTCAATTGGTTACGGGAACTCGTAGAAATTAAACTAACTCCGGAAGAACTAGCTCATACCCTAACAATGGCGGGGTTTGAGGTGGAGAGTATAGAGGATCGTCGCACTTGGGCGGATGGCGTTGTCATAGGGAAAGTTATAAAACGGGAGCAGCATCCAAACGCGGACAAGTTAAGTGTTTGCACAGTAGATATAGGCAGTGAGGAAACACTAAATATTGTTTGTGGCGCATCAAATGTGTGTGCTGATATTTACGTGCCAGTTGCGACCAAGGGGACTTATTTGCCCAATATTGATTTAAAAATCAAACCGACGAAGCTCAGAGGTGTACCTTCCAACGGGATGATTTGTTCATTAAAAGAATTGGGTTTACCCACAGACATAGACGGGATTCATATTTTCAGACAAGAGGGTTTAACCCTAGGTAGGGAAGTAGGTCCCATCCTAGGTTTGGACGATGTGATTTTAGATGTCACAGCTACCGCTAATCGTGCAGATGCTTTATCCATGGTAGGGATTGCCAGGGAAATTGCAGCATTAACGGGTGGAAAGCTATCCCTTCCTCAACTAACAGGAGTAGAAATTACCCCCAGCACTGGGCAAAAAATCCGGGTGAAAATTTCTGAACAGCACGCTTGTCCTCTATATATTGGTACCCTAATAGAAAACGTGAAAATTGCTGCTTCTCCTGAATGGTTGCAAAGACGTTTAATTGCTGCGGGTGTACGTCCAATTAACAACATAGTAGATATTACAAATTATGTGTTATTAGAAAGAGGACAACCTCTACACGCTTTTGATAAATCCAGATTAGAGCAGGTAGGTGGGGGAACAGATGTAACTATTGGTGTGAGATTTGCTCAAGCTGGAGAAACTCTCAAAACCCTAGATGGACAAACCCGGAACTTATCTACTCAGAACTTATTAATTACCGCTAACAATCAACCGGTAGCTCTAGCAGGGGTTATGGGTGGGGAAGAAACAGAGATTCATCCAGGTACAACTAGTTTATTTTTAGAAGCTGCACTATTCAATTCAGTCGCTATTCGTCGTTCCTCTCGTAGTGTGGGTTTAAGAAGTGAAGCATCAGGAAGATACGAAAGAGGAGTCAATTGGGCAGAATTAGCAATAGCTTCTGACCGAGCTTTATCTCTCATGCAGGAGTTAGCAGATGCTAAAGTTGTTCATCAAGAAACTTCTGATTACCGTCCCGATAATGCTCTAAAGAATCATCCCATTATTTTGCGATTAGAGAGAATTAATCAAGTGTTAGGTCCCATTGATTTGGGCGCAGAAACGGGAGAGTTAAAAGCAGCAGATGTGGAAAGGATTCTCACAGCTTTAGGATGCGAACTAACTGATAATCAGGATGGTAGTTGGCAAGTGAAAGTACCATCTTATCGCTATTCCGATTTGGAAAGGGAAATTGATTTAATTGAAGAAATTGCCCGACTTTACGGTTATGATAACTTTGTTGATACTCTACCAGAAAAAACGGAACCGGGTTATTTACCCTTAGACCAGGAACTACTGCGAAAATTACGTGGTTATTTAAGAGCAGAGGGTTTAACAGAGTTAATGCACTACTCCTTAGTCAAACCCGGTGAAGACAGGCAAATTCTTTTAAATAATCCTTTATTTACCGAATATTCAGCCCTGAGAACCGACTTGATTTCTGGTTTAATTGATGCTTTTGAATATAATCTACAGCAAGGAAATGGGGCGTTAAATGGTTTTGAAATTGGCACCATTTTCTCTAGAGAAGAAGAAGGACTAGAAGAATCACAAGTCATTGCAGGAATTATGGGAGGTGATACTACCGTCGGTAGATGGTTCAATGGTGGAAAAGAAAATCCCATGACCTGGTTCGCAGCAAAAGGTATTTTAGAAAATGTCTTTCAACAACTGGGAATGCAGGTAGAATTTCAACCAGAAAATCGAGATAGAAGGTTACATCCCGGAAGGACAGCTTCCTTATGGTTAGGAGGAGCTAGACTGGGAACTTTTGGACAAGTTCATCCCCAACTCAGACGAGAAAAGAGTTTACCAGATGCAGTTTATGTCTTCCAATTAGATTTGGATACCTTACTCAGTACCCTGGATAATGATGAATTATTGATTCCTAAATTTAAACCCTATTCTACCTATCCCGCAAGCGATCGCGATTTGGCGTTTTTCGCGTCTGTAAAAGTTACGGTTGGGGAGATTGAAAAGGTAATTACTAAAGCTGGTAAGGGGTTGCTAGAGTCTGTAGAAGTCTTTGATGAATACAGAGGTGAAAATGTCCCCATAGGACAAAGAAGTTTAGGTTTTCGGTTAGTTTATCGTGCGGTTGACCACACTTTGACTGATAATGAGGTTGAACCAATACACCATAAAATTCGAGAATCCCTAGTAGAAAAATTCGGTGTTACTTTGAGAAGTTAACTCCCTAGGGAGCAGCAGATTAAGCTTAACAACTACAAATATCAGAGGAAGAAGATCATGGCAAAATATATTATGTGGGGTAGTTATTGCGAAGAGGTTTTAACCAAACGGGAACCTTATCGTCAAGCGCATCTAGAGGGACTGGCAAAACAAAAAGGATGCGGGAATACTAATTACCATAGGTCCCACTAAGGATATTACTAAGGTCTTTGGTATTTATGAAGCTGAGAGCGAAAGCGCCGTGAGTCAACTCATAGAAGCTGACCCCTATTGGAAAAATGGTATTTGGACAGAGTATATAGTTAAAGAGTGGATTCAAGCTTTTTAAACCAAATGTTTAAAAACTTCATCGTTTCAGTGCTCTTTTAAAATTGCGTCTAAAGGAGGTGTTGATCAGGTAGAAAACTGGCCACAGAATACTAAATTTTAAGCGATTCAAAAATCTTTGACTGAAATGTGTTCTTTCAAAACCAAACCAGAACCGCCAAGCGAAAGCCAGATAAATAAAGGCAAGTCCAATAATTATTAGTTGCACCTTCTTACACTCCTGTAAAGACATGCCCAGTAATATGGATTCATAGAATCCATATTACCAACTGTTTTAACCATTGTCAAGAGTAAAGGGACAAAAATTTTAAGAAATTTGCTGCGAGAACACGTAAAATTACGCATAATAATTTAATTGATTCATTATGAGGAATCGCTTATTGTATAATAATCTGGTGTATAGCCAGAGACGAGCCATGATGCTCACCTAACCTAGTAGAGACTTGCTGAGAAAGAAGTCAATCATACAATCTTGAGGATCAGATAAGTAAATTTGCTAGACTTTTATAAGATGTCTCTTGTGGAAGTTCCTCAAAAGTCAAAATTAATAGGAGACTAAAAAAGAAGAGCCATATTTTATAACGAATCTATATGCAATTCAGCTCGTCCACAGGAGGATTTATGCGTGCAGTGCTAATGGCAGGTGGTTCAGGTACAAGACTACGTCCTTTAACCTGTGATCTACCCAAACCAATGGTTCCCATCTTAAACAGACCAATTGCTGAACATATTATTCATCTTCTTCGAGAAAATGAAATTACGGAAATAATTGCCACATTACACTACTTACCAGATGTAATTCGGGAATATTTTCAAGATGGTAGTGATTTTGGGGTGCAAATCACCTATGCAATTGAAGAAGAACAAGGTCTAGGCACAGCGGGTTGTGTTAAGAATGTAGCTGAACTATTAGACGAGACATTTTTAGTAATAAGTGGTGATAGCATTACAGATTTTGATTTAAAAGCAGCCATTGAGTTTCATAGGCAAAAAAACTCCAAGGCCACTTTAATATTAACCCGTGTTCCCAACCCAATTGAGTTTGGAGTGGTAATTACAGATGAGGAAGGACACATCAGAAGATTTTTAGAAAAACCTTCCACAGGGGAAGTTTTTTCCGACACGGTTAATACGGGCATTTATGTTTTAGAACCAGAAGTTTTAGAATACCTACCAGAAAATACGGAATCTGATTTTTCAAAAGACCTATTCCCCTTGCTATTAGAGAAAAATGAACCCATTTATGGTTATATTGCCCGAGGCTACTGGTGTGATGTAGGTCACCTAGATGCCTACAGAGAAGCACAATATGATGCTTTAAGGAGGAAAGTGAAATTAGAGATTGCCTATAGGGAAGTTTCTCCCTCCCAATGGATAGGGCAAAATACTTATATTGACCCCACAGCAAAAATTGAGAGTCCCACTATTATTGGTAATAATTGCCGAATTGGGGCCAGGGTAAAAATTGAGGATGGCACAGTAATTGGTGATAATGTAACCATTGGTGCAGATGCGAATTTAAAACGTCCCATAGTCTGGAATGGAGCGATTATTGGGGAAGAAGCAGAACTATCTGCTTGTGTTATTTCCCGTGGTACTAGGGTAAACCGTCGTGCCCATGTAATGGAAGCTGCTATTGTGGGTTCCTTGTCTACGGTAGGAGAAGAGGCACAAATTAATCCAGGGATTCGGGTTTGGCCGAGTAAAAAGATTGAATCTGGTGCTGTTTTAAACATCAATTTGATATGGGGAAACACCGCTCAAAGAAACTTATTTGGTCAGCGAGGGGTACAAGGTTTGGCAAACATTGATATTAGTCCAGAATTTGCTGTGAAACTAGGTGTAGCTTATGGTTCCACCTTAAAACCAGGTTCCATAGTCAGCGTTTCCCGTGATCAGCGCACCGTCTCACGCATGGTCACCCGTTCTCTGATTGCTGGGTTAATGTCCGTAGGGGTAGATATTCAAAATCTTGACTCCACTGCAATTCCCATTACTAGAACCGTAATTCCCAAAATGGCTTTAGTTGGTGGAATTCATGTGCGGGTGCACCCGGACCGTCCTGATTATATCCTGATTGAGTTTATGGATGGTAAAGGAATTAATATTACTAAAGCTCAGGAAAAGAAAATTGAAGGCGCTTATTTTAAAGAGGACATGCGAAGGGCACAAAGTCATGAAATTGGAGACGTGTCCTATCCTGGTCAAGTCATAGATTATTATTGTACAGCTTTTGAAAATCTTTTAAATGTAGAAACCTTACGTAATAGTCGAGCTAAGATTGTTATCGACTATGTTTATGCTGTTTCTGGTGCTGTCCTACCCCAGCTGTTGGATAAATTTGGTGCGGATGCAGTAGTTTTAAATGCTAGTGTAAATAGAACATCAATGACTATAACAACCAAAGAGGGTCTATTAACTCAATTAGGTCATGTAGTGGAAGCGTTGAAAGCGAACTTTGGTGTGCAGGTGTCCGCAAATGGGGAACAACTAATTTTAGTGGATGAGTCTGGTTATCCCGTGCGGGGAGAAATGCTGACAGCATTAATGGTAGAAATGATGTTAACAGCTAATCCTCGAAGTTCTGTAGTTGTACCAGTTCATGCTTCGAGTGCAGTGGAACAGGTAGCACGTCGTCATGATGGTAGAGTAATTCGCACCAAAGCCAACCCTACAGCTTTAATGGAAGCTTGTCAGAAAAATCCCCATGTAGTATTAGGTGGTAGTGGAGAAACTGGTTTTATTTTCCCCCAATTACATCCTGGATTTGATTCCATGTTTTGCATTGCTAAATTAATTGAAATGTTAACAATTCAGGAGCGTTCCTTGACTGCTGTCCGGGGAGAGTTACCGCGAGTGATTCATAAAAACTCTACCATTCGTTGTCCTTGGATTACCAAAGGAGCTTTAATGCGTTATCTAGTGGAAACTCATCCCGCACACAACCTAGAATTGATTGACGGAGTAAAAATTTGCCAATCTTATGATGACAGTTGGGTATTAGTATTACCAGATGCAAGTGAACCCTTAGTGCATTTATTTGTTAACAGTAGTGATAAGGAGTGGGCGGACGAAAATATGAGGATTTACCGTTATCGTGTACAAACTTTTGTGGAACGCCAACAGGAACATTACGCAGAAGTTTAAACTGGGAATTGTAGCAGGTAAGATGCCTGCCACAATTCATTACTTCGGATTTAGAAGATTTAGACTTGACCCACAGGTTCTTTCGCTAGGAACTGCTCTAGTTCTGCGATCGCATCAGCATCCACCTTAGTTTGCATGGGACAGAACTTAGGACCACACATGGAGCAGAACTCTGCTTGTTTATAAACTTCCTCTGGGAGAGTTTCATCATGATATTCTCGAGCCCGGTCTGGATCCAATGCCAACTCAAATTGACGGTTCCAGTCAAAATTATATCTAGCTTGAGAAAGCTCATCATCTCTATCTCTAGCACCGGGACGATGTCTACCAATATCCGCTGCATGAGCAGCAATTTTATAAGCAATCAGGCCATTTCGCACATCTTCAGCATTAGGTAAACCCAAATGTTCCTTGGGAGTTACATAACACAACATGGCTGTGCCATACCATCCTGCCATAGCAGCGCCAATGGCAGAAGTAATATGGTCATAACCGGGGGCAATATCAGTTACTAAGGGACCAAGGACATAGAAAGGAGCTTCTGAGCATTCCTCCATTTGTTTACGGACATTAAACTCAATCTGATCCATAGGAACATGACCAGGACCTTCCACCATCACTTGCACATCATGTTCCCATGCTTTGCGAGTGAGTTGTCCTAAGGTTTTCAACTCTGCTAATTGAGCTGCATCGGATGCGTCATGGGTACATCCAGGACGTAGGGAATCTCCCAGACTGAAACTAACATCATATTTTTTAAAAATCTCAATGATGTCTTGAAAACGGGTATAAAGGGGATTTTGCTTGCGATGTAACAACATCCACTTAGCCAGAATTCCGCCACCACGGGAAACAATACCTGTGAGACGGGTTTTTACCAAAGGTAAATGTTCTATCAATAAACCCGCATGAATAGTCTGATAATCAACCCCTTGTTGGGCGTGTTTTTCAATCACATGGAGAAAATCATCAGCAGTAAAATTTTCCATTTTACCGTGGACACTTTCTAGAGCTTGATAAACTGGCACAGTTCCGATAGGAACAGAAGAAGCATTAATAATAGCAGTGCGAATCTGATCCAAATTGCCACCACCGGTGGATAAATCCATTACGGTATCAGCACCATACTTAATAGATAATCTCAGCTTATCTAATTCTTCCTCCACATTAGAGGAGGTAGGAGAAGCTCCAATATTAGCATTAACCTTGCAACGAGAAGCGATACCAATGGCCATTGGCTCAAGATTAGTGTGGTTAATATTGGCAGGGATAATCATTCTTCCCCGCGCCACCTCTTCTCTAATTAGTTCTGGTGGTAGATTTTCTCGTTTAGCAACGTGGTGTATTTCCTCAGTAATGACACCCTGGCGAGCGTAATGCATTTGTGTGACATTAGATTTTCCAAGTCGCTTAGCTACCCATTGACTTCGCATATTATTATCCTCAATATAATCAGCTTCCCTCCGCTGGTATTACCCAGTCTCAGGTGTTAAGGGTGTGATCTCAGCTTGGTTTACCAAGCACCCCTAGCATGTGTACAATTTTAGCACGTGGAATTGATCAACGATCTGGGCGCCATCTGGTTTGAAACCTTTCCCAGGATAATTTTAATTCTTCTGGCGGTGGATTTTTACCATCATAAACCAAAATTACATTGGTCAGTTTTCTTGCTGGTGGGACCAAAATCACATTATCTGATGCTAAGGCTCTAGATGGTCCACCGTCTAAATTCATTGCTTCATAGCACCCTATAGCTTTCATTGCTTCAGCTTCTTCTTCTAAATATAACTTCTCATCGAAATTGGCTAAAAAAAGTCTTTTGCCGTCTTCAGAGAAACCAATTGCGGTTCTGAGACTAGTACCTAAAACAGCAGGGTCTTTAAAACCCTCAAGACGGGGATTGACCGAAACTTCACCATTGCGCAATAATCGTGGTCCAGAGGTAATAGAAAACCAGTGTTTATTCCATTCTGGTCTACCTTCAACCCTTGCTGTTATCATTTCTGGTTTATTACCAACACCCAATCCCAAAGTGGTGCCAAAGTTTTCCCATGGGCTATATTTTAAGGATCTTCCACCTGCGACCAGATTACCCATAACCGTTTTTTGGGGATTTGTGTAAGCAAAAGTACCATTCACCACCACCGCAGCTCCAGAGCGAGCAACCAATTGGTCAAAATTCTCATCACCATTGGTTCTACTAATTGTATTGGCAAAATTGGCACTGTTGGGTAAACCAATGGTCAGAAGAATATTAGGATCTTCCAAATCAATGATTGTTTGATAAAATGGGATACCGTTAATTTGACTTCTATATGCTCGTACAGTCGGTATGATAGTTGGTGTCAGACTCGGTTGGCTGGGTGTAGTCGGTCTAACGGGCAAATCCAATCTCCAAACCTGGGTTAAAAAGGCACCTCCAAAAAGTAAAAAGGAGCGCCGAGGAACTTTAAACTTGGTCATAATAAAACCTTGTCAAGTGTTGAAAGCTAAGAAATGATGGCTCACAACTTCAAGTATATTATTTTTCATAAGCCCTATGGAGTCCTGAGCCAATTTACCCGGGAACTTCCTGAACATGTTACCCTCAAAGACTATATTGATGTCCCGGATGTATATCCTGTGGGACGTTTAGATTGGGATAGCGAGGGGTTACTGTTACTCACCAATGATGGCAAATTACAACATCATATTGCCAACCCCCGTTTTGGTCACCAACGTACCTATTGGGTTCAGGTGGAACGCATTCCTGACCCAGTAGCTATTGCTAAATTGGGCCAGGGAGTGGAAATTCAAAATTATCGCACTCTTCCTGCTCAGGTTAAACTGTTATTGGAAGAGCCAACTGTTGGTGAGCGTCACCCTCCCATCAGGTATAGGAAAAACGTTCCCACCGCTTGGTTGGAAATGACCCTCAAGGAAGGAAAAAACCGTCAAGTTAGACGTATGACCGCTGCTGTGGGTTTTCCTACCTTAAGGTTAATTAGAATCCGTATAGCTCAACTACAATTAGATGATTTACCGGTGGGTACCTGGCGCTATCTTGGCCCTGTCGAGGTCAATTTAATTGTTTAATGGAGAAATCGCTGGTAAGCTATTGCTCAAGAGCATAAATAATTTTAAAAACTATTATGGTTGACCACAGTTTTTCCCTAACAAAAGAGCTTTTGCACTACTTAAAAAGCGATCGCCCCAGACGATCGCTTTTTGTTTGTCTGGAGAAAGTTCCTAACCAACCAAATGGAAACTGTGGAGAATTGTATTCACCAAATAATGGGTAAAGGGTAAACTATCAATTACCATTCCTAAACACAATAGCATCATGTAAGAAATAGAGTACAAAAACAACTCTTTGGCAATAGTTTTATCTTCCGGATTTTGCAATAATCGCCAAGATTTGTGCAGAAAGATTCCACCCAAGGTCATGGCTATCACCACATAAACAATCCCACTAGCATGTAAGGGATAAAACAACAATACCGTAGAGGTCACGGTAATTACCGTATAAAACCAAATCTGTCGGACCGTGGCTTGATTACCGGCAACCACAGGTAACATAGGAATCCCAACTTTTGCGTAGTCGTCCCGAATCATCATGGCTAAAGCCCAGAAGTGGGGGGTGTCCATAAAAATACAATGGCAAAAAGTAAACCAAGCTGCCCAACTCAAGGTATCTGTAACTGCTGCCCAACCAACTAAAGCGGGAATGGCACCAGCTGCACCCCCAATAACAATGTTTTGAGTGCTATGGCGTTTTAGCCAATGGGTATAGACTAAAACATAAAAAACAATACCAGAAAATGCTAAAAGTGCAGCCAGTAGATTGGCAAAAACAGTTAATAGGGTAAAGGAAGCTATAGCTAGGGCGATCGCAAAAATTAAAAGCATCCCTAAATTGCACCTTACCAGAGGGCATGGGACGGTGACGCGTCCTTTCCATTTCATAATCTATATCCCGGTCATAGATACAGTTAATGGTTTGGGCGCTAGCTGCTGCCAGGGTTCCACCCAAGAGAGTCACTAATAATAGCCAAGGGTCAACTTGTCCTTTAGCAGCGATCCACATACTACCAGAAGTAGTAATCAAAAGCAGCGGAATAATCCGAGGCTTAGTTAACTGATAGTAACTTTGAATCACTTGCAAAAATGAATCATGGTGACGAGAGACATTAGTCTCAATCATGTTGGTTATACTTCCTTTATCAATTACTAATTATTTAGGTAACTAGGGTTACTAATGCTTCTGTCTCGTAAAGCCAGAACGGTAAAAACTACTAGAGTTCCTAACAGAGTAGCTCCGACTGCTTGGTGAGTTATAGTGAGAGGTTCAACTTGTAAATGTAATCGGAAGGTGGCCAAACCCAACAGCAATTGTGAAATTAACAACCCACCTGCTAGATTAGCCAATTTTCGCAAAACGGGATGTAATGCTGGAGTACGCCAGGAAATAAAGACCATGGACAAAGTTGCTACCGTGGGGGGTAATAAACCAAAAATATGGCTATACATAACACCACACAACTCCTCTCCTGCTAAACATTGATGTAATGCCCAACGGGAACCTACCAAAGCACCTAAAAGACTTTGTAGATAGACCAAAACTGCAGCTGTTAAACTCACCCAAGGAAGTTTGCCCACAGCACCTGTTCCTTTATAAGGAATAAGGAATGTACCAATGACTAATAGAGTAGTGAAAAATAAGAGTGCGGTTGCTAAATGAGCAGTTACAATATCAAACCGCAACAATTCAGTCACGGTCAGTCCGCCCAAAATTCCTTGAAATACGATTAATAACAGAGCGAAAGTAGCAGCTCCTGGTAACCATAGAGGTAAAACACGACGATGCCACCAACATAAACCTGTTAAGGCAATCGCACTTAAGCCAATTAAAAGCAGCATCTAATCTATGGAACCACTCCAAGAAGACTTGAAGATTCATTTGTTTAGTCGGCACCAATTCGCCATAACACAAGGGCCAGTCTGGACAAGCCAAACCAGCATTCATTACGCGAGTAGCACTACCTATAGCCATCAAAATCAAAGTGGCTATACAAATTTTCCAAACCAGGCGCCGAATGAGTTCCTGGGGATGATTCTCTACCGCCTCATTTTGTTGTTCTAGGACAAATTCACTCATGAACGATACCCGATCCATTCTAGAGACTGAGAAAGACACACACCTACACCTTAACCTATCGGTCAAAATTGCCAGATGGGCTTTCCTTTATAATTTGAATCCTCCAGGGCTATCTTGACTGTAAGATTTAGGCATTTTTTAAGATACTAATAATTGGTTATTGACAAATTTGCCAACTTTTGGCCTCATGAATAATGCAGATTAGAGACCAAGTGGGGATAAATTGCCTAATTTGCCGAAAAAATAACAGCTAATGTTGCCATACATAATGAATGCTCCTAGAAGCAACATGAGAAAAACTTAACAAAAATTTTAGACATCACAACCCAATCTTCTCACAGCTGCACTACCTTGGTATATGGGTTACTAAATAAATTCAATCAAGTAAAACCTCAAATAAGCCGTGAAAATTCCAAATTCCATCTGGACATTACTCATTGGCATCGCTCTCACTCTAACTAGTCTTTGGTACGGTCAGAATCATGGGCTGTTACCCGCAGCAGCAGCAGATGAAGCTGTATTAATAGACGGTCTGTTTGATGCGATGTTAACGGTCTCTATAGGCATATTTCTCTTAGTCGAAGGTATTTTAATTTACTCAGTATTTAAATATCGTCGGCGTGCGGGTGATAACGAAGATGGTCCAGCTATTGAAGGCAACATTCCTCTGGAAATACTTTGGACAGCAATTCCAGCAGTGATAGTCCTGGGCATTTCTGTATACAGTTTTGATGTATACAATCAAATTGGGGGATTAGATCCTCATGGAGGACATGATGCTCCCATCATGGAGGAAGCTAGGGTTATGCCAGGTACTGCTATTGCGGCTACTCTCAGTGACAAGCCAGTAAATAGATCAGTCCATCACCAAGATTCCCCTGCCCCCATGGAAATTGCTCAGGCGGAAATCGCATCCAATGAAGCGAAACCACTAGTGGTTGAAGTCTCAGCTTTACAATACGCTTGGATATTCACCTATCCAGATGCGGGGATAACCACAGGGGAAATTCACGTTCCTGTGGGTCAACAAGTACAGATGAAGATGACAGCTAATGATGTGATTCACGCCTTTTGGGTTCCAGAATTTCGTCTGAAACAAGATGTGATCCCAGGTAGGGAAACTCGAGTCCGCTTCACTCCCAAAAAAGAGGGAACCTATACTGTGGTTTGTGCAGAACTCTGTGGACCCTACCATGGTGCTATGCAAACTCAAGTCATAGTAGAGTCAAAACAAGCCTTTGATGCCTGGGTTCAGGAACAGTTACTGGCGGAAAAAGAAACTATTAATCAGGCGATCGCCCTGAATCCCTCCGCTATGTCAGCTGATGAGTTTCTGGCCCCCTATATGCAAAAGATGCATATTCACCCAGAAACCTTAGGAATAGGAAAGGTACTTTTAGAATCTTTCTCAAAGTCATAGCTGGTAAAGATATGGCTTAAATATATCGGGAGAAAACACCTTTTGAACTTCCTAAATGGAAAGCCCCTATAACTATGACACAAGCTCAATTACAAGACACCTCTCACCTGGCCATACCCCATGAACAATTGGGGGGAAGAAAGTGGTGGGAATTTTTTACTTTTAATACCGACCACAAGGTAATCGGGATTCAATATCTAGTGACATCGTTTATTTTTTACTGTATTGGCGGTGTCATGGCAGATTTGGTACGGACAGAATTACGCACTCCAGAAGTAGATTTTGTCACGCCAGAAGTTTATAACAGTCTGTTTACTCTCCATGCCACGATCATGATTTTCCTCTGGATAGTTCCAGCGGGGGCGGGTTTTGCCAATTATCTGATTCCCTTGATGATTGGAGCTAGGGATATGGCTTTTCCCCGGTTGAATGCGGTGGCTTTTTGGATGATTCCTCCTTCAGGTATATTATTAGTTGCCAGCTTAGTGGTGGGCGATGCTCCAGATGCTGGTTGGACTTCCTATCCTCCCCTGAGTTTAATGACCGGTGAGGTGGGTGAAGCCATTTGGATTATGAGTATTCTGTTACTAGGTACATCCTCAATTTTAGGAGCAATTAATTTTTTGGTCACCATGCTGAAAATGCGTGTTCCTAGCATGGGGATTCATAAAATGCCCCTGTTTTGCTGGGCTATGTTGGCAACTTCCGCCCTGGTTTTATTATCCACACCTGTTTTGGCAGGAGCATTGATTCTACTGGCTTTTGATTTGTTAGCAGGAACCACCTTTTTTAATCCCACTGGTGGTGGTGACCCGGTAGTTTACCAACACATGTTTTGGTTCTACTCTCACCCAGCGGTGTATATTATGATTTTGCCTTTCTTTGGCGCAATTTCAGAAATTATACCAGTTCATGCTCGCAAACCCATTTTTGGTTATAAGGCGATCGCCTATTCTTCTCTAGCGATTAGTTTTTTGGGTTTAATTGTTTGGGCCCACCACATGTTTACCAGTGGTATTCCGGGTTGGTTACGGATGTTCTTTATGATTACGACCATGATCATCGCCGTGCCCACGGGGATCAAAATCTTTAGTTGGTTAGCAACCATCTGGGGAGGGAAAGTGGAATTAAATACTCCCATGTTATTTGCTATTGGTTTTGTGGGTACTTTCGTCATTGGTGGTATCAGCGGTGTGATGTTAGCCTCTGTACCTTTTGACATTCATGTTCATGACACCTACTTTGTAGTTGCCCATTTGCACTATGTACTATTTGGTGGTAGTGTGCTGGGGATTTTTGCCGCTATTTATCATTGGTTTCCCAAAATGACAGGGAGAATGATGAATGAGTTTTGGGGTAAGGTTCACTTTGCTCTAACTATTGTTGGGTTAAATATGTCCTTTTTGCCCATGCACAAATTAGGACTAATGGGTATGAACCGTCGTATTGCCCAATATGACCCAAAATTCACCACCTTAAATGAAATATGTACATACGGGGCTTATATTCTAGCTGTTTCCACTTTGCCCTTTATTATCAATGCTGTATGGAGTTGGTTATATGGGCCCAAAGCTAGTAATAATCCTTGGCGTGGTCTGACTTTAGAGTGGATGACCACCTCCCCACCAGAAATTGAAAACTTTGAAAAACTGCCCGTTTTGACCACAGGTCCCTATGACTACGGTGTGAAATAAAACGAAACCTAAATTTTGCAGCAATTGTAGGGGAAAGGGGGATTTAACTAGCAATTACTTATTTACTACTGTCAAAATTTATGCAAAGTCAAATTGTGGACACTGCTCAACTCACAGCAAATCATCAGCTTCATCTAGATGGTCATCATGAAGCACACCCGGATTATCGTTTGTTTGGTCTGGTGGTGTTTCTCATTGCTGAGGGGATGATTTTTATGGGTATGTTTGGAGCTTATCTAGCTTTCCGCTCTACCTTATCTGTATGGCCACCAGAAGGTACACCTGAATTGGAACTATTATTACCGGGTGTGAATACTATAAATTTGATTGCTAGCAGTTTTGTTATGCACAACGCTGATACAGCAATTAAAAAGAATGACGAAAAAGGAATGCGTATATGGTTAGCTATTACTGCTGCCATGGGAATAATTTTTCTGTTTGGTCAAGTTTATGAATATACCCATTTGGAATTTGGTTTAACCACCAATCTTTTTGCCAGTGCATTCTACGTCTTGACTGGTTTCCACGGTTTGCATGTTACCTTGGGAGTTTTGCTAATTTTGTCCGTTTTGTGGCGCTCTCGTCATTCTGGACACTATAATAGTCAAAGTCATTTTGGTATAGAAGCTGCGGAATTGTATTGGCACTTTGTAGACGTGATCTGGATTGTTTTATTTGGATTACTTTATTTGCTGTAAGTTGCATTTTATAGCTCTATTATAGCCATAGTCACCGCTTTGACTAAGGCTATATGGCTATATTGTGTTCCCAGGATAAGTCAAGTTTCTCCAGTAAGACCTAATTTGACAATCACCGGAAAATGATCCGATGGCCATATACCCTCCCATCGCTGATCGTCAATAATCACGTGATTAATTTGCCAACGGTGATCGCAATATATTGTATCTCTGGCATCCCAAGCTTGACCTGTAAAGTCGTGGAAGGTTTTTTGTGATTCTAAAGGAAGATTACCCAGAACATCTCTAATTCTATAATTATCAGCGAGAATAATTCTTTCCAGACTCTTAGGACCAGCGTTAAAATCCCCCGTTAACAATAAATAGTCTTCCATGGGAAAATTCATTAAGCGCAAACTCACTAAACCCGCACCCAACTCCCTAGCTCTACTAACCTCATGATCTAAATGAGTATTCATGATGGTCACAGAAAAACCTAAATCCTCCACCATAAAATTGGCCCAAGTGACCATTCTGGGTAAACGAGTCCCCCAGGTAATACTACCGGGAATTTCTGGGGTGTCACTCAGGTAAAAATCCTGGGTTTCCCTCAGCTGCAACTTTCCTCTCTTATAGAAGATCGCACAATGTTCACCTTTTCCTGTTCCAGTGCGATCGCCCCCCACAAATTCATAGTCTGGTAAAAGTACCTGTAAATCCCTAAGTTGATGAGGTTGACCCTCCTGGGTCCCCCATAACTCAGGTTGATAATTTTGGATCATACAGGCGATCGCTCCTACACGCTTTTGCCAACATCTCTCACCCGGATCTGGTTTGTCGCAGCGGAGGTTGAAAGTCATAACTGTGATTTGCATTACACTACCTAAGTGAATCCCTAGGGAATAATATATAACAAATATATTATTCCTCAAATTTAAACTCTATTATGTTCAGGAGATTCAAACTTGTAACCATAACCACGTACTGTTTTAATAAACTCTGGAGTGCTAGAATCAACCTCCATTTTTTTACGCAGTTGACCAATATGAACATCAACAACCCTTCCATCACCCACATAGTCACACCCCCAAATTTTTTGAATTAGCTGGGGACGACTCCACGCTTGTCCAGGGTGACAAGCCAAAAAATGTAAAATATTAAACTCTAAAGCAGTTAAGGCCAAAGGTTTATCATTGAGTGTGACTTCTCGACCTTCTGGGTTGATTGCTAACTGTTTAAAAATAAGACGTTGTGATTGGGTGGGTTGAATATAACGTATGCGTCTCAGGAGAGCATTTACTCTCACTTCCACCTCCACTAGACTAAATGGTTTGGTCATAAAATCATCCGCACCACCAGTTAGGACTTTAATTTTGTCAGTTTCATCATTACGACTGGTGAGCATAAGAACTAAGACATTGGTTCGATTTTGCATATCCTGACAAAGTTTGTAACCATTTATATCTGGTAAGTTCCAGTCTAGTATTACCAAAGATGGATTAAACTGCTCAAACAATGTCATAGCACTTTTACCATCAGCAGCAGTTTCTGTTTTATATTTTCGACTTAAAAAGCGATGAACAAGATTTCTGACACTGAAATCGTCATCTACAACCATAATCTTGGGAATATTTGTAGCGATGTTATCCATAGTCTTGTGCAGATTATTAATTAACAAATGGTTTTTCTGTTTGTTTGTGATTTTTATACCCAAAAATATTAGTTTCCCTCTGATGCGGTAGGAACAATATTTTATTCTTGGTATAATTGTTTTGCTATACAATTAGCTTCTTCTGGCGTTTTCCCTGAACTTTAACCAACCAACATTTTAATCGCCAAAAACTGTATCGTGAATGTATGATTTTGGGTATTTTTTTGTATTTTTTTTTGTATAAAATATTATTAACTTATTATTGTTAACTATTATTATTAACTGGTTAACCCATTTCCAATTCCCCAATTCCAGTAACTTATTACTAGTGTCTATGACTAGTGTTCAAATAGGTCTTTGAACTGCAAAAGATCCAAAGAAACTAAAGTAGGTAAAAAACTAAAACACTCCTGTACCAATTGCCAACGCTCTTCTCTTTGTAACATTTGAGAAAGTTTTTGCTTCAAACTGAGTAAATAGCGTACATCATTAGCAGCATAGCTTAGTTGAGCATCAGATAAACTCACCGGGTTCCCCCAGTCTGAACTCTGAGAACTTTTATCCAATTCTAGTTGCTCTAACTCCTGTACAAGCTCCTTTAATCCATGGCGATTTGTATAAGTACGAGCCAACTTACTGGCAATTTTCGTGCAAAAAACAGGTTGGACATAAATTTTCAGGTTGTGACGCAAAGTAGCCAGATCAAACCTAGCAAAGTGAAAAACCTTGACAACATGGGTTGATTCTAGAAGTTGTTGTAGGTTAGGAGCGTGGGTTTGTCCCTTAGCAATGCGGACAGCAGTCACCTTACCTTCAGGGTTACACAGTTGAACCAGACAGAGACGATCTCGCTGTGGTACCAAACCCATAGTTTCCGTATCCACCGCTAAAGCATCTGACCTTAAATATTCTGACAGGGTAGGGTGGTCTAGATCCCCATCAAGTACCTGAAAATCATCTAGTGTCATGATTTTTACCAAAACATTTACAAAACAATTACCTTATGTAATGACCTTATCAGAAAATCGCTTAAAAAGCTGGGGATCTGGGGGAAATTTTTCGGGAGTATCTGAGGGTTGTATTGATAAATATTTGAGTCAGATAAACTTCACCTTTATCATTTTTAGCTACCCCCACCCCTGTCAGCTGAAACTTCCCTCGAATATTTCGCAAATGTCCCGGACTATTAAGCCAACCAATTATCGCTTGTTTTGCTGGTTCATTATACCCTATGTTAAATGCCACATTTTCTGCAGCATTATTATATTTTAAATGGATGGATTTGACCCGTTGCTCAAAACCATGATGGCTAAATTTTACCGTACCATTAGCCATATTTTGACTATGAATTCTTGCCTGTTTAGTGATGTTTAAATTCAAGGTTAATTTTGATAATCCTTGGGCAACACGATACTGATTAATTTGCTCAAAAACCAATTTTTCTAACCTGTTATTATCGTGCTTATTACCCTCATTATTCTGGTGGGAAGCAACAGCTCGGGTGGAACCATTAAATGAGGAAATAGATGAGATTTTTTTAGTAACATTGCTAGTGGAAATAGCACCAGTTACCAATCCACTGGTAAGGACAAGTGTAGTTAAACCAATTCCGAAAGCAGTTTGTCGGAACATAGAAAAATCCCCAGATAGTGTATGAGTTTCTTGGACATATACTCTATCTTTCAATACTCAAAAGAAATACCAGGAAGGATACTTCCAGTATATGTCTATGATGGATGGTACTTTTGGTGATATCCTCAATACATTCTCAACTACAAAATATATAAAAACAGTATCTTCTGACAGATAACTTAATAGTTTATGGAGAAAATTAGGTTAGAAATTGATTAATAGATTAAGACCTCATGACGATAACATAGGTACTTCTATCAGCAACAGCTCACATTGTTGAAAGACTTGAATGTGCAGATCTTCCTCCAGTCCCAGTCCATCACGAGGAAATAGCTCTTTGCCATTGACGTTTGCAAATCCTGATATCACGAACACATACACACCTTGACCTTTTCCGTGCAACTTATATTCCACACTAGTTCCTTCTAGATCTGCCAAATAAAACCAAGCATCTTGATTGATCCCTAGTCCTTCACCATCACCAGAAACCACTGTTTGTAACTTTTGCTTGCGATCGCTAGGATTGAAGGCTTTTTGTTCATATCTAGGCTGAACACCTATCTTCTTGGGTAAGACCCAGATTTGAAGGAGTTTGAGATCCTCATCACCATGGTTGAATTCTGAATGGAGGATACCCGTTCCTGCACTCATGGACTGGATTTCTCCCTTTTGTAGTACTTGAGAGTTTCCCATACTATCTTTGTGTCTAAGAGAACCTTGAAGAGGTATGGTCACAATTTCCATATCCCTGTGGGGGTGGGTGGCAAATCCCCTACCAGCAGCTATATGGTCATCGTTAATGACGCGAAGAGCCCCAAATCCCATACGAGAAGGATCATGATAGTTAGCAAAGCTAAATGTGTGTTTCGCTTTAAGCCACCCGTGGTCTGCCACACCTCTGGTGTTTGCTGCATGGTAAATCATTGGAAACCTCGCCAAAATTTATCTTGATTTTAAAAAAATCTGGGTGAAAAAAATTTCCCCTTTATTATTGATCGCAACACCAATACCATTTAAGTTGTAATCACCTCGGATGTTTCTTAAATGTCCCGGACTTTTTAACCAACCTCGAACCGCAGTACTAGCAGGATCTTGAACTCCTTGATTATAGGCCACATTTTCCGCTACAGCACGGTAGGTAATATTAATTGCTTTAACTCGTTTATCAAAGTCTTGATGACTAAAGGGAACTTTGCCACTAGCCATGTTTTGACTGTGAATCCTAGCTTGTGTATCAATACTAGGGTTACGGGTTAAGGTACCCAACTTCTGACTAACACGATACTGATTGATTTGTTGGAAAACTTGAGCTTCTAGGTTGGCGCTATTCAAATTGTTCTGAGCTAATTTATAGCTGTTATTAGGTAAAAAGGATGGAATTAAGTTAGTTGCTCCACCATTAGTAGATGCAATTAAAAGCCCTGCACCAATAGCCGAAATACTTATTTTTAACATAATCCTTTAAATTAACTTTAGTGTGTGCTACTATAACATACTATAATAAGATGAATCCTAACCATATTACCAATTTTGACAACCTATGGCTAGAACTATTCTCTCTTTACACCTATCCTTATTTGCTTTTATTGATTGGTAACTCAATCGCTTTTGGACAAACTGGTGTAGTTGTTCCCACCGTACCCTCAGACTCAACCACTCCCTCTCCCTCTAATCCCCCATCCAGCACACCTACCCAAATACCCAGTCCCAACAACCTTAGCACCACCAGGTTCAGTTGTCAATATTATGATGGTAAATATACTGTTATGTATGAACCTCAAAGTCAACCAGGGCGATTTTTTGCCTGGGCCATACCCCAGTCCTTGGGTGGTGGTTGGAACCCGCAAAACCGCTGTCAGGCGATCGCCAGTCGTCTAGAATTATATCGTCCTGATGGTTTGCAAGAACTGCAAATTGCCAGACAAAATAATGAAAATATTATTTGTGTCACCACTGAAGTTGTTTCCACCTGTCGCATAGTTTTTACAGTACCACGAACCAGGGATCCCTATTCTGTCCGCAGCAGCATTTTTAGTAGCCTAACTGCTGCAGATCAGGGACAGCAGACTGTTGGTGTGAACACTTACATCAGCTCTCCTAGAAGATCAGGTAATAATCCTCATTCCAGGAGGGGAATTAACTTAAAACCCTTTTTGTCCATGGAAGATGGTGGAACAGGTACTAATCTCAATAATGGATTATTAATTCGTAGTCGGACTCCAGGAAAAACCATTTTAAATCCCCGCTTATTTCGATAACCATTGGATTTTGATTAACTGTCCCACGCCAAAATTTCCTGCACTTGTTTCCAAATGATTATGGGATTAAATGGTTTAGTAATTACCCCCGCAACACCCATATCGCTAAAACGTTTCTTGTCCAAAGAAGATGTTTTAGCAGTTAGTAAAATTACTGGTATGGATTTAGTTAAGGGGTCAGATTGTAACTTGTCCCACACTTGAAAACCATCCGTATCAGGCATTGTTATGTCTAATAATATAGCATCTGGCAATTGGGATCTAGCCTTTTCTAAGGCCTCCTCTGCGGTAGCAGCTAAAATAGTCCGCCAACCGGCAAATTTTTCTAAAGAAATGCGGACAATTACACGAATGTCTTGCTCATCATCCACTATCAAAATATGTTTAGCCATGATCCGACTAGTTGGAATATAAAAGGTTCTCTTATATCTTGAGTTCCTCCATGGTAGCCCAAAAAACTACTACTGCGGTAGTGTAAAATAAAAAGTGCTACCACTATCCAATGTGCTCTCAATCCAAATTTTTCCCTGGTGTTTTTCCACAATATTTTTACAAATAGCTAATCCTAAACCCGTACCACCGTTTTGACGAGCATCAGAAACATCCACCTGTTCAAATCGCTCAAAAATAGTCTTTAACTTATCCGCAGGAATACCTTTACCATAATCTTTTACTGCGATAATAATCTCTTTATCACCCATTTTAGTGTATATCTCTACTTTAGTACCAGCATGGGAAAATTTTACGCTATTGCTCAATAGGTTGGTCAGGACTTGAATAATTGTTTCTTCGTCAGCTAGGATTTTTGAGTTATGTACATCAAGTGTGCTGTAGGAAATTTCCATCCTCTTTTGTTGCGCGATTGGTTGCACTGTTTCCATTGCTTGTTTTACCATGATATTAATATCACAAAGCTCCAGGTTTAGTCTCATTTTACCTGAATCCAACATTTCTAAATTCAAAATATTGTTGACAAGACGTAACAGTCTTTCACTATTACTAACAGCGATTTTTAACATCTGTTCTGCTTCCCGTGGTTCATCAACTAAAATTCCTGTTGCCAAAATCTCCAAAGCACCTTTAATAGCTGTTAAAGGTGTGCGTAATTCATGACTAACTACAGAGACAAATTCATTTTTTAATTGCTCAACTTCGTGTTGTTCACTAATATCCTGAATCTGCCAAATAAAATGCAGGGGTTTCCCGTTGACATCAGATAGTAATGAAACATTCAGCAACACCCAAATAATTTTTCCCGATTTATGTAAACAGGATTTTTCTACTTGATAGTTAGTTATTTGACCAGAGATAAACTGGTATGCCAAATCAAAATCTTTTAGTAACTCCTCACCTGTAATAATTTCTGTCACCTTTTTAGTGAGTAAATCTGGAGAATCATAACCCAAGATTTGACATAATGCTCTATTCACCTTGATGAAATATCCATTGAGTGACACTAAAGCCATACCACTACCAGCATTTTCAAAAGCAGTGCGAAATCTTTCTTCACTTTGTCTTAAATTTTCCTCTATTTTTTTGCGATCTGTAATATCTTTAATGATAGAAATTACACAGTCTTTGTTATCTATCACAATAGGTTCACAAGATACTAAAGAGGTTTTTACTTCCCCAGATTTTATAAGCCAGTCGAATTCTAAATTTCGGACATATCCTTGATTTTTGAGTTGTTCCTTGAGTAATAATCCCTGTTCAGGATTATATATCAAGGGTAAATTATCAAAACTATAACCTATCAATTCTACTTCCGAATAACCAGTGAAATTTAAGAAATTAGGATTGACATCTAACAATATACAGCCCTGAATGTTTGGGTCGATAATTTGATGAATTAAAATTGGGTCAGGGGAACTGTGAAATATTTTAGTAAACTTATCTTGAGATTCCTGTAAAGCAGCTTGAATACTTATAAATGATAGTGCCAACTCCCTGGCCATAGTTTGAAAAGATTCACCC
>ACYB01000037.1 GCA_000175855.1 Raphidiopsis brookii D9
ACTAGGTTATGTTTAGACATGTTTTCCAAACCTGCTGGATACAGATTGAATCCGGTCTCTTTATATCTCTTAATGATTATGATGTCTAGCAGTTGTTTTCTGATAGTTAGATCCTTTTCTACTTCCACCTCATAAGGACTATTATAGAAGTGGATGGTCATAAACATTCCTAAAAGGCGGTGCCAGTCTCTATTTGGATTTTGGGAAGACTTTTTTTCTGAGGTTTGGGTTTTTTACTTACCATGACCGGACTATTCACATACTTTATTATTGAATGTGGGTTTGGTTAATTACCCCATGTCAATTGAGAAAATTTGAAACTAAGCAAAACGATCAAACCCCACCTCTAATAAATTCCTTATAGAATCGCCAAAATCAGCTCCTTCTTTTGTCTTATCCAGTTCATCAAAAATATCTCCATCAGGAGGTTGTTGAGTTAGAACTTGACGTTGCAAGGTGTAAAAGTGTGTATATATCCCCTCTGTTTCCAGTTCTGCTGTCACCAAATAAAAGCCCTGGGCACCCAAATAATTTAAAAACTCGTGTATAGTCTTTACCCTGGGTCTAAGACGTTTACCATTCACATATATGTTCATAATTTCATTTGTCATACCTCGACCAAGCAACTGCACACCAATCTGAATAAATTGATAAGCCTTTCTTGTCCTTTCAGAACTAGTATTCATAACCATACCCAATGAATATTTATCCGTAATAAAAGTCGTATTTTATACGATAAATGAAAATACTGACCTTTAAATTTAACAAAGGCTTTTGTATCCATTATCAAAATAAAACCAGATATTTACTTAAATGTAACAATTCAAACAATAAGTAATTAGATTATATTTAAACATCTATCTTGGGATAGATATTTACCAAACCCGATTCCTAGTCAACAACTTTCCATAAAGCGCAGTGCTACTAATCGGTGAGAAAACCCAGAAAAATGCAATCGCACTGGACTTACCCTCATGCGATCGCCCTTTAATCACCTTCAATATTTGCCTTGAGAAGAATGAGGGAAATGGGGACTACAGAAGTTCCAGGTTTTTAAAAACCTTGATGAAGGATTTCAATTAATTCCACTTCCTAGGTGAAAGTGGACTGTTCCGTCTATTTTAATCCCTTGTAATACTGTATACTTAAAGTCGAGATTTAGCGGCAAACCTTTTGTCCGTTGGCGTTGGTGATTTGTAAAACATCAAATTCGCGGCCTTCGTATTCACCAACAACTGTCAGGCGATCGCCCACACGAACATGACGCGCAGTGAAGTCACCGCAGACACCCCAGGTATCTGTGATGATGCTGCGGTTATCCACTCGTAACCGGAATCCATCTTCCCAAACACTCTCTACAATCTCAGTTAAACTCCTAGTATCACCACGGACTGGTTCAACGCCGCTAAAGAGTGCAGCAGTAAAACTGGTGACACCAAGAGTTAACCAGGTGGCGATAATAGCAATGTGGGAAACAGGTAATTTAATCATAATCTGTTTTTTGTAGAATGTATATATTGTTGCTAGGCTATTATGTGTTCCTATTCAATCAATAACACAATAGCTAGATACTGTCCATCTAATTTTAGAATTATAATAATTGGAATTGCTTATACTTTTGGTAAAGGTCACAACATAGATTATCATGGCGATCAAGAGCTTCCTGATGACTTTAACCCCATGACTTGTATTTTCAACTAGTCCGTATTTTTTCGGATATGTTCTAGCCCAACCCATATACAAAATGTCAGGGTTAAAAGTATCAGCGAATGAGCTATCACGCTTTATCAGGCCAAAAGTCAGGACTCATGACCTGTTCCAAGGAAAATGGAGACACTTGGGGAAACTGTTCATCTGGTAAATCAGTTTCGGCGATCGCTAAATCCCTAGCTTCCGACCAGCTTTCATTTAACGCTTCCTCTAAACGGGATTTTAGACCGGGATTTCTCCTCAACAGTTTAGCAATGGCTGTGCGTTGAACACGAATAGTTGCTCGCCAACTATTGGTCTGCTTCCAAGGCTGAATTTGCCATTTGAGTAGATGGGCAATTAGTTGCATCAAACGAGATTCAAGTTGGTCATAATGACGATTCCCCAAGTCTTCTAATTCCTCAATCAAATGACCTAAATCTAATTGTTCAAATTTCCCTTCTCGTAACAGGTTAGATTGCTGGTAAACCCAGCTATAGAAATCCTTTTCATAAGTAGTTTTACTCATTAATATATGCTCCAAAAAGCACTTACTGGCAGAATAATCACTCAGGGACTTTGGCTTTGAGTCTTCCGTTAATTCAAATAATTACGGATAATTCCTTTAGATTTAAATATATGCTATGATAAAATCAATATAGCATAAATTCGAATCTCTTATATAAGGTTAATTAACTATGGAATCAGAATACCGACAACGTCGTGAACAGGTAATGGCAAAAATCAGTACGGGGGCTGCAATATTTCGCAGCGCTCCCACAGCTGTCATGCACAACGATGTCGAGTATGTTTATAGACAAGATAGTGATTTCTATTATTTAACTGGTTTTAATGAACCGGAAGCAGTCGCAGTTTTAGCACCTCACCATGGGGAACACCGCTTTATCTTATTTGTACAACCTAAGGACAGGGAAAAGGAGGTGTGGAGTGGTTATCGTTGTGGGGTGGAGGGTGCAAAGGAAATTTATGGCGCGGATATGGCCTACCCTATCACCGAATTGGATGACAAGCTACCACAATATTTACAAAAAGCTGAACGGATATATTATCACTTGGGGAGGGATAGCCATTTTAATGATAGGGTGATCAGACATTACCAAAATTTACTGGTTACTCGTCCCAGAAGGGGTACTGGACCGATCGCTATTGAAGATACTGGACCTATCCTACATGGTTTAAGACTACATAAAACCAACTTTGAACTAGATCTTATGCGCCAAGCGGCGGATATTGCTGTGTCAGCACATAACCACGCCATGAGTATTGCTAGACCTGGCAGTTATGAATATGAAATCCAAGCGGAAATAGAGCACATTTTCCGCTTGCAGGGCGGTATGGGTCCTGCTTATCCTTCTATTGTCGCAGCTGGTAAAAATGCTTGCGTTTTACACTATATAGAAAACAACTACCAAATGCAAGAACAGGAATTGTTACTAATTGATGCTGGTTGTGCCTATAGATATTACAATTCAGATATTACTAGAACATTTCCTGTAAATGGTAAGTTTACACCAGAACAAAAGGCTTTATATGAAATAGTATTGGAAGCACAAAAACAGGCAATTCAAGAGGTAAAACCGGGTAATGGATTTGATGCACCTCATAAGAAAGCAGTACAGGTTCTTACAGAAGGGTTAATAGAAGTCGGTTTACTTAAAGGAGAGGTTAACCAGCTCATACAGGAAGGAAAATATAAACAATTCTATATGCATCGCACTAGCCACTGGTTAGGATTAGACGTACATGATGTTGGTGTTTATCAACATGGGGAAGTTCCACAAGTTTTACAACCAGGACAGGTGTTAACCATAGAACCAGGTCTTTATGTTGTGCCACATACCCCATCCGCTGAAGACCAACCCCCTATTGATGACCGTTGGGTGGGAATTGGTATTAGGATAGAGGATGATGTATTGGTTACCCCCAAGGAAATGAGGTCTTAACTGGAGGAGTTCCTAAGGAAATTGCTGATCTGGAACGAACCTGATGAGCAAATTAGTTACGGTCAACTATCTGCTATGATTGACCTGGCTTTACTAATTTTTATTTTTGCGGGAGCTGAAAATGGGCAAAAATATGATGTTTATGGTGTGGGTAACGCTCTGGTAGATATAGAATATGAGGTGTCTACTGATTTATTGGAAAAGTTACACATTGATAAGGGTGTAATGACACTCTTAGACGAAGAAACTCAACATCATATTTTGGAAAATCTCCAACACCTGGATCATCATAAAAGTTGTGGGGGTTCAGCAGCAAATACGATGGTAGCTATTGGACAACTGGGAGGTAAGCCTTTTTATTCCTGTAAGGTGGCTAAGGATGAGTTTGGTAGGTTCTACACTCAAGATCTACTTGATTCCCATGTGCAAACTAATCTCCAAAACGCTGATTTACAGTCGGGAATTACAGGCAAATGTTTAGTCTTGGTTACCCCTGATGCTGACCGCACTCTCAACACGTTTCTGGGAATCAGTGCGGAACTTTCTACCCAGGAATTGGTTCCGGAAGCAATTACAGCTGCTGAATATTTATATATTGAGGGTTATTTAGTTACCTCCCCCACTGCTAAAGCAGCAGCTATTCAAGCTAGAGATATTGCTATAGCTGCTGGTGTGAAAACTACCATGTCCTTATCGGACTATAATATGGTACGGTTCTTTGGGGATGGTCTATTGGATATGATTGGACCAGGTCTGGATTTTATTTTTGCTAATGAAACCGAAGCTCTAGGTTTGGCACAAACTACGGACTTTCAGGTAGCTATAGATAAAATGAAGCTCCTTAGTCGGGGATTTGCTATTACTCGCGGATCTCAGGGTTCTATAGTATTTGATGGCGAACAGTTAATTGAAATCCCTGCACCCCCAGTTCATGCTGTGGACACTGTTGGTGCAGGAGATATGTATGCGGGAGCTTTTCTTTATGGTATTACCCACGGGATGAGTTATCCCCTAGCAGGAAAGTTAGCATCCACCGCAGCTTCTCAAATTGTCACGGTCTACGGTCCTAGATTGAAAACTTCTCAACTGCTGGAACTGCTCCAAAGTTTCTCCACTACTAACCACCAGCAACTGCAGGAACAATACTTATCTCGTCTCCATCCTTAAGAGCTGTTTTTGTGCCTTCCAAAAAACGAATGTCCTCGCTGTTCACATACAAATTCAAAAACTTGCGAGGAGTTCCTTCCTCATCACGCAATCTACCCTTAATCCCGGGAAAGGTTTTTTCTAGGGTGTCTAATAATTCGTTGACACTGCTACCACTACATTCTACCACCGGTTGGTTATTGGTTTCTTTTTGTAGCATTGTGGGAACTAAAACTTTTATGGCCATAGTTAATTTTTGGTTGGTTCGTTAATGAATTTAATTAGTTTTTGGTTGGTTTGTTGCATTAATTAGGTATTAATCCAAAAACCAACACGTCATTGCGGTTTGATAGACAATCCAATTAAACAAGAACTTGTTGCCATTCCAGACGATCTAGAGTGCGAGACCTCTCCAATGCCCGCTCGAAACTGTCTAGTTTAGCTTCAATGGTCAGCGGTTCGCCTACATAACCCTGTAATGCTTCCTGGGTTTTCAAACCATTGCCAGTGATATATACCACTGTGGTTTCATCTGGGTCTATTTTACCAGCTTCCACTAATTTTTTCAACACCGCAATGGTCGTACCACCTGCAGTTTCTGTGAAGATACCTTCGGTTTCTGCTAGTAGTTTAATGCCTTCGATAATTTCGCTATCATTGACTGATTCTATATTACCACCGGTTTTCTGAGCTATTTCTACTGCGTAAACCCCATCCGCAGGATTGCCAATGGCAATGGATTTGGCAATTGTATTCGGTTTTACTGGCTGGATAAAGTCTCTACCTTCTTTAAATGCTGTGGCAATTGGGGAGCAGCCTTCTGCTTGAGCACCACTAAAGCGAACTTTTTTACCTTCTACTAAGCCAACTTCTGTAAATTCTTGGAAGCCTTTATAAATCTTGGTGAATAGGGATCCAGAAGCTAGGGGTGCTACTATATGATCCGGTAATTGCCAACCTAGTTGCTCCGCAACCTCAAACCCAAGGGTTTTAGACCCTTCGGAATAATAGGGGCGCAAGTTAATATTTACAAAACCCCAGCCATGGGTATTAGCCACTTCCGAGCAGAGGCGGTTTACTTGATCGTAATTCCCTCTCACAGCCATTAATGTGGGACTATAAATTAAACTCCCTAATACTTTACCAGCTTCTAAATCAGCAGGAATAAATACACAACAGTCTAAACCAGCATGAGCCGCGATCGCTGCTGTGGAATTAGCCAGGTTACCAGTGCTAGCACAGGAAACGGTTGTAAAACCCAGTTCCCTAGCTCTGCTCAAAGCCACAGATACCACCCGATCCTTAAAGCTCAGGGTGGGCATATTCACTGCATCATTTTTAATATAAAGTTTATTTAAACCCAAGCGTCGCGCTAAACGGTGAGAACGTACCAGGGGTGTCATACCTGTTCCCACATCTATATAGTTTTCAGTAGCTACGGGTAAGAACTGACGATACCGCCAAATTGAATGGGGACCAGCTTCAATAGTTGCTCGACTTACAGACTGACGCAAAACATTATAGTCGTATTTCACTTCTAGTGGACCAAAACAAAACTCACAAACGTGTGTAGCCTGCAGTTCATATTCTGTTCCACATTCCTTACACTTGAGAGCTTTTAATATGCTAGGATTGGCTGTGTTTAGATTTGCGATCGCCTGAGTCATAACTATTTTTCCCCGTAAGTCCTTTAACTTTGATAAAAATACTAACATGACTGAAAATTACTCGTCAAACATATCCGACTAAAATAGTCGGATATAGGACAATCCTATGTACACAAATCCATTTGATTAAGAAAAGTCACTAAAATATTGATTTTTCCTACTTTTCAGTTAATGTACTGTCATACACAATACTCAATAAACCCCAGTGAAAGCACTTATATTCGTTTCAACAGGTCTCCTAATTTCCTCTATTGCAGTATCTCCTGAGAGTTTTGCCCAAGGCATACCCAGTCTAAGCAAACCCACTCTCCCTTTCAAGTTCGGTAGCCCTTGCGTGACCGATCCTAGACATGACGGTACACAAGCTGTGACTAATGTTAAATATGTGGCTCCGGAAATTACTTATGATGATGCTGTTGCTGGTCCCCAGCGTTCGCTATGGCAGGTTGGCGTATCTCAAGCTTGTTTAGGTGGTGTTGTAGAACCTGTAATTAAAATTCCAACTACTGCAAGCTGTAGTCTTACTCACACCAGTGGTACTGGGAAATTTGCAGGTAGTAGAGTGGTGCTACAGTTAATTTGCCCCTAGGAATATTGGGATAGTGAAAAGCCAGGTGCGGGAGCAGGGGAAGAGCGATCGCACTTTACCCCTCCTAGTTAAAAATTTGTTGAACGGTTTATCCAATCTTTATCCTGAAATAGTCTAAAATAGGGGGAATAACGGCAAAAAAGGGAACTTGGCATGTTAGAAGAATACCAACGACACACTCAAGAACGGGAAAACCTAGGTATACCCCCATTACCGCTAGATGTAGAACAAACATCTCAGCTGTGTGAATTACTTAAAAATCCTCCCCTAGGACAAGAAGAGCTATTATTACATTTATTACGGGATCGCATTCCTCCAGGAGTAGACCAATCAGCTTATATTAAAGCTGGGTTCCTCACCGCTATTGCTAAACAAGAAATTACCAGTCCTTTAATTTCCCCTCTCACCGCAGTGGAACTGCTAGGAACCATGGTGGGAGGTTATAACGTACAGTCATTAATTAACTTGCTCTCCTCACCAGTAGCTGGATATGCAGCAACAGCACTAAGTAAAATTCTACTTGTATATGATTCATTCAATGATGTATTAGAACTCTCTCAGACTAATTCCTATGCTAAACAGGTCATAGACTCCTGGTCCGCAGGAGAATGGTTCACCTCCCGTCCTACCCTACCAGACAAAATTACGGTTACAGTTTTCAAGGTTCCAGGAGAAACCAATACCGATGATTTATCACCCGCTACCCACGCCACAACCCGTCCTGATATTCCCCTGCACGCCTTGGCAATGTTGGAAACCAGACAACCGGGAAGCTTGGAAACTATTGCCCAACTTAAACAAACAGGATATCCCATAGCATACGTGGGAGATGTGGTAGGTACGGGTTCATCACGTAAATCGGCAATTAACTCCGTATTATGGCATATAGGCAATGATATTCCCTTTGTTCCCAACAAAAGAGCAGGTGGTTATATTTTAGGCGGTGCGATCGCCCCTATCTTTTTCAACACAGCTGAGGATGCGGGTGCACTACCAATCCAGTGTGATGTAACTCAAATGGAAACGGGTGACATTATTACTATTTACCCTTACCAGGGTGAAATCACTAAAGAAGGAAAAATCATTGCCACCTTCAATTTAAAACCAGACACGATTTTAGATGAAGTTCGCGCTGGTGGAAGGATACCTCTGTTGATTGGACGAACTCTCACAGATAAGACTAGACAAGCATTAGGTTTAGCACCCAGTGATTTATTTATTCGTCCCCAACTACCAAAAGACACAGGTAAGGGTTACACCCTAGGGCAAAAAATGGTTGGTAGAGCTTGTGGTCTCCCAGGTGTGCGACCAGGTACTTCCTGTGAACCAATTATGACCACGGTTGGTTCCCAAGATACTACAGGACCAATGACCAGGGATGAATTGAAAGAACTTGCTTGTTTAGGTTTCAGTGCGGATCTGGTGATGCAAAGTTTTTGCCATACTGCAGCATACCCTAAACCAGTAGATGTGAAAACCCATCAAGAACTACCAGACTTTTTCGCATCCCGTGGAGGTGTAGCTCTTCGTCCAGGAGATGGGATTATTCACTCCTGGTTGAACCGGATGTTATTACCAGACACCGTGGGAACTGGTGGAGACTCCCACACTCGTTTTCCTTTGGGCATATCTTTCCCCGCTGGTTCAGGACTGGTTGCATTTGCAGGTGCTTTGGGTGTAATGCCTTTAGACATGCCTGAATCAGTTTTGGTCAGATTTAAAGGAGAATTACAACCGGGAGTAACTCTGAGGGATATTGTTAATGCTATTCCCTACGTTGCTATCCAAAAGGGACTATTAACAGTGGAGAAGAAGAACAAGAAAAATATCTTCTCCGGTAGAATTATGGAAATTGAAGGATTACCAGATTTAAAAGTGGAGCAGGCTTTTGAATTGACTGATGCTTCAGCAGAACGCTCTTGTGCTGGTTGTACTATTAAACTAAGTGAAGAAACAATTGCTGAATATTTACGTTCTAATATTGCCCTGTTAAAAAATATGGTAGCCAGAGGTTATGGTGATGGGCGCACCATTATGAGACGAGTGGCTAAAATGGAAGCATGGTTAGCTAACCCCTTACTATTAGAAGCAGACCCAGATGCAGAATATGCAGAAGTGATTGAAATTAATTTAACTGAAATCAAGGAACCTATTGTCGCAGCCCCTAACGATCCTGATAATGTTAAATTATTATCGGCAGTTGCTAACGATACAGTACAGGAAGTATTTGTAGGCTCTTGTATGACCAATATTGGACATTATCGCGCCACCGCTAAGGTCTTGGAAGGCGCAGGCCCAGTAAAAGCAAGACTGTGGATAGCACCACCAACCAGAATGGATGAGTATCAATTAAAGCAAGAAAAGGTATATGATGTTTTTGTCAATGCCCAAGCAAGAACAGAAGTTCCCGGATGTAGCCTATGTATGGGAAATCAAGCAAGAGTAGAAGATAATACAACTGTATTTTCTACATCAACTCGCAACTTTAATAATCGCATGGGTAATGGTGCGCAAGTGTATTTAGGTTCGGCAGAATTGGCAGCGGTTTGCGCTTTATTGGGACGCATTCCTACACCAAAGGAGTATATGTCTGTTGTAATCGAAAAAATTAACCCCTTTGCCGATAATTTGTATCGCTACTTGAATTTTGATCAAATTACCGGTTTTGAAGATCAAGGTAGGGTCATTAGCAAGGAACAGCAAGCTACTTTGATTTGATACGGTCACGGTCACCGATACAGAACGTCGGTGACTTAATAGATTAGTGTTTCCTTATACAACTAATCAGAAATACTTATAAATTTTTACGGCAAAAATTTACCTGGTTTGTTATTATTTACAATAAATCATACTCCTGGTTAAAAAGTAGTTTCACATACTAGGTTAACCTGTGGTGTAAGTGTGGCCTGCTGGTTTAGTCAAAATTATAGATTGTTGATCACAGAGAGTTATGGTTGTAAATTTTGCCCCGACTACTGCTGGTAGAGAATACCTGAGACGAGTCTTTCAAGGACTTGATAAACAAAGTTGTCCCAAATTGTTCAACTTCCATGCACACACGGTATTTTCTGATGGTAAATTGCATCCCCATATACTTATGGAACAGGCGATCACCATTGGCTTAAAGGGCTTAGCCATTACAGATCATCATAGTGTTGAAGGATATGAAAAAGCGAAAAATTGGCTAGAAGAATGGCAATGGCATCATCCTTTTAGTCCTGTACCCCATCTATGGAGTGGGGTGGAAATTAATGCTGAATTACTAGATGTGGAAGTACACATTTTAGGTTATGGCTTTGAAGTGGGACACCATCGGATGAAACCCTATTTACAGCGGGAACCAACTAGAGGGGAAGACCACAAAGCATTAAATGTTATTGCGGCTGTTCATGACGCTGGGGGAATAGCTGTACTTGCCCATCCAGTCCGTTACAAAAAATCACACTTTGAATTAATACCCAAAGCAGCTGAGCTTGGTATTGATGGAGTAGAATCTTTTTATGCTTACAAAAATCCCATTCCCTGGGAACCCTGCCCTCAACCAACTGCTGAGGTACAAATGTTGGCGGAGGAGTATAGCTTAGTTAGTACCTGTGGGACAGATACCCATGGATTAAACTTATTACAACGTTTGTAATTGAGATTTGGGAAGAAATTGTTAAAATCTGATTTAGAAATTGCCATTGATATAAAAAAATGGTACAAGTGGTAGTACAAAAGAAAACCCTGATAAATTAAACACTGGGATATTCTGCAATGATTACAGCAACTGCTAATAGTAAGTTCGACTTTGAAGACGAAAAATTTAATGCCCCACCTTCCCAAGTTCTCCCTTGGTGTCAAATGATCAATCCTCGCTACGGGGAGGACGGGTTACAAAGTTATGGTTTGGCTATTAAACAAGATAATGCCCAAGCTGTAGGTTTCAAACCAGATGATAATTGGCAAGAGATAGAATACGAATTTGGATCCGGGGATGTGGATACGGTCTACATTACCACCACTCCCAGGTTGGTGATTATTCGTAGAGGACCTTTGTCAGTTCAGGACCGAGAAACAAAAATTAGGTTAGGTACTTTCAAAGACTACAAAGATGATTTTTTAGCGAATAAACTTAAATTTAAAATCTATACTCGCCATCTGATTTTTTTAGTTGGCGAAAATAAAAAGTTTTTACACCATTCACCTTTACAATTGACCCTGAGTGGTGTGTCAGGTGCTAGTTTTGGTAAGAGTTATGCTGAATATCAACAAGGTAAACTCTCGGGAGGTTTTGCGGGAGAATTAGAAAAGGCTTATGCTGGATTTCAAAAGAAATCCCCAGTTTCCAAAGGCTCTTTGTTTCACGCCCATGGGATTTTTTGCCCCATCATTGAGTGCGAAGAAAGAGGTGTGGAACCAAATATTATTCCAGTTGCTTGTACGGTGGATTATAAACATCCTACCCCTTCTACCTTGACTGATTATATGATTGCCTCAGATTCCCCAGAATCCCAAATCATTTGTCGCACTTTTGAAGAACATAAAGAATTCGGTAAGGAAGCAATAAAACCGGAAATTTCTAAGGGAGAAGTTCCCGGTGTTACCAGTTCCTATGTTTACGCTGATGATGAGGATTTTGCCTATCCTCCCTATTAAGTCGCTTAGACTTTTTTAATTCCCTTTGTTAACTTTTTGGCACGGACTAGCTTTGGTCTCTTCCTTGAGCAGTAAGTAGTACAATGTACCGTTGTTACCCGTGACTCCAGCGCGATCGCCTGCTACTTTCCCGGTTCCTATGAAGTAGTCTACTCGACCGGGTCCTTTAATCGCACTACCCGTGTCTTGGTCTAGGACAAATCTATCCACCCGGCGGTTTTCTGTTCTGTTGTTACCTACAACAAAGGGAAAAGAGCTATTAATTAACGCTAATGCGCCCGGGGGCATAAGGGACTTATCTGTAGCAATAGAACGCTCTGCAGTTACGGGAACACCCAGACTACCCGTAGCTGGATTGCCATTGGTTTCTCTAAAAAATACAAACCTTTCCCAGCGGGGTAAGTAGTTATCCATTTCTAGGGGATTAGCACGGAAATAACTGAGTAATTGTGGCATGCTACCACCAGTTAGTTTGCCATCTTTTACCAGTTCCCTACCTATACTCGTCCAAGGGTAGTCTGTACCCCCCGCAAAACCTATGGAGGTTCTTGTTCCATCAGTTAGTATAATTTGGGCAGATCCTTGAATTTGAATGATGTATGGATCCAGGCGATCGCTAAACCAGAGTAGTTCCAATCCGTTTAATTTGCCCTTATTCCCTTGTAAACCATCTTTCCCCTCTAAGTCAACCCTTTTAGGATGAGGTTTTGTCCATTGTTTAAAATCCGGTGGAATCCTGTATATGGGATATTGATACATAGCTGTGCGTTCCCGACTAGCTACATACTCAGGTTCATAATAAGCAGTAAATTTTACCGTACCATTGCCATCGTTACCTATAGACTGGTAGAAGACGAACTCGCGGTTCACAGCTGCTTGTAACTCTGCTGCTGACCGGGAATTTACCACTAGTTCCCGAAACCGTAATAAACTGCGACGCACCCTGTCTAAACTAATTTCCTTAACGGCGTAATTCGCGTATGCTTGAACCGCTCTATTAGTGCTTAGATAATTTAAACTCAGATCAATAGCAGTTAATAAAGACTGGCGATCGCCATTTCTTCCCCATAGTTGTTCATCCCAACCTAGGCATCTTTGAGAATTGCAGGCGCTTTCTGATGTGATTAGTTGTAGCGGTGGGACAACCGGGGGGGGAGTATTTATTACCTCTGGAGTATTGATCACGGGAACTTGTATGGGTATTGGTTTTGGACTCGGTGTGTTTTGAGCCATAACTGAAACTACGGGACTTGCAAGAGTAATTCCCAGACCCAAGAAAAAGAAACCAAAAGTTTTGATGATCATTTTTGCTGTGTGTACACCAGGAACAAAGTAATTATTATCAGTACCAATATAGCACTCCTCAGAAGTTGGTATATGATTTCCACAGCTATCCAAAAAGTCTAAATCGTGAGAGTTTGCTTTCAATAGCAACAGTTAAAAATTGCTTAATCTCATCTGCATCAGCAAATTCTGCTATATGCTCCGCACTTAAATCAAAGGGAAATTGTCCCTCCAATTCTGGACGATGGACATGCACGAATATAATTTGTTCTGTTCGCTTGTGTTCAAGCGCGTAACCTATTTCTATACAAACATTGGGACTGGGAATTAACTCAGAGAAATCTTTCCCCTCAATGCTAGTAATCGGTGTGGTATCAGCAATGAACAACAGACTCTTACGGATCTTCCGCATAATTGTGCGGTTTAATCTTAAAGGTTTATTTCTTGACCGGGATGATTCTATCAGTGTTAAGGGCACCCGGGACCTGCTATTTAGGGTTTTTATGGTTTCCTGTAGGTTCTCCCTGAATAGGTCACTGGACCTTGCATACTCGGTTTGAAAGGAGAAAAAAATAGTTGGTTCTAACTGTGATAACAAACTTTGTTTTGTCAAGTAAATTTCATGACTAATCAAATCAACATTAGCTACAGAATAACCACCACTACCCTCAATATAAAATTCTATGGAATCACCTTCCAAATACTGTTTAAACCAGGTTGCTGTTCTTACCTGGTCAGCATCTTCCAAAAAATCAGCCCGCAAACCAGACTTGAGCAAACTTTTCTTACTCAAACGAATGTCTGGGGGTCGTTTTTCCAACTCTGTAATTGGTTCATAATCCTGTATATACCATGCTCTGAGCGCAATTATTGACATAAACCGCTGTTGACATTATTGAAACTCTCTGCGATCGCTAATTATATCACAAAAATAGGGGAAAATCAGTACAGAATTACCATCAGGAAAAAGTTATATCCACACAGCGCAACACCCAACATCTACCGACTTGGTGATTCCCTACTTTTGCTGAATCCTATCCAGGGATGCGCCTGCTTTCACCACCTTGATCTACTAAGGAATGAATACTGGCCACATTACCCCCTTTACTAACTTGAGGGAATACAAGCACTCGCGTTGGGCGTTGTGGTGTTCAGACGAGACAGATTGTAATTCAACAGCGTTTTTAACCTCTTACTACTTTTTGACTCTAACTCTAGCTGTTCGATCTGCCAGGGAAGCTTCTTTTTTAGCTTCAACTATAGAATAGCACCTTTAAATTAGAGTTACCAGAGATTTGCCATTTTGGTAACAAAACGTAATATTCTTCAATTACGCCGCAAACCGAACCGAATTTGGTTTCGTATACCCATGAGAATTTTCCCAAGATGGTTTTCTCCTGTCTTATCAGCACCACAACCCCAGAAATAATCTATCGGTGAGTTTTCTACTAATGTTTCATCTCCCGTTCCCAACAAAACCTCCTGGATTTCCTGATGGCTGAGAAATTTCTGCCAAACTGCTGTTTTCATCACATCAATTTTAATCAAATTCCAGTCTGGACGTGATTTACGTGTTTCACATCTTCCTAAAGCAGCAGCCATTTCAGGAGTGGGAGCACTGCGAATTAGAGGTATAATGACATTGTCCTCGGTGTGAACAAATTTTTGCGCCTGATAATAATGTTCAACAGTTGCCCAGTAAACACCGTGAATTTCAATCGGATGGGGGGAAAAGTTGGAGAAACAGCCATAAGGTTCCCAAACTTTGTAAAAATAAATTGTCATTTGAAAATTACTCCAAGCTTTTGTTGATAAGTATTGAGACTTATTATTAATATATTATACCCAATTACACCCATAGCTACTCTCCAAAAAACTATATAGCTCAGGGAATCTCAGGCGATCGCCCACCCATTCCCCACCCCTATATTTTGTCAGCTACTTGCTATACCTTCCCTATTCCTGTACAATTTCCCAAAAGTCAGTTGCAAGATGTCTATTAAAAATACGATAGTTATGGGCAATAATACTTGGGAAAAAACAACATGGGAATGGGAATTATATTTGTTCAATCAGCGAATACAACAATGGTTAGAATACCAATACTCTCAACTTTTTAAAAACATCCCAGAAAATTCAAGATTGTCCATTAGTGAACAAATCCTGAAAATTCTACAAGTATTATTTTGGCTGATATTGGTTTTATTCTTGGCTTGGGTAATTTGGCGTTTATGGCAAGAATTTTACCCGGAAATACATACCTGGTGGAAAAATCTGAATTCTCCCTTTGGTCATCCCTCGATCCCTGATTCTCCTCCTCAGCTCTCTGGCAATTTCCTATTGGCTAAATCTCAAGAATTTTACCACCAGGGTGACTATCAAAAAGCCTGTCAGTTCCTATATTTTTCCATGCTGCAACAATTGCACGAAAGAGCGATCGCCCTTCAACAACCAAGTCGCACCGATGGAGAATATTTACAACTGCTCCTGGGCACTGTTGCTTCCATTCAACCCTATGAGACTTTAATTACTACTCATGAGCAGTTATGCTTTAGTAAGCATAAGATTTCAGCTGAGAATTATCAACACTGTCTTCATTCTTATCAAGAATTATTCAACTCTCCTTAATTATGCTCCCCCTTAAACGTCGAATTTATCTAAGTGCGATCGCCTTGGTAATGGTGATCTTGGTTATTTTCAGCTTTACTCCTAGTCAGAATATCAAAAATGGTTCTAGTTATAATCGCGGTCCAGAAGGCTATGCTGGTTGGTATACTTTTATGCAAAATCAAGGGGTGAAGATCCAGCGATGGCAAAAGCCTTTTGTAGAAATTGAGCCAGTAACCAAACCAGTAACCTTGATTCAGGTCAATCCTGAATTAGTGCAAATCAACCGAAATTTGGTAGAAGGCAATTTTGAAGCTCAACAACTAAAATGGATAGAGCAAGGTAATACATTAGTTATTTTAGGGATCAAACAACCATCAACAGCAGCAGAATTTACTACCTATCAAGAATCACCCTTGGGTAGGGTCAAGATTGACACTAGCAGAAGATATGTTGAACCTACTCAGGAAGAAGTTTTATTGGGAGATCGTTTTGGTGCTGTGGTTTGGCAGTGGAAATCTGGTAAAGGAAAAGTAATATTTGCCACTACTATCCATCTCGCTGCCAATGCTTACCAAGATGAAGCCAACTTTAAGTACTTAGCAAAATTAGTTACTGATGGGAGTGAAAAAATTCTTGTAGATGAATATATTCATGGATATAAAGATGTTAATCGAAACACTAATTATCAGGACAAGGAAGGAAATTTATTAGATTACTTCGCCAAGACTCCATTATTTCCAATGCTATTACAATTAAGTATAGTAGTAATATTATTAATTTGGTCTGGCAATCGTCGTTTTGGTAGAGCTATCAAGCTAGATCTACCGATTACAGAGAACAGTCGGGCTTATATTCAAGCATTAGCAGCAGTTTTACGCAAAGCCCAATCTAGTGATTTTGTTTTAGAAATGATTGGCAAAGAAGAGCAGTTGCAACTACAAAAGGTATTAGGAATGGGAAACACACCAGTAAACCAAGAGGATTTAATTAAAACTTGGCAACAACAAACTGGTAAAAGTCCAGCGGAGCTAGAAGAATTACTAAAAGTACAGACCAGCAAACAACGTATTAGTGAAAAGAACCTGTTAAACTGGTTAGCTAAATGGCAAAGTCTACGGAAAAATCAATCCATCTAAATTCACCCCTAGGAATAGATACAATAAAGACACATGAGCATAACACATTCAGCCGTAATTAACCTGGGAAAAGAAGTAAGCAAGATTATTGTGGGACAATCAGGTTTAATCAAGCAATGTTTAATTGCATTCTTAGCAGGTGGTCACATAATTTTGGAGGGAGTTCCCGGAACTGGAAAAACTTTGTTGGTTAAAGTTTTGGCACAACTGATTCAAGGAGAGTTCAAAAGAATCCAACTGACACCAGATGTGTTGCCATCCGATATCACAGGTACCAATATTTTTGATTTAAACACCCGCAACTTCTATTTGAGGAAGGGACCGATTTTTACAGAAATCTTACTTGCTGATGAAATTAACCGTACTCCCCCAAAAACCCAAGCTGCATTACTAGAAGCTATGGAAGAATTACAGGTGACCCTAGATGGTGAAAGTTTACCATTACCCGATTTATTTTGGGTGGTTGCTACCCAAAACCCCCTAGAATTTGAAGGGACCTATCCCCTACCAGAAGCTCAATTAGATCGGTTTCTATTTAAACTAGTGGTAGGTTATCCAGATCAAGTAGCGGAAAAACAAATGTTGTTTAATCGTCAATCTGGTTTTACAGGAAGAAGAATAGACATTTCTAATTTAAATCCAGTTACCACTGTAAACAATATACTACAAGCTAGACAAGCTGTAAAACAGGTGAATGTAGCTGAAGCTATAGTGGATTATATTCTAGAAATAGTGAGTAAGACCCGTAAACATCCTGATTTAGCCCTAGGCGCATCTCCCCGTGCTGCTGGAGCTTGGTTACAAACATCCCAAGCATGCGCTTGGCTTGCTGGTAGAGATTTTGTCACCCCCGATGATGTGAAAGCAGTTGCTGCTCCCCTATTGCGTCACCGTTTGATTTTAAACCCAGAAGCAATGTTAGATGGCTCAAAAATTGATTCGGTCATAACCACTGTAATTAATCAAGTTCCCGTTCCTAGATAGTATGATTCCAGCTAAAAAAGTTTATTTCTTATTGAGTTTAGGAATAGTTATTTCACCCATTTTATCGGTGATTGTGGGTATTTACCAAAGTATTACCCTCACCCTACTATTTGATTTGGTGGTCATGGCACTGATGGTCATTGACTGCTTCAATATCAGAAAACATCGGGTCAAAATTAGTCGTCAATTACCTCTACGTTTATCTATTGGACGTGATAACTTAATAATATTGAACGTAGAGTCTGGGAATGTCAATAGTGCTATTCAAATTCGTGATTACTATCCTACAGAATTTCCCGTATCCACATCTAACCTGGTAGTTAACCTTCCCCCTAATCATACTCAGGAAGTAAAGTACACCATTCGACCTAATCAACGGGGAGAATTTTGGTGGGGAAATATTCAAGTTCGACAGCTGGGAAATTGGGCTCTAGGGTGGGACAATTGGCAAATTCCCCAAAAAACTGTGGCTAAGGTGTATCCTGATTTGTTAGGACTCAGATCCCTCGCTATTCGTTTAACCCTACAATCTTCTGGATCTATCACTAAATTGCGTCAACGGGGAATGGGAACGGAATTTGCTGAACTCCGTAATTACTGCATGGGGGATGACCTGCGGTTAATTGATTGGAAAGCTACAGCTAGACGTGCTTATGGAAATGTGAGTCCCCTAGTAAGAGTTCTAGAGCCTCAACAGGAACAAACTCTGCTTATATTATTAGATCGTGGTAGACTAATGACAGCTAATGTACAAGGGTTAAAACGATATGATTGGGGTTTAAATACCACCTTGTCTTTGGCATTAGCAGGATTATATAGGGGCGATCGCGTGGGGGTAGGGATATTTGACTCTCAGGTACACACCTGGATACCTCCTGAACGAGGACAAAATCACCTCAATCAACTTATAGACAGACTTACACCTATTGAACCAGTGTTAGTGGAGTCTGATTATTTAAATGCCATTACCTATGTGGTAAAACAAAAGACTCGTAGATCTCTAGTAGTGTTAATTACTGATTTAGTCGATGTTACTGCTTCCCATGAACTACTAGTAGCGCTGTGTAAATTAGTGCCTCGATATCTACCTTTTTGTGTAACACTCAGGGATCCTGGGATTGATCAAATAGCTCATACTTTTAGTCAAGACTTAACACAGGCTTATAATCGAGCAGTTTCTTTGGACTTGATATCACAAAGAGAAATTGCTTTTGCTCAGTTGAAACAACAGGGAGTTTTGGTGTTGGATGCACCAGCAAATCAAATTTCCGAGCAGTTGGTGGAAAGGTACTTACAAATCAAAGCCAAAAATCAGATTTGACTCCTGGAATCATCTTTTTAGGTAGATTATCATAAGCTCCCGCACTTAATAGCTAAGACATGCCCAAACGCATTAATAATGCTGGTCCCTGCCAATCTGATATCTACTATATTTACTATATGATCATGATCTCCGGATTGGCCTGCTTACCGGATGTAAAAGCGTTAATTGGCAATTAGGGCGATCGTCTCTTGTCGGTAACTTATTACCCGGAAACCCCTGCTACATAATAGCAAAATCCCTAATTGGCAAATTTATTAAATTTTTTGTAGAAACCCCTTTACAAAACTAAATATTTATCTTAATATAAGTTCACAAGGTAAAAACACCTAGCCAAACATACATAAACCTTTCGGTCAAACCGCATTTATAAAACCATGACCACTGCTATTCAACAGCGCCAAAGCGCTAATCTGTGGGACCGCTTCTGCGAATTCATCACCAGCACCAACAACCGCCTCTATATTGGCTGGTTCGGTGTGTTAATGATCCCTACCCTGCTCGCAGCTACTACTTGCTTCATCATCGCTTTTATCGCTGCTCCCCCAGTTGATATCGATGGTATCCGTGAACCCGTAGCTGGTTCCTTAATGTATGGTAACAACATCATCTCCGGTGCAGTTGTTCCCTCTTCTAACGCTATTGGTTTGCACTTCTACCCAATTTGGGAAGCTGCTTCCTTAGATGAATGGTTATACAACGGTGGTCCTTACCAATTAGTAATTTTCCACTTCTTGATTGGTGTAGCTTGCTACCTAGGTCGTGAATGGGAACTATCCTTCCGTTTAGGCATGCGCCCTTGGATTTGCGTAGCTTTCTCCGCACCTTTGGCAGCTGCTACCGCAGTATTCTTAATCTACCCCATTGGACAAGGTTCCTTCTCCGATGGTATGCCTTTAGGTATCTCTGGCACTTTCAACTTCATGATCGTGTTCCAAGCAGAACATAACATTCTGATGCACCCCTTCCACATGTTGGGTGTAGCAGGTGTATTCGGTGGTAGCTTGTTCAGCGCTATGCACGGTTCCTTGGTAACCTCCTCCTTAGTCAGAGAAACAACCGAAACCGAGTCTCAAAACTATGGTTACAAGTTCGGACAAGAGGAAGAAACCTACAACATCGTAGCAGCACACGGTTACTTCGGTCGCTTGATATTCCAATATGCTTCATTCAACAACAGCCGTTCACTACACTTCTTCTTGGCTGCATGGCCAGTAGTAGGAATCTGGTTTACAGCACTGGGTGTAAGCACCATGGCATTCAACCTGAATGGATTCAACTTCAACCAATCCATCATTGATTCTCAAGGTCGTGTAATCGGAACCTGGGCGGATGTAATCAACCGCGCTAACCTGGGTATGGAAGTAATGCACGAGCGCAATGCGCACAACTTCCCCTTGGATTTAGCTGCTGGTGAGGTAGCTCCTGTAGCTTTAACTGCACCTGCAATCAACGGTTAATAATCAATACTGGTAAATCAAAAGCTCCTCACTGGTTGGGGGGCTTTTTTTATGGGGTAGGATCACTGATCGGTTCATTCTCAATTGTTACACCTTTTGATCCCCCCAACCCTTTAAAAAAGGGCGCTAGATGCTTTTAAGTAATTTATATTTTATTTATATATGTTTTTTCTAGAAGTTAATGAGCGATCGCAATCCAACCCATGTTCCAACCAACATCCCTCCTCAAAACCACAAATAAAAACCCGACTTTGGCTCACCCACTCACCGATAATAATTTACCTCATTTTGTAGTTTAAATACATGAAAATAGCTGTAAACACAAGGTTGACAAGAAATTTAGAATATTGTACAATATAGTTGTACAACTTATTAAAAAAGAGAATGTTAAACAAAGAAACCACTTACTCTCAAGCAAGGTTGAATTTAGCAACTATCTTAGATCAGGTGTGTGATCAACGGGAAATTGTAGTCATTAAACGTCGTAATGAGAAAAATGTCGCGTTAATTGCAGAAGATGAACTTTCCAGTTTATTAGAGTGTGTTTATTTATTAAGATCACCTGAAAATGCTAAACGTTTATTTCGAGCTTTAGAATGGACACAAACAGCAATGGAAACTCCTCAAACATTGGCTGAATTAAAAGAGGAGTTAGGAATTGAGTGTAAGAAAAAAAAGCCGGATACTCATAATGAAGAAAAAGAATTATGTGGGTATTTTCCGGTTTTCAGTCCTGATTTTAAAGCAGATTTGGCTTGGTGGTATAATCATGATAGAAAAAAAGGGGATAAGATATTAGATTTAGTAGCGGATATTCTTGATGGTCAACCGTTTACAGGCTTAGGTAAACCTGAACCTCTTAAATATATTGCTCCTGATACTTGGTCACGACGCATTGATTTAGAACATCGTTTGGTTTATAAAGTAACACAAAATAAAGTTTATTTTTTACAAGCTCGTTATCATTATGAATCAGATTAAAATCGTAAATCTATTTATTCCTTGACGGGTGTAGAAGCCAACAGATAAGCTATTGGTTCGGGGGTTCTGATAGAAGGCGATGGAGGCGTTACGGATCTGACATTGAAGTAGGTTTGAGGTAAAACTGTATACAAAATGTTGATGGGAATACCAGCATTAAATCCTGTTTTTACCTGAAAAGATCTGCCTGACTCTGTTAACCTAGTTGTGCCGATTGTCTAAGTATGTCCTTGCATAAATTATTGTTTTATCTAGTTTTTCATTGTTTGTGTATCTGAAAATCTGTGGCTTTAACCGATATTTTATCTCTTTTTCTATCATAACTTTCTTGTAAAATAAAGCTGACTCTCTGCTTTTCTTTACGCAAAAATTTAGGTAACTCTCGTTGTAAGAAGAAGACACGATTGCCAGTATCATCTATAATCCATCCATGAGCCTTGTTAGGCGGTAATGATTCAATTGTACCGCAATAACGGGGAATTTCCCGATATATAATTTCTTTCCAGTATTTCCGACATATTTGATTTAACTTAGTGATATCTCCCTCAAATTTAGTGAATGTTAATTGCTGGTTAGTGATTTCCTGGTTAATTTTTGCTTGTAATTGTTGTAAGGTATCTTTGGCTTTCCAACCTTCTCTTTCTCGAATTACCTTGCATAGTTCTAAATGTTGTGCAGACATTTCTAACTTTCCTAGTAATAAGCTTTGCTGACAAATTTTTTCATATAAAGTAACTTTAATTGTATCTTCTCCCGGAGATAATGCTGCTTGGCAAGCAAACTTTAGGGCTATTTCTGGCTGATTAATACGTAAATATATATCTGATAAATCCTGATAAATATACCATTCTTCTCGATGTTTTAGCAAGATATCCTTCAACTCGAGAATAGCTTTTTCTTCTTCTGCTAGATTAGCTAATGCCAAAGCGAAGAATCTGTAAAAATTGATTTCTTTGGGGTAAAATTTAATTGCTTCTAACGCACAAGCACGAGCTTCTTGCCATAATTCAAGTCCAACCAGGCTTTTTACTTTAGCAAAAAACCATTGTTCTTTTTTAGATTTCCCCATTCTACCATCAACAAGTACTGGTTCATCACTCAGATCTTCCGATTTTATCAGATTACACCATTCTAAGACAATATCCCATTTCTCCTTTTGTTTAGCAGCTTTAATCACAGTGAGGACAGTTAATTCTTTAGGTAAAGTATCTGGCTGTAAACTTAAAATTTTTTCTGCTGATTGTACTAATTGGTGTAAATTTTCTTTGGATGCTTCTGGTTTAATACCATAATCATAATATGACCAAACTAATTCATTCTTAATATATTTATTACCAGGAAATTGATTAATTGCTTTATTTCCTTGTTGAATAGACCCTGATGGATACCCACCTTTACGTAAACAATAAAGATAACGACTTGCAGCATAAGCATTATTTTGATTTTCCCATACTTGGCGAAAAATAGTTCCTGCTTCCTTCCATTGCTGTTGTTTCACTAGTTCCGTTGCATTGTTTTATTAATTCATTTTCATTCATGATAATTAATTCCTGATATATGAATACTCCTATGAGTTGAACATGTCAAAACTTGAATCGTTTTTTAATTCCCGTACTAGTTTAGATTGATGATGGACATACAAACTCAAATGTTCTTGAGCGCGAGTCATGGCAACATAAATCTGTCTTCTTGCTAAAATTTCAGCGTCTTTTTTACCAATAGAATCATCAAACTGTTCTAACCAAATTAATAATACTGCTTTAAACTCTAACCCAAGAGATGAATGCATGGTTATAATTTTGACACCTTCTCTCTTTCCATTATATTGTCTTTTAGAATTATCATTTTGATTAACCCAGTAAGTGGATATACCTTGCTGATTGAATTTTCTGATAATAGAATCTAATCTTGGTACATATTCCTGACTTTTTTTTCTATATAAGATAGCTATATCGCGATCATCAATATTTAATGATTTCAAAGAATGGATAGTTGATATAATACATTCCTCTTGTTGATCAGGTGTGCTAGTTATATAAAGTTTTGGTTTATCCCCCTGTCTCAATGCTAAATCAGGTTTAACCAGAGGGAAAGTGACATCTTCTTCTTCTAAAGGTTCAACTAAATCAGAGACAGGGTTTAAAACATTCAAAGCAGATGACAGAATTTGATAAGTGTTACGGTAGTTTTTATCTAAGTCAAATTTCTTGCTAATAGTACGACCCTGCGCTCTAATTCCCACATCGGCCCACCTAAAATTAGACCTTTTATAAAGGCTTTGGTTGCCATCTGCAACAATCATTAAATCACTATTTTCACTATCTTTCAGAGCATTCAAGCAACACTGAAACCAAATAGGAACAAAAGTATGAGCTTCATCAATAAAAATAGCATCCCATTTCTGTTCTTGTGAATATTCAGATAATTTATTAATAACTAGGTTACCTATATATTCGTCACGATTTCCTTCAGATTGATTAGGTAATCTACCTAATACAGATTTTGCCCACTCATCAAAATTTCTGACTTCAATATTTTGATAATGCTGATTTTGTGAATCTTGATGAAAAACTGATTTTATATGAGCTGCCAAACATACATTGAAACACAGTATTAATATTTTCGCATTATGATTTTGGTTGATTAAGTATTTAGCGCGTGAGATTAACAATAGAGTTTTCCCCGAACCAGAGACACCGAAAAAGATACGATGACCATCTCCTATACTTTTAGACAAAGATTCTTGCTTACTGTCTAATGTTCTTAATATAACATCGCTTGGTAAAATTGAAAATTCAGAATTAAGACTTTTCAATGTAGCTTTTTCTGGTCTAATAACAATTTCAGGATATATAATTCCCCTGATAGTGCTAATCTGATCAGGTGTTAAAGGAGAAAAAACAAAGTCAATTCCAAACATTTTTTGAAAACGCTGGATAATAGTTTTTTCTTGAATATCATCTTCTTCCCATGCCAATAATTCATCACGATAAATTACACTTTGAGTCGGTAGTACATCAGTTAAATTTTTTCTGTGAGCTTGTTCATAGGTCAAGTTAGACATAACTGCACCAACACCAATGGGAAAACATAAGTTCCCCTGATATTTGCCACATTGATTAGTTAATATTCTAGTTTCTTTCAGCAGATTTAATAATTTATCCAGATAGTCCTTACCCTGTCGTAAAGGAGACTTCTGTTTTTCAGTTGTCTCTAAATCATTACGATTATTCTGAATTTTAAAAGTATCATAGGAAGCTGTAAGTATGTTTTTGGCATACCATCCCTTAACTTCTATAACAAGTAGCCCAAAATCAGGAGACAAAATAATAAAGTCAGGATAACGACCATCTATTCTGGGTTCATACCAAACATAGAAATTATCTGATAACTTATTTCTGAGAATATTGTATAATTTCCTTTCTCCCTCACTAGCTTTTCCAGGAATAGAGAACGGTATTATAGTTGCCATGTTGAATTACTTATTATTTATAGTTTTACCACTGTTAATTATAACACTGTATAACCTTGTATGAGTAACTTAACAACATTTCTTAATATAGCCTTGCGCCAAAACCAAACCGCCCACCCCATAATAAATGGAGTGAGCGATTGTGTAATAATAAACCTGGCATCGAGCTATTTTGACATAGGGCAACCCCCATACTATCGTCGCCGCAACAGCGTTTCACCTCTGAGTTCGGGAAGGTATCAGTGTGGTTCCACCGCACCATAGACACCAGGAAAACCTCTCGGTTTCAAAGTAGTAACTTCAAAACCCTGAAGACTGCATATATTTCGATAAGAGTAAATTTAATTTCTGAGGTCAAGCCCTCGGTCTGTTAGGACTCCTCTGCTACATACATTACTGTACTTCCACATAAAGCCTATCAACGGGTCTTCTCCCCGTGACCTTACCTACTCTCGTAGTGAGAACACTCATCTTAAGGTGGGCTTCCCACTTAGATGCTTTCAGCGGTTATCCTCTCCGAACTTGGCTACCCAGCGTCTACTCCTGGCGGAATAACTGGTACACCAGCGGTTCGTTCCTCCCGGTCCTCTCGTACTAAGGAGGACTCCTCTCAATGTTCTTTCGCCTGCACCGGATATCGACCGAACTGTCTCACGACGTTCTGAACCCAGCTCACGTACCGCTTTAATGGGCGAACAGCCCAACCCTTGGGACGTACTTCCGCCCCAGGTTGCGATGAGCCGACATCGAGGTGCCAAACCTCCCCGTCGATGTGGACTCTTGGGGGAGATCAGCCTGTTATCCCTAGAGTAACTTTTATCCGTTGAGCGACGGCCATTCCATGCTGCGCCGTCGGATCACTAAGGCCGACTTTCGTCCCTGCTCGACTTGTTGGTCTTGCAGTCAAGCTCTCTTTTTGCCTTTACACTCGTCGCACGGTTTCCAAGCGTGCTGAGAGAACCTTTGCGCGCCTCCGTTACCTTTTAGGAGGCGACCGCCCCAGTCAAACTGCCCACCTGAAACTTTCCTCTCACCGGCTTACGGTGATTAGTTAGAATTCTAGCTTCGCCAGAGTGGTATCTCACCGTTAGCTCCCTTCCCCCCTCAAGGAGAAGTTCTTCGCTTCCCACCTATCCTGCGCAAGCCAAGCCCGAACACAATTCCAGGCTACAGTAAAGCTTCATAGGGTCTTTCTGTCCAGGTGCAGGTAGTCCGTATCTTCACAGACATTCCTATTTCGCCGAGTCTCTCTCTGAGACACCATCCAGATCGTTACGCCTTTCGTGCGGGTCGGAACTTACCCGACAAGGAATTTCGCTACCTTAGGACCGTTATAGTTACGGCCGCCGTTCACCGGGGCTTCGGTCGTCAGCTTCATGTTTCCACTGACCAACTTCCTTAACCTTCCGGCACTGGGCAGGCGTCAGCCCCCATACGTCCTCTTTCGAGTTGGCGGAGACCTGTGTTTTTGGTAAACAGTCGCCTGGATCTCTTCACTGCGACCTGCCTTTCGGCAGGCACCCCTTCTTCCTAAGTTACGGGGCCATTTTGCCGAGTTCCTTAGAGAGAGTTATCTCGCGCCCCTTGGTATTCTCAACCTCCCTACCTGTGTCGGTTTCGGGTACGGGTACTATATGTTCATCACAACCCTAGCTTTTCTTGGCACTTTCCTTCCCCACTCGACCGTCGTAACGGTCTTCCCAATCCATTCAGGGCGTGGCTATCTTTCATGCGTCCCTAGTTTTGCTCCCATATTGTAGTCCGGGATTGTTGACCCGGTCTCCATCGACTACGCCTTTCGACCTCGCCTTAGGTCCCGACTAACCCAGAGTGGACGAACCTGCCTCTGGAACCCTTAGGGTTTCGGGGCATTGGATTCTCACCAATGTTTGCGCTACTCAAGCCGACATTCTCACTTCCGTCTCGTCCACAGCTGCTTGCCGCTACTGCTTCTCACTACTACGGAACGCTCCCCTACCGATTATTTCTAATCCCACAGCTTCGGTACATCACTTAGCCCCTTTCATTTTCGGCGCAGGATCGCTTGACTAGTGAGCTATTACGCACTCTTTCAAGGGTGGCTGCTTCTAGGCAAACCTCCTAGTTGTCTTTGCAACCCCACCTCCTTTTTCACTTAGTGATGATTTGGGGACCTTAGCTGGTGGTCTGGGCTGTTTCCCTCTTGACGATGAAGCTTATCCCCCACCGTCTCACTGGCAATGTGCTCCTTGGGTATTCTTAGTTTGCCTCGATTTGGTACCGGTCTCCCAGCCCGCACCGAAACAGTGCTTTACCCCCCAATTTTTTCATTACCGCTGCGCCTCAACACATTTCGGGGAGAACCAGCTAGCTCCTGGTTCGATTGGCATTTCACCCCTAACCACCGCTCATCCGCCGATTTTTCAACATCGGTCGGTTCGGACCTCCACTTGGTTTTACCCAAGCTTCATCCTGGCCATGGTTAGATCACCAGGGTTCGGGTCTATAAATACTGATTATCGCCCTTTTCAGACTCGGTTTCCCTTTGGCTCCAGCATTCCCGCTTTAACCTACCAGTACCTATAAGTCGCCGGCTCATTCTTCAACAGGCACGCGGTCATCCGTTTAATCGGACTCCCACTGCTTGTAAGCTCACGGTTTCATGTTCTTTTTCACTCCCCTTCCGGGGTTCTTTTCACCTTTCCCTCGCGGTACTTGTTCTCTATCGGTCACACAGTAGTATTTAGCCTTACGAGATGGTCCTCGCTGATTCATACGGGATTCCTCGTGCCCCGTACTACTCGGGATTCAGCTTCTATCCTTTGACTTTCGACTACAGGACTTTCACCCCCTCTGGTGCAGTATTTAGCTGCTTCGTCTAGTCTCTAGATTCGATTTTGCTGTCCCACTACCCCAGGAGGTATACCCCCTGGTTTAGGCTTTTCCCCTTTCGCTCACCACTACTCGGGGAATCTCTTTTGATTTCTTTTCCTCTGGCTACTAAGATGTTTCAATTCGCCAGGTTCGCTCTTTCCTGTCTATATATTCAACAGGCAGTTTTCAGGGTTGCCCCATTCGGATATTTCCGGCTCTCTGTTTGCTTCCAACTCCCCGGAACTTTTCGCAGGTAACCACGTCCTTCTTCGCCTCTGTGTGCCTAGGTATCCACCATGAGCCCTTATTAGCTTGACCACTTACTCTTACTCTTATCTTTCTATATGCAGTTTTCAAGGTTCTGGCTGGTTTATCACCAGCAGTCTAGGTCTTTCCTAGTTGCTGAAGATACCCAATGTGGAGGTTAGCGGACTCGAACCGCTGACATCCTGCTTGCAAAGCAGGCGCTCTACCAACTGAGCTAAACCCCCATCAGGTGGGCCATCCTGGACTCGAACCAGGGACCTCACCCTTATCAGGGGTGCGCTCTAACCACCTGAGCTAATAGCCCTCTCGCGAACCAAATATTAGTTTGAAAGACTTCACAATCTCACGTCACCGACCTAGAGTAGACCATTTGATTCTCTATTCGCTTTCCGCTTTCGATTCTTCAATGGGTAGGTCTCCCTAAAAGGAGGTGATCCAGCCACACCTTCCGGTACGGCTACCTTGTTACGACTTCACCCCAGTCACCAGTCCTACCTTAGGCATCCCCCTCCTTTCGGTTGGGGTAATGACTTCGGGCGTGACCAACTTCCATGGTGTGACGGGCGGTGTGTACAAGGCCCGGGAACGAATTCACTGCAGTATGCTGACCTGCAATTACTAGCGATTCCTCCTTCACGAAGGCGAGTTGCAGCCTTCGATCTGAACTGAGCTACGGTTTCTGGATTCGCTTGCCATCCCTGGCTCGCTGCCCTCTGTCCGTAGCATTGTAGTACGTGTGTAGCCCAAGACGTAAGGGGCATGCTGACTTGACGTCATCCTCACCTTCCTCCGGTTTGTCACCGGCAGTCTCTCTAGAGTGCCCAACTTAATGCTGGCAACTAAAAACGAGGGTTGCGCTCGTTGCGGGACTTAACCCAACATCTCACGACACGAGCTGACGACAGCCATGCACCACCTGTCTCTGCGCTCCCTAAGGCACTCCCAGCTTTCACTGGGATTCGCAGGATGTCAAGTCTTGGTAAGGTTCTTCGCGTTGCATCGAATTAAACCACATACTCCACCGCTTGTGCGGGCCCCCGTCAATTCCTTTGAGTTTCACACTTGCGTGCGTACTCCCCAGGCGGGATACTTAACGCGTTAGCTCCGGCACGGCTCGGGTCGATACAAGCCACGCCTAGTATCCATCGTTTACGGCTAGGACTACTGGGGTATCTAATCCCATTCGCTCCCCTAGCTTTCGTCCCTCAGTGTCAGTTACGGTCTAGCAAAACGCTTTCGCCACCGGTGTTCTTCCTGATATCTACGCATTTCACCGCTACACCAGGAATTCCTTTTGCCCCTACCGCACTCTAGTTCTGTAGTTTCCACCGCTTTTATTTGGTTAAGCCAAACTCTTTAACAGCAGACTTTCAGTTCCACCTGCAGACCCTTTACGCCCAATCATTCCGGATAACGCTTGCATCCTCCGTATTACCGCGGCTGCTGGCACGGAGTTAGCCGATGCTTATTCCTCAAGTACCGTCACTTTCTTCTTCCTTGAGAAAAGAGGTTTACGACCCAAGAGCCTTCCTCCCTCACGCGGTATTGCTCCGTCAGGCTTTCGCCCATTGCGGAAAATTCCCCACTGCTGCCTCCCGTAGGAGTCTGGGCCGTGTCTCAGTCCCAGTGTGGCTGATCATCCTCTCAGACCAGCTACTGATCGATGCCTTGGTAGTCCCTTACACCACCAACTAGCTAATCAGACGCGAGCTCATCTCCAGGCGATAAATCTTTCACCTCTCGGCACATCCGGTATTAGCAGTCGTTTCCAACTGTTGTCCCCGACCTGGAGCCAGATTCTCACGCGTTACTCACCCGTCCGCCACTAGATGCCTAAGCATCTCGTTCGACTTGCATGTGTTAAGCATACCGCCAGCGTTCATCCTGAGCCAGGATCAAACTCTCCGTTTTGTTAAGTTTGTTTTTAGCTCTTTCTTTGACTGATTATCTCAGTCTGTCATTATTTTCTTGACGAGTAGATTGCTTTGTACTGTCTTTCAAACTATATTGTTTTCAAGGTTCGGGTGTGCTTGGGAGTCGCTGTTTCTTGCGTCTCTCTCAGCCACTTAATCAATATAGCGAACCTCTTTGAGAATGTCAACTACTTTTTCCACTTTTTTTCTAAAAAAGTTTTTTGCCAAAATCTTAGGGGCTGAATCCTTTACGGGTCAGGCATTTGAGCCACGGGTGACCTGTTGAAATCTCTGTTTAAGCTTGATTACATTTAAACAACTGATGGAAAATTCGATTAAAAATTTATTGGGTGTATTACCACCGGTTTTGTTGCTTGACCCCATGCTGCGGGTCTGGTTGATGGAAGATATTGGCAGGGGCGATCGCACGACTCAAGCCCTATTATCCGATCGCCATACTATTGTACAAGCTAGGTGGGTGGCTAAAGCACGGGGGATAATTGCCGGGTTGCCAATTGCAGCTAGGGTGTTTTACCTATTAAATGACAAAATCAATTTTGTGCCACTCAAGGCTGAGGGAGACCCGTGTCAATCTGATGAAGTAGTAGCAGAAATTACAGGGGCTTGGGATGGGTTATTGATGGGGGAGCGGGTGGCACTGAATTTGGTCATGCGGTTAAGTGGAATTGCTAGTTTGACTAATATGTATGTGGAAAAAATAGCAGATCTGTCCGCTAAGTTTGTTGATACTCGTAAGACCACTCCCGGTTTGAGAATTTTAGAAAAGTATGCTAGTTCGGTGGGTGGAGCTATTAATCATCGTATGGGATTGGATGATGCGGTGATGATTAAGGATAATCACATAGTGGCAGCTGGCAGTATTACTAAGGCTATTCAACAAGTGCGATCGCAAATCCCATATCCACTGACCATTGAGGTAGAAACTGAAACTATAGAGCAGGTTGAGGAAGCGCTACAATGTCAAGCTGACATTATTATGTTGGATAATATGTCTCTGGATATGATGACCCAAGCAGTAAGTTTAATTCGTCAACAGGATAAACGGGTGAAAGTTGAAGCATCGGGCAATATTAGCTTAGAGACTATTCGTAGTGTGGCACAAACGGGTGTGGATTTTATTTCCAGCAGTGCCCCTGTAACTCAATCACGATGGTTAGATCTGAGTATGAGGATAGAGAGTAATTTAGATGACTAAAAGTGACTATAACTCCCTATCAGGAAGATTATAGGTCCAGATAGTTTGAGAACGGGCCATATTTAACCACTGATGGTCAGTGGTCAAATACCCAATTTCCGTCATGTACTCATGATGGGTTCTGGGAATGGCTAAGTAGTAATCTGACCCTGATTCCTCACACTCATATTCCTTAACCAAAGGAGGAGATTGAACACTCAGATCCAGATTGGTCACATCATAAAGTCTAATAGCTAGAATGTTACCTCCTCTCTTTTTTGCCAACTGGCGATCGCTCTCGGAAATGTACCAGTGAACATAGGCCCATTTAGCCGAGCGCGGTACAAAGACAATGGAGCTTCCGGTACCGATTTGAGAATTATTTGGGGGAATGTGATTCTCTATGACTGTTAGAGGAGGGTTGTTGACCACTCCAACTGGTGCTTCCATATCCCAAACCAACTCCCCGAAATCTAAGCCTACCGCTTGATCAAAAACATCGGAGTCACTGGCAATTACTTTTTCCGTGGCGGAGTAATTAACTAGACTCTCATTACTATTCTTGTCCGTGTTGTCCGTTTCTTTCAGAATTCTCCTTTTGGCCCTTTGACTAGAACCTGATATCCCCTCAGTAGCAAGATTTTTCTTTCGTGGGGATTTTTTACTCATTAATAGCCAAAGTAAGAACGTTAGGACTATTACTAGAAAGAATAAACCAATTAACACTCCTAGGAGTTTTCCGTTTCCCACAACACTGGAAAATAGCCGACTAGCATAGCCAAAATAATTACCATTATTTATTCCTGGGGAGACAGAACTTGACAGCAGCCCATTTTGGGAATAACTGGGAGCTAGAGACTCAGAACCAGGGGTGGAGTTTTGTGCCATATTTGGCAATGTTGCGACTGCTGACAACTCTTCTTCTTTGGCCTTAGATATAGCTTTTTTTCCTACTTGGGTGGTAGCAAGGTCAACAAAATTAATCACTATAGGATCTGAATTACGCTTGTAAGCATAAACCAGGGGTAATGAAAAGGGATATTTGGAATTATCGGGATAAGTACCCTGAATTTTGAGTATTCTTACCTGGGGAACTGTTTTTACTTGACTGACTATGGCATAACTGATACCATCCTTACCCAATTGTTGGATAATTTCCGTAGTTTTATCTCGGCTGACAGTAAGATATTTATCACTATTACTAGTAAATTCGGGAAAATTGAACACTGGGTAACCACCGAGAGAACGGCGAGTTTCACTGGTCACAGAACGATCAATAAACCTAATTGCTGTGGGAGGCCCACCTACCTGAGACCAGTTAGTAATTTCACCTCTAAATACCCTCGTAAACTCCCCAATCGTTAAACCACCCTGGAAGGGATTATCAACACCAACCACAACGGCAATTTTTTCCCTGGTTAGACGAACCTGCTTTAGTCCCTGGGCTTTTTCTGCTGGAGTCAGTCCCCGGGCGATCGCCGCTACATCAATTTTCCCGTTCAACAAGGATTTAATAGCTGCATCATTACCGCTTGTCCCTATTTCTACCTGAGTACCGGGAAACAGTTCCTCAAAGCTATTTTTTAGCTTTCGGTTGATCATTAACAATTTAATCGAACCATCAATTCTAACCTTATTCTTGTTAGCGACTCTTGGTAACAGTTCCAAACCATTACTTTCCGTATTTGATTGTGCTAGTACTGGTGCAAAAAAGTTTGTTGTTAGCAGACTACCACCCAAGGTTAAAAACAAGAATAATAAATTGCGTGTTAGTTTATTTGGACTGTTTAGATTATTCTTTTTACTTTCTTTTCGCATACCTTATTTACCAAAATGCTGTACTTTGCAGATCTGTCGAGATAGGTAGTTCATTAACCAACAACTTACAGGAAATTAACACACAGAGTTCACTTTTTGCCAATGTTTTTCTAGTTCTTAACAATTATACACTATATGGCACTTTTCCGACCCCGCAAGAATAATGATCACTCCCGGCACCTTTCGTGCTAAAATAAACACGCGAACTAGATAATAAACCACCTTAGATATTCAGTAAAAATATCCTCTCACCAAAAGCCATGAATCAGATATGCTGTCTGAATCCTACTTATGAATGTGATAATCCCCAAGTTCCAGACAACAATAGTTATTGCCCTACCTGTAGTATTCCTTTGGTAATATTGAAAAATCGTTATCAACCAGTTAAACGTTTAGGGGGCGGTGGATTTGCTAAAACCTACTTGGCGCTGGACACTCATAAATTAAATGAACCTTGTGTAATTAAACAGCTGGCACCTTCTTTAGGCAATCAAACAACACAAGCCTTAATCAAAGCTACAGAGTTATTCCTACAAGAGGCACAGCAACTACAAAAGTTGGCAGAACACACTCAAATACCTAGCCTATTTGCATACTTTGAAGAAAATCGACAGTTATATTTAGTAGAGCAGTTTGTTGATGGCAAAAATTTACTCGAAGAACTACAAACTGAGGGGGTCTTCAACGAAGCTAAAATTCGAGAGTTTTTGCAGGACTTATTACTCATCCTCCAGGAAGTTCATAAGCAAGGGATTATACACCGAGATATTAAACCGGAAAATATTATGCGTCGTCACAAAGATGGCAAATTGGTGTTGATTGATTTTGGTGCTTCCAAGGAATTACAAGGAGGAGCAACTTCAGGAACGCGGATTGGCACAGATGGTTATGCACCCTGGGAACAAAGAGTTGATGGTGTAGCAAGTACCGCTGGTGACCTATATAGTCTTGGTGTAACCTGTTTTTACTTGCTTACTAGTAAAAATCCCTATGAACTTTGGCTTAAAGACGGTTACAACTGGGTGGCAAACTGGCGTAACTATTTAAATCAACCTTTAAGTCAGAAATTGCAGCAGATTTTGGATAAGTTATTAGTAGCTAGTTCTGATAAACGCTATGGTTTGGCGGAAAAGGTACTAGAAGAATTGAGACAACCCTATAGTATTATCCCATCAAACTCTCCCAAAACAATAATATCACACACTGAAAAGCCCCAGCGATTCAGTTATATTCTAGCACTAATTAGTGTGTTTATACTAGGAATTGGTTACCTAGTAATAACCAAAAGTCCCCAATTTCAACCTAGAACCGAGCCAAATGTAATCCCAGAAACAGATAGGGGACTTTAATAACCGCATCTAGCAACCAAAACTCGACAAAACCTGAGTAACAACATCCGTTGGTACCTGGTCTGTAACTAGAACCTTTCCTATTTGAGTAGGTAGGATAAATCTCACCTTACCTGATTTAACCTTCTTGTCTAATTGTAAGGCATCAATTAGTTGATTAATATCTAAACCTGCTGGCAATTTAGTTGGCAGTCCAGATTTTTTGATAAGTGTATTTTGACGTTCTACATCCGATTTTGACCAAAGTTCTAATCTAACAGCAATTTCCCCTGCCGCTATCATACCAATACCTATAGCTTCACCATGCTTAAACACTCGATATTTAGTGACACTTTCCACCGCGTGACCAATAGTATGGCCGTAATTCAAAATTGCCCGGATCCCAGATTCTTTTTCATCTTGACTGACCACATTTGCTTTCGCTTCACAAGAATGAGTTAAGATATAGTTTATCAGGTCGGATTTTACATAGCGGAGCTGATCAAGGTGCTTGCTTGCTTCCAACTTAGCAAACAACTGGGGGTCCCAAATTACCCCGTACTTGATCACTTCCGCCATTCCCGCTCTGAATTCAGCACTGGGTAAGGTTTGGAGAACTTGAGGGTCAATTAGTACTAACCTGGGTTGATAAAATGCACCAATTAGGTTTTTACCATGGGGATGATTAACCCCTGTTTTTCCACCCACGGAAGAATCAACCATCGCTAATAAACTAGTGGGGACTTGTACTAAATTAATTCCTCTTAGCCAGGTAGCAGCAGCAAATCCCGTCATATCACCCACAACACCACCACCTAAAGCTACCATGGTAGAGTTGCGCTCTAATTTATGTTCTAAAGCCGTATCATAAATTTTTTGAATAGAGTTTAATGTTTTATATCGCTCTCCAGCTGGGAGATTATAGTGAACCACATCAAAACCAGCATTTTGTAAAGAGGCGATCGCCCGCTCTCCATAATGCTTAAATATGATGGGGTTAGAAACCAAAAGGGTCTTTTTACCTAGATTGAGACTAGCCATTTGTGAGCCCAGTTGATCCAGACCACCTGGTGCAACAATGATTTGATAGGAATTTTCTGGTATATCTACTTTAATTACGGAAGTCATCGAAAAACCCGGATATAATGGGAAATTATATATGATTGAATAGATTTAGTGAACTAAATTCTGGAGCGAGATCAATGGCCGTAGTAGAATATGTGGCTTTTTTGGCCGTGTTTACAGTTATCGCAGTGGGACTATTATTTGGTCTTCGTGCTGCTAAGATAATCTAGCAAGCCTAAAACTTACCCAAAACTACTCCAGTCTTGACTTAGGTAGTTTTGGTGTTTATTTCCTAATTTATTAAAGTTTACAAGGGGGACGCATTTGCAAACCCAATAGCTTTAACATTTCCCCATCCGTGTCATAATCGGGACAAGGGGTGGTAACAGTCAACATTTTCTGGTCATCACTAGAAAAAATTGAATTGGCACCCGCCATAAAACACAAAGACTGTTCCACAGGAGAAAGTCTAGCTCTTCCAGCACTTAAACGCACATCAGAGGTGGGCATAATGATTCTAGCAGTAGCAATCATCCGCACCACATCCCAAATAACAACTTCCGGTTGGTTGGACAGGGGTGTTCCTTCAACCTGAGAGAGAATATTAATAGGAACTGATTCAGGATGGGGTTCCAGACTAGATAGAGTATATAACATTCCCACCCGGTCTTCCACACTCTCACCCAGACCCAGAATACCACCAGAACAAACAGTCACATTAGTTGATCGAACATTTTTAATTGTATTCAGGCGATCGCTATATGTTCTAGTGGTAATAACACTACTATAATATTCTTCAGAAGTATCCAGGTTATGATTATAAGCGTAAAGACCTGCGTCTTGTAATTTTTGAGCTTGATTGGCTGTTAACATGCCCAAAGTGCAGCAGACCTCCAGTCCCATAGAGGCTACATTTTTAACTATATCCAAAACTTGTTCAAATTGGGAATTATCTCGTACTTCGCGCCAAGCAGCGCCCATACAGATTCGACTGACACCATTTTCCCTAGCTTTCTGAGCAATATTTAATACTGTTTCCTTAGCTAATAAAGCTTCTGGTTTGACCTCAGTTTTATAATAGGAGGACTGGGCGCAGTAACCACAGTCTTCTGGGCAACCACCAGTTTTAATAGATATTAGCTTGCACACCTGTATTTGTTTAGGATTATGAAATTGACGGTGTACAGTAGCTGCTTGATAAACCAGCTCTAAAAGAGGTGTATTGTAGATAGCGAAAATCTCATCTTTTTGCCAATCGTAGCGTATTTGCGCCATTACTATCCTTTTACTATCCTTTATAATGAACATAAAGACACGGAAATTTTAACCGTGGGATAGAAGTAGGGTAGCATCATCTACTGATTAATGGCAATTGGTAATAATGTAGAATGCAAGAAAACACCAAAAATCCCAAAAATGAACCCAGCTCAAACCCCAAATGATACAACCCCCCTAACCCTTTACATTCTCTCAAGTATGAATATAAATTAGAGTCATTAGGTAATGACTACTATGACGAAGTTGATGCAGAAGAATTTCCCCAACACATTTTACGCTGGCGAAATAATTCATTATTAGAACGTTTAGGAATAGACCATCAAATAATTACAGATCAAAACTTTATTGATAGCTTTGGCAAATTTGAAGGAAAGAAACCATTTTTAGCACTGCGTTATCATGGGTATCAATTTGGTGAATATAACCCTCATTTAGGAGATGGTAGAGGTTTTCTTTATGGACAAATTAGGGGTATGGATGGAGAACTATATGATTTTGGCACTAAGGGGTCAGGGAGAACGCCTTATTCCCGTGGTGGTGATGGAATGCTAACCCTCAAAGGAGGGGTGAGAGAAGTTTTAGCAGGGGAAGCATTACACCGTTTAGGTGTGAGAACATCCCGATGTTTAAGCATGATTGAAACTGGATTATCTTTATGGCGAGGAGATGAACCTTCTCCCACCCGTTCATCAGTTATGGTGCGTGTGAGTAAATCCCATATTAGATTTGGCACTTTTGAGAGATTACATTATTTAAAACGCCCGGATTTAATCCAAAAATTATTAGATCATGTGATTGATCAATACTATCAAGATCTAAACAATCAGCAGGATAAATATGCTTTGTTTTATGCTGAACTGGTGAAGAGAGTAGCGGAGTTAGTGGCACAATGGATGTGCGCGGGTTTTTGCCACGGGGTTTTAAATACTGACAACATGTCTATTACAGGAGAAAGTTTTGACTATGGACCCTATGCTTTTATCCCCACCTATGATTTAAATTTTACTGCTGCCTACTTTGATTATTATCGGCGTTATTGTTATGGTCAGCAACCAAGTATCTGTTATTTAAATTTAGAACTGTTGCAAGAGCCATTAAAAGCGGTGATTGACCCAGTGGATCTGGATTATGGGTTAGCAAAATTTCAGGAATACTACCATGCAGAATATGGGAATTTGATGTTGAAAAGATTAGGTTTCGCCCAAACCAAATTTCCAGAAGCTAATGATTTGTTAGATCTCACAATTGGTTTTTTAAAAGAAAGTCAAATTAATTATCATCAGTTTTTTGCCGATATGGCAAACACATTTTCCCCCAGATGGTGTGAGGAACCTAGTTTAATTATGGAGGAATCACAAATTTTGCCTCCTGTGAGGTCATCATCTGTTTTTAAAAAGTGGTGTGCACTTTATCATCAAGTCCTCAACAACTTGGTTTCCCAAGAAATGGCGAATGTTGGTACAACCTTGGTTCAATATAATCCCCAGTCTAATTTACTAAGACCAGTAATTGAAGAGACTTGGCAACCAATTGTGGAACAGGATAATTGGCAACCTTTTTATGATTTGATCCAAAATTTTCATACCTAGTATAACAAACCGTACTGTCTAAACTTTTGACAGCACGGCTATTTACCTTATTTACTTCCAAACTCTACTCAGATAAACCTTGGCTAGCATAAGCATCCATACCATAAGCAGGGGTGCGGGTTTCATAATTAATTTCTTGACCGGTAATTGACTTAGCTAGTCTTGCAAACGACTCAGAACGCCAATTACGCTCATGGATGGGCTTGGTTTGCTCACCCATAAAATATGCTAGGGAACCAATCAACCCAGCTGCAACCCAACCAATAACAAATAATGCAATTAAGAGAACCATTTGACCAACTCCTTATTGAATGAGTCTTTATTACTCTATGTAAACAAAGATAACAAAATATTAAGAAAATTGTCAAACGGGTCTCAAGTGTGGTAACCGCCATTTAAGGTAGGGTTTGCTGGAAAAAAAGACAGGCTTTTTGCCTGTCCCAAGAAAAAAGTGCGACCTAGCAGGGAATTTAGAAATTCATCTCAGCAGCTTGTACTTTTTCTACTTGTTTTTTCTTCAGCACTAGCATTACCTGTGCCATCATGACTAAACAGATAAAGGCAATTAGCCACACAACCCTAGAACTATCTTGTAAGACAATTTCTGCGTCTTTTTGACCAAAACCACCTACATTGGGGTTATTGGTTAAAGCATCACCAGATGCTACAGTTTGTCCTTCAGAAACAATTAATTCCGGACCTGCGGGCACAGAGTCTTCTACCACATCTCCCGATGCAGTTGTGATGCTAACTATATATTTGACATTACCATCTTCATCTTCGGTTTGAGCAATCTTGCTAATTGTCCCCGCAGCGGAAGCATTGTAAATGTTATTGTTGCTCTTTTCACCCGTGGGGTAAACTTGTCCACGTCCCCGATTTCCGCCAACATGAATGGAATATTTGCCAAAGTGGATATTTTTGTCGGTAGCAGGGTTAGGTGACAATACAGGAAAAACAATTTCTTGATATTCTTCCCCAGGTAATGGCCCAACAATAATTACGTTTTCTTGATCTTCCTTGTAGGTTTGGAATGGTAAATCCCCTACTTCTTCTTTGAGTTCTTCTGGTATGCGATCTTCTGGAGCAATCTTAAACCCTTCTGGTAACATCAATACCGCTCCAACGTTTAAACCAACCTTAGAACCATCCGCTCCTACTTGCTGTATGTTAGTATCGTATGGTATTTTGACCACCGCTTTAAATACGGTGTCAGGTAGTACAGATTGTGGTACTTCTACTTCTGTGTTCTTGGCAGCTAGGTGACAGTTGGCACAGACAATTCGCCCTGTGGCTTCGCGAGGTGTTTCAGGAGCAGTTTCCTGCGCCCAAAAGGGATAAGCAGCAGCATATTGGGGTTGAACGAAATCGCTAGCCAAGAAAAATGTCACGGAGGCGATCGCTATTAGTAATGTATTTAACATTACTTTAGCAGCGCGAGCTAACCTCGCTGGTGTAAGGGCGTTTCTCATCTCTATAAAGTCATGTTTCGGTTTTAGTTAGTCAGTTGTCATTAGTCAGCATTGACTAATAATTAGTTACGCAGCACTTTATTCTATTAAGCCCACCAGGGGTTTTCATTAGTGCGGAAGTCGGTTTCCGTCCAAGGGGTCAAAACGATAGTGTCATCGTTGACATTAGCATGAGCTAAAGCTAGAGATTTAGGTGCAGGTCCGCGTACAACTTTACCAGTAGCATCGTATTGAGAACCATGGCAAGGACATTTAAACTTATTCTCTGCTACGTTCCAGGGAACAACACAACCCAGGTGGGTACAGATAGCATTAATGCCATAGTCAGCAATTGCTTCTTTACTTTCCACCACGATGTAGGTAGGGTCGCCCTTTAATCCTTGTACTAAAGTCCGATCTCCCACATTGTGACTAGAAAGAAACTTGCTGACACTAACATCATTGCCCAATTCATCCTTTGCGACTGAACCACCACCAGCACCACCGCTGGCGGGCGGGATGAAGTAGTTAACAACGGGATAGAGCACTCCAGCAGCTACCCCGGTCACAGTCCCAAAGGTAAGTAAGTTCATAAACTGGCGACGACCCATATCAGGTACGTCCATTGATTCAGAAAATTGAGCCATAGTCTACACGCTCTTTGTGTGGTTTGTTGAGTATTTTGACAAGAGTGGTAGCACTATATCAACTCTTGTCTGAGTCGAAATGCTAACACCCCCGGTGATATCTGATCTTATAGGATTGATCTGGCATCATCATTTATTAGCATTACATTTCTTTATATCCCTATCATACTTGAGTTAGGGAACTTAATATCATGACTCCATTTTTTATCTGGAGAAAAGGGGTGGAATCCAACCAAAAGTTATACTCCTCCTACCAAAGCAGAATATTTTTCAGCAGTCATTCCCTGAACCACTTCTTGGGCATTACTTATATGCACTTTAATAAACCAGCCATCTCCATAAGGATCATTTCCTATGGATTCTGGAGACTCGATCAAGGACTCGTTTCTTTCTATAACTACTCCTGTGACTGGGGATTTTAATTCTTCCACTGCTTTAACTGATTCGATTGTGCCAAATGATTCTCCTTGAGAAAGGTCATTACCAACCTCTGTCAGTTCTAAAAATACTATATCTCCCAATTGGTCTATGGCAAAATTAGTAATGCCCACAGTAGCAATTTCACTGTCTAGTCGTACGTATTCATGAGTATCGAGATAGAGTAAATCTTCGGGATATTTCAGCTCCATAATTTTCCTTTCTACATTGAATAATGTTCCACATCAATAATTTCACATAGATTGTGCCCAAGATTTTTCAACCATCATTTGTGGGCACGATTTTGGGATTTATAAAAAGGGCGTTTTACTACCTGGGCTGGATAGGTCTTACCACGTATATCTACTTCTAGTTGCTGTTTAATATTTGCTAACTCAGCAGATACATAAGCTAGAGCAATAGGATAGTTTAAGGTGGGAGACAGAGTACCACTAGTAACCTGTCCAATGATTTTCCCAGATGATAGAACGGAGTAGCCATGACGGGGAATATTTCTTCCCTGAGTTTGTAAACCGACTAATTTACGCTCCAAACCCTGGATTTTTTGGCGTTCTAAAACGTCTCGACCAATAAAATCACCTTTTCTATCTAAATGGACTAACCATGCTAAACCAGCTTCTAAAGGTGTGGTATTATCATCAATGTCTTGACCATAAAGTGACATAGCTGCTTCTAACCGCAATGTATCCCTACAACCTAATCCACAAGGGGTGACACCCACACCATGGAGACTTTGCCAAAATTCCAGTCCCGGTTCCGAATCTACCATGATTTCAAAGCCATCTTCCCCTGTGTAACCAGTGCGAGCTAAAAAGGCTCTACCACCCAAAATTGCGGTTTCTAAATGGCCAAAAGCTTTGATAGGTGTTAGATCATCAGCTACAAAAGACTGTAATATACCAGTAGCTTTTGGACCTTGGAGGGCAATTAATATTTTATCCCTAGACAGGTCTTCAAATTGAATTTGATTCAAGTCCAGATTTTGCGACAACCAATTCCTGTCTTTATCTGTAGTAGAGGCGTTAACAATAATGACAACTTTTTCATTATCTGTATTTTTTCCACTTTGACAGTAAATAATGATATCATCAATAATACCACCTTGAGGATTTAATAGCACAGTGTATTGAGATTGACCAGGTTCCAACCTACTTAAATCAGAAGGGACTAGTTTTTCCAGTTCGGCCATGAGGTTTTTACCCTGGAGGGTAAACTTACCCATATGGGAAATATCAAACATTCCCGCGCCATTTCTCACAGCCTGGTGTTCCTCAATAATACTGGTGTATTGTAAGGGCATTTCCCAACCACCAAAGTTGGTAAATCTGGCTTTCATTTCCACACCAGTGTGATATAGAGGGGTTTTTCCCACCGGTGAAGGAACAGAATGATTTACAGAATGACTGTCTGATTTGATCACGAGTTTTGAGTTAAATGACTGTATTTTAGATATTCTAATATTGTAGATTGATAAGATTTATTACTCAAAAATCATGAAGTATTGGCAAATATTTGTCGGTTTAGTTTTAACCGCAGTGTTCTTTGTATCTAACTTACCCGCACAAGCAGCCAGTTCTTCTAGTATTACCCGGTCTGCAGGGAGTGAGATAGAAATTCAAGATTATTCGGGAAAAAGTTTAGTAGGTAAGGAGTTCACCAACATTAAATTGGAAAATGCTAACTTTAGTAATGCTGATTTGCGAGGTGTAGTATTTAATGGCACATTATTGATTGATGCAAATTTACATGGAGTCAACTTTAGTGACGGAATCTCTTACTTGTCTAATTTTAAGAATTCTAATTTAAGCGATGCCATTTTTACTAATGCCATGATGTTACGCTCGACATTTAACAATGTGGATGTTACCGGTGCTGACTTTACCAATGCCATTTTAGATGGAGTGGAGGTGAAAAAACTGTGTGCTAATGCTAGTGGAGTTAACTCTCAAACTGGAGTTGACACTCGTAAATCCCTAGGTTGTAGATAGGGGAACTTGGGGAAATGGGGAAAGCGGGTGATGGGACTCGAACCCACGACATTCTGCATGGGAAGCAGACATTCTACCACTGAATTACACCCGCATTAAATCCGGATTTAATCGTAAGGCAAAAATTTGTTACTGTCAAGGGATTTTTCCAGATCCCCCCTATTTTTTTGTAATTAGAATCAGAAATTAGAACTATGAACTGGTGGCAAAGACTAAAGAATAACAATTTAGCGCGATTTGGTGCAATAATACTGTTAGTATTTTACATAGGAGTAATTGGTGCCGATTTTATAGCGCCCTATAATCCCTATGATTCTCAACCTCACGGTTCCCTATTACCACCAACCAAAATTTATTGGAAAACGCCAGATGGTAAATTTATTGGACCACATATTTATCCCACAACTCAGGGGGATACAAATTTAGAAACCGGAGAAAGAAAACTAATTGTTGATTTTCAAAAACCATCACCTCTGGGTTTATTTATAGTTGGTCCTGAATATAGATTATTTGAGGTAAAATTACCCCTACCTCCCGCATGGGAAGAAGTAAAGATTATTCCTGGTATCACCCTAAATTTACATTTATTTGGTGCTAAAGATCCAGCCAAATTTAATCTATTAGGAACAGATGAACAGGGTAGAGACCAATTTAGTCGGTTGCTACATGGAGGAAGGATTAGTCTATTTATCGGGATTTTCGGGATTATTATTACCTACCCATTAGGTTTAATCATTGGTGGTATTTCTGGCTATTTTGGTGGTTGGATTGATATTATTATTATGCGATTAGCAGAAGTTTTGATGACCTTTCCTAGTATTTATTTATTAGCAGCACTGTCAGGAATTTTAAGTCCTCAATTGACCAGCACACAAAGATTTCTGCTAATAGTATTAATTACTTCAGTGATTAGTTGGGCTGGTTTGGCCCGGGTAATTCGCGGTCAAGTCTTGTCTATTAAAGAACAGGATTTTGTTCAAGCATCAATAGCTATGGGGGGCAAACCTTTTTACATTATTCTACGTCATGTATTACCTCAAACTGCCAGTTATGTAATTATTTCAGCTACTTTAGCTATTCCTAGTTTTATAGGTGCAGAAGCAGTATTAAGTCTAATTGGTTTAGGTATTCAACAACCTGATCCTTCTTGGGGAAACATGCTTTCTTTAGCCAGTAATGCTTCTATTTTAGTTTTACAACCGTGGTTAGTTCTAGCTCCAGCTATGCTGATAATATTGACGGTTTTAGCATTTAATTTGCTTGGTGATGGATTGAGAGATGCTCTTGACCCCCGGAGTATTCGTTAAACCAACCCAAATCTAAGATTTAGGTGGTTATATTCAAATCAAAATAACCAAACAAGCCCACACCTAATATCTAATTCTTGGATCTATATAAGCATTGAGAATATCAATCACAATACTGGCACTAACAACAATTGCCCCGAAAAATACTAACACTCCCTGCACAGTAGTATAATCCCTGTCAGCAATTGCTTGATATAGTCTATTGGCCAATCCAGGCCAAGAAAAAGTCACCTCTGTTAAAATTGCTCCTCCTAATAAGGAAGCAAATGTTAACCCTAAAACTGTAATTACTGGTATGAGGGCATTTTTTAAGGCGTGGGATACTAAAATTTTGTTTTCTGGTATTCCTCTAGCTCGAGCTGCTTCCACATAGTCAGCTTTGAGAGTTTCTTTTAAGTTGACTCTAACTATTCGCTCAAAATGCCACTTAATAAAATTCCTAGGGTTAAACTGGGTAGAGCTAAATGATGCAAGGCCAGGAAAAAATAAATTCAAGTTACCACCCAATAAACTATCAATGGTATATAAACCAGTAATGGTTGTGGGAGGACTAATATTGGGGGGAAAACGATTGGAATTAGGAAACCATTGTAACTGGACAGAGAAGACTAATTGTAATAACATCCCCGCCCAGAACATGGGGAGTGCATAGGTGATAATGCCAAATAATCTCCCCCCTAAATCCAAGGGAGTTCCCGGACGGGATGCAGAAAGGGTTCCCACTAAAATCCCCACAATGAGAGCTACTAACATGCTACAAACTGCTAGTTCAACCGTTGCAGGAAAATGTTGACTGATGATTTGCCAGACATTTTGACCACGACTAGTTAGGGAAGTGCCCAGGTCAAAACGCAGGATGTTCCCCAGGTAGTTGATATACTGTAGCCAAATGGGTAGGTCTAATCCCAATTGTTTTCTCAGTTCTTCTTTGGCACTTTCTGGAGCCCTACCTCCTAAAATTGCATCTGCTGGATCTCCCGGTGTTGCTCTTAATAAAAGAAAGACAATGGTTAGGATGGTTAATAATTGCAGCGGTGCAAATAATAACCGGGAAGCTATGTAATACTGTAGGGCTTTGGACCGAGACATAGGGTAATAATTGTTTTTATTGGGTTTTATTTGGGTTTTATTTTTTGATGTTTTTGTAAATCAGATTCTGAGTAGGATCAAGTTGCACATTATTAACACCTTTTTGGGCAAAGACATAATCTTTGTTTTGCCATAGAGGAATATAAGGAACATCTTCTAAAACTAGGTTCTGAATCTGATTAAATATTTTCTTTCTGGCTTCTGGATTCTGCTCCTGACGCTGTTGATCAATCAATTTATTCATGGTTTGGCTATAATAAAAAGCTCCTTGGGTTTGACTACCACCTTGTTCACAACCTTTGGTTTCTGAACCTTGCTCACATGCCAAAAATGGTTGTACATAGTTATCGGGATCTAAAAAGTCTGGATACCAATCTAATAGGGCTATCGGATAGGAACCTTTGGAAATTTCTTTGAAGAATGTTGCTCCTTCTACAGTTTTAATTTCTAGTTGTAATATTCCACCCATTTTGGTGTCAGCTAGGGATTTTAAAGTTTGTGCCACTAAACTACGGGTAGGTGAACTGGAAGGATACCAAACTTGAATTTTGGCTGGCTTTTCTACAGAGAATCCCGCAGCAGTTAACAGGTTTTTAGCCCGATCGAATTCTCCATCACCATATTTGTTTTTAAATAATGGTTGGGAAACATTAAATGTTGTCGGAATCATGCTATAAAGCGGATCCGCTTGACCATATAACACCCTGTCGTTTAATAAGGAACGATTGACTAATGAGGCGATCGCCTTTCGTACTTCTGGTTGATCTAGGGGTTGTTGATTTCTGTTCAGTACCATATAACTAACTACACTACCTTGAGCAGTTATTGCTTGCCAATTTCCTCCTTTTGCTCCCTCTTCTAAACTGCGAATTTGATCTGGTTGTAATGACAAATAGGCAACGTCAAAAGCCCCTGTTTTAAAGGCATTAAATAGGTTGACGGGACTGGATTGAATTTGTACGTTAATCCCCTTGTTTGCCGGTTTTTCTCCCCAATATTGGTCAAAAACATCAAATTTTAACGAATCCGCCCCATATTCTTGGAGTTTATATGGACCTGTTCCCACAAATATATTAGGTTGGAATTTACCTGCCCCAATTTGATAGGATTTAGGTGATACTGGACACACTCCCGAAAAGGCTAATAAGGCAGGAAAAGCCGCAAAAGGTTTCTTTAATCTAATTGTTAATTCATATTTCTTAGTTGCTTTTACTGAATCTATAGTATCCGAAAGTAAAAAGGATGGTTTACCCTTATTCTCTATAAACCGCTGAATACTGAATTCCATAGCCTTAGCGTTAAAGGGAGTACCATCGTGAAAAACTACATCCTTACGCAAAAGAATAGTATATGTTAAACCATCCGCACTAACTTTAGGTAAAGAAGTAGCCAGCTGTGGCTGTATTTGAGTGCTACCTGGATTATATGTGTACAGGCGATCGCTCATATTAAAGATTAAACCCAGGGATGCTAATTCATAGGCATCAGCGGGGTCAAGAGTTCTTGGTTTGGCAGTAGTGCCTATAGTAATGCGAGCATCAACGGAAAGATTCTGGGGAGGGGTACTGGAATGCTGAGTTGGACTACAGCTAATGGTCAGTAAGAAGCATAAAGAGAATAGGGATAGAAATTTAGCTGGTTTCCCCAACCAGCGGAAAAACTTAGTTATGGCCATTCGTTTTAACCTTAGCGATAATTTGGCGAACTTACCAAACTTGACCTCCTTCTCCTGGAATAATAACAAAGACATTTGGATCAACAATCACATTTTCGGGTTATACTTACTAAAACTAAAAAATTCTCATTTTTGCTTGGAGCTGAAATAAGAGAGTTCTTGAAAGTGATGAGCTGGAGGACTTAACTTGTGACGGCAAATCGCCGATAATAAACCTAGCCACAAGGCTATCGAGTAAGTGCGAGGTTTCGACCCGTATGCACTCGCCGACTGGAGTCCCCATTTTTCTAAAGCGGGGAAATATCAATCAAGACTGGCAATAACAAAAACTCACCCGAGACTTACGGGTGCTAGATTATCACCTGATCAGTCTCAGCAAGAAAATTGCTTTGTAAACTAACTTTTTAAGGAGGGGCGTAGTCAATGGGACTACCTTGGTACCGAGTACATACAGTGGTGCTGAACGATCCAGGCCGACTGATTTCCGTACACTTGATGCACACAGCCTTAGTTGCTGGCTGGGCTGGTTCAATGGCACTCTATGAACTAGCTGTTTACGATCCTAGTGATCCTGTTCTTAACCCTATGTGGCGACAAGGGATGTTTGTATTACCCTTCATGGCACGTTTGGGTGTAACTGAATCCTGGGGCGGTTGGAGCGTAACAGGTGGTACAGCAGTAGATCCTGGCTTCTGGTCATTTGAAGGCGTAGCTGCTGCTCATATAGTTCTCTCTGGTCTATTATTCCTAGCTGCTGTTTGGCACTGGGTTTATTGGGATTTGGAACTCTTCAGAGATCCTCGCACTGGCGAATCTGCTTTAGATCTGCCAAAAATGTTTGGTATTCATTTGTTCTTATCCGGTTTACTTTGTTTTGGCTTTGGTGCTTTCCATCTCACCGGTCTATTTGGTCCGGGAATGTGGGTTTCTGATGCTTATGGTTTAACTGGCAGTATTCAACCAGTAGCACCTGAATGGGGACCAGCAGGCTTTAACCCCTTTAACCCTGGCGGTGTTGTGGCTCACCACATTGCTGCAGGGGTAGTGGGTATTATTGCTGGACTATTCCACCTATCGGTTAGACCACCGGAAAGGCTCTACAAAGCTCTACGGATGGGTAATATCGAAACCGTACTTTCCAGCAGTATTGCAGCAGTGTTCTTTGCCGCTTTCGTAGTAGCAGGAACAATGTGGTATGGAAATGCAACTACACCAATTGAACTATTTGGACCTACCCGCTACCAGTGGGATCAAGGCTACTTCCGACAAGAAATTCAACGTCGTGTTCAGTCCAGTGTAGCTGGTGGTGCGACCCTAGTAGAAGCATGGTCACAAATCCCTGAAAAGTTAGCTTTTTACGACTATGTGGGTAATAGTCCCGCTAAAGGTGGATTATTCCGCACAGGTCCCATGGTTAAGGGTGATGGCATTGCCCAATCTTGGCAAGGTCATGCAGTGTTCACAGATTCGGAAGGAAGAGAACTGACCGTTCGTCGTCTACCTAACTTCTTTGAAACCTTCCCTGTGATTTTGACTGATAAGGATGGGGTTGTGCGTGCTGACATTCCTTTCCGTCGGGCAGAATCCAGATATAGCTTCGAGCAAACAGGTGTAACTGTTAGTTTCTACGGTGGTAATTTGAATGGTCAAACATTCACAGACCCTGCTGATGTGAAGAAATATGCTCGGAAAGCTCAAGGTGGGGAAATTTTTGAATTCGACCGTGAAACTTTGGGATCTGATGGTGTGTTCCGCACCTCTCCTAGAGGTTGGTTTACCTTCGGTCACGCTGTATTTGCTCTCTTATTCTTCTTTGGTCACATCTGGCATGGTGCTAGAACTATCTACCGCGATGTATTCGCAGGTGTGGAAGCAGACCTAGAAGAACAAGTAGAGTGGGGTCTGTTCCAAAAATTGGGTGACAAGACTACTCGTGTTCGCAAGGAAGCTTAATTAGGTGCAAGGTAAAAAGTATGGGTCATTGACTTCCTACTTTTTACCACCGTCTCTGTTTAATCTCAATTGGTGACGAAAAGACCAAACCTCCTGGTTTTCACCGTGTTTGATAGAATCAAAATAGTACCCTGATAGGAAATCCTAACATGGAAAGCGTTGCATACATTTTAATTTTGACTTTAGCAATAGGCGTTCTATTTTTCGCGATCGCCTTTCGTGAACCGCCTCGCTTTGAAAGAAAACCCAAAGAGTAATACTGAGGGTAGCAAACTGTAACTAAACTTCTTAACTACCCAGATCTAGATTTGGGTAGTTTTGATTTTCATTTCCACCAATTTCATGTCAATTAGCAATTTGGACCGAAAAAAAGTCATTGTTGCTGTGGGAGGTGGTATAGCAGCTTATAAGGTTTGCCAGCTAATTTCCACCTTGTTCCAATCACAAGTGGAACTAAGAGTTATCCTCACCAATTCAGCTCAAAAATTCATTACTCCCCTAACTGTTTCTACCCTTTCTCGCCATCAGGCTTATACTGATGATGACTTTTGGCAACCAATCTACTCCCGTCCCCTCCATATAGAATTGGGAGAGTGGGCCGATCTTATGGTTATCGCTCCTTTAACAGCCAATACTATAGCTAAATTAGCTTATGGCATAGCTGATAATTTATTGACAAATACGGTTTTGGCTTCTACCTGTCCCATACTTTTAGCACCTGCTATGAATACCGATATGTGGGAACAGATCACAGTACAAAGGAATTGGCAACAAGTATTGACAAATCCTCGGTTTTATGCTATGGAAACAGCTCATGGACTATTAGCATGCGATCGCACGGGATCTGGGAGAATGGCGGAACCGGAGGAAATAGGGGTTTGGGTGAAATCTTTATTACATACTAAGGGGAAAAGAGATTTAAGGGGAAAACAAGTTTTGATTAGTGCGGGGGGAACTAGGGAATATTTAGATCCGGTGCGGTTTATTGGCAATCCAGCAACAGGTAAAATGGGATTAGCTCTTGCACAAGCAGCACTACACAGGGGAGCAGAGGTAACACTAGTCTATTGTCCTTCTAGTTGGGGTGTTCCCCTAGGGGTAAGGGGTATCCCGGTGATTAGTGCAGCACAAATGCAAGAAGCAATGTTAGAATATTTTCCCAGTGCCAATATAATTATTATGTCCGCAGCGGTTGCAGATGTGAAACCAAGGGATTATAGCGCAGAAAAAATCCCTAAGTCCTCCTTACCTGAAAGTCTACCTTTGGCACCAGTACCGGATATAATAGCCCACCTGGGCAAAACCAAACAACCCCATCAATTACTAATTGGTTTTGCAGCACAAACTGGGGATATTGTCACCCCCGCACAAGAGAAATTACAAAGGAAGAATTTAGACGTTATTGTGGCCAACCCCATTGATAAATCTGACAGTGGTTTTGGCTGTGATAATAATCAAGCAGTGTTTTTAAAAACAAAAGGAGAGCGGTTAGATATTTCCTCCTGTTCCAAGTTGCAACTGGCCCATTATTTATTTGATTTTAGTACCTGATTTATCTACGCTATCAACTGTTAAGACTGTATAACTACCAAATATTTTTAATATTTCAACATTAATACTTATATTTTTTAGAGCACTAGTCATTAATGATGAGAGAACACTGGCCTCTATATCCAGAAAAAACAGGTATTCCCCCAAAGAGCGTTTGGTAGGACGAGACTCAATTCGGCTCAAATTAATTCCTAAATCCGCAAATACTTGTAATACTCTAACTAATGCACCGGGAATATTGGCCGGGACACTAAATGCTAAGGATGTGTGGGTTGATGAACTTGAGAAACTTTCTCCCCCACTCTCTGGTGCTACCACCCAAAATCTCGTACAGTTGTCAGGATAGTCATTAATTCTGTTACTCAATATGGGTAAATCATACATTTGAGCTGCTTTCTCCGAGGAAATAGCTGCTGTTGTTGGTGATTTACCCAGCTGTTCCAAAGCTTGGGTGGTGGAATTAGTCGCACTTAAATTTGCTTGGGGGAGAAATTTCCCTAACCACCCTTGGCATTGTGCTAATGCTTGAGGATGGGAATAAACTATTTCAATATCTTCCAATTTGGTAGCACAGGAAATTAAACAATGGTTAATTGGCAACACTAAAGCTTGTTTAATCTGTAAATTTTCCAATTGCCATAAATTATCCATAGTCATGCTCACACTTCCCTCAATGGAATTTTCCACGGGAACCACTGCCAAATTGATTTCTTGAACTGTTACTGCTTGTATTGCTTTAGCAATAGTTGGATATGGCCGTAGGATGACTTCTCCCTGAAATTCTTGATTTCCTTTAATCCAGTTTAAATAAAAACAAGCTGCTTGTTCTGAATAAGTGCCCGGTGGTCCTAAATACCCAATGTTTATTTCTTCACTTGATGTGATGATATCCACCCTATCCTCCCTTACCCAAAAATATTACAATTGTGAATATTTGTAAATATCGCCTTAATCTATGGCTACTAAGTTCACTGCTTCCCAATCGGTTACAATTGCTGTTCCTAAACAGTCCGTCCCCATTCAGCACTACTTACGTCAGCCCCATCGCTTAGTCAATGCCATGGTTGATAACAGTAGAGTTCAGCATATTTCTGAAGAAGTATTTCGTCTTAAGATGCGTCCTTTAACTTTTATGTCATTAAGTATCCAACCTATAGTAGATATGAGAGTTTGGGCAGATACCCACGGAACTATCTATTTACGTTCAGAAGGATGTGAAATCCGGGGTTTTGAATATGTTAACCAAAGGTTTGCTCTGAATTTAAAGGGGTATCTCTCCCCTCACCATGATGCTGATCATACCCGATTAGAAGGTAAAGCGGATCTAGAAGTTTTGGTGGATATTCCTTACCCCTTTTCCCTCACTCCCAAGGCAATTTTGGAAACCTCTGGTAATGGTCTGCTCAAGAGTGTTTTACTCACAATTAAACAACGAATATCCCACCATCTTCTTGCTGATTACCGTCACTGGGTAAGTTCACAAATGGAAATCAATCAAATAGTTAATATTGACACCGATATGTCTATCCTGAAAGTTGACTGTTAAAGTTGCAGCTATTGTTCCATCTGCTTTACCAGATGAGCAACTTCAGGTAATATCAGCGCCTCCATCCCTAAACGCACTGCATTAGTAGATCCGGGTAGGGAAAAAATTAGTTTGTTTTTGTATGTACCAGCTACAGCACGAGAGGCGATCGCCCGGGAACCAATTTCTTGATAACTTAACCAGCGAAATAATTCACCAAACCCCGGTAAGGTCTTTTCTAACAAACTGGCGATCGCATCGTAGGTGGTATCCCTAGGAGCAACACCTGTACCGCCATTGCAAATCACAACATTAATCTCCATTTTATTACTGAGGTAATTGAGATGGGATTGAATTATTGCAGGATCATCGGGGATGATCACATAATCAGCAACAACATGGTTAGCAGTCAATAATAATTGTTGAATTAGTTGACCACTATGATCTGTTTGAATGTTACGGGTATCACTAACAGTAATCACTGCGCAGTTGGCAGTAATTGCTGTCATGTCATGGTCCGGTTGTATTTCCATGATTCCAGGTATGAAGTAGCTACTCAGATTTACTCAAACCCAAACCATTTTCTTCAGCGTAGCGATTCATAAAGCGCATAAAGCGATCCCATTCTTGAGAGGTTTTGATTAAATACACTGCTTCCACAGCTTCTGGTTTACCATTAACAAATTTTCCTCTTACCTCGCGGGTAACAATTTCGCCCTCCTCGTCAATCATATACATTCCAGTGATTCCGTCAGTATTGCCTTCTTTGACAATATCGGGGTTGACAAAGGTAAAAGTTGCTGTACCTTGGTCACCACTGCGGGATCTAGTCAACCTCACATCTGGAACTACTTTCTCATCAGTACCTTTAGAAAACTGGATGCTTGCCATAATCAATGATTTTAAGTTAAGTTTTGTGACCTATTTTAATATTTTCCCATCATGGGGACATTTTATCCACAACCCCCCTTAAACCCTTTGCCCTTATTGACGGAAGGAAGGCAAAGACAGTGTTCTATTTGTTGTAGTAACTCCCGCTCATCCAAGTTTTGACCTATTAAAACCAACTGATTTTTCTTTTCCCCATGCCATTGATCATCATCAATGGTGAAGCGCTTACCACAGAGGTGAAAAATATGACGGTTGGGACTCTCGTCAAACCACATAATACCCTTAGCGCGAAACACATTGGTTGGTAATTGATTATCCAAGAAATATTGAAATTTCCGAATGGCAAAAGGTTTATCACTCTGGAAAGAAATGGAAACAAACCCATCATTTTCTAGGTGGTGAGAATGGTAGTGATGGTCATGATGGTCATGGTCACAACTAGAATGGTCATGATGCTCATGTTTATCAGTTGACGCATCAAAATATTTATCAGACTCGAATAACCCAACACTGAGAATTAGGGCCAGGGGAACCTGGGAATTTTTAGTTCTAATAATTCTGGCACCTTCTTTAACGTCATGAATCTTTTTTTCTAAGATTGTTAGAGTTGCTTCATCAACCAAATCTACTTTATTGAGCAAAATTACATCGCCATAGACGATTTGACTGTGGGCAGCTTGAGAATTAAATAGATCCAAGCTATAGTTTGCAGCGTCAACTACAGTTATAATAGAGTCTAGTCTAGTTAGGTCTCTTAGTTCCGAGCCGAAAAAAGTCATAGCCACAGGCAAAGGATCTGCTAAACCGGTAGTTTCTACCACCAAATAATCTATTTTTTCTTCTCGTTCCAAGACCTGGTAAACAGCATCAACTAGGTCATTGTTAATAGTGCAACAAATACAGCCATTGCTCAATTCTACCATGTTATCGTCAGTACTAACGATCAACTCATTATCAATGCCAATCTCACCAAATTCGTTCACGAGAACAGCAGTTTTTACACCTTGTTGATTAGTCAGAATATGATTAAGTAGGGTAGTCTTACCACTTCCCAGAAATCCGGTAATAATCGTCACTGGTAAACCCTGTTTAGAAACAGGCATTTTGGGAGATTCCATAGCAACTGCTGAAGTCATAATCATCAATTTGAGAATGAGGGGTTAGGTAGATTCGTACTTATAGGCAATTATAGCTCAATTATAGCCAGTTATATGCAGCTTACCCACAAACTATTTTAGAAACTAAAAACAGTTGTGGCAAATTGACAGGAATCAATAATAATTGCCATTTACTCAACCAACTTAACCCCTAGTGGGCTATAATTGCCAATCGTAAGATTGTCCCAATTCTCGATTATGACCCTATCTATTTACAATACTCTCACCCGTTGTCAAGAGGAATTTCAACCCGTCGAGCCTGGTCAGGTTAGGATGTATTATTGCGGTGTGACAGTATATGACTATTGTCACTTGGGTCATGCTAGAGCTTGTATAGTATGGGATGTAGTAAGGCGTTACTTAGAATTTATTGGTTATAGGGTACGTTATATCCAAAACTTTACAGATATTGACGACAAAATTCTCAACCGTGCTAGAAAAGAAAACTCCACCATGGAAACAGTAGCAGAGCGCTATATTCAAGCCTATTTTGAGGATATGGGGCGCTTAGGGGTAAGAGAAGCAGATGAATATCCCCGAGCGACACACACCATGAATGGCATCAAAAAGTTGATTCAAGACTTAGAAGTAAGAGGTTATGCCTATGCTGCTGATGGAGACGTTTATTATGCTGTGAGAAATTTTAATGAGTATGGTAAACTTTCAGGAAGGAAATTAGCAGATTTACAAGCGGGTGCGAGTGAGAGAGTTAATATAGAAGATCCAGAATATCAAAAAAAGAAAGATCCCTTTGATTTTGCCCTATGGAAAGCGGCAAAACCCTGTGAACCAGCATGGGAGTCGCCCTGGGGTAAAGGTCGACCAGGATGGCACATAGAATGTTCAGCAATGGTGAGAGATAGGTTAGGAGATACGATAGATATTCATGCAGGTGGAGCGGATTTAATATTTCCCCATCATGAAAACGAAATTGCCCAATCAGAAGCAGTCACAGGGAAACCACTGGCAAATTATTGGTTACATAATGGTATGGTAAAAGTAGATGGGGAGAAAATGTCTAAGTCCCTAGGGAATTTTACCACCATTAGGGATTTATTAGATCGGGGGGTTGACCCCATGGCATTAAGATTATTTGTCCTCATGGCCCAATATCGCAAACCTCTAGATTTTACCGAGGAGGCAATTTTAGCAGCAACTAATGGTTGGCATACCCTGAAAGAAGGTTTATTATTTGGTTATCATCATGGTGGAAAATTAGATTGGGATTTGCAATCAACCAACGAGATCACTGATATAGACCAAGTAGAGATTGAGAAGTTCACCACAGCAGTGGATGATGATTTTAACTTTCCTGGTGGGTTAGTAGTTATTTTTGAAATAGCCAAAGAACTGAGGAAAGAAGGGAATATTATTGTTCATGAAGGAAAAACACAAACCCCGTCCGCAGAATTATTGACAAAATGGCAAACACTGGTGACTTTGACCAGGGTTTTAGGTTTAATAGCTAAACCAGAGGATCAGAAAACCATAGATGAAAGTTTAAGTGATAAAGTAATTGAGAATCTAGTACAGAAAAGACAGGAAGCGAGAAAAGCCAAAGACTTTGCTGAATCTGACCGCATCAGGGAGGAACTAAAAGCAAAGGGTATCACCTTAATAGACAGCAAAGAGGGGACTCGTTGGCAAAGGGAACAGGCTTTTTAACGCATTAATCAACTAAACCGATATTAGTAACATGTGGAAAGAATTAACACAAGCTATTGATCAGTTTGACACCACCGTTGATTGGATAGGAATTCGCGCTGTTAACGAAGTTGCTAGAGACTACTATGTGAGAGATAGTCTACCCAGAAGCAACGGTAAATCCTTAACAAGGGGAGCAATGATAGAAGTGATGGTTAATGGTAGCATTGGTTATGCAGCTACTAATTGCCTAACCTCATTATCACTCAAGTACGCGGCTCAAATAGCTTATCAACAGGCAATTGCAGCCAGTAAATTTCGGATATATCCAGTGGAAAAAAACACCCGTCCAGCAATGGTGGGTGAATATAATACATCACTGGATCAACCGTTAAATTTTCTGAGTCCATGGGAAATAAATGATTTACTAATCCGTATTTGTCATGGACTAAAAATTAGTGATCAAATAGCCCAAACCAGTGCCCACATTAACACAAGTGAAAAAGAGACTTGGTTTATTAGTAGCAATGGCTCGGAAATTTATCAAAAAATCACTTCTGTAGGCAATCATTTTGGGGTAATAGCCCAAGATGGTGGGGTGGTGCAACAACGAAGTAATCATGGAATGCACGCCAATTGTTATCAAGGTGGATGGGAAATATTAAAACAAGATAAATTATGGGACAAGGTTCAACAAGTTGCTGAACAATCCATAGAATTATTAAATGCTCCAGAATGTCCGAACCTAGAGACAAATTTAGTCCTAGCACCAGATCAAATGATGCTCCAAATTCATGAAAGCGTAGGACATCCTTTAGAAATAGACCGGATTTTAGGTGACGAACGGAACTACGCTGGTGGTAGTTTTGTTAAACCAGAGGATTTTGGCAAATTGCAGTATGGTTCATCTTTAATGAATGTTACCTTTGATCCCACTGTTGAAGGAGAATGTGCCAGTTATCAATTTGATGATACCGGTGCAAAAGCCGCAAAACAATACCTAATTGAAAATGGTATTTTGCAAAGGGGTTTGGGTAGTTTAGAAAGTCAAGCTCGTTCTGGTTTACCAGGAGTAGCTTGCGCTCGCGCTTGTTCTTGGAATCGTCCACCAATTGATAGAATGGCTAACCTTAATTTAGAGCCAGGAGATACCAGTTTTACCCAAATGATTGAGGGTATAGAACATGGTGTTTACATGGAGTCTAATAGATCTTGGTCAATCGATGATCTTCGCCATAAGTTCCAATTTGGGTGTGAATATGCCAAACTAATTGAAAATGGTCAACTGACAAAAACTTTAAGAAATCCCAATTACAGAGCAACAACACCACAATTTTGGCATAGTTTGGTACAGGTAGGTAATTTTGAGAATTGGCAAATGTATGGCACACCATTTTGTGGAAAAGGAGAGCCAAATCAGGCTATATGGGTAGGTCATGGTTCACCCCCTTGTGTTTTTAAAAATATAGAAGTTTTTGGTGGAGGTTAAAATGGAAGTAGATAGTTCCAAATTAGAAAAAAACTTTCATAATCTTAGGGAAATACTGTTAAGCAAAAAATTAGATCAGGAGGATTTTACAATTAATCTTAGCAGCGAGAGGAGTCAGTTTACCCGGTTCAATCAGGGAAAAGTTAGACAAACAGGAGTAGTATATGATGGTTCTGTGCATCTAACATTAATGGCTGATAATCGCAGTGGTTTTTGTCATTTTCCTTTCACTGGTAATTGGGAGATAGATTGGGAAGTTGCATGTCAAAATTTAGCAGAACTTAGAGAAGAAATCTCCATGTTACCAGTAGATCCCTACATAGTTTTACCTGAAGGAGAGGGAAACATTAGGGAAATACATAAGGGTGAATTATTAGCACCAGAAAAAGTGCCCGATAGCATTTTAACATCCCTAGAAAATTTAGATTTTACTGGTATGTATGCTGGGGGTATCATTATGCGGGGGTACGGAGATTCTAAAGGAAAAAGCCACTGGTTTGTTACCAATTCTTTTAATTTGGATTATTCTTTAATTATCGCACCTAAAAAAGCGGTTAAAGCCACCTTTGCTGGGAGAGAGTGGAAACAATCAGCATATATCAATAAAATCGCGGATGGCAAAAAACAATTGTCTTTATTATCCCGTGAACCTAGGGAATTGCCCAGGGGTAAATATAGAACCTACTTTGCTCCTGGTGCAGTAGCTGAACTTTTGGATATGTTATCCTGGGGTGCTATCAGTGAATCTTCTATACAACAGGGTAACAGTGCTTTAGCACCATTGTCAAGAGGTGAAAAACAGCTTTCACCTAAATTTAATTTAAAGGAGAACTTTAGATCTGGTTTGACCCCCAGATTTAACAGTTTGGGAGAAATATCACCACAGGAATTAACCTTAATCGAAAATGGGGGTTTAGTCAATAGCTTGGTCAATTCCCGCACCGCTAAGGAATATAATAAAGTCAGCAATGCTGCAAACAGTTCAGAAACATTACGCTCCCCCGAAATCAAGATGGGTAATTTGGATTTTGGACATATTCTCACAAGTTTAGGAACTGGGTTATATGTTTCCAACTTACATTATTTAAACTGGAGCAACCGTCAAACTGGTAGAATCACTGGAATGACCCGGTATGCTTGTTTTTGGGTAGAAGATGGAGAGATGATCTCCCCCATAGAAAACCTACGTTTTGATGAAAGTTTGTATGACTTCTGGGGAGAAAAATTAGTTGATTTGACCAACTTTCAAGATCTAATCCCCGAAGTAGGTACATACACTAAACGTCAACTGGGTGGTAGTTTAGTACCCGGAATGTTAGTTGAGGACTTTAGTTATAGTTTCTAATGTTCTGACACCGTATGTTAGTACATTTTAATTAGTCTGAGTAATGATAAGTGGAGACAGGGGAAGATTGTATTTAGCTGCTAAATTGACATCGATTTCTAGGGTACTTATTTGCTGTCTCAACCAATTTGTAAATAAATCTCCTATAATTCTAACACGTATCTGTTCATTAAACTGGGGTTGAATAATCTCTTCTACCATGATGATGCGCACCCCTTGGGGTGTGGTGATTGGTTTGAGAATTTGTGGAGGATTAGCAGCAAAAATAGCTGCAGCAATTTCTGGTCTAAAATCTTTGCGCTCACGCATACCTTGATATCCTCCTGCTCTGCGGAGTTCTGGATTTTGAATATATTGACGAGCTATTTCATGAAAGCTAATTTCCCCTTCCTGCAGAGCATAAAATATTTCTAAAGCTAAATCTTCATCATCTAATATCACTTCATAAATAGCTGCTGCAATGTATTCCAGTTGATGAGCATAAAAAAATGATTCCACTTGGTCTGCAAATAAATGATTAGCTAATTTGGCAGATATTAGGTTGATGTAGGCAATTTCTTCAAAGTTATCTAGGGATAAATAGTGTTTCTTTAACCAGGCCCAGGTATCTTCTGCTTTCACTAGGTTGTTAGTTAATCTCAGACTGTCCGCTGCTTGCTGTAGTTCTGCTGTTGTTACCTGAATATCTTCTTTCATCGCTGTCTGTGTCACTATTTTCCTACTAGCGATCGCATCCAACATGTTGGGCATTTGACAAGATATTTTTAGGTGATAGAGAATATCTTGATCACCAACACTAAGTTTTTCTAACATAAGTTTTTCTCCTCTAATCTTACAAATCCAAACCATTTTTCTGTAATCTTTTAAATGGATCCAATATGAGGTCAATAACTTGACGTTGACGGACAATAAGTTCTGCGGTAGCTGTTTGACCTGGTATTAAGGGAATGGGCTTATCACCAGATTTGATATAGGGTTTTTCTAAGGCAATTTCTAGTTGGTATGTTTCCATGCGAGTGTTGCCATTTGGTGAAACTTTTGCATCAGGTGAAATCCATAAAACTCGCCCCTGAGTTACTCCATACTCCTGGAAAGGATAAGCATCAAATTTAATTTTTACTGGCATTCCCACTTTAATAAAACCACTTTGTTGGCTTGGTATTTCCGCTTTCAAAATTAAATTGGCATTTTTGGGAGCAATTTGAGCTACCATTTGTCCTACTTGAACAACAGCACCTGGCTTTTTAATCGGTAGCTCGAAAATTATACCATCCACAGGCGATCGCAATGTTCGTTGTTGTAATTGTAATTGTAGGGACTTGATTTGACTTTTAGTTTGCCTAATCTCCGATTTTATACTACTAATTTGTGTTTGTAAATCTTTGAGTTGCTCCTGACTTTTTAACACTGTTAATTTACCTGCTTGGATAATACTTTGGTAACTACTTTCCTGCTCTTCTAAACGGAGTTTAGCTTGTTGAATTTCCGACCTTAATTGATTCATGAGTGAGTTATATCGGCTTAATTCTTCCCGTAGTTGTAAACTAGCTTTTTGCAGATTATAACTAGCTTCCTGTCGTAATCGTTGACTATCTTCTGCTGTTTTTTCTATCTCCACAAATCGGGTTTGAGGAATTATCCCCTCCTGTAAGAGTTGGTTATAGCGAGCAACTTCTAGGGAATCCCGACGTAAACGGTTTTCAGCCAATCCATAGGCAACTTGGGTAGACTGGATGTTATGTTTTACTTGTTCTACCTGTGTAAGTCTTTCCAATTTTTGCAACTGATATGCACTCTGTTTAGCATCGAGATTTTCCCTTGCTTGATTTAATTGGGCAAGTTTTTCTAGGGATTGGGATTGATTTTGTTGTTTTTGAATATTAATAGCCAGTAACACCTGATTATATAACAATTCTATTTGGGTTTGACGATTGACTAAACCCTCTAATTTTGCCTGAGCTTCTTGTAATTGTGTGCGCACTAATTGAGAGTCAATTTCCATCAAAGGTTGTCCAGCTTGAACCCTAGCACCTTCTTTAACATTAACTGCAACCACACTACCCATAACCGAACTATCTAACTTATGAGTTGCACCTTTTGGTTCCATTCTACCACTAGCACTCCCCGTTTCGTCAATTTGAGAGAACATAATCCATGGTAAAGCAACTGCTGTAAAACTAACCAGTAAATACAGCATGGATCTGGTCCACACTTTTGGTAAAGCATCTAATAATTCTTCCGTGCCATAAAACCAGTCTTTAACTGAAGTTTCTACCTGTTTGGGATTTTCTTGACTAATAATTTCGGCAATTTGCGGTTGTTCTGATATCAAAATTGCTGAAGATGAATTATAGGTTGATTGTGGCATAAATTTCTCTTCCCTCAAGTTCACTAACTAACTACAGATAACTGTTGTTGATTAAGATAGTAATAATTTCCACGTTTAGCAATCAATTCCTCATGAGTACCTTGTTCCACTAAAATTCCCCGATCTAATACTAAAATTAAGTCAGCATGACGTACAGTAGACAGACGATGGGCAATAATTAAACTAGTGCGTCCTTTAAGAATTTTCTGCAAGTTTTTTTGAATGATTCTTTCAGATTCTGCATCCAGGTGACTGGTGGCTTCATCTAATATTAGAAGGCGCGGATTTCCTAATAATGCTCTAGCTATAGCTAAACGTTGTCTTTGTCCCCCCGATAACATACCTCCTCCTTCACCAATTTGAGTTTCGTAACCCATGGGCATAAATTTAATAAATTCATCTGCACCCGCTAATTGTGCCACAGTAATGATTTCTTCTAAGGTGGATTCTGGATGGGCAATACTGATGTTTTCTCTAATTGTACCACCAAATAAAAATGTGTCCTGGTCCACAACCCCTATTTGAGACCGCAAAGATTTGAGAGCAATACTTGTCACATCTTGGTTGTCTATTAAAATTCTACCATCTGTCGCAGGATATAATCCTAAAATTAGTTTGGATAGAGTGGTCTTGCCAGATCCACTTCTTCCTACTACCGCCACAGTTTGTTCAGGTTTAATGTGAAAGTTTATATTTTCTAAAATATTAATATCGCTATCTTTGTGATAACGAAAGGTGACATTTTCAAAGCGAATTTCTCCCCTTAGTTTTGACAGAGTTTGTCGAGGTTGTATAACTAAATCTTCTTCTACTTCTGCTTCTAATACATCATTAATGCGCTCGGTAGAAACTATAACCTCTTGAAGTTGATTCCACAAAACAATTAACCTTTGAAAAGGCTGGATAATGCTGCCTAATAACATATTAAAGGCTACCAGTTGACCAATAGTCAACTGATTTTGAATTACTAACCAGGCACCAAACCAGAGCAAGCCTGTTGTTGCTAAAGATTGAATGGTGGCACTAATTACTTGTAACTTATTACTAATTATTTGAACAGCAAAGTTTTTCTTGGTCAAATTATGTAGTAATTCTTCCCATCGCCATCTTACAGTTTGTTCTATAGCCAGGGAACGAACTGATGAAATGCCAGTTAAAGCTTGAATTAAATAGCTATTCTCTTTGGCTAATGCTCCAAATACTTCACGACTAATACGTCTCAAAAAAGGTGTGGCAAATAATGCTAGAAAAACAAATGGCGGGACAACTGCCAAAACAAATAATGCTAGGGGTGGACTATACCAAAACATCAAACCCACATAAATAAATACTGTTAGTAAATCTAGAATAATAGATAGGGCTTCCCCGGTGAGGAATCGCTGAATTTTTTGGTTTTCTTGTACGCGAGAAACAATATCACCCACATAACGAGACTCAAAAAAAGACAAGGGTAGTAAAAATGTATGTTTGATAAATCCCACCAATAATGCCACACTAATTTTATTAGCTGTGTGATCTAATAAATATTGCCTAAGTCCATTAATCACCACTCGAAATAATCCAAAAATTAGTAAACCAAAGCCCACTGTATTTAGGGTTATCGTGCTCCCCTGAACTATGACTCGATCCAACAAAAGTTGGGTAAATAAGGGCGTTACTAAACCAAAGATCTGAATTAAAATCGAAGCCACTAGAACTTCTACGAGTATCTGAAAGTGAGGTTTGACTAACTCAAATAACTGCCAAAATGGGCTATTAGCCTCCATGCTCTCTTGGAAAGACTTTGTAGGTTCTAATAATAGTGCATAACCAGTCCACCCAGCTTTAAATTCCTCAATCGTTAAAGTTCGTTGTCCAATAGCGGGATCAGCTACAATTACCTGTTTTTTGCTAATCTCATAGACTACTATGTAATGTTTGCCCTCCCAATGAGCGATCGCGGGTAATGGTTGCTGAGCTAATTTATCTAAACTAGCTTTTACTGGACGGGTGGCAAAACCAATACTTTCAGCAGCACTGGTTAAACTTTTCATTGATGCACCAGAACGGTTAACATTAGCGAGTTCTCGCAGACGATTAATACTGAAATTTTTTCCCCAATAACGGCTAATCATTACTAAACAAGCTGCACCACAGTCGGAAGCACTTTGTTGTTCAAAGTATGGGTATCGTTTAGTGATTTTATGCCACCAATTACTAACTGTAACTGTAGCAGTAGGGAAGTATTTTTGTAGTTTTTTCCGTTCTGGTTTAGGTGGTTGACTCCTTGAAGGAAGTTCAATGATATTCTGACTTGTGGTAGAGACTGGTGTTTCTAGGTGTGTTTTTAAAAAGCTATCCCAATTTTTGGCTTGGAGCAATAAACGATCTAGAACACTAGGCAATTGATTAATTACTACCTGGGGAAGATAACCAATCTTCAAATCTACGGAAGCTCTAACAACATAATTGGCAAAATCATATTTGGGAAATAATGTCAACTCCCCAAAGCATGCTCCTGATGTTAAAGTGCTAACTAAATTGTTCCTACTATCTAATATTCTCGCTCGACCTGATAATACTAAATAAATTCCTGGGCGGGCGGTTTCAGATTGCCAAAATTGTTTCCCTACAATAGGTTCAATGATTTCCAATTTTTGCAAACAATTTTCCAGATCCTTTTGATCCAGGGATTGACCCAAAATATGACTAATTTGGGCAGCTATATCTTCTTGAGAAAGGGCTGAAATCATTTCCTAAACTCCTATATTAGTGACTATTTGCCGGAGATCATTAATGATTTGAAAGTAGACTAAATGACCAATTAAAACTAGGTTCCAAGTTGGATGGTAAATCACAAATTGAAATACTCTTATCTTGATTCGTTGGATCTTTTATGGCATAGGGATTTTTAGCTCTAGTGGAAAGTCCCATTTCTTTGAGTAAACGATTAATATGACGATCGCTAATGGTAATGCCCAATTCCTTAGCTAGATGTTTACTCAACCATTGAGCAGTCCAATTGCTAAAAGCATAGCCATATTCTCGAGGACTATGACTAACTAAGTCTTTCAACCTTTCTAGGTACTGATTATTAACTGTTTTTGGTCTCCCTATCTTTCGCTCTTTCCATTTGTGTGACATTCCTGCTTCTCCTATACCCATCCAATATCTGGCCATTTCCTGGGAACAGTCGATAATCTCACAAATTTGAGATTGGGATTTTCCCATATCAGCTAATAAGATAATCTCAATTCTACGGCGATAGTCTGAGTGGGAATTGGTTTGCAAATTTTTTAACAATGTTTTACGTTCAAAGGGGGTTAGAAACTTGCTCTCGTGCTTATCGTAAATTTCATAAATCTTGTTGGTACTATTGGCATTAGAAGACATAATTATCACCATTTATCAAATACTGCAAAGTCTTAGAGTGACAATCAACTCAACTCAAATTAGAAACTCAACATTTTTCCCCCATAATAATTCATTCAAAAATCATCCAGTCTGCCATAAATTAATATTGGCAAAATTGACTCTTTATTTAATCCTATTGCTTATCTTATATTAAATTTTTGTTGAATGTGACAATACTTTAGATTGATGAATTGTGTCAATCTGACTAAAATCCGTGAATGGTTGTTGTAGATGTAACATAACCTCAGTCATTATGACGGACAAAAGTTCAGAACAGACAGAGTTGGTTCTGATTTTACTTAAGTGCGCCCAACATCACCACCAAATATCGAATTTACCCCTTTACCAATTATGGACAGTGGCTGTGGTTATGGACAAAAAGGCTAGACGGGTTAATAAGTTTTATTTCGTAATTTAAATAAACCACTCTTCAATAACTCCTTTTGTATCCAGTTTATAAGTTCTTGATTTAATGCTAAATCTTTTCCCCATGTAAGGCTTTCACCCCAAACAAACCAAGGATCTGAATGGATAACTAATTGACGAAGCTTTTTGTCACCTGTAAGTTTTTTTATGGAGATATGATAACAACCGAAATTGCAGATGAAACCATGGGGTTCCATCACCAAGCTTACTTATGGGGTTATTTTAAACTGATTACTCTTTAGGATAAGACCTGCAGCGCACTCACACCCTCCCGATGATGCTCAAAAATTCCCTGGGGAGAAGAGTGTTTATTCTGTCGGGTGTGTCTAATAGCATCGGATTCCTCCTAAATCCCCTTAAAAAAGGGGTAATTTTAGATTGAACGTGCTTTAAAATGGCTATAGCTATACTTACTGTAATATGTAAAAACTGACCCTAGTTTAACAGTAGTAAGAATATCAATAAGTTTGAGGTTCCATCTCCAAAAAATGGGTCTAATGTTGGGTAAGATAGTGATGCTATCTTTTCTGCGGAGTGGATTGCTAATAACTTTTTTTCTTACCCTTGGGAGATAATCTTATGGTGACTCTAAAAATCGTCGTTTATATTGTGGTTGCGTTCTTTGTGGGAATTTTTATCTTTGGATTTCTATCCAATGACCCCGCTCGCAACCCTGGCCGTCGCGATTTAGAATAAACAGACACTTAATCATCTGCAACTGCTGGAAGATATAAGAAACTAGCCAGTTTACATCATTCTAAACAGGTCTCATCAAAAGACAAACATCCCTTGTACTTTTATGTATAAGGGAAAAACTACCTATTAGCTTAATCTTTGTCAAACATGTTTCATCCAGCTTTGCCACCTAATTTACCTCCTGCTTATGAACACATACAACCTCAATCTAATTACTATTCGGCAGAAAATAAAACAGGCAATACTATTCAATTCTATTCCCGTCCAGTCAATAAAGCGATCGCCACTCCCAAACTAGAATTTACTACTTCAGTTCAACCTTCTGCAACTGGTTCACAAGCTCAACCTAGGATAGTGGAAGTGCTGTCGGACAAGCAAGAATATGACACCAATAGAAGAGTTGTAACAGCACTGGGAAAGGTTACAGTTAAGTTTGATGGAGCTATAGTTAATGCTGATCGATTACAGGTTAACTTAGACAACTTAATTGTGGTTGGAGAAGGTAATGTGGTGATCACCAGAGGTAGTCAGATATTACGGGGGGAACGCTTTACCTATAATTTTCTTCAGGATACAGGGAATTTGGAAAGTGCTAGCGGTGAGATTTATCTACCTTCGGTTGGTAGTGACCTAGATTTTTCTCCCGGTAGAGAAAGAAACCCAAGTGCTATGTCAAATCTGCTCAGTGAACGTATTCTTGCAAACCAACCAATTAGTCAAGTTACCAGCCCAGGAGGTGTTAATATTAACTTGGGTGGGGAAGTTGATGCCAGCAATGTTCCCGTGAGTAAAAGTGGAGGAGCAGTCAATCGCGCTAGATTTGAAGCCCAACGGGTGGATTTTTATCCCCGTGGTTGGGAAGCTGAAGATGTGAGAATTACAAATGATCCCTTTTCTCCCCCAGAGTTGGAATTACGAGCATCTAAGGTAAGGTTAAGACAAGAGTCTCCCTTAGTAGATCGGGTTACCACCCAGCGTCAGCGTTTAGTATTTGACCAAAATTTTGTTCTACCTATTCCCATAGGTAGGCGGAAAATTGACCGTCGTAGGCGGGATATATATCCTTTTATAGTGGCCCCGGGTTTTGATAATGGTCAAAGGGGTGGTTTTTACGTGGAACGTAGTTTTACCCCCCTGGATACGGAGACGACTAGATGGTCTGTAACACCACAGTTTTTTCTGCAAAAATCTATTGAAAATAGTAGTAATGTACCCGATCTATTTGGGGTAAAGACTAAAATAAATAGTACCCTAGGTCCCAGAACTTCCATAGAAGGTGCGGGAGAATTAACTAGTCTCAATTTAGACAAGTTGGAAGATAGTTCCCGAGGAAGTATAAGGTTAAAACAAGTAATAGGAAGAGAAAATCCTTACACACTCAACTTAGAATATAGCCACCGCGATCGCCTCTATAATGGCACTCTCGGGTTTCAAACCGTACAAAGTAGTGTGGGCGGTCTGATCTCTTCTCCCCTGATCCCTCTCGGGAAAAGTGGTATTAACCTCAATTTCCAAGGCGGGGGTCAGTATATTAACTCTAACACAGATCGCCCCAGTCTGCTTTCACCTCAACGACAAAATGATCGGGTATCTCTGGGACGTTTGCAAGCTAGTGCATCTCTGGGCAGTGGTTTATTATTATGGGAGGGGAAACCCTTACCAGCAACCCCTAAACAAGGGTTAAAGTATACACCTAATCCCATTGTGCCTTACTTGCGTGCGATCGCCAGTGTTACGGGTACAACCAGCTATTATACCAGTGGGGATGAGCAAAGTAGTCTAATCGGGACGGTGGGATTGGTGGGACAGGTGGGACATTTTTCTCGGTCATTTTTCGACTATACAGGTTTTAACATTAGTTATTCTCAAGGTTTTAACACGGGAACTTCACCCTTTTTGTTTGATCGTTTTGTAGATAATAAGGTAATTAGTGCAGGTATTTCACAGCAAATTTATGGTCCATTTCGTTTTGGGTTTCAAACAGCTATTAATGTAGACACAGGTAAGGCAAGCAATACAGATTATATAATAGAGTATAATCGGCGTACCTACGGGGTCAGCTTGAGATATAGTCCTACCTTACAAATTGGTAGTTTTATGATTCGTATTAGTGATTTTAATTGGGTCGGAGGTGCTGATCCTTTTTCTTTGGAGGAAGTGAAACCAGTGGTGGGGGGAGTTCGTCAAGACTAGGATAGAAAGAAGAAAAATTCAACATAAAGCTTTTGATAGGGAACTGGCCAGAAAATACCCCAACTCCACAGGTACTGCATTTCCAATTTGTCTCATAGATTCTGTCCAGCAACCAATAAATCTATAATTATCAGGAAACGTCTGAATTCGTTTCGCTTCCAATTCAGATATATTTACAACACTCATTCTTTTATTTGTGATTGAATTACAAACTTTTATTCACGATCAGTTAATGGTTTAACAACTTTGTCGATCGCCTCTTGAATAAAATCCCGAATAAACTTGTCCCGACGATTAATTTGAAATTGTTGCTGAACCACCTCCGTCATTCCTCCATCACCCCAATCCTGATCATGGCGAAAATACTCAATAAAACTCTTACCAGCAATCTGGGTCAAATAAGCAGCAGTCACTCCCTGAATAGCACGCCCAACTAAAAAGGTAGCAACGTGAAGTTGTAAAGCTGTAGAAAGCAATTCAATAGCGCCCTTAACTATACCTAAACCAGCAATAGTTTTGCCCAAAGATAAGGCTAATTCCTTTCCCCTGTCCATATTTAAGTCACAACCATAAACCTTGCCAATTTCTACTACCATCTGAGCATTAACTGCTGCTGTGGCTAATAAATCAACTACGGGTAGGGGGGTGACTGATACTACCCCAGCACCAATCCACTGATATCTGTAAACTATTTTATCAGCTTGACGACGACGCTGGGAATCAATGAGTTTGCGAGCTTCCTCCCCTAATCGTAAAGACTGTAATAAAATATTATCCGCTATTAAATCTTCCCCTTCAGCTCGCAATACAGCAGCTATGCGTTTTAGGAGAGGAACTATTTCAGGTTCTGGCCGAAAAATTTCCCCTCCCTCCAATTCCACCGCTTGGGGGTTAGCTGCGATCGCCACTACATCATTATGATTAATATAATCCTTCACTCTTTCTCGTAACTTAATTAAAATAGCGTCTTTGTCTTCATCTTTATATAAATCAGTTTTGTTGAGAACTAAAAGCGATCGCTTACCAATTTCTGCTAAACCCCTTAAAGGTTCATATTCAGAACGACGTAGGTCATTATCTACCACAAACAATAATAAATTTGCTTCTGTGGCCAAGGTCCTAGCTAGGTGTTCCCGTTCTGTTCCAGCAATCCCTGCTTCCAAAATCCCCGGTGTATCAGTAATTAAAATTTTTCGTTCTACCCCCTTCAAGCGCAAACAATAGGTTTCACCCACCTTAGTTGTCCCCATGGGAGCGTTTACCTCTCCCACCATTCGCCCCATAATAGCATTGACCAGCGAAGTTTTACCAGCACTTCCTGTACCAAAAACAACCACTTGGATTTCCCCCCGTGCCAAATTGGCTTCTATTTCCCCAGTTCGACTCAATAAAGCTTGACGGGTAACTTCATCTTGAATTTGTGCCACTTGTTGACGAACTGCTTGTAAGGTAGTAGAAGCTGCATCCGACTTAACAGCGGGAATTTGAGCAGCAGTAACCCTGGAACGGGGAGATTTTGTTTCACCAGCAGGTAGAATTAATACATAATAAACAAAAGCTGCAAGTAGTCCTACTAGAAGTAGGACCAGTAGTAACAATAGTAAATTGCCTAACAAGGGAGAATAGGACAGCTGCCAATATAAACGACTTAGGGAGTCAATTAACCACAGAGCTAATCCTAAAATTATAATTAAGCCAATTATAAGTGTAACTATACGAGACAAAGGCATGGTTCACACGTAAATCTAATAAATTTCCAATGTGAGAAATAATCAACCATATTACAGTTATCATAATCTAGTGCCACCCCCCCCCATATTAATAGTAAGTATCTGTGAAACCTATAACTAATCATTCAAACCCCATCCAAAACCGTAAAGCAGACCATATAAGGATTTGTTTAGAAGAAGATGTGCAATCTGATCAAATTACCACGGGACTGGAAAAATATCGATTTGTTCATTGTTGTCTACCAGAACAGGATGGTAAACAAATAGATATCAGCACCAAATTTCTCAACTGGGATTTGCGTGCTCCCCTATTAATCTCCTCTATGACCGGGGGTACCCAAAGAGCAGGTATTATTAATCGTCGGTTAGCGGAAATTGCCCAAAAATATAGACTAGTAATGGGTGTTGGCTCCCAACGTGTCCTCTTAGAAAAACCAGAGGTAGCTGATACCTTTGCCATTCGCCAATACGCCCCAGATGTGCTTTTATTTGCCAATTTAGGTGCGGTACAACTCAATTATCAATGTGGCATAGATGAGTGCTTACGAATTATCGATGTTCTAGAAGCTGATGCTCTCATACTCCACATTAATCCTTTGCAGGAATTTATTCAACCCAGGGGTGACACCAATTTTTATGGACTACTTGACAAAATTGCCCAACTATGCAAACAATTGCCAATACCTGTAATTGCCAAGGAAGTAGGTAATGGAATTTCCGTCAACATGGCAGAAAAATTAATATCAGCAGGTGTACAAGCTATAGATGTGGCGGGTGCAGGAGGTACATCATGGGCTTTAGTAGAAAGTGAAAGAGCCGAGACCCCACTGCAACGAAGATTAGGCAAAACCTTTGCCAATTGGGGCATACCCACAGCAGAATGTATTACCACTATTCGCTCCCGGTTCCCACAACTACCCCTAATCGCTTCCGGAGGGTTGCGTAATGGGTTAGACGCAGCCAAGGCGATCGCTCTAGGGAGTGATATTGCTGGATTAGCAATGCCTTTTTTACAATCTGCGGATGTATCAATAACTGCACTAGAAGAGCTAACAGAAGTATTAATTGCGGAAATTACTACAGTATTATTCTGTACAGGTAATAGAAATTTGCATGAATTAAAGCAATCTAATTGTTTACAAAGTGTGTAATATTACATTACAATTAAAATATAATTGTGATAGAATAGGGAACAACAACAAAATAATCCAAAATAATCAATAATTTGAAATCTAACAAAATCGAATGAATAACTTTATTAAACAAACTCTTGCCAGTTTAATTGGCAGCTTATTAGGACTAAGTATTTTCTCTGGTGTTAGTTTTTTAGGCTTGTTGTTCTTGGTAATTGCTGCTACTAGCTCTCAAAGCACGGAACCACAAGTTAAAGATCAATCCATGTTAGTCTTTGACTTATCCGTAAAAATTACGGAAACCCAACCTAGCTATACAGAAGTTTTAGAAAAAACTCTCACCGGAGCGGGGGAAGAACAAATTACCCTACGTCAACTAATAGGAGCATTAGAGCAAGCAGCAGAAGATCAAAGGATTGTAGGAATTTATATAAATGTTAGTGAGTCTAGCAAAGTTAGTAGTTTGGGTTATGCTTCCCTAAGAGAAATTCGTCAAGCTCTGGAAAAATTCCGCGCATCGGGAAAAAAAATAATTGCTTATGGTGTGGGTTGGAGCGAGCGGGAATATTATCTAAGTTCTGTAGCAAATAAGATTTTCCTTAACCCTGTGGGAATGATAGAAATCAATGGACTAAGTTCACAACCAATATTCTTGACAGGAGCATTGCAAAAATATGGTATTGGAGTGCAAGTGGTACGAGTAGGAAAATTTAAGGGAGCAGTTGAACCTTTGGTACTAGATAAACTGAGTCCAGAAAACAGAGAGCAAACCCAACAGTTATTAGATGATCTGTGGGGAGAATGGCGTAATTCCGTGGGAAAAAGCCGTAAAATTTCCCCGGAAATACTACAGGAGATTGCTAACAACCAAGGTGTGTTAGAAGCAAAAGATGCAAAAGATAATGGTCTGATAGATGAAGTAGCCTATACAGACCAAGTGGTAGCTGATCTGAAAACAATAGGTACCAGTGATAATGATGGTAAGAGCTTCAGGCAAATACCAATCGGTGACTATGTCCAAGCTAGTGAAATTGAAGAACAGCAGAATTCACAAAATAAAATTGCTGTAGTTTATGCAGAGGGAGAGATAGTAGATGGTGAGGGAGAAAGTTCCCAAATAGGAGGCGATCGCTATGCTAGGATCCTGCGGAAAATTCGCCAAGATCAAGACATTAAATCCGTAGTTTTGAGAGTTAATAGTCCCGGAGGTAGTGCAACAGCTTCAGAAATTATAGAACGAGAAATTCAATTAACTAAACAAGTCAAACCAGTAATTGTTTCTATGGGTGATATAGCAGCTTCAGGGGGGTATTGGATTGCTAGTAATTCCGATCATATTTTTGCCGAACCTGGAACTCTTACAGGTTCAATAGGTGTATTTGGTGTGTTATTAAACGGTCAGAAATTGGCCAATAATAATGGTATTACTTGGGACACAGTAAAAACCAGCGAATTTGCAGATAGCCAAACTGTTTCCCGTCCTAAATCACCACAGGAACTGGCAATTTATCAACGCAGTGTCAACCGAATTTATAACATGTTTATCAATAAGGTTGTTCAGGGTAGAAAACTTCCCGAAACAAAAGTAGGAGAAATTGCACAAGGGAGAGTTTGGTCAGGTGCAACAGCAAAAGAAATCGGTTTAGTGGATGAGATTGGCGGATTAAATATGGCCATTGAATATGCAGCGAAGAAAGCAAAATTAGGTAAAGATTGGCAAGTGGAAGAGTATCCGGAAGTAACCACTTTAGGAGAGCGTTTTTTTGGTAGAAAACTTGAAGAAACAATAATAGGGATACACAACCGGGACATAAGTCAAACTAATCCGCTCATAGCAGAATTAGAAAAAGTACGGAAAGAAACAAAAATCTTTCGCATCATGAATGACCCACAAGGAATTTATGCTCGTCTCCCTTTTAACTTTAACATTGATTAGAAAATGAAAATAAGGATTCCCCAGGGAATCCTCTTTCAAAGAGATCTAATAGCAGCAATGGGCATTCTCCAACCTGTACCAAAAGCTCTATCGGTAATTTTCAGTCCCGGTGCTGCTTGTCGACGCTTAAACTCCGATCCAGCAACTAGCTTGATTACCCGATTTACAATCCCTAAATCATGACCTCCAGCTATTATTTCCTCTACTGATTGATGTTGATTGATTAAACGCTGTAGAATATCATCTAGAATATTATATGGTGGTAAGGAGTCTTGATCAGTTTGACCAGGCTTGAGTTCTGCACTGGGAGGCTTGGTCAAAATGTTTTGGGGAATGACCTCTTGTTGATTTTGACCATTCAACCAATTACAAATAGAATAAACCCGGGTTTTTGGCACGTCCGCAATTACTGCTAAACCTCCATTCATATCACCATAAAGGGTGCAGTAACCAACAGCAATTTCTGATTTATTACCGGTGGATAAAAGCAGGTAACCAAATTTATTGGATATTGCCATCAATAGAATACCTCGAATACGAGACTGAATATTTTCTTCAGCAATTCCAAATTCTGTACCTGTAAATAATTCAAATAAGGTATGGTCAAAACTTTTCATTAATTCACCAATGGGCAAAATTTGGGTTTTAATCCCTAAATTCTGCCCTAATTTAAGAGCATCGCTAACAGAATGTTGGGAACTATAGGGAGAAGGCATTAACACGCCTAAAACATTTTCTTTCCCCAATGCAGCAGTAGCAATAGCAGCAACTAAGGCTGAATCTATACCACCACTTAAACCTAAAATCACTTGAGAAAACCGACATTTTTTCACATAATCCTTCACCCCCAAAACTAAAGCGTGCCATATTTCCTCATCCTCTGATTCATAGATGGGAGCAATCGGATTTTGGTCTGGGTTGGAAGCCAATTCCACCTCTTGTGTATGTTGATTGAATTCTACTATGAGAAAATCTGGAGTGAAACCCCGACCTCGATATAGAATTTCACCCTGGGAGTTGACAGCAAAACTATAACCATCAAATATTAAATCATCATTACCACCAACTTGATTAGTGTAAATTATAGGTTGCTGAAAGTTTACAGCGGTATGTCTTAACATTGCTTCTCTGGTTTTCTGTTTACCAACCGTATAAGGAGAAGCAGATAAGTTGACTATCAAATCTACCCCCACAACCGATAAATCAGCAATGGGATTCACCGCGTAACACTTTTTGCCCCAAAATTCTTCATCATTCCACAAATCTTCACATATAGTCACACCAATGTTAACACCATCTAATGTAAAGTAGTTGGGGTTTAACCCAGGCTCAAAGTATCTTTTCTCGTCAAAAACATCGTAGGTAGGTAATAGTCTTTTGTGAAAATATTGTTGAATTTTCCCCTTTTCTAACCAAGCAACACTATTAAATAAATTTTTCCCCCCCTAATGTGATGTTCTCCATTCCGAACTACAGTTCCTACCAAAACTGCTAGATGAGGTGGTAAATTTTGAGCTAGTTCTTGTAAGCTCATATCCATGGCTTCCACAAATCCAGGATTTAATAGTAAATCTCTTGGCGGATAGCCACATAAAGAAAGTTCTGGTGTTAACAACAAACGTACATCATTTGCTTGCTGTGCGATTTCTAGGATTTTTTGACAATTTCCTTTTACGTCGCCAATAATGGGATTTAGTTGGGCAATGGCTATTTTCATAGTGTAGTTTCAGTAATATAAACCTGGTAGTTAAAAATCTAAATCACTACTAAATAAATACTAATGGTTTATCCTTAAATGGTGCAAACGCTTGGGCATCAAACTTATATAAACTTGCAGGACGACCAGCTCCCCTACAAACCTTACTTCCCGTATCTAGTAAAAAACCGAGTTTTAACAACCGGGATCTAAAATTAGAATAATCAGAAAAGTTTTCTCCTAAAACTGTTGTGTATAACTGATATAACTCATTCAGGGTGAAGTTTTCCGGTAATACATCAAACGCTATCGGACTATATTCTAATTTATTTTTCAGTCTCTTGTGCCCATAGCTAATTATTTGATCGTGATCAAAGGCTAATTCTGGTATTTTCTTCACGGGATGCCATGCAGTACAAGCAACTTTATTAGTGATTAGTTCTGCTTCTTCAAATCTCACTAAAGCAAAATAACTTACTGACACATAACGCACCCCATAACTATTGCTTTTTTCCCTGGGATCTCTATGTGGACCGCCAAAAGTGTATAGTTGATCCAAGTATAAATTACTTACCCTAATTTTTTCTGCCATAATTCTGTAAGCAGCATCCTCTAGAGATTCACCCTGACGCACCAAAGTACCAGGGAGACTCCAGAAATTCAAAAATGGCTCTTGTTGTCGCATTACCAATAAAACCAACAGACGATTTCTGACAGTATCTACGGAGAAAATCACATTATCAACACCTACCTTAAAATTCGCTAAACTCCCTTGAGACCTGGAATTTGTACAAGTTGTTTGATTACTTGTTTGATTACTTAATAGCATTAAATGTATAACCTCTCACGATTAATATAGGCAATTACGGGAGCTGTGAGAGTTTGTAGATTTTTTTGCTGACGAAAATTGGTTGATGACACATCTAAACCTTTAGTACTGGCGATCGCCATTTGTCCCCCTAATTGTCTAATTTTATGTAAACTATCATCTTCTATAATATATCCAGGTCGAGGAATGACCAATAATTGGACTTGTTGTAGCAAATCACTAATTCTATACCACCTGGGTAATTGGTTAACTAAGTCAGAACCAATTACTAAAGTATACTTCACATCATTTCCCCATTTTAATTTTGCCCTTTCTAGGGTTTCTAAGGTGCGCCAACTACTCAATTCCTGTGCTAATATAATATTATTTAATTTATCTAATGGAGGCCGAATATCAGAAATTAACAACTGCAACATAGCAGCACGATGTCCCAGGGGTGTCTGCTGTTCTTTCATGGGGTTATCGGCCGCCCAAACCGCTACCCAATCATAATTTTCAGATAGCCATTTGATAATTCTTTGATGTCCAGCTGTGGGTGGATCTGCACTTGTGCCAAATAATGCGATATTCATAAATGTAGGATACGTAATAAATAGATTTATACAGTTTTAGTTTGCTACAAATCAGCTTCAGATTTTAACAACTTTTATCGTTAAGTACAAACATAACCTTGAGGTAACCGGATTACTAGCTGATAAAGGTCGGTCAGCAAGCTATAATTTTGAGAGTACAGATTTAATTCTCGATTCCCATAACCATAATCTGTATTGATAAAGGTGATCATATACTCATGTAAATGTTGACAAAATTCCCTGATTTGGCTTATTCTTTTATGGTAGCTTTCACCATAAATAATGTCAAGTCATCAGGTGTTAACAGGTCACCGAGAATGGATTGGAGTAGGTTTTAAATGGTAAATACTATGACGACAAATACTGGTAGAAAAACATTGGAAAAACCCTGGTTAAAAAAGGTTCCAGCCAAAAGATTCGCTTGGACTGGAGTATTAGTAGCCACGATGATTATGCTACCAGAAATTGTGGGTAGTCCAGTCTTGGCACAAAAAATTGAGCGTATTAATTCTTTATCCTATGGACAGTTACTGCAGAAGACTAAGTTAGGACAGGTTAAAAGAGTAGAAATTGATGAAGGTGAACAAATAGCTAAGGTGTATTTGGTCGGGCATAAACCTGGTACAGCGCCCATATCAGTGAGACTGTTAGATCAAAACAGTGAGTTAATCGGTAAACTGAAGGAGAAAAAAGTTGAGTTCGGCGAGATTTCCACAGCTGGTAGCAGAGCAACCATTGGTTTACTAATCAACCTGATGTGGATTTTGCCACTGTTAGCTTTAATTATGTTGTTGCTGCGACGTTCTGCTAGTAGTTCCAACCAGGCATTGAATTTTGGCAGATCTCGGGCCCGGTTTCAAATGGAGGCTAAAACCGGGGTAAAATTTGATGACGTAGCCGGAATTACCGAAGCTAAGGAAGAACTACAGGAAGTAGTGACATTTTTACAACAACCGGAAAAATTTACTGCTGTGGGGGCAAAAATTCCCAAGGGTGTACTATTGGTTGGACCACCGGGAACTGGTAAGACCTTATTGGCAAAAGCCATTGCTGGGGAAGCATCTGTGCCATTTTTCAGCATTTCTGGCTCGGAATTTGTGGAAATGTTTGTGGGTGTGGGCGCTTCTCGGGTGCGAGACCTGTTTAAAAAAGCTAAGGAAAATGCCCCCTGTATTATCTTTATTGATGAAATTGATGCTGTGGGTAGACAGAGAGGAGCAGGTATTGGTGGTGGTAATGATGAAAGAGAGCAAACCCTAAATCAGTTGTTAACGGAAATGGATGGTTTTGAAGGCAATAATGGGATTATTATTATTGCTGCTACGAACCGTCCAGATGTGTTAGATTCTGCCCTGTTACGTCCCGGTCGTTTTGATAGGCAGGTAATTGTAGATGCACCAGACTTAAAGGGACGTTTAGATATATTGGCGGTCCACGCTCGAAATAAGAAATTAGACCCCACCATCTCTTTGGAGGAAATTGCCCAGCGCACCCCCGGTTTTACCGGTGCAGACCTGGCTAATCTGCTCAATGAAGCAGCTATTTTGACAGCTAGACGGCGCAAGGAAGAAATTACTATGCTGGAAATTAATGATGCTGTGGATCGGGTTGTAGCTGGTATGGAAGGTACAGCTTTAGTTGATGGCAAAAGTAAACGTTTAATTGCCTATCATGAAGTGGGTCATGCGTTGGTCGGTACATTAGTTAAAGATCATGATCCTGTACAAAAGGTTACTTTGATACCAAGGGGACAAGCTTTGGGTCTAACTTGGTTTACACCTAATGAAGACCAGGGTTTAGTATCTCGCTCTCAAATGTTAGCTCGCATTATGGGAGCTTTAGGGGGGCGTGCTGCTGAAGAAATTGTCTTTGGCAAAGCGGAAGTAACTACTGGTGCAGGTAATGACTTACAACAGGTGACAACCATGGCTAGACAAATGGTGACTCGATTTGGCATGTCCGACCTGGGTTTATTATCTCTCGAAAGTCCCAGTCAAGAAGTATTTTTGGGGAGAGACTGGGGAATGAAATCAGATTATTCTGAGCAAATTGCTGCCAAAATTGATGTTCAAGTCAGAGACATTGTTAGTACCTGTTATACCAAAGTAAAAGAAATGTTGCAGGAAAATCGCATGACTATGGACCGCTTAGTTGAAATGCTGATGGTGGAAGAAACCATTGATGGAGATTTATTCCGTAATATTGTTGAAAAAAATAAGTTTGATAAAATACCAGTAGCTATATGATACAGGCGATCGCACGGACTAAATCCCCAGGCGATCGCTGCGTTTATTGTACAATTTTAGGAAGAATAAACACTCAAGCACAGAGATGTTAAGGTGAACATCTCCGTGAGTGTGGCAGTATCGAGTACATTTAACCTAGGTGATTATCAGTGTTCGGGCAGAAAATTCAGCAGCAATTGTATGTTATCTTGACCTCTCTGGATAATCTACATCGAAGAGATGTAAATTAGCCCGCTGAGCAAGGTCAAAGCAATACAAGGAATAGAGTTGCAGTTTTTGTTGAGTCATAGGTTTAGCACCAAAATGTTTCTTACATTAAGTTGTTATATACCTCTTCTGATTTTTCCTCTCCCACCCGGAACAGTTACTAAAAGTTATAAAAAATTATGCGATCCTGACCTACGGGTAGGATTTCATCTGGAATCAGTTGTGTTGGATTTCCCTCAGTCATGTTTTTAAATAGCACTGTAAACGCACCAGCACCCAAACCATCCTGGGGGAACATTCGATAACAGGGAATAGTGGTTAAATTAGACCTGTAGGTAGAAAGAGGACTAACTTCTACAGGTTTAAATTGGGGAAATCGCTCTAAAAACCATGTACAGACTTGTTCATTTTCTTCTGGAGAGTAGGTGCAAGTCATATAAACTAAATAACCTTGGGGAGCAACAATCCCTGCGGAATTAGCAATAATCCGTTTTTGACGATTGGCATTTTTATTAATTACTGTTTGGTGAAAACATCCGGGAGCTTTCTCTCTCTTTGCTAGTAAGGACTGACCGCTACAAGGTGCATCAACTATAACTAAACTCATAGATTGTTTCAGCATTTGAGCCAAAATGCTAGTATCTCGATTCAGTACGTAACCAGGTTGAATTTGACAACGCTTTAAATTAGAGATTAGCATTCCTAGTCGTTTGCCAATTACTTCATTACTAACAATTAAATCCGGTTTTAATGCTTTCCATGCGAATATACTTTTACCTCCAGGTGCTGCACATACATCCAATACTAAAGGAGTAGGTTGCTCTATGGTTAATAATACAGATGCTGCAAATATAGAAGAAAAGTCTAAACAGTAAAAAGCTCCTGCTTGATGGAGAGCATGTTGACCAGGTCTTTCCCCCACTTGTAGACGATCTATAAATTTGGGTTGCCATGATGTTGGAGTCTCCGTAGTGAATGGCCGTGTTTCTGGAGGATTTTGACACCAAAGGATAGAAGGTGAAAAGGGTTGGGGATGAACTAAAGCTGCTATAAATTTTGCCTCTTCATCAGGGTTATCAAATAAACGATGGGCAAGTTTTAGTAATAAATTAGAAGGTTGTTCCATTCCTCTATTCAGCAATAATATGTAAATCAATGTTTTGATTGCGAATCAAGTCTACAAGTCGCTGGGTAAAAGAACCTTTAAACCATCTTTGCCACCTAGGTTGTTGGCTTTCACCAATAACAATTTGGGTAATGTGATACTTAGCCGCGATTTGAGCAATTTCTCGAGCAACATTTTGACTTTTGACATGCAAAAATTCACCCCCAAATTCCCTACATAATTTCTCACAAGTATCAATATGACCAGCTTCTTTCTTGCTGAGGAATCGCTCCGGATCTGCTACAAGAACCCCATATAGTCTTGCATTCATATAATTAGCAATGCGGGCACCTCTACGGAGTAACTGTACTGAATTAGGATAAGTAGAAACACAAACCAGGACTCGTTCATGAATATTACAACTAGATGGTTCCAGACTAGAAGTGTTTGCTTCTTCTTCAACCGTATCCGCCACTTCCCGCAAGGATAACTCTCGTAGAGCTATCAAATTGCGACGCTGGAAAAAATTTTTCAAAGACTGCTCAACTTGACTGTGGGGGTAAATTTTCCCTTCACGCAATCGTTCCTCCAAAGTTTCTGGAGTAATATCAATCACCACAACCGCATCAGCTTCATCAAGCAGGCGATCTGGAATCCTTTCTCTGACTACAATACCAGTAATTCTCGCCACTATGTCATTTAAACTTTCTATGTGCTGAATATTAACCGTAGAGTAAACATCAATTCCACTCTCTAAAATCACCTCCACATCCTGATATCGTTTTTCCCGTGGAGATCCGGGGATGTTAGTATGGGCCAGTTCATCAATTAACACTAACTGGGGAGAGCGATCCAATATGGCATCTGTATCCATTTCTGCAAGAGTTATGTTCTCCTTAACCATGACTCTTTTAGGAATCATTTCCAGTCCAGTAGCTTTTTGAGCAGTCTCTTTGCGTCCATGAGTTTCTAAAATGCCAATAATGACATCAATTCCCTCCTGTTTGAGTTGATGTGCTTCTTCGAGCATTTTATAGGTTTTACCCACACCAGGAGCCATACCAATAAAGATTTTATGTTTTCCTCGTTGGTGGGGGTAGTATAATAACTATTAGGATCTTGTGCAGTTGGCATAACATACCATGAGACCACCTGATCCTAATATACTCTAATATCTAAAGATTGCTGCTATTTTTGTTCCTCTAGGCATGTCCTTAGCCTTTAAGGTATAAACATGGCCACCGTTTAACATAGTGTGTATAGCGGCAAAATCTAACATATCCTGATCATCTACCTCTCTGTTTCTGTGTAAATCTACACTCATATTTTCAGGATGGAATTTTCCCCACTTTTGATCATCTATAGAAACTAATAGGGAATCTACCTGGTGAAAATAGGCCGCACTGACAATTTTTTTCACATCACTGGTAGCCATATTACTACCTTCTCCCGTTAATTGCTCGTACAGTGCTAGGGTAGCTATTGTATCTTGTTGAAATAGGGGAGAAACTATTTGCCACCCCGCATCATGTAATTTATCCAAGTTCATAATTTCCACATTACCACCAATGCTTTGTGTTAATAAGTAAGGATAACTGTTTGCTGCTTGATAAATAGGAAAAAGATACTCTACTCCTGCTAAAATTAAAGGTGCCTTTTCATCTCTTAGTCTATGATGTAAAGCTTGATCTATGGCATAACAAAATTGTAAAATATCTCTTTCGTGTTTTTCTCGATCTGGACTACCTTGTCCATGAACTGATCCTGGATGTTCAGCTGCTGATGCTCCTCCTCTGGGTATACCCACTCTGTGTTGTACACCTTTTTGTAATTCGTCTTCCAGGAGAATTTCTTCTAAACGGTGGGGCATATTTTCTACTACTAACTCCTGTAAACTATGTCCCGTGCCAACAAAGAATTTCACATCTTTTTGACTCAGACACAAAATATAGAATTTACCATCGTTATTAATAAAATGTAGTAGAGGTTTCAGATGTAATTCTCTATTGACAACAACTAATTCAGGAAATTCACTAGGTAAACAATAGTAGCGAAACAAGTTGGGACTAATAAAAATTACTAGTCCTTGATTTTGGTGTTCCCAAAAATCAATTGTATCTAATTCCAGAGCTGGTTCAAGCAAGTCCAAAGCTTCCTTAGGTCTGATACCTAACGCTTCTAAATCTTGTTGGGCTTGGCGAATTAAATTTTTAAAGCGAATAGGGTTTTGACGAGTCTCTGCCCCAACTTTTTGAGTTGGCATGTATAGGGATACGGATGGAGACTGGGAATTTTCCACTAAGTTTTTGAGTTCGTCCAGAGATAATGTCATAGGTTGAAAGAAAACAGCGGAGAAGATATGTTCATTTCAACTGCTTCTATGATGGATTTGCATCTTTCCCCAGGGAGGTGGAGAAGGTCAAACTTAAAACTCTTCCCAAATTTAGGCACGTCTGTTAAAATTGTGTGGTGGTCACATACTACAATTAAAACCAGTTGAGTTACACCTAAATAATGGTGCATATTAAGCGGGTTGAACTTACTAATTTTAAATCCTTCGGTGGTACAACTTCTGTCCCCTTGCTACCGGGATGTACTGTCATTTCTGGCCCTAATGGTTCGGGTAAATCCAATATTCTGGACGCTTTACTATTTTGCTTAGGACTATCCAGTTCTAAGGGTATGCGTGCTGATAAACTACCTGATCTAGTTAACAACAATCAAACTGCTAAAGGTCGCAATCCTGTTGAAGCTATTGTAACCGTCACCTTTGATATCTCTGACATGGTATCACTCCCAGAGGTTACAGAGGAAGTTACACAAGTAAATGGACAGGAAAATAAATCTCCTACCTTAACACTATGGAGCGTGACTCGACGCTTACGGGTCCATTCCCAGGGTACTTACACTTCCAACTATTACATTAATGGCAGTTCTTGTACTTTGACGGAATTACATGAGGAATTAGAAAGATTAAGAATTTACCCAGAGGGTTATAATGTAGTGTTACAGGGTGATGTCACCAGCATTATCTCCATGAATGGGAAAGAACGACGGGAAATTATCGATGAGTTGGCTGGTGTTGCAGCGTATGACAGAAAAATCAACCAAGCTAAAGGGACCCTAGAAGAGGTTAAAGAAAAGGAAGATAGCTGTAGAATTATTGAAGGTGAGTTAATTGCCCAGCGAGATCGTCTATACCAAGATAAGCTAAAAGCAGAGAAATACCAGCAAATTAAAAAGGAGTTGCAGGAGAAACAGTCCTGGGAATTGGTTTTAACTTGGCGCTCTCTCCAGTCTAAACAGGAACAATTGGCTACGGATATTCAAGCTGGAGATACAACATCTAATCAACTGACTGGGAGTTTAACTCAAACTAATCAAAACATCCAAGACCAAAATAGTCAGTTGGACCAACTGAATATACTCGTTAAATCCCTAGGGGAAGATCAACTTTTGGCAGTTCAATCTACCCTTGCTAATCAAGAAGCTGAACGTAAACAACTATATAGACGACAAAATGAAATAGTATCTCATTTACAACAGACAATCAAAAAACTCCATCAGACCCAAGGGGAAATAGAAGAATACCAGGCTGTTTTGCAACAAAATCAACAAGAATACTCTTTGGAGAGTTCAACCTTAAGCCAGCACCAACAGGAACGTGAAGAAACAAGGGCACAGTTAGAATCTTACCGTCAAGTTGCGGCAGAAATTGCTACTGCTTCTGAACACTGGGTACAACAACAGTCATCTGTTAATCGTCAAATTGAGACCTTGCTACAAACTGTAGAACCTCAAAGAACGGAACAAACCCAATTAAGGGAGAGAAATTTTCAGTTACGAGAACTAGTTCAGGAACAATCAGAGCTTTTGAGTATTTTAGAACCACAATTAGCTCAAAAACAAGCGGAATGCCAAGAATTAACCCTGGAGTTCAACAGTTCTACTACACCAATTGAGAACCTGGCAACTAATCTAGCAGCTGCAGAGCAGGAATTACAAATCCAACAGGATACACAAAAGCGACTGTTACAAGAACAGCGGGAAAAACAAAGACTTTTGGATAAACTAGAAGCCCAAACTCAAGCACAACAAGAAGTACAAGGAACCCAAGCCAGTAAGGTCATTATTCAGTCCGGTTTACCAGGATTATGTGGGCTGGTAGTGGAATTGGGTAAGGTTGATTCCCGCTATCATCTAGCTCTAGAAACTGCTGCAGGCGCAAGACTAGGTCATATTGTGGTGGAAGATGAACGTGTGGCTTCAGCAGGAATTGAATTGTTAAAACAAAAACGTGCCGGTAGGGCTACCTTTTTACCTTTAAATAAAATAAAAGCTTCTAAATTTACTCCTGATTTAACGCTTCCTTATGTTGATGGTTTTGTCGAATATGCCATGAACCTGGTGGAGTGTGATGACCGCTATCAGGAGGTATTTAAATATGTTTTTGGTAATACGGTGGTTTTTAAAACTTTGGAACAGGCCCGAAACCAATTAGGACTATATCGAATCGTCACCCTGGGAGGGGAATTATTAGAAACTAGCGGTGCGATGACAGGTGGTAGTCAGACTCAACGCTCTGGTTTAAAGTTTGATACTGGAGAGGGTAAGGAATCGGAGGAACTCATTAATTTAAGAACAAGATTGGCAGATATTGATAGGGTTTTAGAACGTTGTGGAGAAGCTATAGTCAATTTAATCCCTCGTAGCAAACAACTAGGATTAGAATTAACAGAAGCTAGACAAGGACGTAGAGAGCAACAGTTATATTTGGAGCAGCTCAAGAAAGAAGTCCATAACTTGCATGGACAAGTGGAAACTACCCGGTTACAATTCCATCAAAATATGGAGAAAGTCAATTATGCTCAAACCCGGTTAGAAATTTTAGATCGGGAACTGCCAAGTCAAGAAGAACAATTGCAACAATTACGACATAATCTGGCGGAATTGGAAGCTTCTCAAACCCCTAAGGAATGGCAAGAAATCCAAACTACTATTAGAAGTTGGGAGCAACAATTACAACAAAAAGATAACACCGTCAGGGAAGTGGAGCAGACACTGCAAAACTTGGGGAATAAACAACAGCGGTTAGAAGAGAAAATTAGAGAAGCTCAAATGCGAGTTGGGGAATATGAGGGTGACCAGATCACAGTAACTAATCAACAGTCTGCAGTTAACCATCAAGTTGAGGAACTAAGTCAAGAAATTATCCATATCCAATCCAGATTAAGGGGAATTGAGGAGAATCTAGGTGAGGAGAAAAGGAAAAGAGATAGGACAGAGCAAGAATTAAGGGATATGATCCTATACCAGCAAAAATTACAATGGGAAATTGAAAAACTGCAACAGAATCAGGAGAAACGACGCGAACAGTTAACCGAATTACACGCTCAATTGCAAACCCTGGGAACAGAATTGCCTAATCCCTTACCAGAAGTACCTGATAAGGTGGACTTGGAAGATTTACAAAAAGAGCTGCGCAGTTTGGCCAGAAGATTACAGTTAATGGAACCGGTTAATATGTTGGCATTAACTGACTATGAAGTAGTTGAGGGAAGAGTAAAAGAGCTGACAGAAAAGCTAAATACTCTCCAAGCAGAGAGAACAGAACTGTTATTAAGGATTGAGAACTTTACTACACTGCGTCAAATTGCATTCAAGGAAGCTTTTGATGCAGTAAACGAGAATTTTCAATCAATTTTTGCCACCCTATCAGATGGGGATGGATACTTACAACTTGATAATCCGGAGGATCCTTCTAATAGCTGTTTAAACCTGATTGCCCATCCCAAGGGTAAACCTGTGCAGCGTTTGGCCTCTATGTCCGGAGGGGAAAAGTCATTGACAGCGCTCAGTTTTATTTTTTCTCTCCAACGTTATCGCCCATCGCCATTTTATGCGTTTGACGAAGTGGATATGTTTTTAGATGGTGCCAATGTTGAAAGATTGGCAAAAATGATTAAACAACAAGCGGAACAAGCACAGTTTATTGTGGTCAGCTTGCGTCGTCCTATGATAGAGTCCGCCCAAAGAACTATAGGTGTAACCCAAGCCAGAGGCGCTTATACCCAAGTTTTAGGCATAAAACTACAATAACTCATAACCTATATATCTATAATCGTCGTACAAGCTCTTCTGTTAATTGAATAAACGCTTTAGAGCCAGACGAATTAGGATTCAATAAGGTTACAGGCATAAAACTATCAACCGCCTTAGCCACATTCACATCAACAGGAATTTGTGCTTGACAAATAGTTTCCACACCAAAATCTTCCACAATTCGGTGCATGACTTGTTTATAATATCTACCAGTCAACATATTGGTATTACACATGCTAAAGACAATACCGAGCATTTGGATATTGATTTTGGCCTCATGTTCATGACTATCTTTCAACTTAGCAATACGTCTTTCCAGCAATTGAATACCGACCACAGAAAGAGGTTCAGGTTTAGCGGGGAGCAAATAAAAATCGCTAGTGGCCAAAGCACTGCGAGTCATGAGGTTATAACCAGGAGCACAATCTAAAAGAATAAAATCATATTGGTCACGAACAGGTTTTAAAATATCCCTAACTAAGACCCTTTCAAAACGATTCCAAATAGTTTCAAAATCTCGCTCTTCCAGAGCTACAGCTTGATTGTGTAACATTTCAGAAACTACAAATTCATCATATAAGTCAATGTCTCCTGGTAAGAGACTCAAACTTGATAGCTTGCACAATTCGGGCTCAATGACATCATGAATTTTGTATTCAGGTTGAGGATCGGGATTAATTACCTCATCTAATAAATATCTCAGGGTTTTTCTTTGTTTACGACGTTTGGCAAAATCTCCCGGTGACATTAGACTCAAGGTCGCACTGATTTGACTATCTAAATCCAGAACCAGCACCTTTTTACCATGATGTTTAGCCAAGCAAGTTGCCAAATTAACAGTTACCGTAGTTTTACCTACTCCCCCTTCATATTTGCAGTTGCAATGACATATCCCATTGTTTGGTTCCTCAGCAGGTTAGATTGATTATTTTCCCATAGCTTGAGCCATTATCTCATATCAGGTGCAAATCTGGTACACTAGGGATTCACCTCTTAGCGTTCACCTACCCAGTATTTTATCTCTCAAGGACTTAATGCGATCGCGCAGTTTGGCAGCGTGTTCAAACTCCATCTTTTTAGCAGCATCGTGCATTTGTTTTTCTAGGGTAGTAATCAGTTGTGGAATCTCCTCCAAATTCAAATCATGCCATTGTTCATCCACCAGCTTTAAATCATTGGCATTTAACCGTCGGGAAACATCTAAAAAGGAAAGAATAGAGTTACCAGATTTTTTAAAAACTGGTTGGGGGGTAATTTTATGTATTTGATTATAGGCCATTTGAATTCCCCTTCTTCTATCAGTTTCCTCCATGGCTTTGATCATACTGCCAGTTAAATTATCAGCATACATAATTACTGTACCTCGCAGATGACGTGCTGCACGACCAATGGTTTGAATTAAGGAGCGTTCTGCACGTAAGAAGCCCTCTTTATCTGCATCCATAATTACCACAAGAGAAACCTCTGGCAAATCTAAACCTTCTCTTAATAGGTTCACACCTACTAAAACATCAAAACTACCATTTCTCAAATCTTGTAAAATTTCAATCCTCTGAATAGAATTAATTTCTGAATGTAAGTATCTCACCCGAACGGATCGATTTTCTAAATATTCAGTCAAATCTTCTGCCATTCTCTTAGTCAAGGTGGTAATTAACACCCGTTCACTATTGTCCACCCTCTGGTGAATTTCTCCCAACAAATTATCCACCTGTCCAGCTGTGGGACGAACGTAAATCTGTGGATCTAACACTCCTGTAGGTCGGATAATCTGCTCTACTATATTCTTGCCCGAAATTTCTATTTCCCAGTCGCCTGGAGTAGCTGAAACAAAAATACACTGAGACACTTTTTGCCAAAATTCCTCAGCTTTTAAAGGACGATTATCCCCCGCACTAGGCAACCGAAAACCATGGTCAATTAAAACTTTTTTCCTAGCTTGATCACCGTTATACATCCCCCGAATTTGGGGAACAGTAACATGAGACTCATCAATTACTAATAACCAGTCCTGGGGAAAATAATCAATTAAACATTCTGGAGGTTCTCCTGCTTGTCTCCCCGCTAAATAACGGGAGTAATTTTCTACGCCGTTACAATATCCTACTTCTCTTAATAGTTCTATATCATAACGAGTCCGTTGATCTATCCTTTGTGCCTCAACTAATTTCCCTAATTCTTCCAATTTTAATTTATATGCTTTTAACTCATCAGCAATTTCTACACAGGCAATTTCTAATCTCTCTTTTGGCGTGACAAAGTGACGTGCAGGATAAATACTTATCCTTTCTAAACTACTCATAATTTCCCCATTCACCGGATCCACATAACGTATGGCATCTATGTCATCACCAAAAAATTCTACTCTCACAATTCTATCTTCGTACGCAGGCCCAATTTCTATCACATCCCCACGAACTCGGAATTTACCTCGTCCCATTTCTATGTCGTTACGACTATACTGCACGGAGATTAATTTCCTTATTACCTCTCTGGGATCTATCTCCATTCCTATTTCTAAATTTATTGCTGCTTTTAAATATTCAGCAGGCATACCCAAACCGTATATACAACTAATAGATGCCACAACTATCACGTCTTCCCTTTCAAACAAAGATCGTGTCGCAGAATGTCTCAGCATGTCTATTTCACTATTAATAGCTGATGTTTTTTCTATATATGTATCCGTAACAGGAATATAGGCTTCTGGTTGATAATAGTCGTAATAACTGACAAAATACTCCACCGCGTTATGGGGAAAAAACTCCCTCAGCTCATTACACAACTGGGCCGCCAGGGTCTTATTATGTGCCAGCACTAGGGTAGGTTTGCCCACCTTTTCTATCACTGCTGCAATAGAAAAGGTCTTTCCCGTTCCCGTCGCACCCAGTAGCGTTTGATACCGCTGTTTCCCTTCGATGTTCTTAATCATTTGAGCGATCGCCTGAGGTTGATCTCCAGTGGGGGAAAAAGGAGCTTGGAGAGTAAATTGGGCCATAATCTGAGCCAAACAAGATGATTATATTGTAGCCGTTTCGGGATAAACTTTAGTATATGAAAAAATGGATTCTGTTAATATCCTAAGGGAGATAAAAAAGTGGAAGAAAATCAACAAAGCAATACAGAGCAGACTGGTCAAGGAACAATTGTCATAGCAGGAGAACGTCCCATTGGTAGCAGTGGATTGCAGGTAGCTGCAACAGTCTCCATTGCCGGCTTACGTCCTATTAGCACCAGCACCTTACAAGTAGTGGAAACTTACAATGCATTAGGTATTCGCCCTATTGGTGCCAACACGTTTACTGTCGTCAATAGTATTAACCTATCCGGAACTCGTCCTGTTGGGTCCAGCTCCTTAGTAATTTCAGAGAACTACTCAGTTTTTGGCAATCGTCCCATAGCGTCAAATGAAATTGATGATTCTGGACTATTAATGGGTTTTCTCGACTAACCTAGCGGTGTTATTTTCTTGTAAATAGCTCAGTAAAACTTATAAGCTGGGCTATTACTCGCAATAACATAATACAAGGTAACCTGATGTAAAGTTTTATGGAAAAATGTCAGTTGAAATTATAATATTATGTAATCCCAAATAAAGAAATGTGACAAGGAATCATTTCATGCCATACACAGAAGAAGAGGGCGGTCTGCTCAACAACTTTGCCCAAGAACCCAAGGTTTATGAAGCTGAACCTCCAACGGCTAAACAAAAACTGAATTATATAATTTTAGGCGGACTTGGAGCACTTCTAATAGTTGGCGTAATTTTTATTGCCTTCGCAGTGTCAAATGCCAGTTAGAAACCCATCTTTCTAAAACCTTAGCAGTTGATAAAATTCATAAAACTTAATATCCCTGACCATCAGGTTCTCATCTTAGGGGGAGCCTGTATTTTTTTGTTCTTTGATAGAATTAAAGAGACTTTAAATATAAATAAGTACGCTTACTATGCTAAATTATCAAAAAACAGGTTAATGGTAGGGAAAGACCAACGGATCATTCCCTCTCTTGGGCGAAATACCTTTTCAACCTCCCCTATTTAGGCTGTTATAGCCAGTATGAACGTGAATGAAAATCCCACTACGGATATTTTTACTTTAAATCGGCAAGTATATAGACGTTTAAGACTAGCATTAAGCGTATCCCTACGACGTCAAATATTTTTTGCAGTATGTGATAATATAAATATTAGAAATCAGGTAGCCAGCAAACTACATTCTGATTTGGCTTATCCGGTAGAACGGGTGCTGTACCCTATTGGAGCAAAACAGGGAATTAGCACGCCAGCATATCCTCGATTAGTAACCGTGAGATTAAACCTAAATGATCCCAATCCCATAGCTCAAATTAACCAGTGGTTAGGCAATTACCCACCACCAAGAGTTGGGAAATCACAAGACTCACCAGGTAAGGTTTTACCAATCCCAGCATTTCAAATTGTGGGGGTAGAGCAGTTGACCAAACAGTCAATAGCAGTACAACGGTTATTCTTACATAATTTAAAACTGGGCGAAGAATACTTTAGCAGGAAGCAAAGCACTTCAATTGTAGATTCCAACTTATTATTTTGGGTTACCCGTCCTTGGTTGTATGCGATTCAACAATCAGCTGGGCAATTTTGGCAATATAGAACAGGTGTATTTATTTTTGAGGGAGAGCCAACAGGAGGTATAGAAAATCCTAATTATCCACAGAATTCTTCTGAATTGAGAAGTGTCAGATTAGAAGAATTAGACCCATCTGTAGTTGAGGAATCAACCCTCGTCAACTATCAACCTGGTGAAGATAATGGAAAATCTTTGGACAATGAAACTAAGGAAAGTACAGAGGAAGAGAATCAAATAGTTCCCTTTATTACTAATGTTCCTAAACTCTCATCTTTTTCACATATTAATCAGGAATTAATTTCCCTAATTCCTAAAACACTCAACCCAAATATTGATGAGGATAGAGATACTAACTGGCAAGTTAAACAACTACTATGGGAAATTGAGAAGTTAACAATTAACCCCACGCAAGACTCCCAAGAAGAAATTGCTCAGGCCTACCACAACCTAGGAACTTTATATCGCCTGCGCATTGAACAGGGAGATGCAAATCTAGACAATTTAATGGTAGCAATTATTGCCTATCAGGAATCCCTCAGTTATGATGACACTTCACCTTTAGTCCCAGACACTTTAAATGATTTAGGTACTCTATATTGGATGCTACATCGCACATCCGTAAGCAGCCAGGAGGCACAAACATATATAGAACAGTCCCTAGAGTTTTACCAATTAGTTTTAAAGATGATTGAATGTGATAGTCAGCCAGAGATCTATGCTAGAGTGCAAAGTAACTTAGCCACAGCTTATGGTGATCTGGCAAAATTTTGTCAGCCCTTAGAAAATTGGCAAGCAGCAATAAAAGCATATAGGGAAACATTGAATTATCGCAAAGAAGAAATGGATTCTCCTAAATATGCTTCCTGTCAAAATAATTTAGGTACTGCTTATTGGCATCTAGCGCAACATAGTGAACCAGAAAAAATACTTAAACAAGCGATTTCCGCTTATAGTTTAGCCCTAAGTCATTATCAAGCGGAAAAGGATCCTGTTAAGTATGGAATGATTCAAAATAATATTGGCACTGCTTATTGGAACTTATCCCACTATGAAACACCAGAAAAGAATTTGCAATTGGCAATAGATTTTTACCAAGAAGCCTTAAAATATAGAACTCCAGAGAATATTCCCATGGGTTGTGCAGTCACCCGTAACAATTTAGGAACTGCCTATTGGCAATTGAGCAATCTACCAAATATGAAGGGAGAAAATCGCCAAAATTTACTCAAATTATCTATTGAGACTTATGAAAATACCTTAACTATAGCCAACTCTTTTGATCGGAAGGATTTGAGTTTTGATATCTTGGGCACACAAAATAATCTAGCAATAGCTCACTACCAACTCATAACCGATTCACATTTTAAAGGTGATAAAGAAATTGTTTCCTATCATTTACAAACATGCCTAGATTATTTTTTAAAAACTCTAAATGGGTTAGACGAAAATACACAACCTTATCAGGAAACATTTAACCAAATTGTCAAAATAATTCGCACTTTCCATCATGAGCTAGGTATTCAGGGGCAAAATCTAGCTCTGTCTAAAATTCCTGGCAGTCTGATTCCCAAACTTTTACCTCAGTTATAAACTCTTCCCACCCAATTATGTGAAAAAAGAGCAACATATCGTTACAATAGTTAACAAACCCTATTTTATAGATTGTTGACATGGTACCAAGGGCATTTCTAAAAGGGAATTGTCCACAATTAAACACCCGAAAACACTAATAAAAGCTTAATGATTAGTACAACCCGATCAGAAACACACCATCAACCAAAAGTCCTGGCTGAAGCCGAACCAGAACAACTATATTACGACCCTCAACAGATTGCAGCATATTACCAAGATAAACTAGGACAAGTTTTACAGCGAATATTAGCAGTAATGGTACCTGTACTATCCTTAGTTTTTGCCTTATGGTGGGGTAAAAGGCGAGGAATAGTTGTGGAAAACCACCGCCCCATAGCCATTCAACTGCGAGAATTGCTGACAAAACTTGGGCCTGCGTATATTAAAATAGGACAAGCTCTATCCACCAGACCGGATTTAGTTCCTCCCATATATTTAGAAGAGCTGACTAAATTACAAGATCAACTACCAGCATTCCCCAATGAGATAGCATACCAATTTATCAAAGAAGAGTTAGGTGGTTCACCGGAAGATATATACAGTGAAATATCACCCCATCCAATCGCAGCAGCTTCCCTAGGACAGGTTTATAAAGGTAGACTGAAAACTGGGGAAGAAGTAGCAATCAAAGTTCAGCGTCCAGATTTGCGGGAGAGAATCACCATTGATCTATATATTCTGAGAATTTTAGCTGGTTGGGTGCAAAAAAATGTGAAACGGGTCAGAAGTGACCTAGTGGGAATTTTGGACGAATTAGGTAGTCGCATTTTTGAAGAAATGGACTATATCCGGGAAGGGGAAAATGCTGAACGTTTTTTTGAATTATATGGACACCTCCCAGATATTTACGTACCTAAAATCTACTGGGAATATACCAACCGGCGTGTGTTAACAATGGAATGGATTAATGGGATTAAACTTACCCAACCACAAGAAATTGAGACTTTGGGTATCAATGCGCGTTATCTAATAGAAATAGGAGTACAGTGTTCTCTCAGACAATTACTAGAACATGGATTTTTTCATGCAGATCCTCATCCTGGTAACTTATTAGCCACCTTTGATGGTAAACTAGCCTATTTAGACTTTGGGATGATGAGTGAGGTTAAACCACCCCAGCGTTATGGTTTAATTGAAGCCATTGTTCATGTTGTTAACCGAGACTTTGACTCTTTAGCAAAAGACTATGTTAAACTGGAGTTTCTCACTCCAGATACGGATCTAACCCCAATAGTTCCTGCTTTTGCCAGAGTATTTGCTAATGCTCAGGGTGCAAGCGTAGCTGAACTAAATATTAAAAGTATCACGGATGATTTATCACAGTTAATGTATGAGTATCCTTTTAGAGTTCCTCCTTATTATGCTTTGATTATTCGTTCCTTGGTTACTCTAGAGGGAATTGCCATTTATATTGACCCAAACTTCAAAGTTCTGAGTGAAGCTTATCCCTATGTTTCTAAAAGACTATTAACTGACCCATCGGAAGAATTGCGAGCATCCCTACAAGATCTACTATTTAAAGATGGCAAATTTCGCTGGAATCGTTTAGAGAACTTGTTAAAAAATGCCCGTAACAATCAAGACTACGACTTAAATTTAGTCATGAATCAAACCGTGGAATTTTTATCTTCCCAACGTGGTGGATTTATTCGCGATAAATTGGTGGATGAGGTTGTCAATGGACTAGATGCAGTGAGTAAAAATCTTCTCCATAACTTCACCTCCCTACTTAGACAAAAATTCGGTTTGACAGCAGTTAATGAAGTAGCTGGTGCAACAGTTGAACAACAACAAACCCTAGAACATATTCAGCGAATTGTAGGTATTTTACAACAAACTAGAGGTTTTGATCCTAGCAAACTTGCTCCCCAATTAATGGAGATTTTAGTGAATCCCAAAGTCCATCATTTGGGTCAGCAAATTGCTGGTCGCTTTACCCAAAAAGCTATGGCCAGATTAATTCGTCAGTTATTAATGTCCGAAAAAACACCTTAAAACTGACTCAGTTAGTTTTCTATTCCTGGCGATCGCTCTTAGGAAATGCGATCGCTCGTTTTGGTGTGGAAATTAGTGATATCTTCGCCTTCAAGAAGTTTTTTAGCTTGTAAAAGTTGTTGCTGATGTTCTTCACTAACAGTTGGATATTGCAAGTCTAGTCCTTGTAGTTTATCACAGATAATCTCCGACACAACTAGCCTTGTGAACCATTTTCGATCTGCAGGGATGATATACCAAGGAGCATATTTAGTACTGGTGTGGTTAAACAGATCTTCATAAGCAATCATATAATCATGCCAAAAAGCTCGTTCTCGAACATCACTTGCAGAAAACTTCCAATGTTTAGTTGGGGATTCAATTCTCTGGAGAAAGCGTTTTTTCTGTTCCTGTGGTGACACATGGAGAAAGAACTTGAGAATAACAATACCATTATTAACCAGGTATTTTTCAAAATTGTTGATTTCCTCAAACCGCTGTTTCCAGAGTTGATTACCCTGGGGAACATGATGAAGTCGTTGTCTAGCAAGGATTTCCGGGTGTACTCTTACCACCAACAACTCTTCGTAATAAGAACGGTTAAATATACCAATCCTACCTCGTTCTGGCAAACACCTAGTGGATCGCCACAGATAATCATGATCCAATTCTTCATCACTAGGTGCTTTAAAGCTAAACACCTGACACCCTTGAGGATTTATACCAGACATAACATGTTTAATGGTACTATCTTTTCCAGCAGCATCCATAGCTTGAAAGATAATAAGGAGAGCATAGGTATTTTGGGCATAGAGAACATCTTGATATGTAGCCAGTTCTCTGATACCCGCTCTTAATTTTTTAACAGCATCAGCTTTTTGATGAAATTCAGCTTTATAGCTGGGGTCATAGTCCCCCAAAGAAATTTTCTTTCCTGGAGGGACAATAAAGACATCATGATTCATTTAAAGACAATTCTAGAGATGTTTTCTGTAATTCTACCAAACGTGCCAAAACTTCTTGACTGTGAACATTAGGATTAACTCCCAGAAAAATTTCTCTGAGAGTACCCTGTGGGTCAATAATAAAAGTATGACGCATAGAGAAAAAACCAATCCAGGATCCGTATGCTTTACTAACTGCACCATCAGTATCAGCTAACAGGGGGAATTTTAATCCCTGGGAGTCACAAAATTTGGCATGGGAGTCCACACTGTCCGCACTTACACCAACAATCCTAGTATTTTTTTCCAGATACTTGGGCAAATCCTGTTGAAAGCGTCGTGCTTCAATAGTACAACCAGAGGTGAAATCCTTAGGGTAGAAGTATAAAATCACCCAGTGACCTCTAAAATCAGCCAGGGAAATCTTACCTTCCCCCGTGTTTGTGGGTAGAGTAAAATTAGGTGCAAGCTGATTAACAGCAGGCAATTTACCACCCAAAGCTATAGCTGTAGGAGTAATATCTGGGGGAGTGAAATTCAACCAGGTCATGAGCGAGAAAAAAGTCAGAATTAAAATTCTCGTCAAATTCCGTCGGTAAATTAGTGTAATCATTATCTATCTTCCTTTTTATCTTGGTTATCCGCATCTTCCCCAATCTTCTCTATTGAATCACAATTTGCCGTTTTAATATGATTGTTAACTCATCCATAGGACAAACATTAAAAGATGAAAGTCCAGAAAATGTCATGGCATAATATCATGGCATAAAATTGAGGATCTAACTCCAAGTTCTCTATCTTGCATCTATCAATATGTATTGTGACTACTTAGTACAAATTCTCACAGCTAAAGTCTACGATGTAGCTCAAGAAACACCCCTGGAATATGCTCCCAACCTATCAAACCGCATTCACAATAAACTGCTGCTCAAGCGGGAAGACATGCAGTCCGTCTTTTCCTTTAAACTGCGGGGTGCTTATAATAAAATGGCCAACTTACCCCAAGACCTACTTAAACAGGGTGTTATTGCTGCTTCCGCTGGTAATCATGCTCAAGGCGTAGCTCTATCTGCTAGTCGCTTAGGAGCAAAAGCAATGATTGTTATGCCAGTTACAACCCCTCTAGTTAAAGTAAATGCGGTTAAATCCCGTGGAGGAGAAGTAATTTTATATGGAAATACCTATGATGATGCTTATGCTTATGCTCGTAAATTAGAAGCGGAAAAAGGACTAACTTTTATCCATCCTTTTGACGATCCTTATGTCATAGCTGGTCAGGGAACTATTGGTATGGAAATACTACGTCAATACCAACAACCAATAGATGCCATTTTCGTAGCTATTGGTGGGGGTGGGTTAATTTCCGGGATAGGAGCTTATGTGAAACGTCTACGTCCCGAAATCAAAATTATTGGTGTGGAACCCGTGGATGCTGATGCTATGTATCAATCCTTAAAAGCTGGACATAGGGTGCGCTTACCCCAAGTGGGTTTATTTGCTGATGGTGTAGCAGTAAAAGAAGTGGGAGAAGAAACTTTTCGTCTGTGTCAGGAATATGTGGATGAAATTATGCTAGTAGATACGGATGCCACCTGTGCAGCCATTAAAGACGTTTTTGAAGATACTCGTTCCATACTAGAACCTGCAGGTGCTTTATCTATTGCAGCAGCTAAATACTATGCAGAAAGGGAACAGATTCAAGGAAAGACTTTAGTGTCCGTAGCTTGTGGTGCCAATATGAACTTTGACCGTTTACGGTTTGTTGCGGAGAGAGCTGAATTTGGAGAGCGCCGCGAAGCGATTTTCGCAGTGAATATTCCTGAGAAACCGGGGAGTCTTAAACAATTTTGTGAGTGTTTAGGTGATAGAAACCTAACAGAGTTTAATTATCGGATTGCGGATGATCGGGAAGCTCATATTTTTGTAGGTGTGCAGATTGAAAATCGAGCTGATGCTGCTAAAATAGTGGATAAATTCGAACTGCATGGTTTAAAAACCATAGATTTGACCGATGATGAACTGACAAAACTACACCTACGTCACATGGTGGGGGGACATTCCTCCCTAGCTCACCACGAACTGTTATATAGGTTTGAATTTCCCGAACGTCCAGGAGCGCTGATGAAATTTGTCGGTTCCATGTCCCCTGACTGGAATATCAGTCTATTTCATTATCGCAATAATGGAGCGGATTATGGACGCATTGTGGTAGGAATGCAAGTACCACCGGGTGAAATGCAGGAATGGCGGGAGTTCCTGGATTCTTTAGGTTACCGCTACTGGGAAGAAACTCAAAACCCCGCCTATAAGTTGTTTTTGGCATGAGTAAGCACACCTAGTATACCTGAGCTATTGGTTGTTACTAGTTGCGGAACTGGTCCACTTCAAGGATAATTCCTGAAAATGATCACCCCTAACTTCAAAGTTGGCATACTGATCAAAACTAGCACAAGCTGGTGACAACAAAATCGTGGTGGCTTGGTGCTGTTTAGCCAATTGTGCAGCTCTGGGAATAGCTTTTTCCATAGTCTCCACAATTTCAAAGTTACCATACCCTAGATTTTCTAACCTTTTACTAAAAGTTTCAGCAGCACTACCAATTAATAATACCGCTGCGGTCTTCTCTTGAATTCTCTTCAACCAACCCGTGTCGTCTCCTGCTTTTGCTTCACCACCAGCTATTAAAATTGTTGGACTTTTTACCGATGTTAAACCTACTTCAGCTGCATCGTAGTTTGTCGCTTTACTATCATTGATGAATTCAATTCCTTCCCATGTACAAACATGTTGTAAGCGGTGGGGAACCCCGGGGAATTGCTGTACTCCATAGTTGATAGCAGGAATAGAAATCCCAGCTAATCTTGCTGCTCCCACTGACATAAGTAGGTTTTGCTGATTGTGCTCCCCCACCATTTTTAGATCTGTGACTGCTACTATTGGTTGAGGTTTAGAATCAGCAGATAGTTTTTCCATTACCCAGCCACTTTCTATATAGAACCCCTTTCCCCCTATTAAATGACCTAGTCCTTTGACGCTTGTCCAATAAGCATGGGACCAATGTTGTAAACCAACTTTACTTAAATAAGCGTCGTCACCATTAATAATTTGTAAGCGGGAGTTTGTCAGCAGTTTGGCCTTAATATCATAGTAGTTTTCCAGAGTTTTGTGACGAGCTAAATGGTCTGGGGTAAAAGTCGTCCAAATTCCTATGTAAGGAGAAAGACTCCAGGAAGATTCTATTTGGTAACTACTGAGTTCACCTATCACCCAGTCTGGTGGTTTTGCGCCTAAAGCTACTTCTAGAGCTACCTCCGCTACAGCATAGCCAATGTTACCACAAGCAGGAGCATAAAGACCAGCTGCTTGAAAAATAGCCGCCGTTAACGCTGTGGTGGTAGTTTTGCCATTGGTACCAGTAATTCCCACCCAGGGAATATCTTGCATTTGTCTCCATGCTAGTTCCATTTCTCCCATGGTTTCTATTCCCATCTCTCGTGCTTTAACCAGCAGAGGAATATCCCATGGAACTCCTGGACTAACTACGATTAATTTTGGTAATTGGTTCTCTTTTAATTCTGGGTTGTTTCCTAATTTGACAATGATTTGTTCCTGGGCAAGTTTTTGTTGTTGTTCTAGGAGGAATGGGGAGGTATTACTGTCCCAAATTTCTACCTCCCATCCTTCCTGTTTCAACAATCTCGCCGCAGCAATACCGGACTTTCCTAATCCCATTACAATGGCTTTTGGCATAGACTGTGCAGCATCCCTGGTTAAGCTCCCCCATCTTAGCGTTAATTGGCAAAAATTACACCGGTTTTGTTAATTTTGGCTACAAATTTTTGACGATGGCTCCAAAATCTGCTAAAATGCGACCATGATTACGTAGTAGACCTAGTAAATTCAAACGATTGCGTTTAATGTCTGGATTTGGATCCATAACTAGCACACTATCTTCTCCGTCAAAAAATTGGCTGACCGTGGGGGCAATTTTTTCCAGGGCGGCTATTAATAACTGATAGTTGCGCGTTTGTTGGGCAAGTTGGGTCTGGGGCACCAGTGCTACTAGAGCTTGATAAAGGGCGGTTTCGGATGATTTTTGAAACAATGTGGAATTAATTAATTTATCCGGGATTAATTGTTGCAAGTCTAAATCCCCCTGTGCTGCTAACCTAGTGGAACGATTGATAGTTTCATAGATTTTCTCTAGGGTGCCATTATGACGGATTTGTTGTAGATAGGCGGCGCGATCGCGAATGTCTAGTAGGTCCTGTAGTGCGCGTTCTATATATTCCGGATCCTGTTCTCCTAACACAGCGTTAACTAGATCGTAATCTATGTGTTTTTCTTCTTGAAGTAGGGTACGAATACGTTGGATGAAAAATTCCCGCAGGATGGATATTAAAGATTGACCATCTTTATGGAAAGTGTGAGCAAAGGAAGTTGCTGTGTACTCTAATAAATACTCCAAATTTATTGGTAGGTTAGCAACCCAAGTAATATTCACAATCCCATTGGCGGCCCGACGTAATGCAAAGGGATCGGAGGAACCAGAGGGAATTAAACCTAAACCAAAGATGCTAATTAGGGTATCTAGTCTATCAGCTAATCCCACGATTTTCCCTATGAGGGTGGTGGGCAAAATATCATCAGCATTTCTGGGTAGATAATGCTCAAAAATGGCTTTAGCTACTTCCTCATCCTCTCCACTAGCTAGGGCATATTTTTCACCCATAATGCCCTGTAATTCGGGAAATTCATAGACCATTTGGGTGACTAAATCGGCTTTGCACAATAGAGCAGCTCTTTCCACTCTCTTGGTTTCAGTTTCTCCCAATCCCAATTGTTGACAAATCACCTGGGCTATATTCCCGATTCTTGTGACTTTGGCTCGCACAGAACCTAGATCTTCTTGAAATGTAACTGTTTCTAATTGGGGTAAAAAGTCTGCTAGAGGTTTGGCTAAATCCGCTTCATAAAAAAATCGCCCATCCGCTAACCGAGCTCGAATTACCCTCTCATTACCTAGTGCAATAATATCTGATTTTTCTGGATCTCCATTGGATATGGTGACAAAGTTTGGTAATAGTTCTCTTCTATCCCGGTTTTTAAAAACTGGGAAGTAACGTTGGTGGGTAACCATGACAGTGGTGGATACTTCTGTTGGTAATTGGAGAAATTCATCTTCAAATTTACCCACCACAGCTGTGGGATATTCTACTAAATTGGTAGTTTCTGCCAACAGGTCCGGATAAATTTCTGTACAACCACCCAATTCTTCTACAGCTCTATTTACCTGGTCAACAATGATTTTCTCCCGCTCCTCTGGAGAAACTATCACATAACCATTAGCCAAGGTTTCCACATATTCTGTCGCATGGGAAATACTCACCGCTTCCCGATGTAAAACCCTATGTACCCAGGAAATGCGATCGCTCTTGACTATTTTTTCCCCATTTCTCAATTCTAAGGGTAAAACATCTCCATCCAATAAAGCAACTAACCAGCGAATAGGACGAGAAAACCTCCCATCCCCACTTCCCCAGCGCATTAACCGCTTTCCTTCTAAACTCCAAACCCATTGGGGAACTAGTTCGGTCAAAATTTCTGTTATGGGTCTCCCTAGTGTCCTTTTATTGACAAAGATAAAATCCCCCTTATCTGTAGAACGAACCTCTAAAGCGGATAGTTCCACTCCCTGCTTTTTGGCAAACCCCTCAGCTGCTTTGGTTGGTTTACCATCTTTGAACGCTGCTTGAGCAGGTGGTCCCTTAATTTCTTCGTCCTGATCCGGTTGCTGGGATGGTAATCCAGTGATCAGCACTGCTAACCTACGAGGGGTTCCAAAAACCGCCACTTTTTCTATGGGGAGACCATGAGCTTCCAGCATTTGGGGAATGCGCGATCGCCATTGTGTAATCGCGCTACTCAAAAAGCTTGCTGGTAGTTCTTCTGTACCAACTTCTAATAAAAACGCAGTCATGATTTTACTAATGTTTATCAATCAATTCCACCAGTTTACCTGGAGACGAGGGAAGTTGATGGACTGTGGTTGAGCAGGTTGTGGGTGTACAAGTACTGTTCTTTGACAATTGATGGGGGAAACCTATTTAATCTACTCTCTACTACGATGGGGATTGCTCTAGGAATCTGTGCTGCGTATGGAACCCACCAAGTGCTGTCTGTAATTGGTGAATGTATATCTCTTTTGCCATCGTTATCAGATATATGAATCTCCAAAATCCTCTCCGATGGAAGTTTTAGCCATTCTAGTTTTTCTGACAAGCTCTGATTACGCCAAATATTAATATGTGCTAAATCAACTACGATTTTTATCTCAGGTAGATCTTCACAAAATTCGGTCAACTCCCAACTGTTATCCAACAGATAATAATTCCAACTATTAGGAGGTGTGGGATACATGGTTTCTACTCCCAGGACAATTCCCCGCTTCTCACAGATTTGCTGTAAATGTTGAACATTTTCTTTAAACTGATTATAGGCTTTTTCTCTCTCTTGACCTCTATGAAAATCTCCTCCATGAACAGAATAGGCTGTTACTTTTAAATCTCCTAACCAGTCTATCATGCACTCAAAATACCTCCATTCCTGGGGTTCTGCTAGGTTGAAGCTTTTATGAGTTTCTCCCCAAACAAAGGCGTGATGAGCTCTATAAGTCATGCCTTTTTGCTGAAATTCTTTAATCGCTTTCACTGCATCCCGATCACAACGCGGACCAATTGCTAGTTCTACCTGCTTGATTCCTAATCCCCAGAACATGGTCAAAATTTGACGAGTTGATACTCCACCATAGGCAGAGGTGCTAAAGTATAATTCCATTTGTTTCCTAATAAATTCTATTTATTAAATTGTATTCAAACACTGACACTGTGGGTTTTAACTTAAAAAGTTTGGACACATAAAAAACTAATATGCCCATCTCTCCCCCTAGCTGGTCTATTTCTTATTCTGAGTGATTCATACTTCTTAATAGGTCCTTGATGGGAGATAAAATGTAGTAGGCAATTTGCTTGAGGACGAAATTGATTAGCATGTCTTTCAACTAATACTTTATATTTGAACAATATGTCATCTATACTAGTCATAACTTCGCTTGTGTGGACATAGTTAAAAAATGGTAACCGTCAATCTATGGCTTAACAATCATCAGATATCTTGGGAGGTGCAAACCAGGATAAGTATTTTTCCGGAATTAATGAATTATATTCAAATACTGACACTGTGGGTTTTAGTGTAAATAAACTGATTGAATATACTACCAGTATGGCAATCTCCCGACCTAGCTGTTGAATTTCTTCCTCTTTTTCAGTAATACTTTCCAAGATGCTCTCAAAATCCCATTCTTCGCATTCTTGTATGATTTCTGCTAAAGAACATTCTTCGATATACTGATCATCGTAGGGAGTGTGGTTTATTAATAAAGGACTTTTTTCCCCTTCTATCTCTAATGAGACTACATGCTCATATCCGGTATAAAATTTTTCATCATCATAAGCATTCGTACACTCTATAACCTTGTAATCCATTAAACCTATGGACAACTTAAAGGTTGCCAACATCCAATTACTTGGCTGTGTTCTAATTATATCTATATAATCCATTTCCCAACTATATTTTCTGTGATCCAGTTTGCCTAGAAACTTTTGAAATCCCTCTGTAAATAATATGCATCCAGCATCAGTCCGTAAAGTATCAACTATCCTATTTAACGCGACACACTGGTCCTCTAGTAAATGATCGAACGCATCATAAATTTCCTTTACTCGCTCATCTAAAATTTGGCGTATAGTTACAAATTGGTGTTCAGTCTGTTTAGCATGTTCTTCTGATAATGCTTGATAACTAGATAATAGTGAATCAATATTTGTCATAATTTGCCTCCTACTTAATTGATCAACACAGTGAACTGGGTAACCAATTCCACCTTAAAGCTGGAAGGTTCCACCTTTTATTAGTATATTTGTTCTACAAAAAATTGGCAACCACCTAATGTTAAGAATTATTAACAGGGGAAACAATGAGGATTGGGAATATGGAAAGAGCCAATTCGTGATATTGTGTAGTCAGTTGTAAATGCTTAGTGAATATGCCTTGGTTTGTCAAAATAGAAGCAGGACTAGTGGATAAAGCCACCTTTGATCAGTATGTCCCAGCTCATAAAGAATACGTAAAAGAACTAATAGACAAAGGACATAAAGCTAAAACTGGTTATTGGGCGAGAAAAGGTGGAGGAATGATGTTATTTGAGGCAGATTCTATGGAAGAAGCCCAGGCAATTGTTAGTGCTGATCCCTTGGTAATTAACGGTTGTGTGAGTTATGAACTACACGAGTGGAAAATTGTTTTAGAATAGTTGACCATTTTAGAAATTTTGTGTTATTATAAATTCAGACCTGGATCTATGCGATCTCAACGCCTAAACCTTGTCAGGACCGGAAGGTAGCAGCAATACGGGATGCTTGTGGTAGGCGTAGTCTCCGGGTTCCCCCATTTTTAGGAGTGCTTTACGGCAATGCCCGCTTTTGGAAAACTTGTAGAAAAAGCTTTTTACCTAGGTGTAGGTCTAGCAGCTTATGCCAGCGAAAGAGGTGGTGAAACCCTTAACCAAATGCGATCGCAAATTGAAAAATTAGCGGAGGAAATGGAAGCGAAGGGACAAATGACCACAGAGGAAGCTCGTCGTTTTGTAGAGGAGATGATCCAACAGGCTCAGCAGTCCCAGGGTACAGCACCGGACTCAGATAAAACTACCCCTGCAGAACCTCGTTTGATAGAAATAGTGGATGTGGAAGAGGTGGAAGAGAAAGACAAGTGATAATAAAAATGCAATTTGTTTTAGCTATTGCATAAAAATCTATGACATCGTGGCAAGAAGAATTACTTGATATTGTTGTAACCGTATCTGCTGAAGCAGAAAAGCTATTCGAAGAAATCGATGAGATGGTAGATGCTCTTTTCGATTTAACCGAAGAAATTGGTGAACAGGTTGGGAGAGACCTGGTATCAGGTGCGGGTGTGTGTTTAAGTGAGTTATTAGACCCACTAGTGGATTTCTGTTCGGAGCTGGAGGTCATAGGATTAGAGGATCCTAGCTTTCCATATAGGGTAGAAGCTGGGTCACTGAGAAATCCTGCATGCGTGGGTTGTAGTAACTATCACGGAGAAGTATATGGTGGAAACTTACTAGTTTGCGCCATGCACCCTTATGGTTGGGATGGGGAAAAATGTCCCGACTGGGGGGAATAGAAATTTTTTTGTGTGATATGTGATAATAGATAATATATGCTTTTTAGTGAGTCCCAATAATTATGAGTCATTCCGTTAGTAACATTCTACCAAGTGAAAACCCCGTTAAAGAAGTGAAATATGGTGAGCGAGAAATCGAAGAAGGCAAACTAATTACCTTTCCCAATCCTCGCGTAGGTAGGGAATACACAATTGATATTACCTTACCTGAATTCACCTGTAAATGTCCTTTTTCAGGTTATCCTGACTTTGCCACAATTCATATTATTTACATACCAGATCAAAGAGTAGTAGAGTTAAAAGCCTTAAAGTTATATATTAACAGCTACCGGGACAAATACATTTCCCACGAAGAAGTGGCCAATCAAGTACTAGATGATATGGTTGTTGCCTGTGCCCCATTAGAAATGACTGTAAAAGCTGATTTTAGTCCTCGTGGTAACGTACATATGGTAGTAGAAGTAAAGCATAAAAAGGGAGTAGCATTATAATCCTCATACCAATCTTATGCTGCATTAGGTTCCTGGACAGAGACGGAGATGTTCTGGTATCTGATTGCGATCGCCATGTCGTAGCAGATATTATAAGTTTAAGTTGAGTGCCATAGTGTCCAATAGATGAAGATAAAGCGGTTTGTACAAAACCAGATTATCATTGGTGAAAGTAGCGAACTGCTTGAGGTGAACCAGGATCATGAATATTACAGATCTCTCAAGTCCACACGTCTTATTAGATAGCTTGCTCAACCTCCGACAAGCAGTAGAAAGAGATGGGAAAACTATTTTTGACCAATGGCGATCGCACATCCAGCGTTCCCAATTTCTCCCTAGCGCCCTCAACTTAGCCCAGTATTTAGCCTTGCGGAGACATGACCTGCGTCCTTTGCAAGCTGCCCTTATGCCTTGGGGCTTGTCTTCTTTGGGTCGTATAGAAGCAAGAGTAATGGCCAATTTAGATGCGGTTATTGCTACTCTAGCATTAATTTGCGAAGTTCCCATTCCCACATCTGTTACCCGTCCTGTTATCACATCTTTTTTTGAGGGAGAGAATAGGTTAAGGGAACAGACAGAGTGCTTATTTGGTCCAGCTTTACCCCATCGTCGGGTGCGAATTATGGTCACCTTACCCACAGAAGCTGCTAGTGAATATGAAATGGTGCGGGAGATAATTGAGCGAGGTGCAACTTGTTTAAGAATAAACTGTGCTCATGACAATCCTAGTATTTGGGAAAAGATGATTCAGAACATTCGTCAAGCTGAACAAGAACTTTCATGTCAATGTACAGTGATGATGGATTTAGGTGGTCCCAAAATTCGCACCGAAATGGTTTTATCCCCTGTAGGTAAAAATCGTGTCTTCCGAGGAGATTTAATTGTTTTGTGTCGTAGTTTGTCTAACCAAGCGATCGCAGATCCTATAGATAATATTCAGATTAGTTGTACAGTACCAGAAATTCTGGACTTACTAAAAGTGGGCACCTTAGTTTATATTGACGATGGTAAATTACGTACTCGGGTGGTTGATCAAGATTATCCTTTACCAGATGGTGGTTCTGGGTTTTTATTGGAGGTGACCCATGCTAAACCCAAGGGGGTGAAGCTGTCTCCGGAAAAGGGACTAAATTTTCCCAACATAGTATTACCCCTAATTCCACTGACACCAAAGGATCTAACTGATTTAGACTTCCTAGCTACCCATGCGGATATTATTGGCTATTCCTTTGTCCAACAAACAACAGATATCCAACTATTACAAAGCGAACTAGCACGACGATGTTTACACGGGGAACATCCAGCGATTATTGCCAAGATTGAAACCGCTGTAGCAGTTACTAACTTACCTGAACTAATTGTTCATGCAGCGGGGAAACACCCCTTTGGAGTAATGATTGCTAGGGGAGATCTAGCGGTAGAAATTGGCTATCAAAGATTAGCAGAGATCCAAGAAGAAATTCTCTGGTTGTGTGAAGCTGCGCACGTTCCAGTGATTTGGGCAACTCAGGTATTAGAGAGTTTAGTCAAGGAAGGTGCTCCATCGCGCGGGGAAATGACAGATGCAGCTATGGCCGAGAGAGCTGAATGTGTTATGTTGAACAAGGGACCATTTATTACCCAAGCTGTCACCATCTTAGATGATGTGCTGACTAGGATGGAAGCTCATCAATTAAAGAAAACCCCCAATTGCGGGCCCTGCGTTCCTGGGAGAACTTTTCTGCTTCGGGGGGCGACATTTAATTGATATGAAATAGGTCGTGTCTGCTTTCGTTCCTAGGAGCTGTTAACAGCTTGAGACTTGACGCTTAAATATTGGCGCACCCAGTTAGTAACATATTTGTCCATAAATGGGTGTAACCTTTTTATCCCTTCATAAGCTCTTAATCCAACTATTGCTAACCATTAGATAATCAGCGATCATGAAGGCTTGATCCTGTTTATCTGCTCTTAATTTAGCTGTTAATTCTCGGTTATTTATCATGCATCGGAGGTAAAAAAAAACCAGGTTTTATCACTCTTTAGATATAGTTTAGATATCTATTGTGCATAGCTAATCTAATATACTGATCATTGATTTAATAATTGACTGTTCTCAATCAATTTATATATAAAAAATTACAAAAATATACAGATAAAACCAGCCAAAATAGTCTTATCCAGGATATATATTAACTAGTATATATTAGGGAGAAAAAATATGACTGGGAAAGAGATATTACCAGAAATTGAACAATTTCGTATTTTACAATCAACCCTAGGGGAGCGCTGGAAACCCAGTGAGATATTTGACAATAGTGAGACTGATATTTTAATTATTCCTTCCTTGAGTATTGATCAGCGAGAACTAGAAAAAGTTCCGGGTTGTGAGCATTATGAGGAAAGATTACTATTTTCTCTCATTCGTTTGCGCAACCCCCGAAATAGATTAATTTATGTCACATCCATGCCCATACATCCTAGCATTATTGACTATTATTTACAATTGCTACCGGGAATTCCGTTTTCCCATGCTCGCCATCGTCTATTAATGCTTTCTACCTACGATTCTTCTTTAAAACCGCTCAGTCAAAAAATCTTAGAACGCCCCCGATTAATAGAGAGAATACGCCAAGCATTACAGATAGATAAAGCTTTTATAAGTTGTTACAACTCAACATTTTGGGAAGCAGAATTATCCCTAAAATTGAATATACCTCTGTATGCTGCTGCGCCAGATTTACAAATTTGGGGAACAAAAAGTGGTAGTCGAGAAATTTTTGCTCAAACTGGTGTACATCATCCAGATGGTAGTAAGTTGGTCTGGAATGCAAAAGAGCTGGCCAGGGAAGTGGCTAAGTTGTGGGAACGTCAACCACATCTAAAAAAAATAGTTGTCAAACTAAATCAGGGTATATCTGGAAAGGGAAATGCCATCTTAAATTTGCTTCCTTTAACAGATTTTGCTCCCGGTAAAACCAACCATGTTAAAAGAGCAGAGTCCATTGAAAAAAGCTTTGTGAATCTACGTTTTCAAGCCCAACAAGAAAATTGGATAAACTTCTCTCAACTCATTTTAGAAATGGGAGCGATCGCCGAATCATTTATAGAAGGTGAAATCAAATATTCCCCCAGTGTACAGGGAAGAATTACCCCCGATGGGACGGTAGAAATACTTTCCACCCACGATCAAATTCTCGGTGGTCCGGATGGACAAATTTATCTAGGGTGTCGGTTTCCAGCCAATGAGAATTATAGAGTAGAATTACAAGATATTGGTTTAGCTGTAGGCAAAAAACTGTCAGAAAAAGGAGCATTGGAAAGATTTGGTGTGGATTTTGTAGTAGTGGATAAAGGTAATGGCCAATGGGATATCCAAGCTATTGAAATTAATTTACGTAAAGGCGGTACTACTCACCCTTTTATGACTTTAAAGTTATTAACCAATGGAAGCTATGATTTATCCACCGGGTTATTTTACAGTCAACAAGGAAAACCTAAATATTATGTTGCTACGGACAATTTACAAAAAGACTCCTACCGTGGGCTATTACCCAGTGACTTAATGGATATTATTGCCCATCACCGATTACATTTTGACAGCGGAACAGAAACGGGAACTGTATTTCATCTCATGGGTTGTATTTCTCAGTTTGGCAAACTAGGTTTAACTAGTATTGGCAATTCCCCTGAACAAGCAGAAGAAATTCATAATCGGGTTATTCATGTGCTTGACCAAGAAACCAATAATCAAATTAATCATTACTCCCTATTCTCTAACTATGCTTTTCCCATAGTTGAGGATACTTTTGGTTATTAATAACTGTTCTCCTTATAATATCTGATTTCATCAGATTCCGTTGCTCGCCATAACAGAGCATTATCATTTATTAATATACATTTGTCTAGTAAAGCAATGATGAGAGATCACATGACCTCTATGTCGTTTGATTACATAATAATCGGAATAAATAAGAATAATATGATATGTCTCAACTCTTGCCTTTTGACGATGATTCTGTTATGATTAACACTTAGTTGCCACAAAAAGCGAAAGTTGGCCTTCCCTAGTTGAGTTAAGATAACATGAAAAAATTTTTTTGCTCGGACTACTCACGAAAAATAGGAGAAGAAATAATTGGTAGTGCAACCAACTACCAAACTTATGTTTTAGTGGAATGTCCACCTCCTTGGATATCGGAAGCATTTGGCTCCAAATGGGTGCCTAGTAACCTGCAATTGCTACACGGGGAGTTAAAAAGTAAGAAAATACCAATTAGATTGTTATTGATTGCCAAGGAAGATTCCCATAAAAATCAAGAAACCACACTGCTGATCTATCATAAACCCCAGGGTTTAACAAAAAGTTATATTAAGCGAGAATTTAAGTTGCCAAATATTGATTTAGCAGAGGGCGAAATAAGAAAATGGTTGGCAGGTAAAAATAGTAATTACGAAACACAAAATAAATTTACTAGGGATATTCTTATTTGTACCCATGGCGGTCATGATCAATGTTGTGCTAGGTATGGCAACCCCTTTTATTTTCACGCCCAGAAGACAATTGTGGAGTTGCAATTAGAGGAAGTGAGAATTTGGAGATCTAGTCATATTGGTGGACATCGTTTCGCCCCCACAGCTATAGATTTACCGGAAGCTAGATACTATGGACTATTGGATCAACACTCCTTACAAGCGATTTTATGTCGTGCTGGAGACATTAAAATTCTAGATAGGGTTTATCGTGGGTGGGGTGTTTTACCACCAGCATTGCAGGTTTTAGAGAGGGAAATAATTTACAATCAGGGATGGGATTGGTTTAATAACAAGGCATCAGGAAGAGTGTTAGAGCAAAGCATGGACAATAATACAATATTAGCAGAGCTAAGTTATGAAAATTCTTCTGGTTGTTTATATACTCTTCAAGCCAAACTTATCAAAGATACGGTCAAAACCCAAATCTTAAAGACTTCTTGTCATGCAACAGAACAATCACTAGTTGTTAAATATGCTATTGATAACCTGTATGCTGAATCCACAGCGGTTGTATCTGTAACCTAATTCAGAATGCTATGTTACAAAACCTTACTCTCCGTCAATTATTAGCCATTGGTTTAGGTGCGATCGCCGGTGCTTTAGTTCGTTACTACTTAACGTTTTGGTTCACGTTGAACCTGGGGACAAGTTTTCCTTATGGGACATTTTTTATTAATCTTACTGGTTGCGTAGCAATGGGGTTTTTTACCGGTTGGATGGGACAAAAAACCATAATTTCACAGGAAGTAAGGTTAATGATTTCTACAGGATTCTTAGGCGCATATACAACTTTTTCTACATATAGTTTAGAGTCCTTAGCCTTGATTCAGGGGGGATATTTTTTCAAGGCTATTTTTTATTGGTTAGGTAGCGCAGTTTTAGGAGTTACTGGTTTATACTTGGGTGTGGTGTTTGCTCGTTATTTATTGTAGTTTTAAATCAAATTTACCGTATTTAGTGGAGACATTAATAATATAAATAATACAAATAATATAAATCATCATGAGCGAACTGGAGCGTTATTACAGACTATTAGATTTAGAGCCTGGTGCAACAATGGAAGAGATTAACCAAGCTTACAAAGATTTAGTTTTTGTTTGGCATCCCGATCGCCTACCTAAGGATAATCACCGCTTACAGAAAAAAGCCCATGATAAGATCAAAGCGTTAAATCAAGCACGGGAAAAATTACGTTCCTTTCAAGACCAGTCTCAACCTGGACATAATTCTGAGCCATCTACATCTAAAAAGTCCCCTTACCGACCAAATCAACCGCCTCCCCAAAATCCGGATCTAAGTGGTAGAGATTTTAGCCATGCCAACCTCAGCAATAAGGATCTATCAGGTAGAAATCTTAGTTATGCTAATTTAAGTGGATCCAATCTTAGTGATACTTTTATGCACAAAGTTAATCTTAGAGGTGCAAATCTATCAGGAGCTAATTTATTTCGAGCTAACTTACTATTAGCAGATTTAAGAGAGGCAAACTTACGTTCAGCCAATTTAATAGGTGCAGATCTCAGCGGTGCAGATCTGCGAGGTGCTGACCTAACTGGTGCTAGAATGCGCTCAGGGGAGCGTCTCCTGGTCAAGCTAGTGGGCGCAAACCTTACAGGGGCCATTATGCCTGATGGTGCAATTTATGGTTAAAAAAGTCTCAACCCTAAAAGAAGTAGCAGATGCAATACCTGGGTTTCTAACCAAAAACCCCGGGATGCGGGTTATCAATTTATTCATCCCCATATTGTTTTATAAAACACGACTATGATATTAGAACCCATACAAGAACCAATACAAGTAATAGGCGGTGGACTTGCAGGTACAGAAGCAGCATGGCAAATAGCTCAAGCAGGAGTACCCGTGATTCTACACGAGATGCGTCCCCAACGCTTTAGTCCCGCCCATCATACTGAAAACTTAGCTGAACTAGTGTGTAGTAACTCCTTTGGAGCTATGGCAAGCGATCGCGCAGCTGGGTTACTGCATGAAGAACTGCGACAACTTGACTCTATAGTTATTAGTAAAGCGGATGAACATGCAGTGCCAGCAGGTGGTGCTTTGGCGGTAGATAGGGGAAAATTTGGAGAGGATCTTACCCAAACTCTAGCCAATCACCCTTTGATTGATTTACGACGAGGGGAGGTAAAGGAAATTCCCGGGGGGATAGTGGTTTTAGCCTCAGGACCACTAACCAGTCCCCAATTGTCCGCTGATATTCAACAATTCACAGGATTAGAATATCTCAACTTCTTTGATGCTGCTAGTCCCATAATAGTAGGGGATTCCATTAATAGGGATATTGCCTTTATGGCTTCCCGTTATGACAAAGGTGAGGCGGCCTATTTAAATTGTCCCATGAGTAAACAGCAGTATTTAGAATTTCGGGAAGCACTTTGCCAAGCGGAACAAACTGAATTAAAGGACTTTGAAAGAGAAACAGCGAAGTTTTTTGAAGCCTGTTTACCCATAGAAGAAATGGCACAAAGAGGGGAAGACACCATGCGATATGGTCCCCTGAAACCGGTAGGTTTAACAGATGGCAGAACAGGAGAGCGTAACTACGCAGTAGTGCAGTTACGACAAGAAGATAAAGCGGGGCAACTATGGAATATGGTAGGGTTTCAAACCAATTTACGTTGGGGGGAGCAAAAACGGGTGTTTAGAATGATTCCCGGTTTGGAAAATGCCGAGTTTATTAGATTGGGAGTAATGCACCGAAACACTTTTTTAAACGCGCCCCAGTTAATTTTGCCGACCCTGCAATTTAAACAACGACATACCCTACTAGCAGCAGGACAATTAATTGGTACAGAGGGTTATACCGCTGCATCTGCTGGTGGTTGGTTAGCAGGGACTAACGCGGCGAGAATTGCCCTGGGGAGGGAACCTCTCACCCTACCGAACACCACAATGATGGGATCTTTATTTGAGTTTATTAGTGGTGCAGTACCCAAGCATTTTCAACCCATGCCACCCAATTTTGGCATAGTTCCAGATTTGGGCGTTAAAATCAAGAGCAAACCGGAAAAATACGGGCGTTATCGAGATAGATCATTAGCGGATTTAGATGAGTGGAAATCCCAATATTTTTCTTCTTTGAGTAGGAATCTTAACAATTCTTAATAAATTATTGGTGAAATAATTCCAGCTAACCAGCAAAACCGTGTTATATTAGAGCATGAGGGCGCGTGGCTCAGTGGATAGAGCAACAGATTCCGGTTCTGTGGGTCGGGGGTTCAAATCCCTCCGCGCTCGCCTAGTTAACGCTGGATGTTATTTGTCAGCAAAGGATCAGCCACTTGAAATTCAGCTACGAGCCCCAGGTTTTGGAAGCATACTTGGGATAACCGGTCTAGATTTCCAACTCACGTGCAATCAGGGACATAGAATAACAAAATACCCAGTAAATTACCCCAATAAATATATAAACCTCCATGTATCTACCCAGAAATTGTGGTTGTGCTAGAATGGAACGGGCAATTCCGGTTAATTCCACTAAACCCACAAGGGACAATAATGAGGTATCCTTGAATAAACCAATAAACTGCCCTACAATTGTGGGGATTACCGCTCGCAAAGCTTGAGGTAATATAACCAATATCAGGAGCAAGAAGGTATTTAAACCCAACGCTCTTGCTGCTTCAAATTGTCCTCTGGGTATGGATTGCAGTCCCCCACGCACATTTTCTGCCATATAAGCGGCACTAAATAAAACCAGCCCCGCAACACCCCTAACTAATCTGTCTAAACGCCAATTGTCAGGTAGAAACAGAGGTAACATCACCTGGGCAATAAACAAAATCCCTATGAGCGGTAAACCTCTAACTAGCTCAATGTAGAGAATAGAAAACCAGCGAATTACAGGCAATTCACTGTTTCTTCCTAATGCTAATAGTACACCGAGAGGAAAGGAAAGTACTATACTAACGAATGCCATTAACAAGGTTAGTAAAAGTCCATTCCATAAATTTGTAGGAACAGATTGTAACCCCAAACCACCACCAAGTAACCAAATAGTAATGATAAAAGTTAAGAACCATATAGGTGCTAACAGAGGTACAATTAATTGATAGGCTTTTTGAAGCAATTGGTTTTCAGGCAAATGGTATTTTGCATCAACCCATACCAAGTTATCAACCCTATAATAGAATTGATTGCCAAAGCTAGCCAGATTCGCCAATATAAAGCCTGGGGGAATCTGCCAACTAAAAATAAAATGGATATTTGCCGTAACAACTTCCCACTTGGCTTGATTAAATATCCAAAATAATATGCCTTTACCTAGGGAAAATAAAACAATTACACAAACTATAGTTAATACCCCGTTATACCAGTTATTAAATAGATTTTTTCTAAGCCAAATTAGCTGATCCATAATTAGCATTACCAACGTGATTATTATCTTTCTTTAATTTGGACAGTGCGATTGATTAAATTCATTACTATAGAAATAGTTAAGCTTAAAGTTAAATAGGTGATCATCAATAAAACCATGACTTCCACAGCTTTTCCTGTTTGGTTAAAGGTGGTAGAAGCGACAAAATACATATCTGGATAACCAATAGCGATCGCTAAACTAGAATTTTTCATCAAATTCAAATATTGACTGGTAAGTGGGGGGACAATCAGCTTTAAAGCCTGGGGAAATATTATCAACCTCATTAACAAACCAGATCTTAACCCTAAAGATAATCCTGCGTCCCACTGTCCCTGGGAGACTGACTTTATACCCGCTCTGACAATTTCTGCTACAAAAGCACCGGTGTAAAATGTCAGACCTAATAACAGGGTACAAAATTCTGGAGTTAGATTAACTCCCTGATAGGTGAGGGTGGGTAAATCTATGCCATTTTGACTCAGGTAACCTAAACCAAAAAGAGAAATTTTATTTTCTGGTTTTGGTAAAGATAGAAAAACTCCAAAATACCAAAATAACAACTGCAATAATAAAGGAGTGTTTCTAAAAATCTCCACGTAAACTAAACTGATATTTCTTACTAACCAATTATCAGATAAACGCCCTATACCAGCAGTTATTCCCACAACCGTAGCCAACAAAATTCCTAAAGTTGCTACTCGCAAGGAATTAACTAGTCCCACAGCTAAAGCGCGCCCATAGGATTCAGTAGCATCATATTTAACTAGGCTTTCACCAATGTCAAAAGATGCTTGTTGTCCAAGAAAATCCCACCCAAAACTAATACCCAACTGACGTAAGTTATGGTTAGCATTATTCCATAGGATATTCACTATACCCAAGGCCATAAGTATGGCTACAACCTGTATGGCAATTTGCCAGAAACGATAATTACGCCATATTGGTGGTTGGGAATTAGTCATTGGTTATCTTCTCCAAATATTACCGGTTGGGAACTAACGAAATGGTGGAGAATAGAGTAGACCACCCTTACTATAAAGTTCATTTTGTCCACGGGGGAGATTCAGTTTGGTTTTAGACCCTAAATTGCGATCATAAATTTCCCCGTAGTTACCAACATGCTTAATTATTCGAGCAGCAAAATCATTGGTTAAACCTATACCTTTACCTAGGTTACCTTCTGTGCCTAAAAAACGTTTAATTTCCGGATCCTTACTATTGGCAAATTGGGATATGTTTTGAGAGTTAATGCCTAACTCTTCAGCCTTGATTAGGGCGTAAACACTCCATTTAACAATATTATTCCATTGAGGGTCCCCCTGAGCAACTGCGGGAGCCAAAGGTTCTGAAGAAAGCAATTCATTCAGAATAATATTATCTTCAGGTTTGGGTAAGGTAGTACGTCGGGAAATTAAGGCTGAACGATCAGCAGTTACCGCATCACAACGACCTTCCGAATAGGTGGCAAAGGTAACGTTAATGTCTTCAAAAACTACGGGTTTATAACTAATGCCCCGCTTCCGCATTTGGTCAGCTAAATTTTGTTCCGTGGTTGTACCCGTTTGCGTGCAGATGGCTTTGTTTTTTAAATCAGCTAAGGAATTAATACCACTATTTTTACGGATCATGATTCCTTGACCATCATATAGTACCACGGGTGAAAAATATAGACCCATAGAAGTGTCACGACTAAAAGTCCATGTGGTATTACGACTAAGTAAATCTATCTCACCAGTTTGCAAAGCTGTGAATCTTTCTTTAGCACTAAGATTACGAAACTCTACTTTGTCCGGATTGTCAAATAAGGCAGCTGCAACAGCGCGACAAACATCCACATCAATACCGGCATATTTACCATCAGTTTGCACAAAGCTAAATCCAGGTAACTCACCACTCACACCACAAACTAAACGGAGATTGGTTTTAACTTTATCAGTAGTATTGCGTGGTTGTGCTGTTGATGTAGATGTGCTGCTACTAGGACTGCTATTGCAACCCAAAAGGGCAAAAATAAGAGGACCAACTACTAAAAACAAAAATGATTTTGCCATAACTCTGCTACAATGGTAAATATCAGGATAAACCCGGGGGTAATTATAGTAAATTTTCTTAAGTACTGTCAATGGTTTCAACTATATAACTCATACCCTATAATACGATGGAACCTGGGGTTTTAAACAGCAATTGTAGCCATTCTCACATTCCTTAAACCAATGGTTAATGCTGCTTCACTTCCTCTCAAAAATATCCATAGCAAGTTAAGATGGTTGTGGTGGAGTTCTCAAACTTCCCGGTCATGATACCACCATGACTATCCATATAGTCGTTTTTTAGTAAATATTAACAAACTGATATCGCTTGAATTTTTATGACATCATACACAACTTCCTCTGCTAAAGCAGAAATGAGCGAACTTAGAAGATTAAAGAGTCTACTCCCACCAGAATTACAAAGTTGGGTAATTGTGGAAGGAACAACAGAAGTCAGTCCTCCTTTGATTCGTTCTGAAGAAATTGGTAAAGACCAAGTGGAGATTCAAATTGATTTAATTAAGTGGGATGCCTTAGCTATGGACCAGCGTAACCTTCTATTTTGGCATGAGGTGGGACGTATTCAAAATGATACTATCCCTAAAGATGGGTGGGAAATGGCTGCGTTGGCTATTGGTTTAGGTGGTGCTGTAGGTGAATTGTGGGTGCAGGATGGATTATTATTAGTTTTGGCTTTAGCTCTTTGTGGAGTTTCTGGCTGGCGACTATATCAAAAAAACAATGGCACAAAGCAAACAAAAGAGTTAATTGATGCTGATGAAAAGGCTATTACCTTGGCTACGCGATTTGGTTACACTTTACCTAATGCCTATAAAAGCTTAGGAAGTGCTCTTAAAACTTTAATTGATACTACCCCGGGTAAGCGTCAGCGTTCTCGTTACGAAGCTAGGCTTTCTGCTCTTAAACGTAGTGCTAATAAGGCTAAATCTAGGTCTAACAATTCTAACAATGTAGATGAAAACTACTAATTCAACTACTTATTTCTAAATATAAAGTTTGTGTTGTTCTAGTGGAAAAAATGAAAGTTTATTGGCATTTCCCAAAAAGGTAAGCATGATACTTTTCGTCAATATAGGGAAATTTATCATAGGATTAAACAGTCTAAACTGTTTTCTATTCGTAAAGTAGCCACTAGCATCTATCCCAGGAAAGACAATTATTAGTTGAAACTAGTTGAGAACCTCTACCCCTTGGGTAGGGGATAAACAGGGGGAAAGATTTACCCTAGAGATGTTTATTTTCACCCAAAACCAAACATTCCGGGTGGGTAAGCGTGGCGGAATCTTAGATAGTAACCCAAGTTGATAGCTTCATGACTGGAAAATTCGTAGAAATAGATCTTCCGGTTCATTATCTGGAAGGTACGATGGTAGTGCAGGTTTCAAATCGTCTTAGCGTAAATGAAGCCATTTGCTTTAAAGAGACTTGCCGGGATCTAATTGAGTCTAACCTGGATTCTAAAGTTCTATTGATAGACTTTAATAACACAACTTTTATGGATAGTAGTGGGTTAGGGGCTTTAGTAAGTATTTTTAGGTCCGCTCAACAGAAGGGAATAGAATTGACACTGGATAACGTAACCCCACAAGTGATGGCAGTCCTTAATTTAACGGGATTGGATCAGGTATTTATAATTAAATCTTCTGTAACCAATAAAACTTCAGAATTGACTAACTCCGCAAACAGTTGTGTCAGTAATTGTAGACCAGAAGATCTACCATCAACTCATCCTTGTGTAAAGTCTAGGATGAAAAGAATTATTGATATAGTTGGGTCTTTAGTAGGGTTAGTAATTACAGTATGTTTATTGATTCCCATTGGGATTGCCATCAGCATCAATGATCCAGGTCCGATTTTTTTTAGACAGATCCGTTGTGGGTGGATGGGTAAACGTTTTTATATTTGGAAGTTCCGTTCCATGTGTGTAGATGCGGAAGCCAAAAAGTCCCAGGTAAAAAATCAAGTAGCTGGGGCATTTTTTAAAAACGATCATGACCCTAGGATTACCAAAGTAGGACGTTTTTTGCGTCGCACCAGTCTGGATGAACTGCCACAATTTTGGAACGTGTTAAAAGGGGAAATGAGTTTAGTTGGTACTCGTCCACCCACCCCTGATGAGGTGGAACTATACGAAGTGCCAGAATGGCAACGCTTAGACGTGAAACCAGGGATGACTGGGGAATGGCAAGTAAATGGTCGCTCCAAAGTACGGAATTTTGAGGATGTTATTCGTCTGGACCTACAGTATCAGAAAAATTGGAGTTTAGTTTACGATTTGCAATTAATTGTTAAAACTATATCCATTTTATTTAATAAAAACAGTGGTGCTGTTTAAATTCTCGGATAAATCCGGAAAATAGTCTGTTGTGGTTCATGACTCCCGTGGGATATAATGTTTTTAAAGACGCTCCGATGAACGTCTTTAAAATTGAGGGAACATGAGAACCACTAACCAAAAAATTATCCAGGTTGACGCTTTTACCAACAAACCATTTCAAGGTAACCCTGCTGGGGTTTGCGTGTTGACCAATTCCGAATCTGACGAGTGGATGCAGCAAGTAGCTCAAGAAATGAATTTATCAGAAACAGCCTTTTTGCTACCAGAAAATGACGGTTTCAATTTACGGTGGTTCACGCCAACCACAGAAGTTCCCCTGTGCGGTCATGCTACCTTAGCTAGTGCCCACGTCCTCTGGTCAGAAGGATATTTATCACCAGAACAAAAAGCCCGATTTTATACTAAAAGTGGTCTATTGATTGCGAAAAAGCAAGATGATTGGATTGAATTAGATTTTCCCGTTAATCATTCCCAAATTGTGGAACCACCACCTTTATTAAATGAGGTTTTAGGAGTTGGTTACAAATCAGTTTCTTTGAACTCCCTTGGTTATTTAGTGGAATTAGCCTCTCCACAATTAGTGCGACAAATACAGCCAGATTTCCAACAAATGAGACTGCTACCAGTCAAGAGTATGATTGTTACTAGCACCGGTGATCTGGAATATGATTTTATATCTCGTTTTTTTGCCCCCGGTTTTGGTATTGACGAAGACCCAGTAACTGGTGCTGCACATTGTTGTTTGGCTCCCTTTTGGCGATATAAACTGCAAAAAGATACTTTTTTAGCCTATCAAGCTTCTCAACGGGGCGGAATACTCAGAGTAACCTATTCGGGAGGAAATCGGGTTTTTTTAAGCGGACAGGCTATTACCGTTGAGAACATTACCTAGAAAGCTTATTGGCTTTAACAGTCTCTAGGTCTGGGTTAATTCAAACAATCACGGTTAATTTCCTGGCGATCGCACTGAACTAACTCTCATGCGATCGCCCTTGAGGTTCCCGCACCACTGCATCCTCAAAACTAGTATAATGGGGGAGTCCTATGAGATTTAAATCATTTTGACGCTTCTTTAGTCTAAACTCCAGTTATTCAGCACTCAGTCCCTGTTTTTGCAATAAATCTGCTGCTTTTTGTAAGTCAGCAATGGCACCCTGATTATCTCCTAACCTACTGCGTACAACACCCCGATTGTAGTAAAAATCAGCGTGAGGGCTGAGCTTGATAGCTTGGTCTATTGCATCTATGGCTTCTTGATATCTTTTTAAATTAGATAATACTACCAATTTCTCATTATATAGATTGGGATTATTAGGCTGTAGTTTTATAGCTTGATTAATAGCTAGTAATGCTTGATCAGATCTACCTAATTTTGTATTTGCTAAACTTAAAATAGTCCATGCTAGAACAGAATCAGATTTAGCTTTGACAGCTTCCTCTAAAGCTATTACTGCCTCCATAACTTTCCCACTCCTACTTAATGCTAAACCCTTGCCATAATAGGCTAGATGAATAAATTCTGGTTTCTGTTTAATTGCATTATCAAATGCTGTTATTGCCTCTGGATAACGACCCAACCTCCATAGTTGATTTCCCGTTTCTAACCAATTAAATAGGTCAGTTCAACCGGATCACTATGGCGATTAACACTATGGCGATTAAGTAGTACATACCATAATTAATACCTTTGCCAATTTTCCAAATATAGGGCTGAAACCCAATAAAGAAACCCAATAAAATCGTCACGATATCAATACGGTTTCATAATTTTGGCAGCAGTATTAATAATTACTAACTTTACACTGAGTAGTGTCTTGATGTGTAAACCCAGATGTTTCCCCCAAGAGATTGTATTTTCCTAGTATGGGAAGAGCCAACGATAATTAAAGTCCGCATATCCGCATCCTCGGGATTCAATTCCTCTAGATTTGTAACTTTTAATCTTTGTCCAGGTCGACCAATATTGCTTCCTAATATTACAGGAGTATCAGGTTTTCTGTACTCCAATAATATATTCTTGGCTGCGGTTAATTGCCAAGTTCTTGACTGAGAAATTGGATTATAAAATACAATCACAAAATCCCCTTGCGCAGCATTAGTAATTCTTTGGACAATAACTTCCCAGGGTTTTAAAATATCAGAGAGAGAAATTACACAGAAATCATGTCCTAGGGGAGCACCTATGGTAGCAGCAGTGGCCTGCATGGCAGAAATACCGGGGGCTACTTGAATATCAATTGTCTGCCATTCTGGTTGATTATATTGACCTTTTTCTAGAACTTCAAAAACTGCTGTGGCCATGGCATAAATACCTGGATCTCCGGAAGAAACTACTGCTACATATTTGCCTTGCACAGCTAAATCTAGGGCTTTTTTGGCCCGGGATTCTTCTTCTCGATTGTCAGATTCATGTATGTTCTTGCCATCAGCTAATTCACCAATTAGGTTAATATATGTTTTGTAACCAACCAAATCAGTGGCATTCCGTAAAATTTCCTGAACTTCAGGAGACATCCATTGTACACCGCCTGGTCCTGTACCAATAATCGCTAGTTTTCCCCTCCCTTTGCCAATAGTTTCCGGATCGATAATGTCTGTGGCAATGCTCAGGGTGATGGGAGAAAATGGCGATTCAAATGATGTATGATATGTATTATTTCCCGTCATACCAGCAGCAACCACGGCTTCGTGAAAACTGTATCCTTTGTCAGTCAGTTCTTGTATTTGATTTGTGGTTAAGAATCTGGCTGGTATGGAAAATGTTTTGCTAATTTCCTGCAAAATCGAATTATTAGCTAGGGAAAGAGGTGCAATTATCACTGCCAATGCTTGAGAGGAAATTTCCGCTTGTGCTAATAGTTCATAAATATGGTTGATTGTTTCAACTTCAAGAGAAGATAGGGTAATCGCCACCCTTTGTGGATGATAAACTAAACAATCAGGTGGGGGAATCAGGTGTTTTTCTGTAACTTGAATAGTTAATTCTCCCCTATCATCTATGGGCAAATTACTGGCACTCAACCAGGGAGCTGTTCCTTCTAATTTAACTTTTGCTCCTGCTAATAAATCAGCTATAAATTTTTTCCCATCCTCCACATTAGCTAAATAATACCCCCTGGGTGGAGATAATAAAGCTGTGCGAAATCTTAAATCTCCCGTGGTTGTAATGGAGGGTTTGACATTTAAACCAGCTCCTATTTGCCGTGCTAGTTCGTTTACTCCAGTTAACCCACCTAACAGGGGAACTACTGCACTACTATCTTCCGCTACAGCTAATAGGGGTGGTTCTTGATTTTTATTGGTAATCAGATGTGCTACTGTTCTAATTAAAATCCCCGCAGCACATATACCAATTATGGGGTTCCCGTCACAAATAATTGTCTCAGGGTATCTCCAAAATCGGTAAAGCTCACATCCACATCACAGGTACGATTGGCTAAACCATATATTTTGGCACCCGGTATAACGCCAACAATTTTTTTTGCCACTGTGAGACTATTCTGACTGAGAATTATAACCACCGGTTTTGTTGTGTTTTTTCTAATCTATCCATAATATTATTGTCACAATGTAGTTTGATGTAGTTAGCCTAAACTAGATTTAATTTGTAAACTACAGTCTTTGTTTAGTAGGTATGACAATCATCGAAAAATAAGGTACTTCGTCAGGGTCTACCTCATCCAGTGGCACAATTCTCTGTTGTGTAGTAGTTGCGCGTTCAATATACTTGGCTCGGGAATTTAATCCTAACTGATGCAGCACATCCCGGATTTTGACAAAATGACGACCGATCTTCATAATGGCAGCAGCATCAGCGGAAATAAGTTGACTAATTAGCATTTCCCTAGGAAGAGTACCCGGTAAAACCTTCAAAATATCATTATAATAAGTGAAAGGTACACCCAAAGAAATAGGACAAGCCATTAAAGAAGAAATCCCGGGCACCACCTCCGTCTCATACTTATCCGCAAGACGAGTAAATATATACATAAAAGATCCATAAAAAAACGGGTCTCCCTCGCATAATACCACCACATCCCGACCAGCTGCCAAATGTGACCCAATAGGTTCAACCTCGCGATCATAGATATCTTTAGCCTTTTCCGGTTCCAGAGCCCGGGGAAGATGATATAAAACTTCTATTTGATTCCCAGGTAAGTAAGGAGAGACAATTTTTCTAGCAATACTTTCTCGATCTATGGCTGACTGATAGGCAATAACAGAAGCAGAACGTATTAAACGCAATGCTTTTAATGTTAACAGTTCCGGATCTCCAGGACCAACACCAACTCCATACAAACGACCTTTTAAATTCATGTTTCTTCCTCGGATGCTAGCGCATTAATAGCAGAAGCAGCGATCGCACTTCCACCCCGTCTACCATGTAAAGTTAAAAATGGCACACCACGACTATTCTCCGCCAGGGCGGCCTTAGATTCAGCAGCGCCGACAAAACCTACAGGAAAGCCTAAAATCAGAGCTGGACGTGGTACTCCTTCATCCAACATTTCCAGCAATCTAAATAATGCCGTAGGGGCATTACCAATAGCTACAACCGCACCATCAAGATGAAATCGCCATAGTTCTAGAGCTGCTGCTGAACGGGTATTGCCTAATCGTTTAGCTATTGTGGGCACTTCTGGATCATTCAAAGAACAAATAATAGCATTCGTAGTAGGTAATCTTTTTTTAGTGATTCCCTGTGCAACCATCTGACAATCACATAAAATAGGCGCACCAGAAGCCAGGGCGTTTTTGCCTAAATTTACCGCATCTAGTGAATATGCTAAGTCTTTTACTATATCCGTCATACCACAGGCATGAATTAAGCGTACAGCTATCTTTGCTACATCCTCCGGGAGACTATCTAATTCTGCTTCCGAGCGGATAATATCAAAAGACTTTTTGTATATTTCTCCAGCATCTCGTATATAATTATACATAAACTATACATAAAATAGAAAAATTGCAAGACTAAAAAGACTAAACTGAGAGTTGAGATATATCATAACGATTGGCAAACTCGGTAAAAGATTCTTGAGGGCTCAGACGATTAAGTATATATACTTTGAATATGTTTTCCATAAGCTGAGGTAATTGGGCAAAGGGGAAATTTTCATAAATTGGGCGGTGAATATTATTACCAATATACACTTGATATCCTGGGACAGATTGATCTTCTTGCTCAATATTGACCCCAAGCAATGTAATATCACTTTCAGTGTGTTGGGCGCAAGACTTAGGACACCCAGTGAAATGAATATTAATATGGGAGTCCAGATTTATATGGGTTTGTAAATATTCGCTTAATATCAGGGCATGGGTTTTTGTGTCCGTAGCAGAAGCGGAGCAACCACTGGTTCCGGAACAGGAGACTAACCCACTTTTTATGTTTGTAGGTGAGTAGTCAAGCTCCAAATCATGAATTTCTGAAGTTACCGAAGAAAGGTGTTGTTGAGGAATATCACTGAGCAGTAAATTTTGCCAAGGGGTTAGTCTCAGTTGACCAGAGCCATATTGGCTTGCCATATTAGCCAATCGACGAACTTGCCAAGTTTGTAATCGCCCCAGGGGTAAAACTAGACCAACATAAAACATTCCTGATTGTTTTTGGGGATGAATACCCAGATGGAAAACCTGGTCATGTTTTTGCGAGTTAAATTTGTGATTAGGCAAAAGGTTTAGAGAGGGAGCATGGGAGGCTTGAAATTCCAGATCCCTTATCTGTTCCAAATCAAGTAACCTATTTTTATGTAAAAGCACTAAAATTTTATGTAAGAAACATTGCCATCCCAAATCGTCAATTACTTCTCGTAATCGGGGTTTACGTTTAGAAAAGCACTCTTTAGAAAGCAAAGTGTATTCTAGATAAACTTGTGCCACAGATGCCAACATGGGTATAGATTGTTCAGGAGTCAAACAAAGAGAGAAATGCGGGGAAAAATTTTCCTTTCCAGTGGCACAAAAATAAAAAATGGGATATATTAATTTATGTCCCCATTTCCCCGTAGGAAAGAACTTCGGTTCTTTCCTACCCCCCCCAGGAAGTAAAGGAGTAGCATCCAGAGCAGTAAGGGATATATCATTGGGGAACTTGGCGATAGAGACTTTACCACCACCATCAAAACCCACACTAAACTTGGCTGAAAGCTCTGCAAGTTGGGGTTGACCACTAACATATTGCTCCCAATCTTGAACAAGCGGGCGAACATCTATTAACTCTCCTGGGTCTATACCGGCGGTAGGGCTGGTCATGATGTTGCGGAGATGGTCTATAGCGGGATTAACAGCAGCCATACCAGAGGTTTGTAAGGTGTGCAGGTCACCCGTACTTACTTCCCGCTGAATTTCTCGAATTTGTAAATTAGCGCGATTAGTAATATCAACATAGCCACCCCCATAATTATCAGCCATATTAGCGATGAGGTGAAATTGTTGGCTATTTAAAATACCACTAGGAGTGCGGATGCGACAGAGAATGCCATCTTGGGCAAGAGTGTTATAAAACAGACCCGGACAAGCTGTAAATGGACTTAACAAAGCGATTCTCCTTCCCCGTGCGACGCGGGGACAGAATAGGTGTAGGCTCAGTTCTTAGAAGTGGCATTCTGACTTGTGCAACTTCAGATTTTAGACATTCCCCAATTGGGAGTCCAAAACCCGAGATTGCCTTACAGCTGCGGCACAGTCCCGGTATTGCACCGGAGTTTCCCAAACCTAAGAATTTGGCAAATCATCAGAAATCCTATTGTATCACAATGACGTCACTTGAAAGTTTTTGAGGTCCCCAAATACTCTTGGTCATTGTATAATAAAATTAGAATGTACATCCTTTGACAAATCTTATCTCTGTGGGAGTAATATACATAGGCGATCGCGCAACAGGTAAAACTCATTTAGCTCTGGAGTTAGCCAACCCCAAACATGAATATGTGAAAGTTAACAGTCTAGACTATGACGAGCTTAGTTCATTGTTACTAGATGAGAACTTGCAGACCAGGCCTACTGAAAACTTTTTATACAACCGGTATTTAGATATGAATATTCAATTACCGTCTGGTAAAAAGCAGGTTACGGTCGATTGGGTTGATATAGGAGGGGAAGTATGGAGGAAAAGTTGGCAAAGGGACAATTCTAACCAATGGCATGAGTTCTTAAAAGCGATTCGCGATAGTGAGGGAATTCTACTAATTCTTCCACCCCATCGGGGAATGACATTCAAACCAGGGGTAGATGCAGAGGAGTTTCCCACCCAAAAACAATGGTGTAATCGTTTTGAACGCTGGGTAACATTTTTCTGTGACCAGTGTCCTAAAATCAGACACTTGGCCCTTTGCCTTAACAAAGCCGATTTATTTTGTGATTTATCCGCAGAAGGTCAAAAACTGGCCTATAAGCCCTACAATAGTCCCTATAATTGGCAACAACGACATGAACATGTACTAAGAAAATACTTTCGTCCCGTGTATGCCCAAATCGAGAGATTAGGTCAAGGCGTGGGCAGTCCATCTGTAAAGTGTTTTATCACATCAATTTACCATCGAGGCTTATTAGAACTACCTTGGATTTACCTAGGCAGTTTTTTGGGTAAGTGAGATCAATATGTTAACCTTGGAGAAATTATACTACAGGACTCTGGAAAAGTTACTACACTTAAACAATCATAAAAGAGGGGAGAAATGGGTAATATCCACATAATCGGACCACGGGCTGCGGGTAAGACCACTTATTTAGCAGCTTTAGCCTACCAACCAAACATATCAAGACGACGCTATAAACAAGCAAATTTTAAGGTGCAGGCATTAAATGACGAAACCAGAGAACTAGCGGAAAAAGCGGAAAACATAATTTTGGAAGGAGCTTCTTTAGAGCCCACCACCAAATATATAAAAACCATTGAGGACGTGAAAGTGTACTCATTTTTAATTGAAATCAAGCGGAAATGGCAACCAACCCAAAAACTTAATTTAGCAGTGCGGGACTACCCAGGACTAGTTTTTGATGAGCTGGAGTCTGCTTCTTCCGACTCTATACATGAAGAGTTTATGAATGAGTGCTTCAGTCAAGATACTCAAGGGTGTTTGATCTTATTGACCGAGTGGCAACAGGGAACAGACAAATTTTATAGACGAGTATTCAGAAGATTTATAGACTTGATGGATCAACAAGGAAGATTGCAAGATTTGCGATTGGCCCTTGCCATTAGTAAATGTGAAAGAGGGGAATTATGGCCTGGTCGGTTAGATCCAGAAAATGACCTATTTGCTATTCACTTCCCCGACACACTGCATTTATTAAAAGATAATATCCCCCAGAAAAACTTAGGATTTTATGCCATGTCCACCTTTGGGGTGTTAGGTAGCAAAGATCCCCGACCTAACCGTAAATTAGAAGGAGAACACGACATGTACTCTGTTTTGAGAGATCCTGACGAATGGTCGCCATACTGCATGATTTCCCCCCTTTATTGGTTGAGTACAGGTAAGAGGATGCAGGAAAATGCTCAACATATTTAAAAATAAAGATCAATCCTCGTCACAAAGTAGTATAGTTCTGAGAGTAATAGGCGATCGCTTTGCAGGAAAAACCGCCTATATGGCATCCCTAGCCAGGTGGCCTAATGCTAGTCCTGACAGTCCAGTCCAGACAGTGGTCCCCGTAGACGAAGGAGGAGAAGACCTAGTCAACAAAGCTCAAAACATCCTAGAGCAAGGATTGCAACTAGAATTCACAACTCTAGAGAACCCAGATCAGATCAGAGACTGTACCCTACAAATCACCATAAAACAGAAAAATTGGGTTCCCAACTACTGAACCTAAACATTAGCCACAAAGACTACTCAGGTGAGTTTTTCCGTGACCTTCTGCATCGGAATCAAGATCCCCTATTGCAGGAATATTTAGAAGACTGTGTACAAGCTAATGGTATTATGTTCCTAGTTGATGGTAACAGTAGGCGCAAAGACCCGGAGTATGCCAATGGCTTAGACAAATTGTTAATAGCATTAGACCGACATGATATAGGAGGGATGAAGCGAAGAATAGCTCTAGTTTTGAACAAATGTGAACAATCTGACCTATGGGTAAATCGGGATAAACCGGCATTTTTAGCATCAGCTAGATTTCCCCAAGTTTCCCAGAAATTAAAAGTCTGGCAACAAATGGGGGGAGGGGAAGTAGAGTTTTTTACAGCATCTGCTTTTGGCATGTTAGGTACCAAATATCCAGAGCCCAACGTTAACCTAGTACAAAAAGATAGGGGAGGAGTGAGTGCGGTGATCAAAAACCCCAAATTGTGGCGACCATTTGGTTTGGTTGCACCCATTTATTGGCTTTGTAAAGGTTCACGTCATCCAGATCTAGATAAAAGTTAAGAAATTAGCGATTGTAAAACTGGTGAGAGGATCAATATTTAAACATCAGGTTGGAAAAATTAACTTAGCAACATTAACTTAGCAACATGAATTCCCAATATCTTGAGATTCACGAATTTAGTACAGGTATTCACGTTCAAAGACGGGATAACGGTTGGGTTTCCGTGGGATTTACAGGAAAATATATGAACTCAACCATAGATCCAATTCCTACGGTCGTAGAGAGGTCAATTGCTAATGAAGAATTTGCCCTAACAGAAGGTTCGTCAGCAGAGAAACCTGCGATTGTTGGGAGGGTATTGAAGGATGGGGATGATATATGGTCAGTAATAGCAGTAGTCAGCAGAGGAAAAGACGAAGTAGGAAGAAGTGCGGGATTTTATCGTTATTTTTTATGTCGCGGAGACAACAACCTAAGGTTGATATTAGCTTGGTGGGAAGAAAAGGGTCAACCGAGATTTAACCCTCTAGAAGCTGTACAAAAGTTCCATATTTTTACGGGAGAAGCACCTCGTCCCTTACGTAAGACAGAAGACATGTCTTTACCATTTGAGGAATCAGACCCTATAGTTTTAGCACCTGAGACCCAACAAGACTTATATACCCTCAACTCTCTAGCGATTAGAAAAGCCAATTCTTCCAACAACAAGTTACCAGTATCTTGGGCTTTTAATGTGGAAGGACTGGCAAAACCCGGACGTTTTCAAATCATTCAACCTTCATCACAAAAGGCTTACAAACAAATAAAAGAACAAATTAGCAACTATCGTCAAAATGAAGCTCTTATTGATGAAGCTGCCCTAAAATCTGCCCTTCGTGGTTTAATAAATAGTTCTCAAGTCAAACCCGAAGCAGTAGGGGTAATTGTGAATGGCGTAACCAATAAGGAAATTACCCCTGAATATTGGGAGAATTTGTTTAATAGCCAAGGTGCGAACCAAGGGATTAGGCAGAAAATTTATAGTCCACAAATGGTGAAATTAGTTACGCTTAGAGCATTAGTTCTTCCAAAAACCTTGCCAGAATTTCTGGGTTGGTTGAACATTCAAGCAAGTAAAAAGGTCAACCAAAACCAGATGGTATCTTTACAGTTTCAACAAGCCATTAAGGAATTATTTCCCAAGGAGAAGGTAGCAGAAGGTATTGGATATTTATTGCCCAGTTTACTTGATGGTAATATATCACCAGATGGCTTATCTTGGTTATTGGCGAAAAATGGCAGTAATAGTATTTGGTCCTATGCTCAAAAACAGTTTGTGAATGATGTTAGAAATGATTTACAACTAATTTTTGACCAGTATAAAAACTCAAAATCTCTGAATTTTGATGGGGGTAACCTTAAATGCGAAATAGGGGTTTGGAATCAATTAATTAGAGGTTGGCAGGGTATTCAGAGGAGATATTATAAATGTGAGGAATATCGACCCTTAGCAGAGCTATTTGAGGAATTTAGAGAAGATGATTTAGCTGCATATTTTTATCAAGTCAGTGATGGATTAGTCAATAAAAAACTATTTGGGCGACTAGCTGATTCACAAAGAAGTGGGTATCCGGTTGTTTTTGGCTTACCGATTAAGCGCAAAGAAACTTTGATTGATGTTTTGATTAAGTTTATTAACCAGTTTGTTAACCAGGATATAGATATGAAGATTTTGTATGTTGCTCCCATATCACTATTAATTTTAGGTAGTGGTTGGTTTGTTGGATCGAAAACTTGGCATGCTTATGTTAGTCAAAATGATATTAACAATCACCTGTGTAAAGAGTCACAGAAACCTGAGAATTGCTCCGTCATAGTTTTGGATGATACAAAGCATTATTCCTTCAAAGACATTCAGAGAATTATTCCCCAAGTTGTAGATGATTTGTTAAAAAAGAGGGAAGCGGAAGAAAAAAAGAAATATGAGGAGGCCAATAGTAGTGGTGTGAACCAAACACCACCATCAAGAAAAAGCAACTTTGATATCAAAGCAGAATTGATAAACAAGGTAAATCAAACTTTGCCAAAAATTTTGGCAGATCCTACATTGAAGTATGATGAAATAGATTCTAAGAATGCACAGAATGTAGATACAAACATTCAAAAAAAATGGTTGATAGCAGTATATAATTATCAAATTAAACGAAAAGCAGGAAAGAAAATAAAAAAAGTCCAGGTCGAGGAGTGTAAATTCCCTCTGTTTTGGAGATGTTTTCCAGGACAGGAGGTGACAGTTACCAAGGATGAAATAGATGATTATCCATTGAGGAAGAAATTAGCAGAAGACATAAATTATGCTATGCGATTATCAAAATCGAAAAACAGAGTCAGAGTAAGTAAAATTAGCAATTTGCAAATTAATTTACAGCTCCCAAATTAAAACCCAGGCTGTGAATCTCAAGAGGGACTACCCAATAAAGGAATCACTATTTCTTGAAGTAGTCCAATTACAAAACAGGCGATCGCTCGTTGTCTTTATTACATAAGTATGGATATGTAGAGGTTGAACTCAATATGAATATACTTGATCAGATCACTAATGGTATCCATATAGGAAATAACCTCATGAATCCAGAAACCCAAACTTCTCTAAAAGTAGCCATGCGCAAAATAATCCATAGCTCCCAAATAAAACCGGAAGCAGTGGAGGTAATTGTAAGCGGACTGCAAAATAGTGAAATTAGCGCTGAAGATTGGGAAGACCTTTTCAACAGAGAGGGGGCTAATATTGCCATTAAACAAAAAGTTTATAGCCCCCAACTAATACGACTAATAACACTTAGAGCATTAGTTCTTCCAAAAACCTTGCCAGAATTTCTCGGTTGGTTGGAAATTCAACCAGGTAAGAAGGTCAACCAAAACCAGATAGTGTGTTTACAGTTTCAACAAACCATTAAGGAATTATTTCCTAGGGAGAAGGTACTAGAAAGCATTGGATATTTATTGCCCAGTTTACTTGATGGTAAGATATCACCAGATGGCTTATCTTGGTTATTGCAAAAAGGTGATAATAGTATATGGAGTTACGCTCAAGAACAGTTTATTCATAATATTAAATATGATCTATTGTTAATTGGTGATCACCACCCTAAATCAAAAGAAAACATTTCTCATCAGACATCCTTTAAATTTGGATCACAAGTCTGGAATCAATTAATTACAAGTTGGCAAGATATTAAAAAAGGTAATTATAAATGTCAACAATATCGACCTTTAGCTCAATTCTGTGAGCAATTGCAAGAATACGACTTAGCTGCATATTTTTATCAGATCAGTAACAGCAAAGTTGGCAAAAAACTATTCGTCCAGTTATGCCTTTTAAAAAATTGCCAGTCACCAGTTGTTTTTGGTTTAACCATTGAAAAAAGAAAACCCCCAATTGATGTCATAATTAATGTTATTAACCAGGATGTAGATATGAAAATTTTGTATGTTGCTCCCATATCACTACTAATATTAGGTAGTGGTTGGTTTGTTGGTTCCAGAACTTGGCATTCTTACATCAACACCAGTGAAGCTAAGGAATATTTGTGCAAGCAATCAGTTAATGGTCGGGACTGTTCAGTAATAGTTTTTGACGGCAAAGATCACTATTCCTTTCAGGATATTCAAACAGCAATTACTAAAGTGGTGGATGAAGTTTGGCAAGGGAAGCAAAAATCGAAACTAAAAAATTCTAATATGCAAGAAAAAATTACAAGAACACTGCCACTAATTTTGGCAGACAAAACACTCAAATATAAGGATTTGCAGCTGAGTACAGGTAAAATAGAGCCAAAGATTGAAAGACAATGGATAATTGCCGTGTATAATTATCAACTTAAACACAAGCTACAGAAAAAAATAACTCCACAAAAAGGTGAGGAGTGTAAGGGAAGTAATATATTTGGGTTATGTTTATTAGGAGAGAAAGTTAAAAAAATTAGTATAGATTATTCTCCATTGGAAAAACGATTAAAAGCTGATATCAATAAGGTGATGACACTGACAGCTATAAATGAAGCTATGGGAAAAAGATATTGGAGTGCAACTAAGTATGCGATTAACACAATTATATTAACGACAATCAAAAACAATAATTTGGATAATAATCCAGAAAAAAACAAAATCGGCAATTTCAGATCCTAAACCATCTGCTGAAGGAGAGTCCATAAAATTACCGGAAGAACAGACATTAACAAAGGATTTGATATTTGAGCTAATACTTAAAAACTTGGATGTAAACCAGTACAAAAGTATTAAATATGGTGACTTTAATACAGATAAAATTCAACAGACTCACAAAAGAAGGATTGCTCAGTCTATCTATAAGTTCCAAGAGTCACAAAAAAACCCTCAACCAACAGGATACTTAGACTATAAATCAGCAGAGTTCGGCGAATTGAAACGTAAAATATCTGAACAACTACCAATATCGAATACTCCTCTCTAGACCACCAAGATATTAACTGAAGTTTAGACTAAAGACAGGAGCGATCGCTTGTCTAATAGATAATGATGGATGATGTTGGCTTTCGTTTTGGCAGAGGCTAAAAAACAATATTCTTCATGTTATTTCTGGTAATATGCTTCAGGGACAGTTTTTAAAAACCTTAATCAATGGAATCCAATATCTTTACATCCCTGATATTACCTATCGCCTTAGGAGCAATGATGCTTGGTATGGGTTTATCCCTTGTGCCAGAAGACTTTCAGCGAGTGGGTAAATATCCAAAAGCTGTGGCAATTGGGTTAATCAGCCAGTTACTCATACTACCCCTCATTGGGTTAGCGATCGCAAAGTTTTTACCCATGCAACCTGCGATCGCTACAGGTTTGATGATTTTGGCCTTATGTCCAGGGGGGGTCTCCTCAAATTTGGTGACATTTTTAGCAATGGGTGATGTAGCTTTAAGCGTTACACTGACAGCCTTGAGTAGTTTAATTACCGTATTTACGATTCCCATTTTTGCAAATCTGGCTAGTCAACATTTTTTTTGGGCAAGGTGCAGTAGTGGAGTTGCCAATTGGAACGACTATTGGGCAAATTTTTGCAATTACCTTCTTACCAATAGCGATTGGTATGAGTATTCGGCAATTTGTGCCAAAACTGTCTACAAAACTAGAAAGGTGACTAGTATCTCTGCTACCATACTATTAGCAGTAATTATTTTGTTGCTGATCATTAAAGAATGGAGCCGCCTACCGAATTTTATTGTTCAAGTTGGGATCGGTGTTTTGCTGTTAAATACTCTTTCAATGGGGGCGGGATTCTATTTGAGCAAACTTTTTAATCTTAATTACAAGCAACAAATTTGTATCAGCATTGAGGTGGGTATGCAAAACGGAACTCTGGCGATCGCCATTACTGCAGGATTGCTTAATAATCCAGACATGGCAATTCCTGGAGCAATTTATAGCTTGCTGATGTATTTGACGGGATGTATGGTGATCATCTATGGGCGTAATTTGTCTGCATCCAGAGTATAAGAGATAGCTATTATTCTATAGAAAATCTCCACACCGGGTGAGTAGCTTAATATTTGTTATTAACCGTTATTCATCACCAAGAAAGTTCCAGTCGTCAAAACACAGTTGATGCTCTAGAACAAATAATTGTCAAACTAAAGAGTAGGGGATTTGAGTTCGCTACTCTTAGTGAAACTATTTTGGGTTAAACTTTTTTGTGCAAGATTCTCCTTCATCTAAAAACCTGTCCATATTGTCCGGATCACCATGCACTGCCCAATATGCTACTGTTGTATATGCATGGTTTTTTGCTGGCATAATTCACGGGGCGATCGCTTGATTACTTAATTTTCTATTATAATTATACAATCTAGCTGCATGACAGCTTATCTAATAGTTTTAGATATTATATAATTGGGTAATTG
>ACYB01000036.1 GCA_000175855.1 Raphidiopsis brookii D9
TAAAACATTTTTGTACATTTTTCTTGGGGGTAAAAGGGAATTCCCAATTTTTTGGTCATCGTCAAAAGGACAATCCACATCCAAACCTGTATCAACAATTTTCTTGCAAATTCCCTCTTTTAAAACATAGTTTTTTTGTGGGTCTTCTCGATATTCGGCGATGAGATCTCGTAAACTTACTAATTCCTTATATAGACCTGCTCGACCATAAGGTGGCACATTATGAGAAATCAACACCCCATAACCACGACGTTTAGCCAAAATTGATTCGGAGGGATTATTAGCAGCATAGATATATAAATTTGGTAAATTTCCTAAAAGAATATCTGACCAAGAATAACCCGTATTCCCTAAAGGAGAACCTGGTAACCATTCCACCGTACCATGCATACCAAAATGCACCACCGCATCCGCTTGAAATTCATTTTGTAACCATTTATAATATGCTGCATATTGGGGATGGGGTGTTAGGTCTCTTTCGAACATTAACCGCATGGGATCCCCTTGAATCCCTAAAGGTGGTTGAATGCCAATCCAAATATTTCCTAATTGCACACCACCAATATGTAATTCATCTCCATAGGTTTTAATTCCTGCACCGGTCAAAGATTGCCATTGTTTTTCAATTCGGGAAGTGCGAAGATAACCTAACCACTTTTCTAAGGTTTTGACATTCACTGTATTAGTTTTAGTGGGGAAGGGTTTATTTTTTTCCCAGGTTTCCAATTCTTCATCTACCACTTTTACTTGTCTAATTAACTCTTCTCCATCTTGGGGAATTTCACCCACTGTATAACCCTGCTCTTTGAGTGCATGAAGTAGTTTAATCAAACTGCGAGGAACATTTAATAATGCAGCAGTTCCTACCGCACCATAACCGGGAGGAAAACCATAAAGAATAATGGCAATTTTTCTTGCTGATGTTGGTTTTCGACTTAGAGCAACCCAGTTGCTCACCCTATCAATTAATCTTTGCACTCGCTCAGGTACTAAGTATATATTTTCCCCCACTAGTCCACCTAGGGGAACTGTGTCAATTGCTCCATCTAGTTCCGGTAAGGCATATAAAACTACACTTTGTAAACCTCCAATGCCTTGACGAGTCCAAGAGTAAATATCTTGAATTAGTAGGGGTGCAGCTACAATGTAGGGGATGTTCTTAGCCATAAGAATACGTTTGGCCACTTCTACTTGTCTTCCCGCTTCCATGGAACCAGCTGGTCCACCCACTAGGGGAAATCCAATGGTGGAAACTAGGATATCCACTTTTACTGCTTCGGTAGATAGTGAGGGTGTTTCTATATTTCCCTTTTGTCTCTCTTTCCTTTCATAATCCGTTGTCATCCAATCACGAACCGCCACATGACCCTCTACACCGTTAATGAAAATAGGTAGGGGAATTAAACCTGAATTTTCAAATTTTTTAATTAGTTGAGGAATATAATTTTGTTTAGTAATAACGTGCTTTCTATACAGTAAGATGGCAACAACAGGTTTTTCTTGGATGTGTCCATCCCCCCTCCCCCCATACCATTCTAGATATGCTCTCGCTGACAGAAAAAAACCTGGGTAGTCTGGGTGTAATAAACCCATATTAGGTGTTTCTATAGGTTCGGGAATATTCTCTACTTTCAAACCTAAATATTTTTCCGCCAGGATCCAAAATAAAAGCTGCTACATTTTCCTTCCCACCCGCATTCCAGTAACCGTAGATAATTAACCAATTGCGCAGATCTTGAACTTTTTGTACGGGGACAAATTTTAATAGTTTGGGCCCTAGCTTGAGGAAACTAATATAACCAGCAAGTTTGTCTTCTTCTTTACCATTGCTGAATTTATCCAGGATGAACTTAATTGGTTTTGGCATCCCCGCAGGTTTGTCACCTATGGAAAACTTACCTATTTGGGTCAAACTCATTAATTCTAACGCTGACTCAAAAACTAGTCGGATGGGAATATGACTAACATGCTCCCTTAACCACAAAACTTGATCATAGTCAAAAATTAAACTGCCAAAAAATACATCCGCATTTTTAAGTGCATTTTTAATCTCTTCTTGGTTTGTACTAATATTGCGATCGCTAAATACATGAATATCTAGATCAGAACAGCGAGAACTAGCCAAAAGAGCTGCTTTTCTGTATAAGTCAGCATTAAAAGATTCAAACCCAGCAATTAAGACAATCCGTTTCATGCTATCCAAACTCTTATATTTATTAAATATTTACCTTGATCTTAAACATTCTTAGCTGGTTTCGGGAGAATATCTATCATGGGAGTGAGTTATATTGGATTAGTTGAACCACTAATCTTATCATAATTCATGAAATTTGGCATTGATATAGGTCATAATTGCCCTCCAGACACCGGAGCTGCAGGTATTAGGTCGGAAGACAAATTAACCATGGAAGTGGGCAATAAAGTTATCTCTAAGTTAAGAGGTTTAGGTCATCAGGTGATATCTTGCAAACCCGATAGCGCTTCTTCTGTGAGTCAGTCTCTGGGTAAACGTTGTGATACTGCTAACCGTAATAGAGTTGATGTTTTTGCTTCTATTCATTTTAATGCCTTTAATGGAAAAGCAAATGGCACAGAAGTACTTGCTGCAAGTGATGCGGGAAGAAAAATTGCCCAATCCATAGTGAATGAAATTATTAGTTTAGGGTTTTTTAACCGTGGCGTTAAAAATGGATCTCATTTGTATGTACTGAGAAATACTAATATGACAAGTGTTCTCATAGAATGTTGCTTTGTAGATTCAGCTAAAGATATGCAGCTCTATGACGGGGAAGCAATGGCTAATGCTATTGTTAAAGGGTTAACTGGCAAACTACCAACCACTCCTGTAAAACCAGTGGAAGATGTAACTGGTGATCAGGATACGAAGGAGAATAAGGATACTAGTATTTTGAGACTACAAAAAGCGCTCAATCAACTAAAAATTACTGATAGAAATAATCGGCCATTGACAGAAGATAACTTTACAGGACCTGCGACAAGTTCTGCTGTAGAAAAGTTTCAAAGAGTTGTGGGTATTATTCCTACAGGAATGGCGACTCAAACTACCTGGGATGCCATCAATCAGATATTGGCAAAACGAACGGTTCAGGGGAATCAAACTAGTGGTCCAATTATGAGATATTTACAATATCGTGTGGGTACAACGCCCGATGGTATTTATGGGAGACAAACAGAAGCAGCAATTAAGAGATATCAACAGCAGAATGGTTTAACCGCTGATGGAATTATTGGTCCTGCAACTTGGGGTAAGTTACTAGGGTAGGGATTGATAGAAGTTACCTGATTAGTTTAGTATAGGACTTATCAGGTAATAATTCTCACTTCTCCCATGCCCATGGTTGTTTTGCGACCAATACCGGAAAAAAGGGCAAATTTGGCTAAAATATTAGCTATACGAGCTTGTTGCAGATCTGGAAAAAAATATTTAACCCAGCCCACACAACCTATTTCTCTACGGCTTTCTGTAGAGCTGTTAATTTTTAAAAACTGGGTTTTTAAATCAAAAGCTAAAGCTAAACTTTGCCATTGAATAGAAGAAAAATGTAGCTCTGGGGGTGCAAAATAGTTCCAACGATGTAGTAGGGTGTTAAATACCAAGTCTGGTAAAGGGAAAGGTTGAATATTACGATGATGCTGTAAACTAGTGGGAGAAATAAAATTTAGCACGATCTCAGAATTAAAATTAGCAATATTTGCCAAACTCTCATAATTAGAAATATTGACTAAATTATGAGAATTAGGTACAGTATAAATCCCACGAATGATAAAGGGGAAATTATCCAAATAAATAGATGGAGTTTGATACATTTCTATGCCTTGTAACAAAGATTGTATTAAATTACCATTTAACAGAGAAATACGAATCAAAAATCTATCCCCTAATCTTGTACCATCCTTACGCCGATACCCAATGAGTCCAGATAAACTAAATGATGATTCTTGACTATTGGAAACTGATTCAGCTAGATAGGAATTGCCTATACTTAACCACTCTATAAATTGAGCATAAATTGCCTGATTTAGTCTTGTAGGAATGGGTTTTTCACTTGCAGCGCCCAGTTCAATAATTAAACTTTGTAGAAGCATATTCTTAGATCAATATCCCTGTGCTTGCACCATAACCAACTCTCCTAGGTAAGCAGGTTTGATCTGGTAATTGATAGTAATCTCCCGTTAATTGTGCTTGGCTTAACAAGCTGGAGGGTGACATAAAAATCCTATTATAAAGTAATAATTTGGTGGTTCGAGATAAATCTATGGGGTTCAAAGGATGTTTACTAACATATTCTCCGGATTTTTGTTTGAAGTCTGAGATAATGCTGGTTTCAACTTTAATTTTTGCTGACCATTTACCCAGTCTAATCCAGTGGGGAATTGTAATTTCGTGGGGAGCAAAAACATAGGTTTTAAAGTGACTACCCACCGCTAATTCTTTAACATTGCTATACTGATGATAACAAGGAATTTGGGCAACGGTGTTAATTTGATATGACCAGGTAATTGGTAAAGCAGGAAAGACATAAATTCCAGCCTGATTTAGATGAAAAAGACTTTGCTCTTGATTGGTATCTAAATAAGTAAGTTCTGGAACTATTTTACCTGGAAGACGGTAAGAACGAGGAATATAATCTGTTTCAAAAAAGGCAAAACTCAATGCCCAATTGTGCAAATATTTCTCGGTTTCATACAGAGTACCAATTTCACGATTGGCAAGAAATACATTATCATGTAATCTTAAATCACATTGATAAATCATCATAAATTTACTTGAGGTTTACGAGATGTTAATTAATTGATAGTTGCTACTATCTAGACTAATAAAATTTCTTTTTCTAAAAGGTAGATTGGGGATGATTTCTTTGCTTCTTGAAGACCAAGAATCACCATAGATTTGAGCATAAATTTTGGTCTGTTGACAAAGTGTGGTCATCACAGTTTTTAATTTGGTCCTATCTTGATAAAGGATGGAAACTTCTGTTAATAGGTTTATTAATTGTGATCCTGTAATTATCCTAGTCTTGGTTACTGGTTCTTGATTTAAGAGGTTATTGCTCACTTCCGTAGCTTTGGTAATTAGGTCTGCCAAGGAAGCATTAAGGTTTGATTTCAAAACATCATATAATGCTTGAGTAAAATGAAGATTACTGAATATTTCACCATCACACAATACAATACCAATTACATGATTAGACATTCCTATCTGAGGAGAGGTATGCAATAAATTGCCCAAAACATATAAGAAACTTTCAAAAGTAGGATCACACAAGGTTGCTACCGTAGGAAAGGTAATTTCAGCAATCACATCATTTGATTTAGCGTCACCAAGAGAAAAAGCTGAGTCTGAGTAGACTTTTGCCAGCTCTAGTCCACCTTCATTACTAGCAAATCCGTAAATAATACAATTTGGGCATTGTTTACAACAGTTTTCACCATTGTATTCACAAAATTTATCTTTATCCTTGGGGTTATCACTAGCTAAACCAAGGGAAAACAATAATTCCCTTCCTACTAATCTTGCTGATGTGGTTTGTTGATGCTTGGGCATTACTAGTCTATTAATCACATCACTAGTTTGTATTCCTGCTTGTGTGCGTACTGTATTTAACACTCCATCAGGTTGTAATATAGGAAAGCATTGACTATGACGCAACATTACAAAATGGACATATTTACCAGACGCTAAACGGGGTAAAGCTGTGGAAAATTCTGGTTTGATACTGTCTAAAAAACCATCTGAAAAACTCATCTTTTTGAATCCTTAGTGCTTCTTGACTTTGCAAACATGCAAATACATCGCAAACTCGTACTCTCCGTCTGGTTTTGAGTATAGGAGCAGTAAATAAATTTTCATTGTAGGGTAAGTGTTTACTCTAGGTATTTACTTGATGCAACTAATCTAATACTTCCTGATTGGGAGTTGTTATCAAAAAATGACCACATCTCAAAAATTTTTGGGTTTATGGATTAGAAAAATAATGTTAATTGACATCGTCAAATCAAAACTTTGTTTAACATACAAAAATAGTTTTTAAAAACAAGTGGTAATAAATCCTGAAATTAAGATGTATAATTAGTTCTGAATAAACATTGTCTATTCCAGTCAAGATGTCATCAAAGAATGCTAGTCCATGGAATCAAATAGGATTCGCACTAGAAATATTGAGACTCCTCGCACAAAAATACCCAAAAAAAATCAGAATTAATGCTACTGCTAGGGGAACGGGGTTTTGCAGATGGGGATCTAGGACAAAAGATCACCCGCACCATAACTAAGTTGAGGAGTTGTGGTTTTGAAATTAAATCAGCGCCAAACCAACCATATAAACTGGTGACATCAGATTTCCCCGTAATTATAACAGAAGAACAACGACAAGCTTTAGCTATGGCATGTGAATTACTAGCAAGTCTGGGGTTTTCTGCGGAGGCGGGACATATTTACAGAATTGCTAACTCGGAAAATCGCATATCCCACAAACTGACAACGGATTTTCACCCACCCACGAATTATAGTGAAGATAAGATTCAGGAAGTAGTACAGGATCTACAAAATCGGATTGGGAAAAAGCGTCGATTTGTTGTTTGGTATAGAAGCAGAAATGGTAATGATAAACAGTGGGACTTAGACAAGTCGGAATTAAGACTACATAACGGAGTCCTTTATTTATTTAGTATAGTTCCCAGTTTTATTGGTCAACATATTCACAAGACACCTAATCCAGAGCAGAATTGCACTTTAAGGGTAGACCGTATTGCTAGGGTGGGTTCTTCTTCCCAAATACCTTGGACTTACACTAAATTTCCCACTTTGAAAATTCAGTATCGTCTAACAGGGAATTTAGCCAGCTATAAACCGCGTCGTCCCCACGAAAAAATTATTTCTCCTCCTGATAAGACGGAGCATGTTGATATTGAAACCCAAGAAGATTGTATTTTCTGGTTTCATCAAAGAATTTTACAATATGGCGCTAATGCTAGAGTTTTACAACCAGATTGGTTAGTAAAATGGTGGTGGAAAGTTTAAATAAGGCACATAGTAATTATCAATATCAGGTCACGGGGAATAGGTAGCCATATTTCCTATTCCCCATTTGCAATCCCTAAAACTTCAACGTTTATCTACTACTTGAATGGTTGTTGCTTGTGGTCCTTGCTCTCCCTCTTCTTGGGAAAAATGAACACAAGCACCTAGTTTTAATTGATTAAAATCTTGATGTAAAACACTATTTTTATGAAAGTATATTTCCCTCCCATCTAGGGCTTGTAAAAATCCATATCCATCTTCTTTAAATAGTTTTGTGATAAAACCTGTACTCCCCCGTGTTTCTTCATCTCTATCATATTGCTCACTCGCACGTTGCATTTGGGTAAGTTTAGATAGTTGATGAACCATGGCATCAAAAGTCTGCCTAATTACTGCATCCAGTGGTTCATATCGAATACTCTCACCGGGATTTTTTTCTGCTACTAGTTCATGACCAGGAGGAACAGTTAGATCAATTCTTACCCGATAGGGAGAACCGCTCCGAGGACGATCATGGCTTTTTTCTATGGCAATATGACAGCTATTAATGTAATTACAAATATTTTCCAATTTGGCTATTTTCTCCCGAACCAATTTATCAATTATCTGGGATTTATCTAGGTTACGATAGGTGATTTCTGGTGCAATCTTCATACTTTTATCATCCTAACATGTCAAACACCCACTATAGATCTACTTAGTATGATTTCAATCATACCCAGGAAGGAATCTTTACCATTTCTTCTCTACTCAAATGGAGATCCTAATTTAAATAGGTAATTCCAAGATCCCACCTTTAAGTACCTCCCCGGGAAGAACTATATCTATCATTAGTATATTATTAGTAATGGTTAGTCTATTATCACTCCTAAAATGCTAACATACCCTAATGTCAGTACGACTGAAATTTTTCGGTCATGATCACATCAGATCATTAGGAATAATCAAATGGCGGATAATTTAAAAAGTCAAGTAGTTACTCAAGGAGTACAACGATCACCTAACCGCGCTATGTTGCGAGCTGTTGGCTTCCAAGATGGGGATTTTAACAAGGCTATTGTCGGTATTGCTAATGCTTATAGCACTATCACACCTTGTAATATGGGGATTAATCAACTGGCACAAAGGGCGGAGTCGGCTGTTAAAAATGCTGGTGCTATGCCTCAAATTTTCGGTACTATTACTATCAGTGATGGCATCTCTATGGGAACGGAAGGTATGAAATACTCTCTGGTCTCCCGGGAGGTAATCGCTGATTCTATAGAAACTGCCTGTAGCGGGCAAAGCATGGATGGGGTAATAGCTATTGGGGGCTGTGACAAAAATATGCCAGGCGCTATGCTGGCGATCGCTCGCATGAATATACCTGCAATTTTTGTCTATGGTGGGACTATTAAACCCGGACACTACAATGGTAAGGATCTAACAATTGTCAGTTCTTTTGAAGCGGTGGGGGAATACAGTGCGGGCAAAATTGATGAGCAAGAGCTTTTGGCAGTAGAACGTCGTGCTTGTCCTGGTGCTGGTTCTTGTGGGGGAATGTACACAGCTAATACCATGTCTTCAGCATTTGAAGCTATGGGTATGAGTTTACCCTACTCTTCGACTATGGCTGCTGAAGATGAAGAAAAAGCAGATAGTACAGCAGAATCTGCTTCTGTACTAGTAGAAGCTATTCGCAAACAAATATTACCCAGACAGATTATTACCCGCCAATCTATAGAAAATGCTATTTCCGTAATTATGGCAGTGGGTGGTTCAACAAATGCAGTATTACATTTTCTAGCTATTGCTCGCGCTGCTGGTGTAGAACTTACCCTAGATGATTTTGAAACCATCCGGGGTCGGGTTCCAGTTTTATGTGATTTAAAACCCAGTGGTAAATACGTGGCTACAGACCTACACAAAGCTGGTGGTATTCCCCAAGTCATGAAAATGCTTCTGGTTCATGGTCTCCTCCATGGTGATTGTCTAACTGTGTCAGGACAAACCATAGAGGAAGTTTTAGCACAAATACCTGATGAACCAGATCCCCAGCAAGATGTAATCCGTCCTTGGCATAACCCCATGTACCCCCAAGGACACCTAGCTATTCTCAAGGGTAATCTGGCTACGGAAGGCGCAGTGGCTAAAATTACAGGGGTAAAAAACCCGGCAATTACTGGACCTGCAAGGGTATTTGAATCGGAAGAAGCCTGTTTAGATGCTATTTTATCTGGTAAGATCCAAGCTGGGGATGTGATTATTATCCGTTATGAAGGACCTAAAGGCGGACCGGGAATGAGGGAAATGCTTGCTCCTACATCAGCGATTATTGGTGCAGGTTTGGGTGATTCTGTGGGTTTAATTACCGATGGTAGATTTTCTGGTGGTACTTATGGTATGGTAGTTGGTCATGTTGCTCCAGAAGCAGCTGTGGGCGGAAATATTGCCTTGGTGAAAGAGGGTGATAGTATTACTATTGATGCTAATACTAGACTATTACAGGTAAATGTGTCCGATGAGGAACTGGCCCAGCGTCGAGCTAGTTGGCAACCTCTTCCTCCCCGTTATAGTAAAGGTGTATTAGCAAAGTATGCCAAGCTGGTAGCTTCTAGTAGTATTGGTGCGGTTACTGACTTTGACTTGTTTAATTAAGTTAGGGTAAGTTAGTTAGGTTAAAACTGACCTTGCTGGTCTAGCAGGATTTCATCAAAAATGAGAACCAACTGCTCTGACTTGGCAGGGTCAAGCAATCGATGTTAAGATAATACTTGTACAAATTAGATCATTAGAGACAATTGTGGCAGTAAAACCAGAGTGGTTGCGGGTAAAAGCACCCCAGTGGCAACGTGTAGGTAAGGTCAAAGAAATTTTGCGGGATTTGTCCCTGAATACGGTTTGCGAGGAGGCCTCCTGTCCCAATATTGGGGAATGCTTCAACGCTGGAACCGCCACATTTTTAATCATGGGTCCTGCTTGCACCAGAGCTTGTCCTTATTGTGACATTGATTTTGACAAAAAACCTAAATCCTTGGATCCCACTGAACCCTACAGACTAGCAGAAGCTGCGCGCAGAATGCAGCTCAACCATCTGGTAATTACTTCCGTAAATAGAGATGATTTACCCGATGGTGGTGCATCCCAGTTTGTCAACTGTATTAATTCTGTACGAGGGGTATCTCCTAACACTACAATAGAGATTCTAATTCCTGATTTATGCGGAAATTGGCAAGCTCTAGAAAGTCTTCTCCAATCAGTGCCAGAAGTGCTAAATCACAACACAGAGACCGTACCAAGACTGTATCGGAGAGTGCGTCCCCAAGGGGATTATCAGCGGACAATGGAATTATTACGACGGTCCCGTCAAATTTCACCCACAACCTATACTAAATCTGGTATTATGGTAGGTCTAGGTGAGACAGATGAGGAAGTTCGTCAAGTTATGCAGGATTTGCGAACAGTGGGTTGCGACATTTTGACTATTGGTCAATATCTCCAACCTAGTCAAAAACATCTCCCAGTCTGTGATTTTATTAACCCTGAACAATTTGCTACCTGGCAAGTTTATGGTGAGCAACTGGGGTTTCTACAAGTTGTTTCTTCCCCTCTGACCAGAAGCTCCTATCATGCAGAACAGGTCAGAGAGTTGAGGACGCTTTTTCCAAGATAATCTATGCTAGTTATAGCTTTTACAACAGTTAACCTCAATTAAAACCTGTGCAAACTCTCCCAATTAGAATTATTTAGTTATCAGTTAAGTGCCTAACTCACCAATGACCAATAGAAAAAAAATTTAAATCTATCCTTATTTTAGGTGCGGGTGCTTGGGGAAAAACTCTGGCAAAATTAGCTGGTGTGAATGGCAATCAAGTGACTGTGTGGTCGCGTCATGGATCCCAGCATTTAGGTGATCTTATCAATAATGTTGATCTGGTATTATGTGCTGTTTCTATGAAGGGTGTTCGTGAAGTGGCTTCACTGGTTAGGTCCTTTCCTGTTTCTCCCCATACGATATTTGTCACAGCTACTAAAGGTCTAGATCCAGAAACCACTTGTACACCCTCCCAAATTTGGCAAAGAGAATTTCCTGATCATTCTATAGTCGTACTCTCAGGGCCTAATTTATCCCAAGAAATTGCCCAAGAATTGCCTGCTGCTACTGTGGTAGCTAGCAAAAACAATATGGCAGCTCAAGTCGTGCAACAAGTCTTTTCATCTAGTCGATTTCGTGTGTATACTAACCCTGACCCGGTAGGTGTGGAACTAGGTGGAACGCTCAAAAACGTCATAGCGATTGCAGCTGGAATCTGTGACGGACTGCATCTAGGAACTAACGCTAAAGCAGCCTTAGTAACTCGTGGCTTAGCAGAAATAATTCGCATTGGAGCAATTTTTGGTGCGAAAACGGAAACTTTTTATGGTTTATCCGGTCTAGGGGACTTGTTAGCAACTTGTAATAGCCCTCTAAGTCGTAATTACCAGGTTGGTTATCAATTGGCCTGTGGAAAAACACTGGTGCAAATTCTTGCCAATCTACCTGGAACAGCGGAAGGGGTGAATACATGCTACGTCTTGATGCATCTATCCCGACAACAAAGTATTCCCATGCCTATTACCCAACAAGTTTATCGTTTGCTAGAAAGTCTAATCACCCCTCAACAAGCATTAGAAGAACTGATGTTAAGAGGTATGAAGTCCGAGTATCACGAATAGGGTTTTTACCCCCCACCCCAAAACAAATCAAACAAGTTAAAGTGAACCCTAGACTCTCTGTCAGATCACCCTTAACCATTCCCTGGAAGAAATTGTTAAATTGTCAGGAAAAGACTTTTCCGATCATGTAAATGTAACTACGTAGTTTATCAACGGCAAAATCACTGGAAATATCCTCCCGCTAAGTTAATAAAACCACTTAGCCAGATTCCCAGAACCTGCTTGCTGAAGATAACTTATCTCAAATTGCATCCCTTAAAAGCAACTAAAGTATAATTTGTTACTGTTTACCACAGTTTTGTTCAACCATAAGATTAGGAAGAGTTGAGACCTGACAGTGAGGAGTAATGATTTTGGGTAATCAAAAATTTTGGGTAGTGAAAGGGTCTTCATCTTTCTGTTTGCCATCATGGCCAATTCCCAACAGATGACTTCTGGATTAGTACAACTCATAGACCGTAATTTTAGCTGACCCTCATTGTTACCTGGAGCAATAAAAAAGTTATGTTAGCCATATCGCTAGATACAGAAGTGGAATACAATCCCCAACAGTCTGATCTGACATTACCTGAGTTAGACCTTAGTGATGTAAGTACTGATGGGGGAGATCTATCAGAGGAGCTGTCCTTAGATGATCTACAAGACATAGAACAGGAAGAAGATGTGGAAATAGCTGCTGTTGAACCTCAAAACCTAGTAGCGAACTACGGTCGCAGCACTGACCTAGTAAGAGTGTATCTACAGGAAATTGGCAAGGTCAGATTATTAGGAAGAGACGAAGAGGTTGGAGAGGCCCAAAAAGTGCAGCGACATCTGAAGATCAGATTATTGCTAGCCAATGCAGCTAAACAGGGTGATGCTCTAATCGTTCTCTATCTACAATTAATTGAAGTACAAGAGCGTTTAGTCTCTGAATTAGGACATCGTCCTTCCTTAGAAAGGTGGGCCAGTACCGCTGGGATCAAATTAATGGATCTCAAACCTACATTATCGGAAGGAAAAAGGCGCTGGGGAGAAATTGCCCAGTTGACAGTGGAAGAATTAGACGAGATTCAGTCCCAGGGAATACAGGCCAAGGAACACATGATTAAGGCGAATTTGCGCCTGGTAGTATCCGTCGCCAAAAAGTATCAGAATCGTGGTTTAGAACTATTGGACTTAGTGCAAGAAGGAACTTTGGGTCTGGAGAGAGCAGTGGAAAAATTTGATCCCACTAAGGGTTATCGTTTTAGCACATACGCCTACTGGTGGATCCGCCAAGGGATTACAAGAGCAATTGCCACATCTAGTCGCACTATTCGTCTTCCTGTTCACATTACAGAAAAACTCAATAAAATCAAAAAAGCACAGCGCAAGATAGCACAGGAAAAGGGAAGAACACCGACTTTAGAAGATTTGGCCCTAGAACTGGACATGACCCCTAACCAAGTTCGGGAAGTATTGTTGCGCGTTCCTCGTTCTGTCTCCCTAGAAACCAAGGTCGGTAAGGATAAAGACACGGAATTAGGAGAACTCCTGGAAACAGACACTATTACTCCAGAAGAAACTTTGATGCGAGAGTCTTTACAAAAAGATATACACCATTTGCTATCAGACCTAACCACAAGAGAACGGGAAGTAATTTTGATGAGATTTGGTTTAGCTGATGGGCACAGTTACTCTCTAGCTGAAATAGGGCGCGCTCTGGAACTTTCCCGCGAAAGGGTCAGACAAATTGAATCCAAAGCTTTGCAGAAGCTCCGTCAACCTAAACGGCGCAATTTAGTTCGTGATTATTTAGAATCTCTGAGTTAGACTAGGATTAAGGTTCCCAAACCACCTGGGTAAGGGAGCTTTAATTCTTGGTTTTTTGTCCTCATCTAAAGTGGCATTAATGCTCGCTGACACCGAGGACAAACAGCATGGATAGTTAACTGACAGTCTAGCAATTGATACCCTTCTTTCTGTGCTGTTTTTGTGCCTATTTTCAAAATAGATTCGTTTTTGAACTCAATTGTAGCATTACATTTCACACAGATTAGGTGATGGTGATGATGGGGATAGGGCTGATTTAATTCATAGTGCTTATGTCCCTCACCTAGCTCTAATTCCCGCAGAATTCCCAGTCTAGCCATCAACTTGAGTGTCCTGTAGACCGTGGATAGACTTATGCTTTCACCTCCATTTTCTAGGCGATGATGAAGATCCTCTGCGCTTAAATGTTCACCTTGGGGCAATTCTTGAAAAATATGTAGAATTGTTTCCCTTTGAGGAGTCAAACGCCAGCCTCGATCGTTTAGTTCTGCCTTAAGCGAACCAGTTGTATAGACAGTCATACCAAATTTTTTCAACAAAGCCTGCTAATTGAGAATATAACAAATCTGGGAACTAATTTGCAATAGCCAAGTCTTATTGACAATAATTATTGTTTATCAGAAAATGTAAAACATTCAAGTTCAATCTACCATTTTCACACAGTCATTTGTAATAAACTCACTAGCATCAGGTACACAGGGAGGTAAACCGGGAGCTATTACAGGTAGATTCTGTGCTTCTCTATCTGCAACTGTAAAATTTAACTCCAACAAGAACTTTAATACATCTTCTGTTTTTTCCATACCATAAGTCTCACGAACTGCTTTATCAAGTTCTTCATGTGCTATGCGAAGACGATTTTTTCCTGGTATTTCTAGGGTGCGATATAGTTCGCGTAAACTCCATTTATTTTCTGTCATAATTTGTTGTCTTAACTCTCGTAATTTAACTGCTGCTGTAGCTACTTTCTTCACCTGTGATAATTTGGGATTTTGAGGAAAAGGAAAAGAATCAAAAACGGTATTAGAAGTATATCTAAAACCTCCAGCTAAAGTTGAACATCTTTCATTAAACCATTGCCAATGAATATCAGATTGTAAAATTCCAAAAGAATAATCATCTGATAATGGAAATACTTGCAGAGCATCATTAGGATGTATAGAAGAACTAACAAACTCAAAAATTGAACGTTTAGTTACTCTTGCACAAGCAACATATCTCGGAATGAGAGAAATTTTCTCCAACATTTCCGTCCTTCCTCTCCAAAATTTCCACCAATGACGAAAGTGTGATTGACGTGGACCATTATCTTTACCAGTTTGTTTCCTCTCGTCGTTAGCATTTTTTTCTATGGTTGGAAAAACATTTTTTTGAATATGTTCAAATGCTAGACGATGTTTCATAGCTGAAACAGAATCTTGACAATGATTCAGATCGATACAGTAGCGAGAAGTAAGACTTTTATAATTCCCCAATAGACTATTACCTATTAAGTAAGGATGAATTACAGATTCAGAAGATTCATCTTTAGCAATTATTTTTGCTTGTTGTAGAGTGAGTAGAAATCCTTCATTTCCATGAGTTTGTCCTTGATAACAAGCACCTAAGTTTATATTAACTAAAAGTTTTTTTGCTTGAGTAACATCAACTTTTGCAGATAAAGAAGAGTTGATTTGATCAAGTTCTACAACTTCCCAAGGACTATCTACATTATCTCCCATTTGAGTATATAATTTCTTTTGACCTGATTCTTCACCTTTGATCCAATTAACAATGGAAACATGAACTGCTGCACTACCTGACCAAACTTGAGTAGAAACTGCTTCAGTAATTGTTCCACCATTATTGACTATATAATCTAAACCCCCTTCACGGGAGTAGTTTTGACGGATGGTATTTGTACCAAACAGTCCAGCGCGTCCACCTTTGCTTAATTCATCATGAGTACGACGAAACCAGTAAACACAATAATCTGCTCTTCCTGGTACTTCTTTATATCTTTCTCTTACTTGACTAACATAATCTTCTCCATATTCCTGCTGCATTTTGTTTTTTGATTGATAGGGTGGGTTGCCAATAATTGCGTCTGCTTTCACCCAGTCACAAAATAAAGCATCATCACAGCGAATATTTTGATCTAAATTATCCAAAGGAAGAGCTTGATCTAGTTCTAATGGTAAACTCATTTGTGCTACATTAATTAACTTATTTTCTTCATCTAATGCTAATTTTTTAGCAATCATTAATGTTACTTTTGCTAGTTCTACTGCAAATGGTTTAATATCTATACCATAAAATTGATTTGTTTTTACTAAAGAGAGTGTCCCAATATTAGATATAGATCGCAGACTGAAATTTTCATGAATTTTGTTTAATAAATTGGCTTCTAATCTCTTGATTTCTCTATAGGCAACATAAAGAAAATTCCCGCTTCCACAGGCTGGATCAAGAACTTTGAAATTAATTAATTCTTGTCTGAGTGCCAGTAACTCATTCAGCTTTGTAGCTGCATCAATTCGTTGTTGCCAAGGTCTAAGAATAGTTGGTAAAACTACTTTTTGAATGTCTGCGGGATTGGTATAGTGTGCGCCTAAAGCATGACGTTCCTCTTTGCCCATGCTAGATTCAAATAATGTCCCAAAAATAGCAGGTTCTACTTTTGACCATTTTTCTGATGCTGCTGATGCTAATAAATCAAGTTCGCCTCTTGTCAGTGAAATTGGTTCAACTTTAGAGAATAAACCAGCATTAAAATAAGGTACATCTCGATAACGACTATCTTGGGGTACTGGGCGATTACTTCCCATCTGATTAAAAAGTCCACCAATTAAATCATAAGAACTGATCTTATTAGAACGACAATCATCTAAAAATTCAGCAAATAAACCTCTAGGTAACAAATCAATATCTTCTGCAAATAAGGCAACAACACACTGAAGAATAAATTTTTGGGCAATTTCTTTTTTTTCTCTTCTTTCAACTAAGCGATTAAAAACTTGGGCAACGTTATCTGCTGCTTTGCGTGTAACATCCACTAAATTGTTATTAAATAGCGAGTTACGATTTTCAGGAAACAGGAAGTTTAAGACAGTATAGCGATTCGGTAAATCCTCCAATGTTACTTTATCTAATGGTTCTCGCAGTTGTATATCAAAGTCATAAATCCAAAATTCATCAAAGTTACAAAGAATTACATATTTTGGACGATGGGGAACTAATTCTAGCCAATATTCAAAGGCTTGCTGGTAGTGTTTTTCTAGCTTTTCACCCCGTTTCTTCATTTCCAGCAGTAACCGAGGTCTCCATAGTAAATCAGCAAATTTTGTAGATTTTCCTTTGGCTTTTATCCTCGATTCTAGTTCTGCTCCCGTCTCTTTATAACCTTGATGGTTGAACGCTTGAAAAAGGCGATCGCAAAATACCTGTGCTTCATCTCTTTCATCACCTTTCAATTGGCGGACATATTCAACAAAACTGATAATTTTATTGCGTGTATCTTCCATTGGACTGTTAAAATATTAATTAATACAAATGTACCATAACATATTATACACCCTAATTATATCCAACTGGAGTTTAGACTAAAGAAAAGGGCGATCGCTAAATAGTTAGTAAATCGACAGACAGAAAAAATTATGTCAAGATCCCATATCTATTCCACCAGAGATTCCGCTTCATGTACTAGATTTCTCAGGGTCTCCAAGGTCTCTAAACTTACATTTTCCCATAATTTTCTCTGATGTGCTTCTAATAACCTTTCAGCTATGTCACGCAAGGCCCAAGGATTCTTTTCTCGAATGAATTCACACACTTTTGTCTCTTGTAAGTAACTAGTAAAAATCCCCTGATACATGTAATCTTCTACACATTGAGCAGTGGCATCATAACCAAATAAAAAGTCTACTGTTGCTGCTATTTCAAAAGCACCCTTATAACCATGGCGCATCACTCCTTCAATCCATTTGGGGTTAATAACCCGGGAGCGATAAACCCTGGCAATTTCCTCTTTCAGTTTGCGGACCTTTGGTTGATTCGTATTAGCATGATCTCCAAAATAGGTTTCTGGGTTTTTACCTTGAATAGAACGAACTGCTGCGGTTAAACCTCCTTGAAATTGATAATAGTCATCGGAATCAAGTAAATCCTGTTCTCGATTATCTTGATTGTGTAAAACGATTTGCATTTGCTTTAAACGTTCTACAAAAATTTCAGTGTTAGCAACTGAAGATGGGGACTCCACAGTTCCCAAGTAGGGATGAGAACTCCAATTAATATAGGCCTGAGCTAAATCTTGGTCACTTTGCCAATTTTGAGAGGCTATTAAACCTTGAATTCCCGTACCATAGGTTCCTGGTTGGGAACCAAAAACACGATAAAGGGATTTTTCTGTGGCCACTTCTAAACTTAATCCCTGGTGGGTCCAGAGGTCAATATCTTGTCGCACAGCAGTTACTAGGGGATTTTCCTCTAGTGGTTCATCTAAATTTGCCACTGCTACGACTGCTTGAGAGAATAGGTCGATTAAATTGGGGAAAGCATCCCGGAAAAAGCCAGAAATTCTCAAGGTAACATCCACACGGGGACGACCTAAAATGGACAGGGGTAAGATTTCAAAGTCTATAACCCTTCTTGCTGCACCATCCCAGATAGGTTGCACACCCAATAGGGCCAAGGCCTGGGCAATATCATCACCTCCCGTTCTCATGGTAGAAGTTCCCCACACTGATAAACCCAGGGTTTTGGGATATTCCCCGTGCTCTTGAGTATAGGTTTCAATCAAGTTTTCCGCCGCCTTTCTACCCACATCCCAAGCTGTTTCTGTGGGAATAGCTCGAATATCCACAGCATAAAAATTCCTACCTGTAGGTAGCACTTCTGGTCTTCCTCTAGTGGGTGATCCAGATGCAGCACTGGGAACGTATTTACCATCTAATCCCCGCAGTAAATTAGTTATTTCTTCGGTGGTCTTTTCTAGAGCTGGAAGTAGTTTTGATTTTATCCAGTTCACAACTTGTTGAGTTGAGGATTGGTCTTGGCTTGTCTTAGTTTCATATAACTGATTTTCTATAATTTGAGTCACTAGAACAGCAGCTTGTTCTTCCAGAAGTTCTACCACATCCCCCTGGGTGCGACAGGACTTTATTTCCATCTCCCTGGAAACCCAGTTGGGTAATGGACTTGATGGTGGATGAAATAGGTCACCATATTCTGCTGTTAATGGGTCAATATTTAATCCCCAGTCTTGAGCTATAGCACGGGTGATCCCCGGAGAGTGACGGTTGGGAATCCGGGCGATCGCCACTATTAAGTCTCTTAATTGTCTCCCCTGGGGAACTTGTCCAAAAACGTGTAAACCATCACGGATTTGTGCTTCTTTAAGTTCACACAGATAACCATCCAAAGAGTTTAAAATGGCAGATTCAAAGTTGAGGATATGTTTTTCATCTTTGATACCTAAATCTTGGTAAAGATGTTCTTGGATCACTAGTTCTTGAATACGCTGTTTTAATGTGGGTAGTCGGGAAGGATCTAAGGTTTGGGCTTCATAATACTCATCTATTAAATTTTCTACCTGTTGTAGGGAACCGTATAATTCCGCACGGGTCATAGGTGGGGTTAAATGGTCAATAATCACTGCTTGAGAACGACGTTTAGCCTGGGAACCCTCTCCGGGATCGTTAACAATAAAAGGGTAAAAGTGGGGTGTTGGTCCAAAAGCTACTTCAGGATAACAGCTATTTGATAGGGCCACACTTTTACCGGGTAACCATTCTAAATTACCGTGTTTTCCTAGGTGAATAATGGCATCACACTTAAACACTTCCCTGACCCAATAATAAAACGCTAAATAATTATGGGTAGGTTCTAAATCTGGCGCATGATAATTTAAACTAGGTTCTTGTTCATAACCTCGTGCAGGTTGAATCCCCACAAATATATTGCCAAAACTCACTCCACAAACTGATATTCCCCTTGATTCCCCCGAATTCATCCCCTCCCAATTCCCCCAACGGTTGAGAACTTCTTCCTGAACAGATTTAGGTAGGGTATTAAAATATCTTGTGTATTCTTCAAAGGAAACAGATTGATTTACGGGCTTCCAATCCCGACTTTCCGGATCATTGGTCACCCCAGCGGTAAGAACTTTGATTAGTTCATCACTGTTGCTGGGTATGGCACCCACATTATAACCCGCACCCTCTAAAGCTAGGAGAATTTCTATACAACTAGCAGGACTATCTAAACCTACCCCATTAGCCAATCTGCCATTGGTGTTAGGGTAATTTGCCAAAATTATAGCTACACGCCTTTCTGAGGTCATTTTACGCCGTAATCTCAGCCAATTTGCCGCCAAATCCACCACAAAATTAATGCGATCGCCTACAGGTTCATAAACCACCACATCAGATTCTAAGCTGGAATTGCGAGTTTGTAAAGTTTTGAAAGATACAGCTCTAGTAATAATTCTACCATCTACCTCTGGTAAGGCCACATTCATAGCCATGTCCCGGGGGGTCAAACCTTGCAGTTGGGATGTCCATTGTTCTAGGGGACCACCAGAGAGGATGACCTGAAAAACTGGAACATCCAATTTTTGCCAAAGTTCCACCTGGGGTGTTTCTGTCTCTAAACGTGCCAAGGAAAAACTTGTAGTATTGAGTAATAAATCAATATGGTGATTCTCACAAGGTTGGAATAGGTGGACTAATTGTTCGCTCACACCCGGTTCCCGCAAGGAAGAAACAAAAACTGGGACTGGATGCAGATTTTTCCTCACTAGAGCATGACACAAAGCATCAATTACACGAACATTACCTGCTAAATAATGAGCGCGATAGAATAAAATACCTACTCTGGGTAATTGGAAAAAATCTAACTCATCGAGGGATTTACTACTTTCCAGTTTTGCAGGTTCATATAGTCCTACCCTGGGGACAGCTTGTGGTGGTGCTGGATGAAATCCAGTGGAAAGACAATTATTACAGACAAATAACAAACCATTCAGAAAGTTTTCCGTGCCACCTTCTTGAAAATACTCCCACACCTGACGGACAATTTTTTCAGAAACAGTGGACTTCGATATTAAATCCAGATCAAGAGCGTCGTCTCCTGGCATTACAATAAGATTAGTGCTGTTGGTGGCTACAATTCCTTGTACTACCTCCAAACCATACGCCCAATAGGAACCCCCTCCTAGTAGACGCAAAACTATTACCCGAGCAAGTTCCAACACTTCTTCAGCATAAGTGTCTATGGTCATCTGTTGCTGTAATTGCAGCAAATTGGCAACTCTCATCTGGGGAAATTCAACGGGCAATTTTGGCACTGTTGTGGCTAGGGTTTGTATATCTGTGTCAGCAGCAGTGATAAATATAAAAGGGGCTGGGGTTTGTTCCAGAAATATCAAACTTTCTGATTCGTTCCACCCACCTGGTGTGGCATTGATACGATGCATAATTCTTTACGACTTTCCCCCGAACACTTTTACTTATTACAGTGTCATCATGGATAAAACCACCTAACAACTCACTATACCACAACTAATTACCCGCAAGCAAGGGAATTATTCTGCTTGTTTTTCCCAAATTTCAGGCACTCCGCCCATTTCATTAAAATCTTTAAAATGCTTAGTGACACCGATTTGAGCTTTGCTGGCATCTTACCTTTGAGTATATTTAATCAACTTGGTGATTTGTTGCATCAGATAGCTCATGAAGTAGATAGTGCTGCTCTCATACTTACAGAAGCAGTATTAGTACGAACCTTTGCTCCCCCAGGGTGGCAACCACAAAGATTTATTCTTGTAGTTTCTCAGCAATTTAGCGCTCTTTTACTTGGTAATCTTCCAGACGGTGCCCAACAAGGTCAGTCCAGATGGGATACAAGTTTGGAGTCCCTCCATATTCACTTCACTTTTAACTCGGAGGCGATCGCAAGTTTTGCCACTAGACTAAGCGAATTGTTTGCTGCTAATTCTCAGATTTATCAAAATATCCTACATTATAGAGGGATGCTGGGAGCAAATAATGCCACTTACCAAAGTAAATTCACAATTTTGTTGTTACAATATTTGCTCCCTACTATTAGTCAAAATACAATTAATCCCCATGCTCTACCACCAGAAGGGTTTACTTGTAAACCTGTGGAAGATGCTCTTACCAAACAAATTGCCCAAGAAAAACTCTTAAATCAAGTAACCACTCAAATTCGTAAAAGCTTAGATCTCCCCGTAATCATATCTACAGCAATCACCCAAGTGCGGGAATTTCTAGAGTTGGATAGATTGGTAATTTATAAATTTGTTTCAGCTCCTAATCATTCTTTGGCATCTCCCCAATCCATAGATCATCAGTGGTTTACCAAAGACTCTGAACACAATGGAGGCTGTGTAATTTATGAATCCCTTGGTGGAGAATCAATCAACTCCATATTAAATTCCCAAGAAGACTGTTTAGCAGTTCACTCCCCATGTTGGCAAAAATATCACCAGGGTTTTATTTTAGTCGTGGAAGATGTGGAAAAAACCTACATACTGGAAAATTGCCTCCTCAATTTCCTCCGAACCAATCAAATTCGTGCTAAGGTGGTAGCACCAATTATTTTTGAAAATAAACTGTGGGGATTACTCATTGCTCACCAATGTGATGCTCCTCGACAATGGACAGAATCTGAAAAAGCCCTATTATCTTCCATTGCTGAACAATTAGCGATCGCCATCAATCAATCACAATTAATGGACTCATTGCGGGAAGCAACACGCAAATTAACCCAAGAAAAACAAACTTTAGAACAAAGAGTAATTGAAAGAACCATGGCCCTGCGGGAAGCACTTTTAGCCGCAGAAGCAGCCAGTCGCATTAGAAATGAGTTTTTGGCTACTATTAGTCACGAACTATTAACCCCACTCACCTATGTAATTGGCATGTCCTCTACCCTATTACGTTGGCCTTTGGGGGAACTGACACCACGACAAAGGGAATATTTACAAACAATCCACGATAGTGGTGAAAGACTCTTAGAAATGATTAATGATATTCTGGATTTATCACAAATTCAAGCTGGCAAAACCGTATTAAATATTTGTGAGTTTTCCCTAACCAGGTTAGCAGAAAATATAGTAGACTCCCTATTAGAAAAAAGTACCAATGCCAAAGTTACCTTGAAACTAGACGTGCAGGTCAATCCACGCCATGATCAATTTAGCGCCGATCCTGGTAGAATAGAGCAAATTATTTGGAACCTATTAACTAATGCCATCAAATTTACACCGCAAGGTGGAAGTGTCACCCTCCGATTTTGGGTGGAAGACAACACGGTTATCTTTCAAGTAGAAGATACTGGAATTGGCATTCCAGAAGAAAAATTACCTCTGGTTTTTGAAAAGTTTCAGCAGGTAGATGCCTCCTATCATCGTCCATACGAAGGTACGGGTATTGGTTTGGCCCTAACTAAACAACTGGTGGAACTCCACCGTGGTCGCATTGAGGTGGAGTCAACAGTGGGTGTTGGCTCAGTCTTTACCGTCTGGATACCTAGATCGGTTTTTGATAAATAAACAGTATTAACAGTATTAACAGTATTAAATAAGCAATATTAACAACATGAACAATTTACTATCAAAATTACCAGAACTATCGGGGCTTATTGTGTCTTGTCAAGCTCCTGTTACCTCACCTCTCCATAATCCCACCATTATAGCAGCTATGGCACAAGCCTCCGCAAACAATGGTGCTAAAGCTGTGAGGATTGATAGTCCCAATCACATCAAAGCTGTAAAACAAAAAGTTTCAGTACCAATTATTGGTTTATGGAAGCAAATTATAGCAGAGTCAGATGTGTACATTACCCCCCAATTTCACCATGCTTTAGCTGTTGCAGAAGCAGGAGCAGATATAATTGCCATGGACGCAACCCCAAGAAAACGCGCAGGAGGGGAAAAACTAGTTGATATCATTAGGGGAATTCATCAACAAATAGGTAAACCAGTAATGGCTGATGTAGACACCTTTGCATCTGCTAAATTAGCTATAGATAGCGGTGCGGACATAGTGGGTACAACCCTTTTTGGTTACACAGAAGAAACCAAAAACCTCATTCCTCCTGGGTGGGAACTTCTCAAACAAATAGTAGAAAACCTGAAAGTAGAACACCCAGAGATTCTTGTCATTTGTGAAGGGGGATTTCCTCCCCGGAAGAAGCAAAAAAAGCATTAGAGTTGGGTGCGGATGCGGTTGTAGTAGGGACAGCAATTACTGGAATTGACCTGTTAGTTAAAGCCTACATAAAAAGGATTTAAACCTCAATCGGGCCTTTTAGGAGACGGACGGTCCGTACTCCAGGCCCACCAAGCACAACCGCAGTGACAAAGATAAAACTCTTGCCACTTACGACGATGGTCCGGGGTTGTCACAGGGGATCTTCGATTTAACCAGACTCCCACTGCTTCCCTGCTACCAGAGCCACATTTGGGGCAAAAAAAATTAGTAAGAGTGGACTGACCGATCTGTCCATTCTGGTGGGTTAGCTGCAAAAGCATCCATGAGTTCAAATTCTCCGACCTCGATCCGGTAAAATATGGGATTAGTTCTCAAGGAAGACCTGAAAGTCTTTATGATGGATCCAAATACTGAAATTCGTCGTCTGTTGGATATAGTACCAGCTTCCGGACGCATGACAATTAAAATTATCAGCAAACCGGAACAGAATCAAGTGATTAGTGCAGAGTTTCCCCTACCTTGGATTCAGAGTAAACCAGTATATATCAATTTTGAATTATGGAGACAGTTAAAAAAGCCACAAAGAGACTTGCTAATATTGTATCACACCAGTTGGTTAATAGGAATCAAATGGATACAACCGGATATTTATCAGGGAGTAGTCCTAGTTGGACTATTAGGGGGGTAATAGAAACTCTTCAAGGTGATATAGTTGGTTTAGTCATAGCTGGTGGCTTAACCGTCATAAGTGGTGTAAAACTGTGGCAAAACAATAAGTCTCAGGAACTACAACTGAGAGCTGATAAAACAGCGATCGCTATTGCTCAAAAACGAGGCTACTCCGAATCAGAAGCAGCTGGACATTTGTTAACTGCTATTGAGACAGTTGCTAAACTTGAGGGAAGATTAGGTCTCAATTTTAATGAATTAATTCGTTGTCAAAATTTGCGAGCGATCGCCAGTTAGAGTAGTTAATTCCACCCATTGCGATCGCCTGGAATAATAGGTTATAATTCATAACTTTGGGATATCAAACAAGTCGTTCCAGGTGAAGCTAAACTTTGGTGAGCCATCCTGCTGACACCCAATTAAATGAGATTTGATAGGAAACAACAAAGACAATGGTCAAACGAGTGCAGTTAGTATTAACAAAAGATGTAAGCAAACTAGGAAAATCCGGCGATCTAGTGGAAGTAGCTCCTGGTTATGCGCGGAATTATCTAATTCCCCAGAGTTTAGCCACCCAGGTGACTCCTGGCATTTTAAAGCAAGTAGAGCGTCGTCGGGAAATAGAACGCCAACGCCAACTAGAACTTAAGCAACAAGCGGAAGAGCAAAAATCTGCTTTAGAGAAACTGATTAAAGTAGCGATTGCCAAACAGGTAGGTGAAAATGAAGCTATTTTTGGTACTGTTACCACTCAAGATGTAGTAGATGCTATTCAAGCAGCTACAGGGCAAACAATTGATAGACGTGGCATAACTATTCCAGATATTAACCATTTGGGTACTTACAAAGCGGATATTAAACTTCACTCAGAGGTGACTGCCAAAATTGATATTGAGGTTGTAGCCAGCTAAATTGGTTATAGGTCATATTAACCATTAACTAATGATTGCACTGTTCAGTGGGATGCGTTAACTTGGGGTAACGCATCACAACTAGTTCAAATAGGGATTTAACCTTTTTCCCAAAATTTCTCATTTAATAATCTTTCTAGCTGGTTAGGAAAAGGGTAATCATCGGGAAAAATAACACTAGGATAACTATCTTTCACGTTATCCAACCCAATTTGGTAACACTTGGGCAAAATTTCTAAAATAAAATTTTTCAAACTGGGCGAATCTTCCAACTCAAACATTAAATGTTGACGAAAATTCCGAATTTCAATTTCCCAACTACGATTACAATCGGGTATTTGGACATAGCAACGTTTCAGTAAATGTTCTAGTAGACGCACCAAATAACTACGCACAGAACTGCGTTGACTTTTTCCCAAGGATTCCACCTCCTGGATCAAATTTTTCCAATCTACCTGTTGGAAATTCTGGGATTTTAACTTGGCCACGGTTTCTTCAACCCAGAGAGCAAAATCAGCGTCATAGTGGCCTTCATAATCGCTAGTTTGAATATTCGTCATAATCAATAACATTATCCATTTCAGAAACCATGTCAACAATTTAAGTTTACAATCATTTATGGCTGAAGAATTGAACTTTCAAGGCAATAGTAGTGATCAGCTTCCTCCCCAAAACATCGAAGCGGAAGAGGCTATTTTGGGCGGTATTCTTTTGGATCCAGAAGCTATGGGTAGAATCAGGGATCGTCTTCTTCCCCAAGCGTTTTATGTTAATTCCCATAGAGAAATTTATCAAGCAGCAATAATTCTTAATAACCAAAATAAACCAACCGACTTACTTTCCCTAACAGAGTGGTTAACTGGCAATGACAAATTAAATCGTATTGGAGGTAGAAATAAACTAGCTACCTTGATAGACCGCACCGTATCATCAGTAAATATTGATATGTTAGCGGATTTAGTCATGGATAAGTATCTGCGCAGACAATTAATTAAAGCAGGTAATGAAATTGTCAAATTAGGATTTGAGACCCAGACAGAATTACCAATAGTTTTAGATCAAGCAGAGCAGAAGGTTTTTGGAATTACCCAAGAAAAACCCCAGGAGGGACTAGTTCACATTTCGGATACCCTAGTGCATACCTTTCAGGAAATTGAAACCCGTCATGAAGGAGTTGCTTTACCGGGTATTCCTAGTGGTTTTTATGATTTGGACGCTATGACCAGTGGTTTTCAGCGTTCTGATTTAATTATCGTCGCGGGTAGACCTTCTATGGGGAAGTGTGTAAGTTATGACTCAGAAATAGTCTTAGCAGATGGAGAAATTGTCACCATTGAGGAGCTATACTACCGAAAGGAAGGTATGGTATTAACTTTAAACCGAAATTGGAAATTTAGTTTTACTCAACCCTGTGGATTTGTCAACGATGGCATAAAACCAGTTTTTCGGGTGACAACTGCATTAGGTCGTTCTATTGAGACCACTATTACTCATCCTTACTTGACCCCAACCGGGTGGCAAAAGTTAGCAGATCTCCAACCAGGTGCTAAAATAGCAGTTCCCGCTCAAATAAATGTCTTTGGTAAGGAAAAAATTGAGGATGATCAACTTAAGCTCATGGCCCATTGTTTGGGAAATGGCAATATGGAGAAAACCATACCTCCCATAGTTTTTAAATTAGGGCGATCGCAAATAGCCTTATTTTTAAATCAGTTATTAAAATTACAGACAACCTATAAAACAAACCAAGAGAAACTAGCAAGACAGATTCAACATTTATTATTAAGATTTGGCATAATTGCCAGATTAAAAAAAGGCTATAACAAAGAGCAAACTAACCAAACCACTTGGCAATTAGAAATTATAGAACCCCTGAGCATCCAGAGATTAGAGATTGGTGTGATAGCACAAACATTAGAGCCATTAGAGCTAATAGAAACCCAGACAGACTGTGACATTTACTGGGATGAAATCATAGCCATTGAGAACTTAGGGGAAAAACAGGTCTATGACCTAACCATACCACATACTCATAACTTTATAGCCAATGATATTTGTGTGCATAACACTGCATTTTGTTTAAATCTAGCCCACAACATTGCCATAGGTTATAAATTACCGGTAGCAGTGTTCAGTTTAGAAATGTCCAAAGAGCAGCTAGTACAAAGATTATTAGCTAGCGAGGCCCAAATTGAAACCGGTTATTTAAGAAGTGGGAGGATTAGTCAAACCCAATGGGAACCTCTAAGTCGTGCTATCAGTTTGCTATCAGAAATGCCCGTTTTTATTGATGACACCCCCAATATTACCATCACCCAAATGCGGAGTCAAGCTAGAAAACTACAAGCACAACAGAATTCAAAACTAGGTCTAATCGTTATAGACTACCTGCAACTAATGGAAGGTGCAGGAGACAATCGTGTACAGGAATTATCCAAAATTACCCGTTCTCTCAAGGGTTTAGCCAGGGAATTATCAGTTCCCATAATTGCCCTATCTCAGTTGAGTAGAAGTGTGGAAGCTAGAACTAATAAACGTCCCATGTTGTCAGACCTGCGAGAATCTGGTTCCATTGAACAAGATGCGGATTTAGTTATTATGCTTTACCGTGAAGAATATTATGCACCCGATACCCCCGATCGCGGTATAGCAGAAGTTATTATTGCCAAACATCGCAATGGTCCCACAGGAACAGTCAAACTTCTATTTGACCCCCAATTTACAAAATTTAAAAATCTAGCCAAACCTAAGACTTATTAAAGAAAATCTGGATTTACCGAAACCGCATAATCCGCATGAAAACTTGTCTAATCTATCTTTATCTCCGGTTGTCTTGACAATTCAACTAGTAACTGCTTGATATAAGATAGCCAAAATTTTATTTAACTCTTTAATGTAATAGTTATTGAGGTCAATAAGTATTTCTCCTTCCATTAGTTTTAAAAATTTCCAAATGTCTCCCGTTGTGACAGCTCCATAAATGGTTTTAATCTCACAAGTAAGTTCATTAGATTGCTGTTGATTGAATAGCTGTGCTGCTAACATTGTAGCTGCACATTGGCCTAATCCAGATTTAATGTTTTCATTTTTCGCCTCGACAATAATCACTATGGGAGCATTAACTATTAACTGCTCTTTGGAACGACTGATGATGAAGTCACAATAACCGTTTAAACCTTTTTCAATATCAACATTAAAATCAGTCCCAGAAAATAAACTAATTTGATAATTGGCTCTGCGTCTTATTTCTAGTAAAATGGGTGTAATGATCATTTCTGACCGTGCCTTTTCAGTATTTATTGCTAATGCCATTTCCATTGTTTCCCCCAGGGTACTAGTTAATTTATCACTAGCATCCAGCGGTTCAATACTGGCAAATAAATCCGGATTTTCATCAATTTTGATGTGGAATTTGTTTCTAAATTGGGTCAAAGTGAAATCGCTGTAAGCCATTTTCCTCCTTTTTGGTTGCGGATTCCATTAGCAGTCAATTTATTGTTAACTCGTTTTTAAGCTACTATTAACTTACTATTAAACTATTATTAGTTTATCACTAGTCTATTATAGGAATCCTGGAAATACACTAATTATGGAAAGTGCTGTTCAAAATGCTATTCAAAATAATGTTGCCTTTCAAGATGCTTATGATGTAATTGTAGTAGGTGCAGGTCATGCTGGTTGTGAAGCAGCTTTAGCTGTTGCTCGTCTTGGTTGTCCTACTCTATTATTGACCCTGAATCTGGATAAAATTGCTTGGCAACCATGTAATCCAGCGGTGGGAGGCCCGGCCAAATCCCAACTCACCCATGAAGTGGATGCTCTAGGTGGGGAAATTGGTAAAATGGCAGACCGTACCTACCTGCAAAAACGAGTCCTTAACTCCTCCCGAGGACCAGCAGTTTGGGCCCTACGAGCTCAAACTGATAAACGTGAATATGCAGCTGTGATGAAGGGAATTGTGGAAAACCAAGAGAACCTGACCATTCGGGAAGGTATGGTAACCGACTTAGTTTTAGGCAAAAACGATGAAATAATTGGCGTGGAAACCTATTTTGGTGTAGCTTTTGCATGTAAAGCTGTGATTTTAACTACAGGGACTTTTTTAGGAGGGAGAATTTGGGTAGGAAATAAATCCATGGAAGCTGGTCGAGCAGGAGAATTTGCAGCAGTGGGTTTAACAGCAACTCTCAACCGCTTGGGTTTTGAAACCGGAAGATTAAAAACTGGAACTCCCGCACGGGTGGATAAAAGGTCTGTGGATTATAGCAAAATGGAAATCCAACCAGGAGACGAAGAAGTCCGTTGGTTTAGTTTTGACCCGCAAGTATGGTTGGAAAAAGAGCAAATTCCCTGTTACATGACCCGCACTACTCCAGAAACCCATCGTCTCATTCAAGAAAATCTAGGTCTATCTCCCGTATATGGAGGTTGGGTGGATGCTAAAGGTCCTCGTTATTGTCCCAGTATCGAGGATAAGATAGTCCGGTTCGCAGACAAGGAAAGTCACCAGATATTTATTGAACCGGAAGGAAGAGATATACCGGAACTTTATATTCAGGGTTTTTCCACGGGATTACCAGAAACTTTGCAAATCCTCATGTTGAGAAGTCTTCCTGGTTTGGAAAAATGTGTGATGTTACGTCCAGCTTATGCTGTAGAGTATGACTACTTGCCCGCAACTCAATGTTACCCATCCTTAATGACTAAAAAAATACAAGGACTTTTTTGTGCTGGACAAATTAATGGCACGACGGGTTATGAAGAGGCAGCTGCTCAAGGATTAGTGGCGGGCATTAATGCAGTTCAGTTTGTTCAAGGTCGAGAAATGGTGATTTTTCCCCGAGAACAAAGTTATATTGGCACTTTAATTGATGATTTGTGCACGAAGGATTTACGAGAACCCTATCGCATGCTCACCAGTCGCTCAGAATATCGGTTATTACTAAGGTCTGATAACGCAGATCAACGTATGACTCCCCTGGGAAGAGCAATAGGTCTAATTGATGACAGAAGATGGAATTTGTTTACTAGAAAACAAGAACACATTATTGGGGAAAAGGAAAGACTCCATTCCACCAGAATCAAGGAGCATGAGGATATTGGTAGGTTGATTACTCAACATACTCAACAGGTTATTAAGGGTTCAATCACCCTCGTAGATCTGTTGCGTCGTCCAGAAATCCATTATCTTGATTTGGAAAGATACGGACTCGGTAATCCCCATCTCCATGCAGCGGAAAAAGAGGGTGCGGAAATAGATATTAAGTATTCTGGGTATTTGGCCAGACAGCAAAACCAAATCGACCAAATCGCTCGTCAAGCAAATCGCCATCTACCCCCCAATTTGGATTATGATTCTATTACTACTCTTTCTAAAGAAGCTAGGGAGAAACTCACCACAGTTAAACCTCTCACGATTGGACAAGCATCGCGCATTGGAGGAGTAAATCCTGCTGACATTAATGCTCTACTTATCTATTTGGAAACTAGAAAAAATTTGACTACATCCCCCCACTAATGATGAAGTTAATGTCCTAATTATATACTGGGTGTACTTAATCTTGGGTGGTATTAGTTAGTATCCGGATAAAAATTGCCAGAACTGGAAAGCAATAAGCAATATATGAACCGGTTCAAGAGATGGATTTTTAATTTTTCTGGCGTTGCACCAGTGTTGAATCTAATATGGTAAGTGTTGTACCGTAGGTATGAAGGGTTGAATTTGGCTATTTCGCCATCCCTGGTCATGAGCAGGATGTCGTGTCATACTTCACCCAATCCTAGGTTACCTAGATATATTTTGCCTAATAGTGTACACATTTTGGAAGTGAGTCCTGCGATGGTTAAACTCCGTCAATCTTCCTTTAGACGAATTTTAGTAACCAGAATATTACTGGTCTTTGTTCCAGTTTTATTAATTGGGGAAATAGCTGCACTGAATAAAGCACGTTCAAGCTTGCTAAATAATGTTAGGCAAAATTTAATTGATAGTGCGATTAATAAAGGAGAGAAAATTACAGATGCGATCGCCACCCTAGAAAGCAATTTACTGACAGCTACTCAGACTCAAGCGATAAAATCTGGGTCAGTTATAGAAGCGGAAAAATTAATCAAACAAATCAAGAGATTATTGCCCAATCAAATTGATTGTATTCAACTCAATCATCTTGATAATAGGGATGAGAGGAATCTGGTGATTGCTAGTAGCTGTGGAAATCAACCTTTGATAGAAAATAATATGTCATGGATTAATAGTCAATTTTCTGGTGGAATTAGTCATCAGGTTCACATTACCCCATTTTTACCATTGAAATCGAGAATTACTGGTAAACATCCTAGAGGAAACCAATTGGAATTAGTTTTGTCAGCACCAGTGTATAATCAGCGGGGAAATTTGGCTTATGTTTTAATTATTAAAACCACACTACACCGAGAAATGGAAAATCAACGAGGTTCCCTTATTGGTGCTTTAGTAGTAATTAGTGAAGATGGGACTATTCTGGCCCACCCATCTTTAGAAACCATAGGAACTAATATTAATAAATATACAGATTTGCAGCAGTTAAAAGGAGTTATTAAAGATGCTCTTGAGGGTAATAATAACTCCATAAATTTTCATTTTAGCGACGGAGAGGACTCGGTAGCTGGGTATACAGCTATTCCCAATCCTATTACTAAACAAAAACACGAAAAATGGGTCATATTAGCTGTTGCTAGTGTTAGAGATGCTCTTTTAGGATTAGATCAGATTAAACTGATACTTATTGCCTTAACAGTTGGTTTAGTAGGTGCTAGTTTATTGGTTTCTTTATACTTGGCACCTTTGTTAGCAAATCCTTTAGAGGAGTTAAGGGACTATGCTTTAAATATTCACAGTCATCATGCAGTACAACCAATTCCGCGCAATTTTAGAATTAAGGAGTTTAATCAATTAGCTCAAGCATTGGATCAAATGGTGGAACGACTGAAAGCATGGACAGAAGAGTTAGAAATGGCTTGGAAGGAGGCTAAATCAGCTAACACCGTCAAAAGTCAGTTTTTAGCCAACACATCCCATGAATTGAGAAATCCCCTGAATATCATTATTAACTGTGTGCGTTTAGTGAGAGATGGTTTATGTGATGATAAGGAGGAGGAATTAGAGTTTTTAAAAAAAGCTGATGATACGGCAATTCATCTTTTAGGGATTATTAATGATCTGCTAGATATTTCTAAAATTGAAGCTGGTAAACTTTCGGTGGTGATGATTCCGTTGGAATTACGCCAATTACTACTAGAAGTGATTAATTTACAATCAGTCAACGTGGAAAAGAAAGGACTGCAATTAAAATGTGAAATATTAGAACAGATTATCCCTATTAAGGGTGATAGAATCAAACTCAAACAGGTGCTGATCAATGTTATTGGTAATGCTACCAAATTCACCGAGGAAGGAAGTATTACAATTAGCACTAAAACTATCCAACAAAATAGTAAATTGTATGTGGTTATTTCCGTGGTAGATACTGGTATAGGTATAGATCCACAGCAGCAGCATAAACTATTTCGTCCCTTTGTAATGGTGGATGGTAGTACCACACGCAAATTTGAGGGAACGGGTTTAGGATTAGCTATTTCCCGCAATTTGATTGAATTAATGGGGGGGAAAATTAGTTTGGAAAGTTTGGGTTTAAATCGGGGAACAACGGTTAAGATTATTCTACCACTTATAGATATTTCTCTTTTACCTGCTCCCTATAACTAAATACCCGCACCATCCAAAAATTCTTGTATGGCTTTATCTCGAATATGACAGACTTTCTGTTCCCTAGGTGATTCTTGATCTCCCATTAGTTTACCCACTAAAACCGAGGTCTTGAGGTAACTAGGGAGAGATGGAATTGGGTCTTTGAGATTTTTGATTTCTTCCTCTAGCATTTCAATACGATTAACTAAAGCTCGAATTGCTTCTGCTTCAGAATCAGGTAGATTATTATGTTCTAAGGGAGCAATACGCACCCCTGAACGATAGATAATTCTCCCTGGTATACCAACAACAGTACAATTGGATGGTACATCCCTGAGTACTACCGAACCTGCACCAATACGAACATTACTACCTATTTGGAGATTACCCAATACCTTAGCACCCGCACCAACAACCACATTTTCTCCCAGGGTGGGGTGACGTTTACCACTTTGTTTACCCGTACCACCTAGGGTTACACCCTGATATATGAGAGCATAATCACCCACAATGGCAGTTTCTCCAATCACAACTCCCATACCATGGTCAATAAATACTCCCTTACCAATTACCGCACCTGGATGTATTTCCACACCCGTGAAAAATCTAGCTATCTGGGAAATGAGACGGGGAATTAAGGGAATACCCATGGTGTATAGGGTATGTGCTATTCTATGAAAGATGAGAGCTTGTAAACCAGGATAGCAAAATAAAACTTCCAACCAGTTGCGAGCAGCTGGATCTCGTTCAAAGATAATACGAAAATCGTCACGCAGTGTAGATAGCATCGAGATATTATCCAAAAAAGCTACTTTGTCATTTTAAATCATAGCGAACTAGATTTCCAACTCTAGTGAAAAATATTGGTCAAATTCCTTAATCTTTAAGCTGGAAAAACACTCCACCCTTCCACATCCCTGGGTTATGATCATAATTACTAATTGTGAGCGATCGCAAGTTTTTAAAAAGTGGTTGAGCGAACAATTCCCCCAATGGAACTAGGGGTTGTTGACTTTCGAGAAATCTTTGACTTTTTTGCCAGTCTATATACACATAACCCTGGTTGGTTTGTGATCTATGATCATTAGCTGTCTTAAATTGGCGGTTTTGGGTCAGGGGATTTTCCTGATGGGTGAGAATTTTTTCCATTGTTAAAATATCGGAGGCAAAAATTTCATAGTTATCAACAGTTGTATGAAGACCTATGATTTGTGCATCTACAATTTTATTTAGGAATTTTAGTTTTGTCCATGCAAAAATTGTTTGGTCATTTAATGGGAAAGAACTAACATTAAATCCCTGTTTTATAGCAACAGTATTTAAGTGAGCAATCCCCTGGATTAAACTAGGGGATTTTTCTACAATAAAGGTCCAATGAGTATTATCCTCCACATTGGGAAAAATCCCCAGAGCATATTCGCCATCTATCCAACTGAAAATATCATCGGACAAGCTGATTCCTAATTGTTCTTGAAGTTCCCATAAGCGTGGTAATAACCTACGAGTACCTATAGTTGGGGATCCGTAAATAGTAGTTGTTGTCTGTTGCCAAAGTTTATTTATACCACTCTCTTGCTGGAGATTGGTACCACTAATTGCTAAACCAACAGATTCCGGAAGATAATTCACAGCATTAGTTACAACATTGTTTAACCTGGCCATAGATGCTTGGCGAGGAACCGGGGACGGGTTAAAAAATCCAGTTTCTACCAACAAACCATCAGGATTTAATACTAAAGAAAGAAGCTGACTATCATAGTTGGCAGAAATTGATGTTTCTGGAAACTTTAAATTTTGCCATTTTGCCACATAGGGTAAATTAAAATATCCCAGAGCTAGGGCATTTTTAGGCAGTTCTTGGATAGCTCTTTGATATTTGGGAGAACTGACTAAATTCAAATTGGGAGCTTGAACATTATTAATTGACTCTTTCAAAACCTTGATATCATTGGCAAACAAAACATATTTACCTACAACCGCACCAGCTAAAGAACTGTTGATTTCAAACCCCGAAAATTGACTGGATGTTAACTTATTTTCACCGGGCAGATCATAAACTAACTTTGTGCCATTATATTTTGAAACTTCTAGGGTTTTTCCTAATAAAGCTCGTTGAGAAAATAATAATTTAATAAACTCACGGCTTTGAGTTGGATCCTCCGTTGCCAATATCATTAAATATCCCGGTTGCATCCCATTATCTGGGTTACGGTCAAGATCCTCACTGGTAACAACCAAGCTAATTTCCTTACCTAACCAGGATTGAATATCATTAGTTATATTTTTTGCCGATAATTTGGCGATCGCCTGAGTAAATTCCCGGTCTAAAGATTGTAACTCTTGGGGATTAACTAGTAGAGATATCATTGCAGGTGATGTTCGAGAAACAAACATACTAGCCCCAGGTTGAGAAATGGGGGTAATAGTCTTAATTGTATGAGGGAGCCAGTATAAGCCAGTAGTAGCAATTAACAGCAAAGTAATAATACCAGCCAAGATCCAACCAAAAGATAAGCGTTGATAATTCGCGTTCAAATTATTCACTTTTAACCTACTTTCCCGCCTTTTTGTCGCCACCATATAGTATAATTCGAGTTGGTAGTTTAACGATTATGTTATGATGACTGGTGAATCTTTTAAAGAAATTCGAGTTCAAGAACTACAGCAACGTTTAATCCAGGATAGTTCCAATTTACAATTAATAGACGTGCGAGAACCACAAGAGGTTGCCATAGCACAAATTTCCGGTTTTGTCAACCTCCCCCTGAGTGAATATGATCAATGGCAAGGAGAAATTTCCGCTCGTTTTGAAACTTCTAAGGAAACCCTAGTATTATGCCACCATGGTTCAAGATCTGCTCAAATGTGCCAATGGCTTCTATCTCAGGGATTTACGGACGTTAGTAATATTGTAGGTGGGATAGATGCCTATTCTCTCTTAGTGGATAATTCCATACCTCAATATTAGACACTGTGTTTACGGATAGAAAGTGCTTAATCATCTTGCTACCCATTAAAAGGTAGCTTTTTGTATCAGCAAGCACAAACTTTTGCAAAAAATTTATGGGAATATGGTAGAATGGTTTGATATGGGTGTTTCAGTATAAGTAATACAAATATAGACAGGTAGTGCAAGCTGTTAGATGTTAGGTTTGTTAAAGTAATAATTAATAATTAATCATAATTAATCTCTTTTTTAATTTCCCTTGTCCGTGTCGCGAGACAAACTTTTGCACCCCTTAAAATACGCCTTCACCAAAATATACTTTATGCAAGTCCAGCTGACAAATCGACAACAACATATACTATGGGCGACGGTAAGACATTACATTGCCACAGCGGAACCAGTTGGTTCAAAAGCTTTAATTGAAGAATTTGATCTTGGTATTAGTTCTGCCACTATTCGCAGTGTAATGGGCGTTTTAGAAAAATCGGGTTTATTGTACCAACCCCACACTTCTGCGGGTAGGATTCCCTCGGATTCAGGTTATCGTATATATGTGAATCAGCTGATGAAACCGTCAGCAGCTCTGGTTAAGGAAGTGGAATCCACCTTACAGCAGCGACTCCCTTGGGATGATTGGAGTTTAGAAGCCTTATTACAGGGTGCGGCGCAAATTTTAGCGACTTTAAGTGGCTGTATTACCCTAATTACCATGCCACAAGCTAACACTACCCAAATCCGACACTTACAACTTTTACAAGTGGAAAGGGGAAAAGTCATGTTGATTGTAGTCACTGATGGATACGAAACCCATTCCAAAGTGGTGGACTTGTTCCCAGAATCAGGTGTAAATCAACTGGAAGCAGAAACGATTGACAGAGAACTACAAATACTTTCTAACTTTTTAAATACCAGCTTGCGTAACTATACCCTATCAGATCTAGCCAATATGAATTGGAGTGAACTAGATCGGGAATTTCAAAGTTATGGAGAACTGTTGAAAAAATCCTTGACAGAATTACTCAAGCGTGCGTCCAATCCGCCAAATAGCCAAATTATGGTGCGAGGTGTGGGAGAGGTGTTAAGACAACCGGAATTTTCCCAGTTGCAGCAAGTACAAACAATAATGCATCTCCTAGAAGAAGAACAAGAACAACTATGGAAATTAATATGTGACGAACCGGAGATAGAAGAAACTGGTCAACCCAAGGTGACAGTGCGTATTGGCGCAGAAAATCCCTTAGAACCTATGAGAAGCTGCTCCTTGATTTTTTCTAGTTATCGTAGGGGTACAATACCTGTTGGGAGGGTAGGAGTTTTGGGCCCAACTAGGTTAGACTATGAAAATGCCATTGCAGTGGTAGCAGCAGCAGCAGCATATCTTTCGGAAGCATTTAACTACTATTGATTTGCTTTTGCCATTGATGTTATGGTTTTGGTGTGTATGGAGTCTGGCGTGAGAAAATGTTAAGAAGAATAATTTTATTGGCAATATGGCTAGGGTTTGTTAGCTACGCCTTTTTCCTTGCTCCCCCTGATAACTTTCCCCTAACTGTAGAGCTAATCAAAAACCTTTGTGTAGGAAATTGGCAAGGTATTAATCCTCTGATTATCGCCCTATTTTATTTAATGGGAATTTGGCCTTTGGTGTATAGTGCAGTCTTGTTTTTTGATGGAAGGGGACAAAAAATAGTGGCTTGGCCATTTGCATTTGCATCCTTTGGCGTTGGTGCTTTTGCTATTTTGCCCTATTTAGTTTTAAGAGCAGAAAACCCAGAATTTACGGGTGATAAGAACTGGTTTTTAAAAAATTTCGACTCTCGATGGACAGGAATTTCATTAAGTTTAGCAGCACTGGTTTTGGTAGGATATGGGTGGAGAGGGGATGGGTTTGATTTTATTCATCAATGGCAAACCAATAGGTTTATTCATGTAATGACCCTGGATTTTTTGTTGCTGAGTCTATTATTTCCCATACTATTGGGAGATGACATGACGCGACGGGGTTGGCACAATCATCGATTATGGTGGTTATTTGCCTTGATTCCCCTTTTTGGTCCTTTGGTTTATTTATGTGTTAGACCACCCACAAAAGAATCAACCTCCCAATAAGTAGAAATAATTGCCGATTGATACAATAGATAAAATATATGCAGATCATGAGCGAAAAAACAGATAGTAAGAAATCAGAACCTAGCCAGGATGAAAGCTTCTCAGCCAAAGAGTTTTTCAATAGACAATGGGAACTTTACCAAAAAGTATTAAACAATAATTACATGGGACATCAGGAAATATATGATGTGCTACACAAATTATTAGCTCAATGGTCAAAACCCTTTACTATGCTAGATTTAGGGTGTGGGGATGCCAGTTTTACTAGTCGAGCTTTATTAAACACCCAAATTACTGAATATACGGGTGTAGACGTATCCACAGCTGCACTAGTGGATGCTGAACAAAACATTGCCCTAATTGGGTGCGAGAGAAAACTTGTGTCAGTAGACTGTTGGCAATTCATCAATGATTTAGTCCAATATGGAACCCCAAAATTTGATGTTGTTCTCATATCCTTTGCTCTTCACCATTTGCAACCGGAGGAAAAAGAACAGGTAATTGATAATATCAGAACCCTGTTAAATCCCCATGGGGTTTTCATCCTTATTGACATCATTCGTCAAAAAAAGGAAGATCGGGAAAGTTATATACAACGCTATTTAGGGAATGTGAAAAGGGACTGGTCTTTAATTGACCCCCAAGAGTATACAATGGTGGAAAATCATATTTCATCCAGTGATTTTCCTGAAACTCAGTTCTGGTTTCAAACCATCTCTCAAAAACTGGGTTTTATTAACTTCACACCAGTTTATTGTGATGATTTAGATACTACACAGCTATTGTGTTTTTATCCCTAGAGACCAGGAAACATACCATACATTCGGGTTTAGTAAGGTCAAACTGTTCTGTGTCTGGTTTTTTGTGCTAGATATTGACCTAATTGAGAAGTATTTACACTTTTTTACCTGCAGCAGCAGTCTGATTTTGAAACAATACAAAAGCAGCAACAGCGATTAAAAAATAACCAAAATACTTCTGTAATTTTCTTCCATCAATGAACCCAGACAGATAACCACCAAAAAAACTACCTAAACTAGCAGCAACAATAAAACTACCTATTAAGTTCCAATCCAAATTCACACGTCCTAAATAACCCAAAAAACCTGCCATCGCATTAGCTACTAAAATCAACAAAGAAGTACCAATGGCTTCTTTCATGGGTGTTTTACCTAAAATTACTAAAGCAGGAACAATGGCAAAACCACCTCCAACTCCTATCAACCCAGTTAATGTTCCTACTCCTAACCCCTCGGTTAATAACCATAACCAGCAATACTTGCAAACTGGGGGTTGGTAAATATGCTCGTAAACATCATCTTGATAAATATCTTGATCCTGTGGTGGATAACCCTGATCTAAATCCAAAGATCTATCCTTTCTTGGTTCTAGATCCTTTTGGTATTTTATGGATGATTTATCTGGATTTTGCCTACTCCTTCTGATCATAAGGAATGCTGCTATCAACATCACAATTGCAAAAAGCAGCATTTGTAAATTGTCAGTAATAAATGGTAACCCTGCAATTTTAGCACCTAAAAAGGCACCTAACATGGTCGCAGAGCCAAAAATAAACGCTTTACGAAAATTGATGTTTCGATTTTTCCAATGAGGAATTAATCCAATCAAGCTGACCGTACCAACAATGATTAGGGTCATGGCAATTGCTGACTTGGTTGGCACCCCCATCACATACACTAAAACCGGTAGGGCTAAAACTGAACCACCACCACCTATTAACCCTAAGCTAATACCTATTCCAGTCGCCAAAATATGTCCTAAGATCCACATCATAGTTTCTCATACCCAACTTCACAATCCACCAATTTTTAAAAACAGACCCCCTGTAGGGAGTCTTAGTATTTTCAACCTCTTTGGTTATAGGGCAATTTCTTCAATAGCATAGCCATGGTACAAGTATTGGTTAACCCAGCAAATACTAAACCAGTCCCTACAAAACCACTTAAAATTAAAAACCAAGGAGAAACCAAAACTCCTAAAACTGTCCCAGTAACCACCAAAGTTCCTGCCACTATTTGCACTTGTCTCATTATACTTATAGGAGCATTCTTATTCCTATTAGTTACATATCCTAACTTTTTCCAAGCACTAATTCCTCCCTGCAATTGACTGAAATCTCTAAATCCAAATTCTATTAATCTATGGGCAGCTTGTTTGGATCTATTTCCTGAATGGCAATAAAGAACTATCTTTTTGCCAGTTAATAAGGATATTTTTTCTGGATCTAATTTTGATAGAGACAAAAGTTGAGAACCAGGAATATGCTCACCCATAAATTCTTCCTGCTCTCTCACATCTATCAAATGTACTCTTTGGTTTTCTAACAATTCTTTCACCTGTGAAGCATCTAATACTTGTAATTCTTCTTTGCCTGAAATCTCCATTTGCCTACTCCTGTCGCTATATTTACCAATTTATCCCGTTGAAACTCCACCCTTAAACCGCCTTACCGCAAAGTTGATTCGCAGGAACCGCTGCCATCATTTTTTGAGGATTTGGCAAGTTTAATTCATTCATTAGTTTGACAAATGTCTCCCTGGTATATCCTTTAAAACGAGGGTTATATTTTCTTTCTTCACCGATAGTAGAAACTGTAAAACCTCTATAGTCATGTCCCGGGTAAACTTCTATTTCGTCCGGAAGTGTAAACAATTTTTCGGTGACAATGTCAAACAGAGTTTCCGCACTTCCACTTTGAAAATCAGTTCTCCCACAACCCTAATTAATAATGAATCTCCAGTAAATAACTTCTCTTGATTGACTAAAAAGGCTAAATGACTGTCCGTATGTCCCGGTGTACCAATCGCTAAAATATTAATCGCCCCTATGGTTAATATCTCCCCATCTTCCATCTGTTTGTCCGCACAACTGACATCAGAATTAGCAGGTACAATCCCCAAACACCCTGTTCGCTCCCGCAATTTACCCGTACCTGTGATATGATCAGCATGAATATGAGTTTCTAAGCAATACTGCAATGTTAAACCTAGTTCCTCAATTAACTGTAAGTCCCTTTCTACTTGCTCCACCACAGGATCTACTAGCACAGCCGCTTCTGTCTGCTCGTCAGCAATTAAGTATGTATATGTGCTAGATTCTCTGTCAAAAAGTTGTCTAAATAACATATTCACCCTTCACTTTTACACTTTGCCTACTTGATAATCTCATCATATTACTATATAGTAGAATAGTCAAGTGCAAATTTCAGAAATTCTCTAAAATTTTCCCAGTTTTTTATGTCAAGTATGTATCCAGAAGCTCTAATCCATGTTGCAGAATATTTTAAAGTGTTATCGGAAGTAAGTCGATTACAGGTTTTGTGCTGTTTGAAGACAGGAGCAAAAAATGTTACCCAGGTGATAGCAGAAACTGGTCTTGGTCAAGCCAATGTGTCTAAACACCTGAAGATTCTGACTCAAGCGGGTATTGTCAAAAGAAGACCTGAAGGGTAATGGTGGTTTATGAGATTGTGGATCCCATATTGTTTCAATTGTGCGATTTAGTGTGCGATCGCCTGCAGGTTAGATTAGAAGAGCAGACTAGGGAGATACAGGATCTTAAACTATAATAAATTCCCCAGATACTTGGAGTTCTACTAGCTGAATTGCTCCTCCGTATCCAAATTGAATAACATTTGTAAAGTTCGCATACAGTTACGTCTGGTTTCTATGTCCTGTTGTGATCGCAATTGTACCATAGGATCATGTAATATTTTATTAACTATTCCTCTAGTCAGAGCTTCAATTACTTCCTGATGTTTTTCGCCAAATTCCGAACCCAATCGGGAAAGAGCCTTTTGTAATTCTTGTTCACGGATGTGTTCGATTTTATTTCTCAAAGAACTAATAGTAGAGACGGTTTCCAAACTGCGCCACCAGATATCAAAAGACTCCACCTCTTCGTCCAGGATTTTTTCAGCTTCCTGGGCCATTTTGCGACGACTTTCGTAGTTTTGAGCTACGACTGCTTTTAAGTCATCCACATTAAAAACCTGGACATTATTTAAATGACTTACATCCGAGTCCACATTGCGAGGCACAGAGATATCAAACAACATGAGAGAATGGTTAGGGTCTAAAGCCATTTCTAATTTAGAGCGGTTGATAATTGGTTCTGTGGAGGAAGTACTAGTAAAGACTAAATCACTATGAGAAATAACAGACATCATTTCCGGGAGGAGATGAATGTGAATAGTCACCTCTGGGAACTGTTTAGCCAGTTCTGCTGCTCGCTCCCGGGAGCGATTAACAATACTAATATGGGATGCGCCCTTAGAAATCAAATGTTGTACCAGTAGACGAGACATTTTTCCCGCACCCACAATTAGTACCCGGTATAGTTCTAAATTTTCTACCTTAATTTGTGCCAACTCTACAGCTGCTGAACTAATAGATACCGCTCCAGTGCCAATACTCGTTTCAGAACGAACTCTTTTACCAGCAGTTAAAGCTTGTTTAAATAAACGATTTAAAATTGTTTTTACACCATTGTATTGCTGTCCCAGTTTGTGAGTATTTTTCACCTGAGCCAGAATTTGTCCTTCTCCAAGAACTAGACTATCCAAACCAGCAGCAACTCGCAAGATGTGAGTCACAGCATCAGTATGGATGAGAGTAAACAGATGTTGACGTAAAGAACCTACTGGTAGTTTGCTATGCTCAGCCAGAAACTGGGTCACTTCCCGAATTCCCTGGGGGATATCGCTGCTGACAACATAAATTTCTAACCGGTTACAGGTACTGAGGATAGCCACCTCATCAATGTGAGGATAGTTGAGCAAGTGAGCGATCGCACTTTCGGTTTGGGGTTCAGGAATACTTAGTTTTTCTCTTACTTCAACTGGGGCTGTTTTGTGACTTAACCCCACTACTGCAATATTCATCTTTAATTTCTTATGACTGGAATAACGCTCTTGCTGTTTTTCGTAGTTGTCATGGCAAAGGGTAACAAGTAATGGTATACCAGTTACCAATTACCCTTTACCAGCTAGTTAACAAAAATTAGTGGAGTTGTACAACTTTAGGTTGTTCAAACATGTGAATAGTATCTACAAAGCGAGCAGTCTTAGACTGAGTAGAAATGACCAAACTTTGAGTTCTTGCACCACCGTGGAAGAACCGCACACCTTGCATCAAATTACCACTAGTAATACCACAAGCTGCAAACAACACAGTTTGACCAGATGCCAATTCATGAGCATCATAAACTTTATCTGGTTCATTAATACCCATAGAAGAAAGTCGTTCTAAATTAGACTCCTTGCTTTCGCCAATCAAACCAGTTTTAACCACTGCGGGATCGTAAATTAACTGACCTTGGAAGTGACCACCCAGGGCCCGCATAGCAGCAGCAGAAATTACACCTTCAGGAGCTGCACCAATACCCATGAGAGCGTGGATATTAGTACCAGCAAAACCGCAAGACAAAGCTGCACCGACATCACCATCAGAGATCAATTGAACTCTTGCACCAGCTTCGCGGATCTCCTTAATTAAATCATTGTGGCGTTCGCGCTTCATAACAACGACCACCAGTTCTTCGATAGATCGGCCTAAGCATTCAGACAGAATCTTGAGGTTTTCAGTAGCTGACTTGTTGATATCAACCTTACCCTTAGCTGCTGGGGGTGCGGCCAACTTCTTCATATAGAAGTCAGGAGCAGCAAACAGACCTCCTCGTTCAGAAATTGCTAAAACTGCCATGGAACCGGGTTGTCCATAAGCTACCAGATTAGTACCTTCACAAGGGTCAACAGCAATATCAATTTCCATTAATTCATCAGGGCTACAGGAAATAGCATTGTCTGGACTAGCACAAACTCCCACTTCCTCACCAATGTAAAGCATGGGCGCGTCATCACGTTCTCCCTCACCAATTACAATGCGACCGCGCATATAGATTTTATTCATCCGTTCACGCATAGCTTCCACTGCTACCTGGTCAGCAGTGTTCTTTTCACCCTTACCCATCCACTTTGCAGAGGCGATCGCAGCTTGTTCGACAACCTCAATAATTTCTAAACCAATTGTATTTTCCACAGGTCTACCCTCTTAATTGCTGATCTTTAGCGACTTTTGCTATGGCTATTTCAGTCTATAAGTCTACCAAAGTCCGGTACTTCAATGAGAAATACTTTGGATAATCAGTTTGTTAAGTTTTACAACCAGGAGAAGACACCGGTCTATTTTCCGATGCACAAGGATAAAATTTTGTCAAGTAAACAAGGATTAAGAAGTGGAAGGCAAAAATATCGAATCCGACTACCTATCACTGATTAAATATCATCAGGGATGGATGAGTGAAGCTCTTAAACTAGCACAGATTGCGGGTGATGCAGGGGAAGTACCCGTGGGATGTATAATTGTTAATTCCCAGGGTGATTTAATTGGTCAGGGGGAAAATCGCAAACAACGGGATCAAGATCCTACCGCTCATGCAGAAATTGTTGCCATTCGTTCAGCAGCAAGAACCTTACAAAATTGGCATCTAGATCAATGTACACTTTATGTCACACTGGAGCCATGTCCTATGTGCGCTGGTGCTATCATTCACGCAAGGTTACAGACTTTAGTCTACGCGGTAGACGATCCTAAAACTGGTGCCATTCGTACTGTTATTAACATACCTAGTAGTCCTGCATCCAATCACCGGTTACGAATTATTGGAGGTATTCTGGAATCTGCTTCCCGTCAACAATTACAGTCTTGGTTTGTATATCAAAGATCCCAAAAAACTCAAAAATCTGGTTACGGATCAAATGGTAATGAGTTATCGACAGAGGAAATTAGGTAAATTAGAAATAATCCAATTTGCGTCACATCCCCTAACTAGTAACCATCATGAAGGAACCTCACTCCGCTTCGACCAGTTTTGCGGATCAGTCTCCAAATATTTGCTTAGATCCTCCCTTTTCCCACACTAGGTCCTGGATTTCTCCCTGGTTAACACCCTTGGCCTATTGGTTAGGATATCATCTAGTTATACCCTTGTTTTTTGGTTCTATTCATGTTGAGGGTCAAGAACATATTCCCATTAGAGGTCCAGTAATTCTAGCACCCACACACCGTTCTCGTTGGGATCCCCTGCTTTTAGCTTATGCTGCGGGGCGTTATATCACCGGAAGGGATCTGAGATTTATGGTGATGAGTAGTGAATGTCGAGGAATACAAGGTTGGTTTATTCTCAGTATGGGTGGTTTTGCTGTCAATCTTCAACGTCCGGGGATCAAATCTCTACGTCATGTTATAGATTTAATGTTGGGGGGAGAAATGTTAGTTATTTATCCGGAAGGTGGAATTTTTCGAGATGGTAAGATTCATCCCTTAAAATCCGGTATAGCTCGTTTGTCTATAAATGCCCAATCTCTAGACCCTAATTTAGACATCAAGATTATACCTGTTTCCATTAATTACGATCGACCCTATCCTAATTGGGGAACAAAAGTCAAAATTTGTATTGGTGAACCAGTTAAAGTTGCTGACTATATGCATGGTTGTTTAAAACAGAATTCTCAATATTTAACTAGGGATTTAAGAAGTAAATTACAAGAAGTTGCTGATTCCCAACCAGTTTCTCTTTAGGAGCTAATTGCTTCCCCCACTCCTAATCCCGATAACCAATCAGTAATTCCCAACCATTGAGTTTACCTATATCCTGGGGAGAACAGTCAACAACATGTAACTGCCAATTTCCCTTGGCTGATGAATTTAGTAGCTGTTTGAGAACTGGTTGGGAACTGACTGTATAGGTTTTTTCTAAACGGGTTTGTCTTCCCAAAGTACGACTTTGCAATAACAAAGACTGACTGTTAGGGGGGATCAAATAAACTTCTAGATCTCCCAAAAAATCATGGCTAATATTCACGCCAATTCTAATATCATTAATAATAATATTTTGAGGAACCACAATTGTAGTTCTCACTCCTTGTTTTTCCCCATCGGGAATAGTAACTTGATTTTTATTTTCGCCCCTGATTAATTTATTGGCATTGTTGGCAACCAATCCATTACCTCGTAATTTTTGAGCTGCTCTGACTGCTTTAGCTGCATTCACCTTACCATAACCAAACCACAAACAATGACCATTACTATTATAAGTACCTCCCTGCAAACCCAATTGAGGATCTGGTTGTGGATCAACAATTTTATCAGTGGTTTCTTGTAAAATACGGTTGACCTGTTGAGCAGTTAAATCCGGATTGGCTGATAACATTAATGCTGCTACTCCAGCAACCACAGGGGTAGCACTGGAAGTTCCACCAAAATTATTAGTGAAATTTCCAGGATTATAACCCGCTTTCCCTATTTGATCTGTTGTCAACATTCCCAGTCCATCTATAGTTGTTGAAATAGTTGGTTGGGTGTACACAAAACCACTTTCTTGAACCACATTCCCGGAGGAGCATTATTACTAGGAGCGCAAACAGAAATATTCTCTCCCCAATTGCTATAGGCCGCTTTTTTATTTAAACTTGTAGATGCAGAAACGGCAATTACATCGGGATGAATAGCAAACCCACTTAACCACTTGGTTTTGCCTTTTAACAGATCCTTAGGCCAATTTTGCTCGTCTATAGTACCACTAATGGGACGGTTAGCATTACCTGCTGCAAAAAGAATTACACATCCTTTTCCATTACGTCCCTTGGTTGCAGCACGGGTAATTGCTGCTTTTTGGCGTAAAGATAAGGGAAAATAAACCGCAGATGCTCCCCAGCTACAGGAGATAACACTGGCATTGTATTTTAATGCCCAGTTGAATATGTCCTCAATTGATTCATCATCCAAATATCCAGTTGTACGAATTGGCATGAGGGCACAACCAGGGGCCACACCAACAATACCCTGTCCATTTTCTTCAGCAACTGCTAGTCCAGCACAAGCAGTACCATGACTAGTTTCTTGCTCTCCTGGTAGGGGTAAAAAGTCTTTTTCTTTTAAATCCCTGGGAGCAACAATTTTACCCACTCCTTGTAAATCTGGGTGGTTCAAATCAAAGGAGTCATCCACAACTGCGACTACCACTGAACGTACCCCACGAGTTATATCCCAAGCTTGCTCTACAGAAATATGCGAAGCGATCGCCAGTTGATTTCCACCACTGTGATTGAGATACCACTGTTGAGGATAGAGGGAATCGCTGGGTCTGTAATGGGTTTCTTGTTGAATAAAAACATTTGGTTCCGCTGCTAAGACTTCTGGTAGGGTTTGTAGTTGGTTGGCAATTTTGAGAGGATTATGTGGGGACTGTTTGCTGACTAAAAATGTAAAGGTATTGGGTAAATCAGCTATAGGTTGGTTTTCAGTGAGATTAAGTGAAGAGGTTATAATACCAATTTTATCATTATCTACCCCAGCTGCAAATTGAACTGTTATCTGATCACTCAAATAGACATAGCTGCTAGGGTTATCCTGTAATTGATAAACATGACTGGCAAAAGCTACTTTTTGATCAGATCTAGCTTGTGACATAGCCGCTTCTATCTGATCTGGTGTAACAGTGAATAATTCCAACTTAGCTCTGGGAATAGTACGCTGCCATTTTCCCCAGGAGATCCTGGATAATTCCTCCCTGTTTAGGTCAGCATACAAACGAAGAGTAAAACGTTCCGTGGATTTTATGAGAATCAACTCCTCTCCACCACGTTGCAAAACTACTGGTTGGTCATTGATCATATTCTTGATGATTAAATATTTTTGATAAACATACTGGAAACTATGCTTAACTTAGTATGGTGGTCACTATATTGTATATCAAGTTGGAGGGATTTTCCCGTCAACCGCTTTAAGTCCCCAAACCATTTGACTTTATGAACCTCAAAACTATTTACTTATTGCCCATAATATTTTGTGGTCTGTCCTTACCCGTCCAATCTCAGGTAGTCCAGTCACCAAATAAACCAGTACAGACTAAACCTAATGATAACCAACCTAGTCCGACCCCAAGGAAGAGTGAAAATACCAGTGTATTAAGTATTACAGGAGGCGATCGCCTGATGAAGGAGGGACAGGAAGCGGTGTCTGGCAAAAACTATACTCTAGCGGTCAAAAAACTCCAGGAAGCGCGTCAAATATATAATCAGCTATCTACCTTTTACCAAGAATTAAATGCCAGTTTTTCCGGGATTGATTTTAGCGTCTCTGATTCCCACCGCAAAAAGGCCCTAGAAACAGCCCAAAAACGAGACGAAGCGACTTATCAATTAGCATTGGTACATCGCTCATTAAACCAACCTGATTTGGCCATACCTCTTTTAATTCAAGTCATTAAAAGTCAAAACCCTACCTGGGAACTAGGCAAAAAGGCCTATCAACAGCTGTGGGAACTAGGTTTTGCGGACATAGCTTATCCTGGAAAGACGGAAAATCCAGGAAAGTAGCAGATTTTGGATTAACTGATAATAATTAGAGAAGGATGTTTTTCTAGGAATAACAATGATAACTCCCCAACAGGTTGAACAAATGATTAAAGGAGAACTACCAGATGCACAAGTACAAGTGCAAGACCTAACTGGTGGTGGAGACCACTATCAAGTAACAGTGGTTTCATCGCAATTTGCGGGTAAAGGACTTGTACAACAACATCGGATAGTTTATGATGCTTTAAAACAAGCTATGTCAACCGAGGCTATTCACGCTTTGGCTTTGAAAACATGTGCTCCCTAGATTATGGACAATTAACACAACAAGGAATTAAAAACCATGACAGTAGAAAACCCAACAGAAATTAAAGCAACAATTGATAAATTAGTCAAAGAAAACAAAATAATGGTTTTCATGAAAGGAAATAAATTAATGCCTCAATGTGGTTTCTCTAATAATGTTGTACAAATTCTCAACACTTTAGGAGTCCCCTTTGAGACCTTTGATGTTCTTTCTGACTATAACGTTCGTCAAGGTATTAAGGAGTATTCCAACTGGCCCACAATTCCCCAGGTTTACATTAATGGAGAATTTATTGGCGGGTCTGATATTTTGATTGAACTATATCAAAAAGGTCAATTACAGCAAATAGTTGAAGTAGCATTAGCTTCTTAGATATCCTCTTTAGTCCTCCTATTCAAGCAGGGCGTTTTCAAAGTCCGTGGTAAATTGCAAAATGACTTTTTAAAAACCCTTTTCCACACAGCGATCGCAGCTTTTTTTCTTAATTTTCGATTAATTAAATTTTAAAAAAAGCCCAAACATTGACGGTAAAAATGTTCTGGCGATCGCAATTTTGGAGAATGAAAACGCCCTGCTTAGAGAAGCTATCCATTAGTGAGATATTTTTTAACAAAAAGCGGATTTGGGAAAATATGAAGGTCTCATTCGAAAAAAACTATCCAAATATTACCCGATGGATTGATGAGCATGAAGGCTTGATTGAAATTGGCTACGATGACGATGATCCCTTAAATTCTTTTATCCGTGCTGTAGATTCTGGTGGAACACTATGGGAAGGAAAAGAAAGTTATGAAAGTATCGATGCAGCACTGCAAGATTTAAATGCGGGGCTGGCATCTGTATTGGAAGAGATTTATGGAGAATAGATTGCACTAATCAGTGTAAACCACTATCAAGTTTATCTAAAACAAAGTGATTCCCACTCTCAAAATGTCCAAAAATTCTTTTAGCATCCCGGTCTGACCAAGCATCTATCTCATGGGTAGACGGAGGACGGGGATTTCCTTTGAGTGCTTTTAAGTCAAGAGATGATACATTACATTTACCTCCTGATTCTAAATTCCTTGCTAACTGGTCTATTCTCTCGTTAATTAATACTAATCTATCCCCTGATATTCCCTTCAAACTACCCTCAAACCTAGATCCATAACTTAACATTTCACTGGGTGAAGGATGCAACCTCTCCCCATAAATCTCTTTATTTGTTCTTTTCCACACCAACTCTCCCCAAGGAGATAAAGAGACTTCACCTCCTACCGTCATTAATAGGGTTTCTGGTACACCACTAACGTCAGCAGTTTTCATTTTATTTGCCAGTCTACGAAAAACTTGAAGATGGTCACGTACGCTGTCTTCTACTACCATTTTCACGGGCAATTTTGGTATGCGCAACAGGTCTTTGGCTGTTTCAAAAATGTAAATTGTCTCGTCTGCATAAAATGTGGCTAGGGTTTGTAAAAATCCCTGCACACTCTTGAATCCCCCAGTTAAGTTAAATATAATCTTATATTGGGAATTTCTATACTCAGGTATGGTATCTTCAAACCACTCCACCATATCTGATAAAGCAATTTGAAAGGACTCAATATCTTTTGTTTGCAGATCGGTCCTTCGGATTGTCTCAACTATAAAACCCCTTTTTCTTAACCAGAATTTTACCAAAGTAGCTGTCTGTTCCCCTAACCAGGTGTCAGTACAAAGCAAAAAGTGAGTGTCTGCTTTCTTCTCTAACTTACCATTATAAAGTTTAATAATGCCATTTAGCTCCGCTGACATCTTACTTGCTAACTCAAGATCAGCAGATGCTAGTTTTTCTTCTACTCTCTTAGCAAGCGATCGCAGTGTTAGGCTATCTTCTGGCGGTATATCTTGAATGTATTTTGCATTAGCATATTTACTGACCAAACCTCTTTCCTCTTGAGCTGCTTGATTGGTCAACAAACTTGTGCCACAGGGTGAGAAAACAAATAAACGATTTTCCATGATCAAGGTTTCTGGTTACAAGGGGTAATTTTATACTTTGGGACAGAGGTTCCAAACAAGTTTGTTAAGAAAGGGTGTTAGCAATGGTCTTTAACTCGAGTATAATCTGACCTGCTCTTGTTTCTAAACTTTCTGCTTTTTGAGGACTCTTGTTCATACCCACATGGGCAATATCATTGCGAATTTCGATTAACTTACCCCATTGTAGGGAAAACAAATTAAAATCAGGTAGTTTTTCAAATTCATCATCCCAAGGGGAAACAGATGTTATTTCTTTGCCACGAAGTTTAATTTGTCCATTATTGAGCGCATTCCCCACCTGTTCTCGCTGGTCTTTACTTAGTAGATCTTGTTCACCCAATCGATATGCTAAAACGGAAACTAGCCATTCTCTTGCTAAAGTCATAGCTTGCACAACTTGATGTCTTTGTATATACCAATCTATTAGTTGAAATTGTAATCTCAGCCCTTGAGCTAAATTTTCGCTATTAGTGGGATTTTCTAGGGCAAATTGTCCATATTCCTGGGTTAATTTTTGAGAAATCAGTCCAAAAGGTTTAGCTCTTTTATCAAAACTACGCTCTGCTTTTTTGATAATTTTCTCTAATTTTGTAGTTTCTTTTAAAATTTCTACAGGACGGACAAGACCTATAGCCAGAGAAATTTGATTAATAATGTCAGCAGTATCTTTAAATTCTCTAGCTAGAGGTCGTATAGTCGGATCATCTCTTTTTTCATCATTAGAAATTGCATTTTTTAACAGCTCTGCTAAGGGAGAACCATCACCTACTTTGACAAATCTATCTGCGGCCGCAAGCCAGTCTAATAAGCTGAGCATGGGCAATAAATCATAGGTGGGGGTATCTGCACCTTGGGCATTAGGGTCAAAAGCTCCATATAACACACCTTCAATTTGTACCTGTTTTACCGTACGTAGGTAGCTAATAGCTAACAAGGCAATAACTGGAATGGAACGGAAACTATGGGTCAGGTCAAAAATAACCCTATCGCCCTCGTTTAAACAACTAGTAATTTTATCAAAAATTAACCAACTGTCATCCAAAGAATTACTCTCGGGAATATCAAAAACAGGCTCTAATTTAACAGATTTATTAGCTAGTTGTTCTTGTAATCCTTGCCAATTAGATACAGTTCCATTTCTGGGAATTTTAGTAGCTACCGTGGGTGTTAATAATACATATAATGTATCAGGTTGATAAAATTCAACCAGGGCTTCCTGAAAAAATTTAGTCCTTACTGCTTGACTAGTTGTGGGATGGATATAATTGGTCTCGGTGTAATTATTAAAACCAAGAAAGGAAATAATTTTCATCTGTTTACAAGGTTACTTACTGGTATTATGAAATGTTCTTTTATTTACATGTTTTAATTATACTAACCCGCGAATAAAAATTGTGTCATCTACCTGGCGGAATAGAAATATCTATCTTTAGATAGATATCTAATCTAAACTATAAGGGAATCACCTACGGACATTTTTTGCTGTTGGCGCAAAGCAACCGCAATTTCAAGCGTAACTTTATTGATCATCAAAACATCCAAGTTATCTAAAATCGCCATGATGGCCTGTTTTTCAGCATCACCTAAACGATGGTAGCCCAATGTTTCCAAACGACTAATCGCAGAATAATGCGTGGCATAATTCACCAACCAGCTACGCAACTGCGTATATGGCGGCTGAGTGGCGTAAATAATCAAATTACTATCAATCAGCATCCTCTCTCCCGAATAAATTGCGATCTTGCCTTTGTTCACGCTGCCAAACAACTGGATCAGCAATTTCTGCAAAAGGATTTAACGCCACCGCCTGCGCCAATGCTTGCGCCAAAACTTCCCGCCTTGCTTGGTTTGAAGTGATAGGCCTTTTTTTTCGTGCTTTTTGTTCTAGGTAAACAGCATAATTCAGTAACTCCGCTTGCGATGATATCGGTAGAGCGGCAGCATGGTGTTGAATTTGTTGCAAAATAGGGTTCATAGCTCCTGTCGTTTGTCTAGTACCGGCGATATCTATATTACTGCTCAACAGGAAGCAGGTAAATAACACTCCTCTATGTTGTTGCTTTAGCACGGGGAGTGTCAACTGTAGTATCTTTACAGATGTAGTATCTTTACAGACTGGCATGAGTGTCGTACCATGGCTCCTTAAGATTGAGTGTTTCTATGAGCATCCTACCCAGAGGATATCTATAAATAATCCCCTGTACGCCCAATATTTTATAGAACCAGAAAATGCGTTTGTAGATATTAATTGCTGCTCTTTCTGAAAGCCAATGACCGGGTGTTTCTTCTCCAAATAATCCACTAGCACCAAATTCAAATTGATGTTCAATGTAATTGCCTTCTCTTGCGGGATATGGGCAAATTTGTTGTGCAGTTTTCTCTTGGTTAATAACTTTAAATTTCTGATAACCGAGTTCTTTTAAGAGCTTAAATTCTTCCAACAGGCTACTCCACGAAGTTTTGACTGATTCTATGGAAATAAACTGTGGCTTAGTATCAAAGTGTTTGAGCGCCTGAACGCATAATATATCTGAACCTTCAATATCAACTTTTAGATAATAGGGAATGCCAAAGTCTTGTAAAATATTTTCAAATCTAGCCCCTTGTACAGTAATAGCCTCCGATTTGGTACCCAGAATTTCATTGCGAACAACAAAATCTGAAGAAGTTGTCCCCCAAATACTTTTGTCTAGGTTGGTATAGAAGGTAATTTCGCCATCTTGGGGGGCGATTGCTACATTGAGGAGTTGAAGTTGACCATTATCTATATATGATTGTAGTTTATTTTTTGTTGCTTCATAAATTTGGGGGTTGGCTTCTATACCCACCACTCGAAAACCTTTTTTTAAATAGTATTCGGTATCTTCACCCTGATGAACACCAACATCTATTATTAAATTTTTATCCATAGATAATAAGTTTTCCTAATCGTTCTCCCAAGCATACTCCTCCATATTAACCCATTACCTCGTTGCTGTCTACCTAATCCAGCGCAATCGCACTGCACTCCCTGTGATCGCTCTTCCCGTACCACCGCATCCCCAAAATTAATATAATGGGGGAGTCCTACCTGAATTTAAAGATAATGGTCACCACTTTAAAACCAGTTTCCACCCTACCAACACAGGACGAATTACCTTGCGATGATGGAGTGCCAATGGAGACTCAACGTCACAAAATGCAAATAGAAATCCTGATAGAAACCCTAGGTCCATGGTTAAAGAATCGCGAAGATGGCTACATTGGTGGCAATATGTTTGTATACTTTAGTGCCAATGAAATCAAAACAGAAGATTTTAAAGGACCAGACTTTTTTGCGGTATTGGGAGTACCAAAGGGAGAGCGGAAAAGTTGGGTGGTATGGCAAGAAGGAAAAAGTCCAGATGTGATTATAGAGCTGTTATCAGAGAGTACAGCCAAAACAGATAAGATAACCAAGAAAAAAATCTACCAGGAGCAAATAAGGGTACCAGAGTATTTTTGGTATGACCCCTTTGACCCAGAAGACTGGCAAGGGTTTGGGCTAAGGGATGGAGTTTACGAACCATTGGAGCGGATAGATGGGATGTATGAAAGCAAGCAGATGCAATTAAAGCTAGTGCGGTGGGAAGGGGATTATGAAGAGGTAAATGCGGTATGGCTAAGGTGGGCAACTTTAGAAGGAGAACTGCTACCAACCCGGTCAGAGATAATAGAACAGGAACGATTAGCTAAAGAACAAGCAGAAGCTTTAGTTATTCAGGAACGCCAACAAAGGGAGATAGCAGAAACCCTAGCTATTCAAGAACGCCAACAAAAGGAGGTAGCAGAAGCCCTGGCTATTCAAGAACGCCAACAAAAGGAGGTAGCAGAAGCCCTAGCTATTCAAGAACGTGAGAAGAAGGAAAAATTAGCTGCCCACTTGCGCGCTCTTGGCATCAACCCAGATGAGATTTAAAGGCGTTGCACTCACACGGGATGATGTATAATAAGGGGAAGAATTTTTAGCAGGCGATCGCACGAAGCTCTCGCTATAGATAATCGTTCTTTACCCCTAAAATTTTCCCTATAGGACTATCTCCTAGTCCTAATCTTTGACGTTCTTGATTAGCGATCGCCTCGGCAGTGACTTGAACAGGCATTCCACTGACATTGTATTCCGGTGGATATTTTCGAGGAAGGGGTGATTTCATTATTTATTCTAATTCGAGGTAATTTTGGCATAATTCCTCCAATTGCTTAATAATCCCATCGGCTTTTTTCAAAACTCACACATACCTTAATTAATACAACGGTGTCAAAATAACCCAGTTAATAATGTCCCTGTTTAATGTAATAGGAACTGAGACTGAAAACTAACTTTGGCTTTAATAAAAACGGGTGAAGCTATCTATAAGTGGGCAAGTTTTTTTATGTTCTCTCTCCATTCCTCGTTGTATTTCAATACCAGTACTTGGTACTTTGTCTCCCTCCTCACCTTTTCTCTCTTTCTTTTGTCTTCTCTTTTCTGCTCTTCTGTGTCATGCACAGACCCATCACAAAAAATGGCAATTTTGTCTATGTATACAAAGTCTGCTTCACAATCAGTCCCTGGTATTAAAAATTGCGCAGCATCGGGCATTCTATATCCTCTTTCGTAAATCTCTTTTATCACTTCCCTCTCTAACTCAGATCTCCTATCCGTCTGTAAATACAGTGTTTCAAATTCTTTCTCTCTGTCCATCTCCCTTTCTCTCTCTAAATAACTCTCCTTAATCTCTTCTAACAGTTCTTTTATTAAATGTCGGTTGATTAAGTTATGCTCATTCTGATTTCTATAAGAAAGCAGGCACTGGTAACAAGCATAAACACAATCCTCTTTCGGTTCGTAAAAATGACAAATGTCTAGTGCTTTCTCCGCTATTTTATTCAGGTGTTGTTTATCTTGTAAAATCTGGGATAAAACTCCCGCTCCCCCCTCCGCAGCTTCCCAAAATAGTAGATATTTACCATTCCCCATTTTTTCTGAGTCTAGTTCATTCGGTTCTAAGTTATAATGCTCTTGTATTCCTCTCTCTAAAGCATATTGCAGGCTTGTCATTATTGTCTCTGTGTCTTCTCTATTCTCACTTTTCCCCTGGTCTATGGTGTCTATTTTTGATTCCTCTGCTTCTTTAATTAATTCAATAATTAATATGTTACAAGTAATATTCACCATCAGAAAAATGTCACTTTTGGTTGTAGTGCTATTTTTCCCTATTTCTTCTTTATTCTCTTCATTCTCATTACTTATCCATTTGCCTGTTTGCGTATCTAAACAAAATCCTTGGTCTTTCTTTTTTGCTGACCCTCTATTAATTCTCGATATGCTCGCTGTCGCTCCATAAGTCAGTTTTAACAGATTCTTCCCCTCTTTGGTTTTTATTATTACCGTCTTTTTGTTCCCTTCACTATAACAAAAATGAGTGGTTATGTTATATCCATATTTTAATCTCTCTTCTTCATCACAAGTAATTCTTTGCTTTTTCTGAGTATATACTGTATCCATGGATAGAATTTGATTAACTTTAGCACGTTCATTTTTATCTGAGTATGCTTTAATATCTCTTTCGCAATTTTCACACCAGTCTTTAGTATCAATATTATAAATATAACCACAGTTAAAGCATACTGTTGCTCTCTGATATTGATTTTCTATACCACCGAGGATTTTACTCCTGGAGATCATGAATTTATCCCCCTCATGATAAATTATGTTCCGAGGAGCAAATTCTCTCAGAGCAACCGAACGCAGTCGAGAAATAAATTCACCCCCTGTTGGTTATTAATAAACGCCCGCACCGGTAAACGGGGAAAATTAAACCCTGGTAAAAATCCCTCAGCAGCAAAGTAACGATAGGGATAAAATTCATTTTGTTGATTATTTCTACTGTTCCCCCCTATTAATAATTCCATCTGTCTTTTTGCCTCCTTTTCCTGTCTTTCATAGTCATCTGCTTCTGTTTTCCCTTGTAAATACTTATCCCTTTTTTTTGTCGCTTCTTCTAATTGTGCTTTTGCACTTTGGTAAAGTTTTCTCCACCTTTCACAGTGTTGATTAAACGCACTAGGTGCATTTTCTATAATCCCTTCTACCCAGTCTTTTATATACCAGTTGGTCTGTCTCAAGTCTTCTTGACAAAACTCGTCCGCTAAAATTTCCTCACAGGCTTTCACACAACTCTCAAATTTACTTACCTGCCTAAACTCATCACCACTCTTTCTGTCGTGATTATTAAACTCACTTACAGTCTTCCTAAGATTTATTCTTTCTATTATGTCATCCCGAAGTGGATAGTCCTTATCTCCCAGTTCTAAAATATTGGTCATAGAATCCCCCAAATATATTCCCGTATGAGCTAACCATATAGAATAAATGTGGGATTTAATTAAATCTTCATTGCCTAGTTCTATTTTTGGCGGTGCTACTATACCAGATACCATTTGGGATTGTCTATGAAAAAAGTATTGGTCATGTCCACTACTATTGGAAGCATAAGTAATTACTAAGGCTTCTTGTCCACTTCTCCCTGCTCTTCCACTTCTCTGTGCATAATTAGCTGGATTAGGTGGAACATTACGTAAATGTACCACACTTAAATCAGAAATATCTATTCCTAATTCCATTGTAGGTGAGCAAAACAAACTCCCTAAAATCCCCTGTCTAAATTTCTCTTCCCGCTCCTGACGCACTTGACTAGAAACCTGTCCCGTATGTTCTCTACCCTCTATTGTTTGAATCTCTCTAGCATGATTCTGGTAGAAGTTTTGAAAGAAACTGTTAACCGTAATTTTATTTGGTTCTGTATCTTTTAATCCCTTAAATGATAGAATATCTACCGGAATTTCTGCCTTTTGGGCAGATTTCCAAATCAAACAGTCAACTCGCAATTGTATTTCTAACGGCGTTAAATCCGAGTTAGAGTTAGCCTTACTTTTTTTCGTTAAAATTCCAACATTAATTAAAGCAAGAATTAAACACCTAATTAAATCATTGTACTCAGATTCACATAAATCCGTACTACGACCAGACCAGTTATCACAGGAACGTAAAAACTTACCCAATTTACTGTAAGCAGTCAGTTTTACCCTAGTTTCATCATTGGTTTGCTTAGAAGTAGAATCACCAGTTTTGTTTAGCACTGCCCACCTAGCCATCTTCGGCTTTTCATCAGGCTCAAAAGCCCATGGATCCTTTATAGCTTGATTAACATTTCGTACCAGACTATCCTGTTTATCCCTCTGCAATAAAATTGCATCCATAGCCAATTCCCTTCTTAAAAGGTCCAGTAGCACAACACAGGCCTTGTATCTTTCAGAAAAACTAGCTTCTAAAAGAACAACATGGCTATGCTTTTGCCAAACCTCCTTGTTACGACAAGCCTCCTCTAGTCCATCATATTCAATCTCTAACAGTCCACATTGCTCCAAATTCGGTTGTACAATTCGCCATCCCCGTCGCAAGTCTTGGTATAGTCGATACTCTATTAATTGGGCAAAAGCATTTTCATTTCTTCTTCTACCATTGTCAAACTCCACCACCTCCTTAGCGTAGTCACCTTGAGACAGATTCATTTGCTTAATTACAGCAGAAACTAGACTTCCGTGCCTTAGTTCCCCCTCCGCTTGCAGAGCACCTAACAAAGCACCCCTTAAAAAACTGGTTTGAACAAAATCATTAAAATGTCCTGCTTGTAAAGAAGCATCTTGACGATTATCAGTAAAACTCAGGATTTTAGCAGCTTTCGCCTTTTCCCCTTTGAAAATGCTTTTCAACCGGGTAACAGTGGATAAACATAAGAGCGTAGTTGCCGTACTTCTTCCTTCACTGCTTAAACTAGATAGTTTAGAAAACTCATTCTTATGACCAGAATGAAAAGTTCCACAATGTAAACAAAACCTAAAAGGGTGAGGAACAAACCAACAGGTATTCCCCTCTAGCAGGGAACCTATCTTCCCAGATGGTAATATTTGCAGTGATTGGGGGACAAAACGTTCATAATCTTTTTTTATTTCCCTTCCCCTCCTTTTCGTTTCTTTGAACCAGCTATCGGGTAATTTTTCTCGGTCCTGTGGATCATGCCAAAGATTAGGTCGATTTAGGATTAGGTAACCTGAGATTTTTGGGTCCTCCGAAACCTCATCATCAAAACTACGGGGGAAAATGCCTTCATTTGGTAAGTAATTAACCAAGTAATAATCCTGTCCACATTCCCGGCAAAACACTAGGGGAAAAAGTAGCCGATTTTCAGTGGTGGAATATTGACCATCAAGGGTTAAAACTCGATACTCGGGATTTTCAATAGTAGAGTACACATTTCCCGCTTGTGAGATAAATTGATGCAATCGAAAAGTTAATCCTTTCACCCTACTTCCCCATAAAAACATCTCTTGAATGATGTCTAAACAAGTCTCTTGAGGAATTTGTGTTTCGTCAGCTAAAAGTTTGGCTCCTGCTTCTAAAGTAATAGGCGTACGTCTTACTAACACATGTCGTTTATTCTCTTGTTTATCTTCTTCTTTTCCCCTCTCTAATGTGTGTTCTAATACTTCATCTAGTCCAAAAGTTGTTTCCATCCAATAGCTGAGGGGATGAGCCTTAAACTCTTCTATAGTTTGCTGTGAAGTTTCTGATAATCCTTCAATAATGCTAGTACGTAACTCTTCAACCGTAGGTTTATGTCTGACTATAGAGCGTTGTAAAGATTCAGTGATGACATTTTGTTGGAGAATTTGTTTACCGAATATTTTACTGGCTACATTAGCTACTACTTGACGACGACTCACAAGAGAGTTTTCCGTAGACATAGTAGCACTAGTACCAATATATAATAAATCTTGACCACAGCGCTGGCGTAACTTACGGATAAGAATAGCCACATCAGCACCTTGACGACCTCGATAGGTATGTAATTCATCAAGGACCAGAAATTTTAAGTGAGGGGAACTGACTAATTTTTCTTCATGCGTGCGAGAGAGCATCAGTTCCAGCATTACATAATTAGTCAGGAGGATGTGGGGGGGATTATTTTGGATTTCATTCTTGGTTTGTAAACTTTCTTGTCCCGTATATTTAGCAATGCGGATAGGGGAATTGGGTACATTAGCAAGAAACTTATTTAATTCTTCCTCTTGGGAATTAATTAGAGCATTCATAGGATAAACTAGAATTGCCCTCACACCTTTTATTTCAGGATTATGGAGCAAATCATTAAATATAGGAACAATATAAGTCATACTTTTCCCCGAACCCGTTCCCGTTGTTAACACATAGGATTGACAAGTTTGTGCCACCTCAAAAGCCCGTTTTTGGTGGAAATGAAAATGAAAAGGTTGGTTATTTTTAGAGAAATAGGCAATACACTCAGGATGGAGGAGACCTTTATCTACCAATTCAACTACTGTTGCTCCTGGTGTATATTGGGGATTTAGTTGTAGTAAGGGAGAATTCCAAAATTTTCCACTAGTTAGTTCCTGATTGACAAATTCTTCAACTCGTTGATCCTGAATTTTTAAAAAACTTTTTATGTAGCGGTGATAGTCATCAACTATCTCTTGACGGAATTGAAAAATATCTAGAAAGTTAGGGAAATAGTGAGGGTGGTTCATTGATTTCATTATTGGGTAATAGGGGTGGTTTTGGGTTTATTAAAGGGAAGGGAGAGGTTTAAAACAACCTATCCCAGGCTTGTAAAATCAACCGTTGAGTTTTATACTCACCATACATTTTCAGCTCATTATTTTTAAGCACTCTAAAAGACTCACTGGGAAAATCAGAACCGTAGATATCCGTAGGGTCTAGAATGTAACGCATTTCATCACGAGAAAGATTATGGAGTTTACCATAATAAGCATCTAATTCAGCCCTAATTAAGGCTCTTCTCTCTATGTTCCAAAAAAAAGGTTCACCCTCATATCCCATCTCCAGAGCAAAAGGACGCATATCCCAGGTTGTGTATACTAATTCTAATACCCGGGGAGTAATATATTCTATATCTTTTTGGGTGTATCTTTCTGGGGGAATTATTGGTAGTTGTTTAACTATGAAAAAGTTAAGATGGGTGCTACCAACTTTTTGGCGGGTTACATAATCAAATACTAAGCTACTAAGATTAGCCACTAAACAAGAAACTAAACTAGTTTTTTCTAAAATTATTATTGGTGCACTATTACCAACCCCAACCCTAGGTAACAAACTAAAAATAGCGGTACGTTGATCAGTTGCACGACAGATATCTCTAAATGCTAAAAACCAACTGTGATCCCACTTTCCTGCTAACTTCTGGTCAACTTCTGTTTTATCAACCCAATACCGTGGGAAACAAACAAAAGAAGGATCTTTCTTTTCGTCCTCTGTTAAATCTCTCATATCTCCACTGGAGGTATAAGTTCCCCACCGGTGATCAAACTGGTGAAACATCTTAGCTTCATATAATGGCACTAAACTATCACCCTTCTCATTTTTAAATACTCCACTATCATTTGCCATGTCAAACATCCTCATAAATGAAATTCCCCAGGGGTTAATTCCCGTCTTTTCATTTTCTATTACCGGTAGTTGGTGGTAGATTTTTTTTGTTAATTGTGCATCCTCACTAGTTCTAAATACTGGACATGTTAACGTGTTGGGGTTAATTAGAGCAATTTCTTCTGCTTTTAAGTTAAATACTCTGTTTTTTTCTTCCAGTTGTTTCGTTCTACTCAAGAAAAATCCAAATCTGCTTTCTTCCGTTCTTCTCTTACTTATACCTAGTAAACAAAATTTATAACTGCGATGAACAGCTATAAATATTGCTTCTCTATTTTCAAAGTCATAAAGACTCGCCAAATGCTGTTGTTTAACCAAATCACCAAAAACATTTTACAAGTGTCATCTGTAGCAATACCAGTCGGTACTATTATTCCCACCCTTCCATCTTCCTTGATTAAATTTCTCGCTGTTTCCGCAAAAATTGAGTAAGTATTAACATCACCCACAGCAGTTAAAGGGAATCTCCCTGACTCCCGAATAAATTTATTTTGGGCTTCCGCATCATGACTCGCCTGTTCAAATTCTTGAGCCAGTTGGGGATTTTTTTGGGGTAATTCCTTAATCAGTTTCTCCCTAGCTGCCTTATTCTTTGCTGTAGCTATTTCATTGCTCCGTGATGCAAAAAATTCTTTCTGCTGGATTTTTATTCTCTCCCAGGGGGATTACCTAATACACAATCAAAACCTCCATTTTTAAAAACTTCTGGGAATTCTAATTGCCAATGAAAAAAGTGATATTTTTTAGCGAGTTCATTACTGTTTTTTATTATTTCTGCTGAACTTAAATTTCCTTTCAACAGTTCCATTAAAATCGAATTAGTAGGCAATAACTCTAAAGTTTTCTCCGTTACAGATATAAAAAAAGCTGCCGTCCATAAATTACATGCAGAGTAATCACTCCACATATCACTTCTCAGCTCTTCATATTTGCTGGACTTTTCTTTAATCGACTCAGGATCAATCTCACTTACTTCCCCCAGCACCTCAGCTTTCTCCATATATTCTTCCCTCGTCTCCTCTCTTTCTTCAAACCATGGCATCACCAATTGTAAAGACCCTAACTCCCTTTTATTTCTCTTTTTTACACCAGTGACGATTTTTTTATCATCCCCACTTATAGCCTTAAAAGCACCATCTGGTATTCCTTCTTCTAAACATTCTAGATCTAATACTCCCACCAACGAATTCCCACATTTTATCCGATGATCTAAAAAGTTTAGGGGTTTTCCACTACAGAAACCTTCTATCCATAATCCCACCTTGCATAAATCTACTGCTAAGGGATTGATATCTACCCCATAAATACAATTTTGTATCACCTCCCTAATTGCTTCCCTTAACGACGAAGCACCAGGTTGAATATCTCCCGTTCTGATTTTTGCCAATTCCTTACCCAATCTTCTTGCTGCTGCTAATAAAAAATGTCCTGACCCACAAGCAGCATCCACCACCTTTATACTCAGTATTGCTCTTTCTTGTGTCTTCTCATTTTCCTGCGCCATTTTTTCTTTAATTACTGGCTCCAAAGCCGTTTTTATTAATTCTTGTACCAAGCTAGGTGGCGTATAATAAGAACCAGTTGTTTTTCTTTCACTACTAATATCCACAACTAATTTAAAACTAGAGTTATACTTATCCAGAGTTATTTGGGGATGAAAGTCCAATAAACTTTCATAAACACTACCCAACTCCTCCACATCCAAAGCCCCATAATTTACCTTTCGTATTTGTCCATTTTCATAATACAGAGATAAACAACGCAAGGCATTTAATAAGTGAGAATTATCAATAGAACTTGTTTCCAAAAGTGTTAAACTTTCAGAACCAAATAGGTCACCATTTAATGGCGATAAGTCTAACATACTTCCTCGCCATTTTTCATCGAATAATTTAAAAGTTATACATAAACCACACCATAAATCCTGAAAACTTTCAGTTCCTGAAGGCAATATTTCTGCTAAAACCCTTAACCTTTGTATACTATAATACCGATTATAAATTTTACCTTTTTCCGATTCCGAATCCAATAAAAGTAAATTACGCGATTCTGCAACCATCAGAAATAACAGACGATAAATTAACCTTAATAATTGGCGATAAAGGTTTTGGTCACCTGATGGTCCATGTAATTTTTGGCGCAGAGAATCATTATCCCAATGTTGTAAGAATCCATTCCCTAAATATTCCAGTGCTTTTTCCACTCCATCTCTGAGTTTCTCTCTAACCCTCCCCCCCTCTTCTAATCCTTTTTGATAATAATCTTCCAGTAAACATGTTTCCGGATTTTCACTAGAAATTGGCAATCTAGATCTATGAAATAGTCGATAGAATAGACTGAATTCAGCAAAATTTTCATCTTGAATAATCTGTTCTAAATTAAACTCTATATAGCTTAATCTAGTTAGTAAAGAAGAGTCACGCAATAAACGCCAACGAATACCATTTGACGCGATCGCCCAGAGATGTTCAGTAGCGTTGAGGTATTCTTGAACTAAACTATGAGCGGAAATGCGGGAAGATCTAGTAATAGGTTCACTATTGGATGTAGTGGTAGAGCGTTTAGGGAGTTTTTCTAGTTCTTGACGACAACCGATAATATGAATAGGGAGGAAAGAAAAAATAGCTTCAGGGTCATAAGGAACAGGAACAGCGCGATGGGAGATAGAATAGGGAGTTGAGCCAACCATTTCCCTCTTACCACAGGGGACAACCTGGTAACCAAGAGTCCGCAAAAGCGGTAACGCTAACATTTCTCGAGTTACCGAAGTAGCAGAATCCGTAGAGGAAAGTCTTTCACTTTGTCGTTTAAAGGCATACCAGTAGGCTTTAACATCTCCCCAAGCGACAGCTAATTCATCCTCAATTCTGATTCCTTGAGGAAGACCAAAATCTTCTGGTAACTGACCCTTATAAGAAGGTTCAAGGATTGAATTGAGGATATCAGGAATCAGTAAGTTACCATGAAGACCACTCCGGATAAAGTAGACTTAGCTGTTCTGGGTGAGGGCATAACACTAACAAAATAGTCAAATTATGATTATAACATATTGAAAATGGTATTTAACAAATAATCTTGGTACATTGGAGGAAAAAATGGAAATAGGATCTATAGTTAACTGTCGTCAGCGCCAATGGGTGAGCATACCCAGTGAAGACCCGGAAATTAGTTTATTAAAACCCTTAAGCGGAAATGAGCAGGAAATAATAGGTATATATAAAAAATTGAATTTGGAAGAACCCACACCAGATAAATTTCCTCAACCCAATCCAGAATACATAAAAGACCATCAAAGAGCTTGTCTTTTAATGGATGCTACAAGACACTTGCTACGTAGTGGTGCTGGTCCTTTTCGTTGTTTTGGGAGAATTTCCTTTCGTCCTCGTCCTTATCAAATAGTTCCCCTATTAATGGCCCTGCGACAAGAAACAGTCAGATTATTGATTGCAGATGATGTAGGTATAGGAAAAACAATGGAAGCTGGATTAATTGCCCGGGAATTATTAGACCGTGGCGAAATCGAGCGCATTGCAGTTTTATGTCCTCCTCACCTATGTGACCAATGGCAAAGGGAATTACTGACTAAATTTCATATAAAAGCTACAGTAATCCGCTCAGGAACTGCAAATAAATTAGAGCGAGAAAACCCCACAACCAAATCTATTTTTGAGTTTCATCGTCATATAATAGTCAGCTTAGACTATGCAAAAATGGAAAAAAGAAAAGCAAGTTTTATTTTGCATTGTCCTGACCTTGTAATTATAGATGAAGCTCATACTTGTACCATAGCTAATGCGCAAAATAGAAGAGAACAACAAAGATATCAAATAGTATCAGAAATTGCTAAAAACCCTTAACCCATTTATTATTAGTAACAGCGACCCCCCATAGCGGAATTGAAGAATCCTTTTTATCTCTTTTAGGATTATTAAAACCGGAATTTTCCCAGTATCCCCTAGAAAATCTAACAGAATTGCAAAAACAGGACCTAGCCAATCATTTTATTCAACGACGCAGGTCCGACGTAAAACAGTGGTTAGGTAGCCAAACCCCATTTCCAGAGAGAGTTTCAGAGGAAAAATCCTACAAACTTTCCCCGAATACAAAACTCTTTTTGATGCAGTTTATGATTTTGCCACAGGACTAATTAAAAATACCACCGAAGATATGACTTATAATCAGAGGAGAGGTCGGTACTGGTCAGCACTAGCCTTAATTCGTTGTGTAATGTCCTCACCTGCTGCTGCCATAGCTACCTTAGAGCGTAACTCAGCAAATCTAGATAACCTTGAAGAATCACAGCAAGAAAATGATTATGAAATTGATAATCAACTAATGAGCGCCTATGTTTATGATACCACAGAAGTAGAGCAATCAGTAGACACTGCGCCCAGTATAGTAATTGAACAGGGGAAACAGAGCTATAAACCAGGGGATAAAAGAAAAATAAAAAGTTTTATTGAAGCTGCGAGAAAGATAGAAGAGAAGAAAGACCAAAAACTCATTACCTGTTCCATGTACGTGCAGGAGCTATTAGAGAATAATTATAATCCCATAATATGGTGTCGATATATAGCCACAGCCCAATACCTAGCCAAAAACTTGCGAGAAAAACTAGAGAATCAGAATAAAAAAGACGATAACACCAGAGTTATTGCCATAACCGGTAATCTTTCTGAAGAAGAGAGAGAAATTAGATTAACAGAATTAAAAAACTATAGTCGAAGAGTACTAGTAGCCACAGATTGTTTAAGCGAAGGGATAAACCTACAAACTCATTTTAGTGCTGCAATCCACTATGATTTACCTTGGAATCCGAACAGATTAGAACAAAGGGAAGGGAGAATTGACCGTTATGGACAGACTGCACCGATAGTAAAAAGTTGCTTATTATATGGTAGAGACAATCCAGTGGATGGTGCAGTTTTAGATGTTTTAATTCGTAAAGCAGTAGAGATTCATAAGACCTTAGGAATTACAGTACCCATTCCCATAGAAAGTGCAAACATTGCAGAAACCATATTTAAATCCCTATTTGACAGAAATAATTATGGGAAACAACTATCATTATTAGACTTATTAAGTGACGAAGAATCAGGAACCGACAACCTATCAAAACAGTGGGATAGAGCAATAGAAAAAGAGAAAATTAGTAGAACCAGATTTGCACAAAGAGCCATCAACCCAGGAGAAGTAGAGAGAGAACTATGGGAATTAGACATAGCACTAGGTTCACAAAAAGAAGTAGAGAGATTCATTATAAATGCTTTTTCCGCCATGAATTGTAGCTTAATTAAAGAGAAAGACACATGGTTATTACCGAAAAAATCATCTGATTTTAAAAACAGATTAAGATTAGAAGAAGAACTAGATAGTATTAAGAGAATCAGTTTTAGTGTACAGACAAGAGAAGGGATAGAGTACGTAGATAGGAATCACATTTTAGTTGAGAGAACAGCAACTCATATTTTAGAGACTGCCTTAGGGGACATGAATCATAGTTTAGCCAGTAGATGTAGCTTTACAATTACTGATATAATTGAGAAGAGAACCACATTATTATTATTAAGATTAAGACATTTAATAAAAACTAGAAAAAGGAGCAAGAGAGAAATGATAGAATACCATGAATTTTTAGGAGAAGAATGTCTTCTAATAGGATTTTGTGGTTCACCGGAAAACCCTGAATGGTTGGAAGATAGGAAAGCGATAGAATTAATTGAAGGAATAAAAGTAACAGGAATAGGGATTGATCCGAAACAGGAGATAGAAGACTTTTTAGGAGAATTCAACGAGATAGAGAGAGAACTAGAAAAAATTGCCAACCAGAGAGCGCATAAATTATGGGAAAGTCATCAGAGAGTGAGAAAAATTACCAAAGAAATACCTGTAACTGTGGAACCAAGAATCCCCATGGACTTATTAGGAGTGTACATTTTGCATCCTAGCTAGAAAATTAAGAGACCTAGGGAATGTGTTTACGAAGTACTCCCTACGCGAGATCGCACTTTACCCCCTTCACAATTTTCCCTTGATAACGAACGGTCGGCAAACAAGTAAATGCGCTTGCGAAGCACTCACTACACGCGTTTACGAAGTACTCCCTACGCGAGATCGCACTTCACCCTCTTCAAAACTACCTAAACACTAACAATAACAAAAAGTATAAATA